>JBEKJG010000024.1:0-24649 GCA_050011355.1 Thermoplasmata archaeon | reverse complement strand
GCCCAGCGGCCGAGCTCGGTGGCCTCGCGGGAGGCGCGGATCGCCTCGGGATATTGGCCCTGGTCGAGGAGCGTTCGGGCCTCGGAGAGACGCGCCTCGGCCTCCGTGATGCCGGCGCCGAACCCGCTCGCCTCCTTGATCTGGGACTCCGCCCCGCCGAACGCTTCCTTCGCCCGGCGGTGGCTCTCGCGGCCGGCGACGAGGATGTCGCTGGCCAGGATGGCGTGCTCGAGGACGTCGGGGTAGGCGTGCCGTTCCATGAACTTTCGAGAGGCCTCGATCTCGGCCGTCGCGCTCGGGACGACCACCCCGTCGCGGGCCGCGCGCTCGAGGGAGCGCTCGGCCGCTTCGATCGAACCTTCGGCAATCCGTCGCTGGAGGTCGGCCCGTTCGAGTTCGGCCTCGCTCTTGGAGGCCAGCTGGACCGCGTCGACGGGCCGGCCCTCGTCGAGCGCCATCCGGGCCTGGTGGAGCAGATTCTCGGCGACGGTCGTGTCCCCGCCCTCGTTCCGGAGGCGGCTCACGGTCGCGCGGAATCCGGCAAGGGTCTTGGAAACGTGATGGTAGGTTGCCTGGAGGACCTCCCGCTCGAGGGGACCTCCGAGTTCGATGGCCCGGGCATACTCCCGGCGGGCGAGCGCATGCTCCACCTGCTCCATGGCGCCGCGAGAGACACCGATGTCGACGCGTAGGAGGTCGGCCTCCGCGATCGCTTCGCGCGCGCGCTTGGCGACGCGTTCGGCCTGCTCCACCAACCCGCGGGTGCCGATGAACTCGGCGCGCGCCGCATCGAGGAGCGCCGCGGCCCCCACGGGCACGGGGAGCGCGATCCGCCGTCGGGCCTCGGCCAGCGGAGCCACGATGCGGTCGAGGTCGACGCCCGCGCCGCGTGCGATGTCGAGGTCGCGCTCGAGGGACCGGAGGTTCTCCTCGAGGATCGGCACCAGGATCGCCACGAGCTCCTCGTGGAGGAGGCGCGTGGCCGTGCGGGTCGCCTCGGCCGGGGCGGTCGCGCGCTCGGTCCGGAGCGCGTGCAGCCGGGTGCCGAACGGCTCCATGGGGGCCGAAAGTCGGCGGCCGTCCTCGATGAGACGGTCGATCTCCCCGAAGAGCCGGTCCGTCTCCGCACGCGCCGCGGCCTCGGTGAGCTTACCGTGAACGGCCTGGATGGTCGCACGGGCCGCATCGAAGTCGAGCGATTGGACAGAGAGCCTCGCGGCACGGATCGGCTCGTAGAACGGCTCCGGGTCGACCCCGAACTCTCGGAGGTCGCCGAGCAACTCCTGGGCGCTCGCCACCTCCTCCACGATCGACTGGGCCTGCGCCCGGTTGCGGACGGCCGCCTGTTCGAGGGTCTGGGAGAGCCGATGGGCCTCGGCATAATGGCCGGCCCGCGCCTCCGCCTGGGCTTCTTCGAGGTCGGAGCGGAACTTTCCGAGGTCGAGCCCAAGGGGCTCGAGCTCGACGAGGGCGAGCTTCGCATGGGAGATCGCCTCCTCGCTGCGCAGCAGCTGCTGCTGCTGGGCGCGCGTGCGGATCTCCTGCGAGGCCCGCGACGCCTTGACGAAGTCCCCCATGTTGAAGATCTGCTGGACCTCGTCGATCTGGCGTTGGATCTCATCTCCCGCGCCGCCCATCGACTCGAGCACCCGGCGCTCCTCCTCGAGAAGGTCGACCAGCGCACTCGCATGGACCGCGAAGACCGACGCAAAGTCCCGCTCGGCCCGGCGCAACGCCTCGATCGCCGAGACCAGGTCTTCCTTGACCCGGAGCGTCACGTCCGCGTCCGCCAGCAATCGGCGGACGGGGGAGGTCAGGGCATCGTCCGGGATGTCGGCGAACCCCTGCTCCATCTCCTGCACGCGGCGCGCAACATAGGGCGCCGCAGCGTTGCGGAGCTCCACCTCCGCCTTTCCGAGCAGTTCGGCCCCGCCGCCGAGGTCGCCCTGGTCGAGCAGTACTCGGACCTGGTCGAGTGTGGCCCCGGCCTCGGCGGAAAGGAAGCCGTGCTCGCGCGCGTACTCCCGCACCCGGTCGAGGGCCGTCCAACGGTCGAGGAACTGCTTCAGCGCCTCCCGTCCGAGCTGCACGACCGACTCGCGCAGCAGCGTGCGGGCCTGGTCGACCTCGGCGCGCTCGAGGTGGTTGCGGGCTCGGGCGATGGTCGCCTCGAACCCCTCGGGCGTGAATCCGGCCCGGTGGAACCGGGCGACCATCTCCTCGAGGGCCTGGAGCTCGTCGCGCGCCGCGTCCAAGTCCTCGGTGAGCTGCTCGACCCGTTCGGCCGCCTCCTGGCTCGCGGCCAGTGCCTCGGAGTAGATCTTCAGTCGGAGCGCTTCTCGCGCACGGTTCATCGCCGCGAACACTTCGCTCGGGTCCCGTCCAAGACGGCGGGCCTCTGAGATGCGTGGCCGCACTTCGTCCAGGAGCGCCGCGACCACGGCCACGATCGGCTCCTCGGCCGCTCGGCGAGCCTCGGAGAGTAGCGTGGGGATCTCGGCCGCGGAGACGAACGGAAGTTTGGAGATCGCCGAGTCTACCGCGACCCGTGCTTCGGTCGGGTCGGTCCCGTACTCGGGAAGGGCGTCCAGAGAAAGGCGGAGGGAACCGAGCACCTGGGCCGTGCGTTCGCGCAGCACCTCCCCGAGTCGTTCGAGGGCACTGTCGATCGCGGCCACCGTCTCCGGCCAGCGGTCGATCGAAGCCCCGGCGTCGTCCCGCAGCGCAGCCTCGACCTCGGCGGTCGAGGCGCCGTGCTCCTTGGCGATCGCCATCCGGGATTCGGCGGAGCTCCTCGCCGTATCGTGGCGGAGTTTGGCCTCCGGAAGGTCTTCTCGTTCCAAGGTCGCCAGCGCGTTCAGCGCATCCGCGACCCGTCCCTCCTTCGCCGGCTCGACGGCGCGGTCTACCTTTTCGTCGAACTGTATCCGGCGTTCGCCAGCAACGCCCGCCCATGCCGCGAGCGCCTTGGCCCGCGATTGGGCGACGGAGATGTTCTCGGCCCCGGCTTTCGCGAGGTCCTCTTCCACGTGCACGAGTCGAGCGACCGTGTCCGCCCACGGGGCATCGGGCGGTGGATGGGCGAGCGCCTCGATCTCGTCCCGGGCCGACGCGGGAACGGTCGCTCCTGCCGCCGTCAGGCGGTCGACCGATTCGACCGTCCGCTTGCGCCGCTCCTCGATAACGTTCGGGACGCGGCTGTTGAGGTAGTCCAGGAGCGCGCGGGCCTGCAGCTCCACCCCCTCCCAGTCGGAGCGACGCACCAACTCGTGCAGTTGCCGGGCCCGCTCGGGGACCTCCGGCAACGCAATCCCGAGACGCTCGAGTTGTCCGACGCGCTCGTCCGCCTCCTTCTGGAGGACCTCACCGGCCTGGCGCTTTCGCTTGAGTTCTTCCGCCTTTTCCTGAAGGATGCGGGTCAACCGGGACGAAGGGACGGCACCCATCCCACTCGGTCCTGACATTCGTCCCGCCCCCTAGCCCCGGCCCGCTGAGCCTCGCGGCTTCGAGGGTTCCGGTACACGATTCATGCCCGGTCCCCTTTATTAATCAAACGAGAGGGAGGAGGGCTCCGGCGGCCCCCTCATTCGCGTTCCACACTAGGTGCGGGTGATCTGCCGCTTGCCCATGGCGTCGAGGTACTGGACCTCTCCGCCCGGGGTCACCTGGGCCTTGGTTTCCGCGTCGACGGCCAGGCTGAACGTCTCGTACGACTCGAGATCCATCAACTGGACTTCGGTATCGGTCATCGAGAGGACCTGGGCCTGGCGCTTCCCGATCATCGGGACCTGGACCTTGTGCGTCACCGGGAACACGACGCTCCGCTTGCGGCGGTCGAAGATCCCGACCGCGTCGATCCGCGCCTTCGCTTCCCCATGCTTCCCGGGTTTGGAGGTTTGGATGCTGATGATACGGCACGGTTCCTCGTCGATCAGCATGTAACGGCCCTCCTTCAACTCGCGGACCTCTTGCTGCGTCCAGGCCATGGGGGGTTCTCCTCGGGTGAGCGGGGACCGCGGCCGGAGGATAAGAGTTGCTGGCGCAGGGGTCGTGGACTCCGAGGGCGCAGCGAAGAGAGAGTTTATTCCACCCGTCCCCCCTCAAGCTCCTTGGCCGAGCGGTCCGGTTCCATGGGGGTCCTCGCGGAAACGTATCGACCCGGGGACGTCGAACGCACCGCCCGCGAACTCTGGACCGCGCGAGGTCTGCCGCGTCCGGACGGGGTTCTGGGACGATCCTCCTCGCCTATCCTGAGACAATTCGAAGGGGCGCTCATCACCGGGGACGACCCCGGCCTCGTCGCATTCCGGGCCGTTGCCGCGGACGTCGACGCGCGGTATCTCGCTCTCGCCGGGCGTCGGGCCCTCGGGACCCTTCGCCGCGACGGGGAGCCCGACGAGACCACGCTCGCTCTGCTCCGCGCCCTCTCCGTCTGGACGGGAGGGGCGGCGGGGGCTCCGGTCGATACCGTCGACCGGCGCGCGGGGGTCGAGGCTATCCTCGGAAGGATGGCGGGCCTCGGACTCGTGGCCACCCGCGACACTTCGCTCCGGGTCTGCTCGACGTGTGCGCAGGCCCGCACCCCGGAGCGGATCGTCTACCAGCAGGAGGAAGGAGACACCTACCTCGTGCGGTTCGCTCTGCCCGAAGCGGACGGACCGGTCCACGCCCTCGTGTGGGTCGATGCCCCGTGGAGGCTGTTGGGCGCTAGCGCCCTCCTCATCAACCCGAACCTACCCTACGTCGTTGCGCGGTACCGCCGGCGGGGGGTCGACGAGAAGATCCTGACCTCCCGGCCGTCGTTGTCGCGCCTCCTCGAATGGTTGCCCGGTGGTGAGATCGAGGTCCTCGACGAGGGACCCGGCTCCCGATGGCAGGGTCGGGCCTACCAGTACCCGCTCCGTCACGAATTCCCGATGGGCGGCGAACTGACCCCACCCTCGGGAACCGTCCTCGCCGTCCCGGACGTGACCGATAGCGGGACGGGGATCGTCCCGCTCGTTCCGGGCCATGGCGGCACCGACGCCCAGATCGCCGACCGGCTCGGGATCGCGGGCTGGCCGCTCGTCACGGCCCGGGGCCAGCTCGATTTCAACCTCGCCCACAAGTACTCGGGTCTCGACATCACCACCGCGAACGAATTCGTCGCCCGTGACCTCGGCGAAGGGGGGGCCCTGTTCGCCCGCCTGCGGGTCCGACGAGGGGTACCCCATTGCTCCATCTGCGGAACGGCCCTCGTATGGGCTCCTGGCCGCGCGTGGTGCCTCGAACCCTCCCGTCTTCCGCCCGAGCGACGGGACCTCTTCCGCCGCCTCCTGCCACGAGAACCTCCGGTCGGGCAGGTCGAGGTCGCAGCGTGGCCGATCAGCGAGCCGCAGTCTACTGCCCCCGGTCCGACCAGTGTGACTCTCCTCGAGTGCCCGAGATGTGAGCGCCTGGCTCCCCTTTCGGCGGGACCGATGTGCCCGTGCGGAAACCGGAGGGATCCGGTCAGCCGGCGGCTCCTCCCATCCATCCTGGGGGTGCTGGGCGCGTGGGCGAGGTTGGACCCGTTCCCGGCGGGGGATTCTGTCTGGCTCTACCTGAACGAGCGGCGACGCGCTCCCGCCCTCGTCCACCATCTCGCGGCGATGTCCGGCGTTCCCGGCGTCCCGCAGGATGTCGGCCTGAGCCTCCTCCCCGGAGTCCCCGAGGGTGGCGTCGCCGAGCTCGTGGGTTCGGTGGGCGCCGACGCGGTGCGCGCCGCTCTGGTCCAGGGAGAGCGTCGGGAACGTTCGGGACCGACGTTCCCGGATCGGTGCCGTCAGGAGGCGCGGCGGCTCGAGCGATGGTGGCACATCGTCCGGGAAACCCTCGACCGGTGCGACCCGGCACTCCTCGCGCTCTTTGCGCAGGCGATCGCCGGATCGCTGGGAGAGCTCGAACCCGAAGACCGGGCGCTCCTCGCCCGTTGGGAACGCGTGCGCCTTGCGAGCATCGCCGACTATGACCACCAGGCGGCCGGCTCGGCCCACCGGCGCATCACCGGTTTCCTCTCGAACGACCTCGAAACGTATTGGACGAGGGTCCGGCCTCGGCTCGAGCGGGCCGGAACCCCTCCCTCCCGCCGGGCCGCACTGCGCACGCTCCACCACGTACTGCGCGGAGTTTCGGTGGTCCTCGCGCCCGTATCGCCCCACGTCGCGGAGACCGTCTACGGCGCCCTCGTGCCGGGGCGCACGAGCGTCTTCGAGACCACCATCGACCCGCTCGACGCCGCCCTCCTGGACGAGGAGGCCATCAAGGCGTGGGACCGGTGGGCTTCGGTCGAGGCGGCCCTGAACCGATTCCGTCGGCGCGTGGGCCTGGAGCCCGAAACGCCGATCCCCTCTCTCGCGGCGGTCGTAGGCAGCGATGACCTCGCCGGTAGCCTCCGCAACGACCGACCGACGATCCAGCGCCTGTGCCGGATCGTCCGCTTCGACGCGTTCGGCCCGGCGACCCCCTGGACCGGTCGTCAACGCACCCTGGAGCCCGTCCTCGCGGAGATCCAGAAGGCCTACCCGCAGGAGGCCGGCCAGATCGTCCATCTCCTCCGACGCTCTCCCCCCCGTCGGCGGGGCGAGGCCGGGAGTTCCGAGGAGCTCTCGGTCGTCGTGCGGGGTCTGTCGCGTCGGATCCTGCCGTCGATGGTCGAATATGTCGAAACGGTGCCAGAGCGGACTCTCCCCCTCCCGTGGACCCTGGGTGAGCTGTACGTCGAACTTCCCGGAAAACTGGCTCTGCCGAATCGCAACCCGCCTCCCGTCTCACCGGACGCCTTCCGACTGCTGGCCCGAGTGGAGCACGCACTGAGCCGGGCTCCCCCGCCCGAAGGGGGAGTACGGGGTCCGGTCGTGATCGCAGTTCTCGACCCGCTGGCCACCGAGCTTCGAAGCTCCTCCCGCGCGATCGCGGCGTACCTCGACGTTCCCGAAGTTCGAGTGGTCGACCCTGGGGTCGACTTTCCCCGGGCGAACTGCCTGTTCGGCCGCACCCGGACCGGGGTGCACTGGTGGGTTCGGCTGGCCGGCGTGGCCCCCCGCGTCGCGCGGGGGAAGCTGCACGTGCCGCGCCCCCGTCTTTCACGGGTCCGGACCCGGCGCCCCGGCACGCTCGGCATTTCGGGCGAGGTCGACTTCGCGAGCCCGGAGTTGGTCGCGAAGGAGGAGCAGATCCGTTCGCTGGTCCAGGAACTGGACGGAGTCCTCGGGGCACCGCTGCTCGGCCCGGCAAAGATCTCCGTCGCTTGGGATGCCGGGTTCCATACGCTAGAGGATTTCACCAAGGCTCCGTTCGAGCGCATCGACCGGCTTCGGGGATTTTCCGGCCCGATCTCCGAGCGGCTGGTTCGGAAGTTGGGCGGGACCGTGCCGCCGCGATCCGCAAGACCCCGGTACCCGGCGGCGGACTCGAGCGAGGGAATCACCGCTGCCATACCGGCTCCAACTGTTTCCGAGTCGGCTCCGTACGTCGAGCTGGTTCCACCGGAGACGCCGATCTTGACAGACCGAGGGAAGGATGCGCGGGGCGGAGGAAGCCGAACACCCGAAACGGGCGCAGCCCCGAAGGCGGATTCCCGAGTCCCCGGAATTCCCTCGAGCGTGGCCGCCGCGCCGATCCCTGTGCCGCTTTCCAAGAGAGATACGCCACGCCCTGCAGCTCCGGCAATCGTGCCAATCCCCACCCGTGCCACCGCTTCCCCAACCGGCGCCGTGCCACTCATCGAAACTCCCCTCCCCCCGCCCGACGTGCCGATTCCTGCGACCCTTCCGCCCGAGAGCTCCTCGGTCGACGGGGGGTCCGCAGCCCCCCAGATCCCAAGGGCCCCGTCCCCAATTCCGACAGAGCCCGACCTGCGGGAGTCCGCTTCGTCACCCGTACACGTCGAGACGACATCGGTTTCCGGTTCGGATCCGACGGCCGCGCTGGGCTTGGTCGAGCCCACACCCGAGCGGGGCGCGGAGTCGGCCTTCCCCACCCCCTCCCTTGCTCAGGATCTTCCACGCCCCGAGCCGGCCGCATCGGAGGTGACCGTTCCGGCCTTCGACGTGGCCTCCCCGGTCCCGGACATGGACACCGGGACCGCCGGGGTGGCCCCGCCTCCGAACGAGGAGCCAGGCGTGCCCGAGGCGCCCGCGGCCCTGCCGCTGGCGCTCCCGGACCTCGATGCGGGGCCGGCCACGGGGCCAGAGCTCGACGCCGAATCGGCGAAACCGGATCCCGACGGCGCCCACCGGGTGGCGGATGTACCTCTCCAAGAGTCGGGGACAACCGCCGAGGTGACTACCGGTCCGCTCGACCGTTCCGGTCAGGCATCCGGTCCCGAGAAAGAAGACAGGCCCGACGATGCAGCGCCGGCGGGACCCTCGGAACCGAGCGGACCACCCACAGAGGCCGTCGCACCCGGGATGCCGGGCCCGATGGATGAGGTGGCGCCGTCGGTCGAGCCAGCGGCCGGTCTCGAGCTGGGGGAAACGGCCGACGGCTCCGGCACCCCCGGACTCGAAGACCTACCAAGTCCGGTTGTCCCGGCCGGGGTCCCCGCCGAGGCCTCCGCCCCGGTCATCCCGGAACCCGTGATGGCCGAACCCACCGTTTCCGAGGGTTCCGCCGAGCCGGGGGTCCTCCCGATCGAGAGCGTGCCCGAACGATCCGAAACGGAGCCCGAGCTCGCACCCGAGCCCGAGCCGGTTCCGCCGACACCGGTCGCGCCGCCCGAGGTTGTGCCGCTGCCGCCTCCGACACCCTCCGGAGGAGTGACGCTGATCGTGGCCCCGTCGTACCTCCCGGCGTTCGCGCACTTCCTGGACGCGACGGCGGCGGGCCATCGAGGGATCTGCGTCGTCCGAGAGTCCCCCGACCGCCTTCGGGCCCATATCGGTCCGCGGCCGGTCGAGATCTACTGGCTGACGACGCTCGGACGTGGTCTGACGCTACGGCCGAACGACCTCGACGGCTACAGCGCGTTCCTCCAGAAGGCCCTGGAACAGGACCGTGTGACAGCGTTCTTCCTCGAGGGGATCGAGTATCTGACCCGCGTGCACGGCACCGAACGAGTGATCGAGCGACTGACGGCGTTCCATATCGCGGCGCAGGCGCACAACGCCCGGGTATGGGTCTACCTCCATCCCGACCTGATCCCCGCCGCCGACCTTGCCCTCTTTTCCTCGGCGTTCGGAAGCGGCGCCCTTGCGGATTGACCGACCCCTCCCTCCCGAGTGGGCGTGGGAGCGGGCCGGAGAATAGGGGAGAAGGGGTTGGCCGAACGGTCTCCGATAGCGGCCTACGGGCAGGTACCGACCGCAGAGCACTGCTCGCCGAGCTGGGTCACGCTGTTGAGCGTGATCGTGGCGGTCGCGGGGGATCCCAGGTCGTAGTAGAGCGTGAACGTCTGCGCGGTCGCCGGCACGGTCGCTTGGGTTTCCACGTAGACCGTCACGGTCGTGACGGTCGGCACGGCGCCCAGCGAGACCGAGAACTGGAGTTCGACCTCGGTGCTGGCCGGAGCGGTGGTCGCCTCGGTGAACTTCCAGTAGTGCGTTATGTCGTTGAGCGTGGGCGCGTTGATTCCGTAACTCGTTCCTACGGCGGGAAGCACGGTGGGGGTTCCCACGGTGGTCGAAAGGACGGCGGGAGTCGCCGATTGGGTGGTCACCCCGGCGGTGCTCTCCGTCCAGTAGGTGAGCGAGGAGGTGCCGTGGTAGACCCCGCTGCCGGTCTCCGTCGACCCCTGTTGGACCGCGAAGGAGGCGGCCAGGACCCAGCCCCCGCCGATGACGAGGAGAGCGACGATCGTTCCTCCGATGACGTAGCGCGGCTTCAGGCGATGTGTATTCCCGGTTGTTGTGGTAGTGCGGTGCTGTGCCATCCGAGGGCACCTCGGCTGCCGATTCGCGGGTTCGGGTAGATGAACGTGCGGGTGGGCAGGAAGCCCCCGAGGTGAGCCCGTGCAGGCGGATCGGAATGCCCCGCTATGGGCAATGGCCGATCCCGGTGCAAACGAGGACGTCCACTTGCATTGTCTGCACGGTGATGCCCGTGGGGCCGAAGCTGCCGGCGTCCCAGTAGGTGAAGAAGGAGAGCGCGGCAGCGAGGGCGCCCGGGCGGGTTTCGAGGTAGACGGTGATCATCACGGCCGCCCGGGTGAGACCGTCCGTGAACCGGAGCTCGAGCTCCGTCGAGCCGGGGGCGGAGGTCGTCTCGGTGAACTCCCATCGGACGGACGTGTTCCCCGCAGTCGCCGGGTTGATACGCAGGTTGCCCGACGCCGCTGGCAGGAGCGTCGGGGTTCCCGAGACGGTCGACAGGAGCGTGGGCAGCGGCGCGGGAATGCTCCAGATCTGCGCGGCCTCCCAGACCCAGTACGCGGGAGTCTGCTCGCCGACGTCCACGCCCTGGGCCTGTTCCGTGGTGCCCGGACCCACGGTGGCGGGGGCTCCCAAGGTCCATCCGATCACCCCAGAACTCAACAACAGGGCCGCGAACAGGGCGACCCCGACTGCCCCGCGGTGCTTTCCTCGGTCGATGGCGTGGGATCGCTGGCCCTCGGTCACGGGCACGTCCCAATCGCGCTGCATGCCTGCGCGAATTCCAACTGGTTGACGAACGTCACCCCGGTGGCGTAACCGGAGTCCCAGTACACGGTGAACGTGAGGGGCGCGATGAGTGCCGTCCGCTGGGTCTCGATGTAGACGGTGATCGAGGACGTGTACGTCGTGGCGGCATGCTCGTACACGATGTGGAAATACATCTCGATCTCCACGGAGGTCGTCACGCCCACGGTTTCGTTGAAGAGCCAGACGAGGGCCATGTGGCCGGCCGTCGCCGCGTCGATGCGGTAGCTCCCCGCAAACCGGGGGAGACGGCTCGGGGTCCCGACCGTCACGCTCCATCCGCGGGGGATCGCGCCGGGGGTCACCCCCGTTTCGGATCCCACTTGCTGCCAGTGCTTCAGAAACTGTGCCGGAGCCTGGACGCCGGAGAGCGTCTCGGGAGTCTCAGTGACTCGGAGCGCGACGGCCCCGACCCCTCCGAGGAGCAGGAACCCGGCGAGGACGGCGCCGAGAGCGACCCACCGACGCCGGAAAAGGGTCGACCGGGGTCGACCTGGCCCGCGGCGTCCGCGAGGTTCGCCCATTGTCGACCGAGCAGTGCCGCGGTGTCCGGCCCCCCGTCGGCGCGTCGGTGGGGCAGGTCATAAGACCTTCCCGCCACCGGCAATCCCCGCTACTCGGGAGGGGTTCCGGCGCGTCCCTCGGATTCCCCCTCCGGCGCATCCCCTTCAACCACGGTCGGGGCGGGGGCCACGGCAAGTTCACTCCCGTCCAGCTCGATTTCGGTCGAGGGGGGTTCTGGTTCGGGGGTCGACCGCCGGCGTTGGCGATCGAGCATCACGACGGCCGCCAGCGCGAGGACCGCGAAGGCGATGATCGCCCATCCCCAAGTCGGGACCGCGCTGAACGGCGACCCGGATCCGGACGGACCACTGGAGGCCGGAACCTGGAGCGTGACGTTGGAATCGGCTACCCCGCCGAACGCGTCGCGCAGAGTAAGCTCCACGTCGAACGTCCCGCTCGTGTTCATCGGGCAGGAGAACACGGCCTGCGACGCGACGCATCCGGGGGGAAGGCCGGCCCACACGGAATGGAACGGGCGCTCTCCCCCAGACACAGTGTAGTTGAAGGTCACGGTGGAACCCAGCGGTGCCGGGTTCGGCGAGATCTCCTCCGCCGATATCGCGAGCGCGGCCACCACGGTCACTCCGACCGACGCCCGAACGATGCCCCCCAGGGCGTCCGTGACCTGGACACTGACGTTGAACGTTCCCGACGCGGACGGGTGGCAGGTCAGGTTGGACGTATTCATCGAGGTGCAACCTCCGGGCAGTCCGCTGTAAGCAAAGGTCAGAGGAAGGGCGCCCCCCGAAACGTTCACGTTCCACGCGAGCGCCGACCCGGCCTCCACGACGGGGGCCGACGGAGTGAACGTCACGATCGACGGTCGGTTCACGACCGAGACGCTCTCGGACACGGCCGGCTCGTCGTTCCCGGCCCGGTCGCTCACCAGGACCTCGATCGTGGTCGGGCCGAGCTGATCGACGGTGCATCGAACACTCGGCGCATCGGGCGGATTGCAGTTGGAGACGGGGAGGTCCCAGTCGTAGACGTACGGGGGAAGGCCACCCGAGACTGCCACCGAGAATTCGACGGACGTGCCGAGGTAGAACGATCCGGGAGAGACCAGCGGTCCGGTGGCGGTAAACGGGCCCCCCACCGTCAGATTGGCCGTAGAACTCGCTGTGGCGTTGTACGAATCCTGGACCACGACGGAGATCGAGAAGTTGCCGGGGGAGGTGGGCGCGCACGCGAGGTCCGGTTCCGATTGGGTCGAACAGCCCGGGGGCAATCCCGAGTACGAGTATCGGAACGGCGGGGCGCCTCCGATGACGGTGACCGAGAGGTAGACCACAAAGCCCTCGTCCAGGAGCGAACTCGAAAGGGTCAGGCGTGTCGAGAGTGGGGTCGCACCGAGCGTCCAACTCTGGCCGTAGGCGCCGCCCGTCATGTAGAGAAGGTACCCGTCGGCGGGGTCCCATACCGATACCGGGTCGAATCCAATCGGCGGGGTAGTCGGGAGATAGGAGGTCTCGTTGAACCATGCGCCTCCGAGGAACTCCCAATCCTGGTATGGGGGCGAACCGTTCTCAGCGTACAGGTACACGGGCGCTACGAGGTCAACCATCGCGCCGATCGGACCGTCGTACGCCATGGTCTGCTCGGAGCCGGCGGGCAGGCTGGGGCCGGTAATGTTGAGATCGGTCCAGCGGCCGTCCTCGAATTCCCACGTCTCATTCGTGGGGACGGCGTACCCCGGTCCGGGAAAAGAGCCCCCGAAGAAGACGACGGCCCCGGCGCCGGGATCGAAGGCCATCACACTGTCCGCTCCCGCAGGCCCCGGGGGAGGGGTTCCCGCCGTAGCCGTGAGGTTTTCCCACGAACCGTTCGAGAACAGCCAGGTTTGCGAGCCGTTGGTCGGGCCGACCGGGTCAAGGAGGAGGGCTCCTTCCGACCCCGGGTCCGAGGCCATGAAGGGCGCCCCGCTCGAGGGCGGGCTCAGCGAAAGGTTGGAGGTGAGGTTGACCCACGCCCCGGCGGAAAACGCGTACGTCGCGTTGGTCGGGACGGTGGTGCCGACCTCGCCATGGACCGGAGCACCCCCGCCGAAGGCGATGAGCTCGGAATCGGAGCTGTCGTAGGCGATCCCGGGAAAATCTTCCGGGATGCCCATCGAGGGGGCGGACCAGGTGAAGTTGTTGTAGGTCCAATAAGACCCTAGACTCGTGGGGGAATCGCCTCCCACAAACACGGTGGTATTCGCGACGGGGTCGTACGCGATTGCACTCCCGTACGTCACCCCGGGAGAGAGGGCACCGGTAGAGCTAACATTGGACCAGTACGGAGGGTCCGAACTTCTGGTGGATAGGGTTGAACGCACCGGAACCGGTCGACCATGGGCGGCGGTTCCGGAGGTTGGGGGAACGGGACTCGGGTTGCGTTGGCCGGAGCCGACGTCCGGTGAGCTGGGGAATCGCAGTGCTGGGGGGGTCGGCGTCCCCCACGGAAAAAGGGGCAGGATGGCGGAGAGGAGGAGTAGGCCAGCGCACAACACGGCAAATTCGAACGTGCTCGCCCTTGAAGGGCGCGAACTGGAGACCATGGACCCCTCGTTGGAACGGACTCGGCTTCCGGGTAAAGCGGGGGCCCCTCTTGGGCCCTTCCCCCGCCTACCCGGCAGCAAATCGGCGATCGGGGGAGTTCGACTGTCTTCACTATTTCCAACCGAGAGAGCGGTCGGTGGGATCGCCCCCCCCGGTGTCACGTGGGCGTGGTCCCGATATCTGGAATGGAATGAGACTCGGCCGAGACGGAATCGACCTCGATACGCTCTTAGCCTGCGTCCCCGGTGCGCCGGGGATGCGGCCAATACCCGTCTTGCGCACGTCGAACGCTCGAGTACTCGTCCTCACATTTGGAGCGATCGCCGTCGCGGGTCTGATGCTCCTGCCGAACGCGTCGGTCGCCGGCATGGTAGCTTCCGTCGCTTCGGTTCCGGCATCCGCAGTCGGCGGGGCCACGGTCGGAGGCTCCCACCCATTCCATCCGACGGTGGTCAAGAGCTCGGTGAACGATTGGCCGGAACTCCACCAGACCCCGGCGTTGAACGGGTACGCGTCGAACAGCGCGCTCTCGTCCCTCAATGCGTCCAAGCTCGGAGTGGCGTGGGCCACCGACCTGTACGGTGCCGCCCTCGACTCACCGGTGGTCGCCTACGACCCCCTGCTGGGGGAGACGCTCGCGTACATTGGGACGGACACAGGAAACGTCATGGCCATCAACATCGCGAACGGTCAGGTGGTTTGGGGCGTTTGGCTTGGTTCACCGATCCGTTCTTCCCCATTGGTCAGCAACGGCTCGGTATTCGTGGGGACGTTCACGAACCCGGCGATCTTCCGGCTGAACGCGACTACCGGCTCGACCATCTGCTCGCGCATCAGCCCGAGCGGTATCGAGTCGACCCCCACGCTCGCCACGCCTCCGGGCGGAGTGCCGACCTTGTACTTCGGAACCCTCGGCAATGGTCCCCGGAGCGGACCGTTCCTTGCGATCAATGCGGGAAACTGCACCATCGAATGGGAGTTCACCGGCTTCAACCAGAGCGCCGGTTCGTGGAATTCGGCTTCGTACGGGGTGACGAAGTCGGGGCTCCCGCTGGTCCTCCTCGGCACTGACAACCCCGACTCGTCGGTCTACGCGCTCGACGCGTTGACCGGCACGGAGGTTTGGCGCTTCCAAGCGTACAACCCCGGGGCGGCGGACTTCGACGTCGCGGCCGGGGCGGCGATCTCGCCGCCGGGGAAGTTCGGCTTTTCTCAGGGCGCAGTCTTCGTCACCAACAAGGCCAACCGGGCCTACGCCCTCGACCTCAACAATGGCACCCTCATCTGGGAGAACAACTTCAACAACATCACGAGCACCACGGGGGTCTCCCGCTCGACGCCGGCGCTCGACGGAACCAATGTCATCTTCGGTGAGCCTCACGGACTCCTCGACCTGAACGCGACGAACGGTGCGGTGTTCTGGAATTACAGGGATCCCACGTCGACCGAGTCGATTGCGTCTCCCGCGATCGCGGGAGGGCACGGACACGGAATAGTAATCACCGGGGACGTCGGGGGTGACCTCGACGTGGTGGCAGTTACGTCCGGCGCGCAACTCTTCACGTATCAGACTGGTGGGTACATCACGGCGTCCCCCGCCGTGTCGGGATCGAACATCCTCGAGGCGTCGTCCAACGGCTACCTCTACGATTTCGCCCCCGGCGGCGGAAATGACTCCGTCCTGCCGACAACGGCCATCACGTCCCCCGCTCCGGGGGCTACTCTGGCAAACCCGAACGGCAACCTGACCGTGGTCGGTACTGCGACGGACCCGAAGTCGGTCGCGGCGGTTGATGTCGCAGTCCAATCGGGTGGGACCGGTGGCCTGTGGTGGGATGCGACGAGCCGCTCCTGGTCTCCCGGTCCAGTAGACTCCACCGCCGTGCTGGGCACCCCCGGCTCAAAGTCCACCTCCTGGAGCTACAGCTTCCCGGTCCCCCCCGCCGGAGGTACCTACGAGGTGATCGCGTATGCGGTGTCCTCGTCCGGCCAGTCGGACCTCCACCCGGCCTACGTGAGCTTCCCCGTCACCTACAGCACCGTGGGACCACATCTGGAATCCTCCTCATCGTTCGTCGCTCCCGGTAGTTCCGTCACCGTGAAGGGTGGCGGGTTCGGTGGGTCGGAGAAAGTGAAGTTGACGTTCGAATCCCGGCTCCTGAGCACAGTGACTGCCGCGGCCAACGGCTCTCTCCCCTCGACCAAGGTCAGCATCCCATCTTCGGCTGCTTTCGGGTTGTCCACCCTCACGGCCACCGGACAAACGACGGGGAGGACCACTACCGCGGCGATCACGGTCGCGAATGATTGGGAACAACTGGGTTACGCCACGACCCACACCGGGTTCGAGCCCAACGACCCGGTGCTCAACACCCTGGTGTTCCCGGGAGGGGACAACTGGATCACCTTGGCGTGGCACTTTGATGCCGAGGCCCCGATCAATGCCTCCCCAGTAGTGGCCGACGGGGTCGCGTATGTCGCGGACACGGTGGGCAACCTGTTCGCGCTCCGGATCGCCAACGGTGGACTGCTCTGGAACTTCACGCTCACCTCGGGCGCCGCAATCGACGGAGCACCCGCGGTCGACCCGACGCTCGGACTGGTCTTTATCGGAGCCACCGACGGGACCTTGGACGCGGTCTTCGCTTCGAACGGTACGCTCGACTGGTCGACCTCCGTGGGAGGCAACGTCTCCGCCCCGATCTACAGCGGCGGGACCGTCTACGTCACCTCGAGCTCGGGAAAGGTCGAGGCCCTCTCCGAATCCACGGGGAGCCGCACGTGGTCAGTTACTCTCGCGAATTCCGTCCTGGCTGCCGCGGCCCTGAACGGATCGGTCCACCTGCTGGTCGTAGGAGAGTCCAACGGCGACGTAGTGGGGCTCAACTCCAGCAACGGTGCGACAAGTTGGACCTACGCTACCGGAGGACGGGTCACTGCGCCCGCGCTCCTGAGCGGGGGGACCGTGTATGTCGGTTCCGACGACCACAAGTTCTACGCGATCGACCAACTGACCGGCAAGCTCGCTTGGTCGTTCAAGACGGGGGGACCGGTCCGGGACACGGGTACGCTCGACAGCGTCGGGCTGCTGTACATCGGCTCGGACGACGGGCACCTCTACGTCCTCCACGCGTCCAGCGGCAAGGAGGACTTCAACTTCTCGATCGGCTCGGCGATCGTGGGCGTATCGTCGGCGAACGGGGTGGCGGTCTATGAGGACGCGAACGGGGTGATCGGCGCCGAAAAGACGTACGTGCACGGCGGCGGCTGGCAATACCAGACGGGCGCCGGCCTGGTCACCGCGCCGGTGCTCCTCGACGGGACGGTCTACGTCTGCGGGGAGGATGGTTTCCTCTACGCGTTCACCCCGATCGGTCAGCCACCCGACTGAGCCGCCCGCACGATCGCTCGACCGCCGGCCGACCGTTGGCTCGGTCCGTGGAGCTCCCGCTCTGCCTCGCTGCCGCCGCCCGACCCCCGGCGCACTCGGCCCGCAGCTTGAAGTAGGACGCCCAGCGAACTCGACGATGCCTTGGTCGCTGGCGATTCGAACCGCGGGCGACCGGCGCCCGAGGGCCGCGCCCGTCCGGCCTCGGCGACCGATCGGTTCCTCGGTTTCTTCCGGGCCCACCCGATCCTCTGCCTGGCCCTCCTGACTCCGGGAATACCGGAGTATCTTTCCACGTCGAGCCCGGTGCTGGCCCTCGTCACCAACCCGGCGTTCTTCTTCCTCCAGATCGCGATCAACGTCGGCCAGTACACGGCCGGCGCGCTCCTCGTGCGCGAGGCGATCCTGCGGTGGAACAAGGGCTGGGGAAGCGTCTTCCTGCTGGGGTTCGCCTACGGAATCACCGAAGAGGGGCTCGGCGACAACACGCTGTTCAACTCGGCCCACGGCACGGACGGCGTACTCGGCGCGTTCGGCCGGTTTGACGGCGTCAACTGGGTCTGGTCGACCGCCGTCCTGGCGTTCCACGTGATCTACTCCATCGGGCTCCCGATCCTGCTGCTGGGGCTCGCGCTCCCGGCGACCCGGGGCCGCCCGCTCGTCGGGCGACGGGGGATCGGAGTCGCCCTGGCGACCCTCATCGCCTCCACGGCGACCGAGGCGGTGATCGTCTTCGGAGAGTTCCACTTCTGGATGGGACCGTACCTGCTCACCGGCTGCCTCGTCGCGATTGCCCTCCTGGTCCTGCTCGCCTATCGACTGCCGCGGGGTGCGTGGACCCCCGCGACCGAGCAACCGTCCGTTGGCGCGTGGGAGGTCGGGCTCATCGGGTTTGCCTTCTTCCCCATCGCTTTCGTCCTCGAGTACGGGTTCACTTCGACCTCGGTCCCCCCGGCGGCGATCATCCTGGTGGAGGTCGTCGTGTTCGCGATGCTGCTCGAGCGCCTTCGCCGCGGGATCGGCCGCTCGGGGAACGAGTACCTGCTGGTCAATCTCGCGTTCGGGTTCGTCCTTTGGCAGGCCGTGTTCGGCCTCCTCCTCACGTTGGGCCTCCCGTACACCCTGCCCCTCGTGGTCATCGCGCTCTTCTTCTTCCGCCGACTCCGCCGAGCGTACGCCCCCAGCACGCCGGGGGCGGCGCCCGTGCCGCCTCCTCCGTCCGTCCCCTCGCCCCTCCTCTGAGTTCGGCATTCTCCCGTCGCCCCGAAACTCCGGGGCGCGGGGAACCGGGGTTCGATTCGGGGGTTCGCTGACGGGCGGGGCCGGGCTACTTCCATCCCGAAAGGTGGGACCCCCGAACGTCGAGTCGACGTGGGCGTGCGAGGCCCCGAGGAGGACCGGGAGAAAAGAAACGGGGGGAAAAGGTTGGCCGAGGATCCGGATCGGTGGGACCGACCCGGACCCTCGGGGGCGGTCTACGTGTAGACCAGCTTGATGTACAGGTTCGCTCCGTTCACCAGGATCGCCGAGGGGCTCGGCGCGGTGTACCCACTGACGCTGCCCGGGAAGACCCCGTACGCCCCGTCGGGGAGCCAGAAGCCCGTTCCGGAGGCGGTCGTGGTCTTGGTGTACCCGTTGATGGTCACCGACCACGCCGTTCCCGAAGCCAGGCCCGATTCGCTCACCCAGACGTGGTAGAGGATCAACGTCGTCAGCGGAAGGTGGTCGCCGCCGGTGTAGATCTCGCCGCCGTTGGTGTACGTGACGCCCCAGGGGTTCGCGGGGGTCCCGTAGTTCTGCCAGTAGTTCCCGCCGACCCAGCCGAGTCCGAGGACGCTGCCCGCCAGGTTCCACCCGTTGACGGTGAACACCGTCGTCGAGGGCTGCTCGTGCACGTTGAACCGGTCCCCCGACCACGGGGCGTACCCGCCGACGTAGAAGTTCTCGGGGATCAGGAAGGCGGTGTTGGGCGTGAGGAACGCGTTGTTGAAGACGAGGTCGTTCGGCTCCCACACCCACAGGCCCACGGTGCCTCCGGCGTTGAGCACGGCGCTCGGGTTGGCGGCGGTGACGGTCGTGGGGTAGAAGACGTTCCCCCAGATCGTGTTGTACTCACCGAGACCGGTCGCGTCGACCGTGTTGATCCCGTTCGACTCCACGTAGAACGTGTTGTCCGCCACCAGGATGTGGCTCGAATCCCAGAGGTAGACCGCCGCGGGCTCACCGAACGAGGCCGCGTTGTAGAACCATCCCGAGAGGTCCGCGTTCCCCACGATCGAGACGTGGCTCGCGCGGTACAGCTCGATGTTGAGCTGGTTCGACAGCGGGCTCCCGAACCCCGTGTTGGGGTAGGTGACGCCGAAGCTGGGCATGTTGTAGATGTTCACGTACGCCGTCGTGTCGATCAGGTAGACCCCCGGGAAGACCGGGAACAGATAGTCGTTGAACGAGGCGAACAGCGAGTTGATCGACGCCGCGGGGTTGTTGACCAGATAGTACGGGTTCGTGTAGGTTCCCTTTCCGCCCGGCGCGGAGATCGACGCGAGTTGGCTGTTCGACTCCGCCCAGAGCGGCGTGTAGACGCCCTCCGCGGTGTTCCACGCGAGCGAGACCGTCATCGAGACCGACGAGTGGTCTCCCACGGACGCGGTCACCGGCGTGTGGTCGCTCAGCAGGAACTCGAACGTGTACTTGTTCGGCTCGAGCCAGTACACGGTCGGTCCGCTGACCGCGGTCGGGCCCCAGCCCGAGGTCGCCGCGCTGAAGGAGCTGCCGGTACTGGCGAAGACGAACGCGTTGGTCGGGGAGAGGTTGATGGTGACCTTCTCCACGCCGCGGTTCGCACCGGCCACACCCCAGAGGGGATACAGGACCGAGGGTCCGCCGTTGAGCTCCGCGACCGGGTTCGCACCCGCCGTAGCGTACTCTGCGATCCCTTCCGAAGTCTCGCCCGTGTCGGTCCCGAAGTCGTAGGCCGAGGGGACGGACCGGAACGTGGAGCTCCCGTTCGGCAGCGTCCAGAGTCCCATCGAGGCGCTGATGCCGAACAGCGTGGTAGTGGAGCCGCCGCCCGGGCCGCCGAGCATGATCTCGGCGTCGTTCAGCAGGAAGTTCGTCGGGTTGGCGAACTCCCCGTTGATCTGGAAGGTCGGCTTGGGCGCCGCGTGGTGGGGCGTGGCGAGACCGGTCGAGTTGAACTCCACCTGGTCGAACGAACCGGAGACCGTTCCGCCCGAGGTCGCGACGGTGTAGTTGAAGTAGACCGTCGGGCGGTCGTTGACGACCGAGGCGTTGTTGTACACCTGGACCGTGAACGGCGTGGAGACGGAGTACGCCGGACCGATCGCGTAGTAATAGACCCCCGGGACCGTGTAGCCGTCACCGCTGTAGATCGTGCTCGGCTGCATCCCGGCGGTCGGGCTCGAGAAGTTCCAGATGTTGTCCTCGAAGCTGAGCTCGCCGAGGACCGGGTTGTAGACCGGGACGTTCTGGATCCAGTACTCGTACGATGCGCTGCCCATGACGTCGGTGTGGGTGAGGACGGTGTTCAACTGCATCGTGAACCCGTCCGGGTCGGAGGAGGTCACGTAGATCGGGTTGACACTGTTCAGCGTCACCGACGCCTTGACGCTCTGGGTGTAGGAGATCGTGCCCACGTTGGTCCCGTGGACGTCCTTGATGCCGAAGTCACCGATACCCATGGGGGCCGGAGCGAGGCCGTAGAGCGGAGAGACCGTGTTGCCCGTGGTCGTAAAGTGCGCTCCAAAGTTCGGCAAGAACGCGTACTTTTCGGGGACTCCCGAGGCCTTGAGGGCGGAGAGGATACGGCTCTCGGACGCTGCGGCGGCACTCATCGCGGCAGGATGTGCCACCGCGGGAGAGGCCGCCGGCGCAGTGTTCAACGCCGCGGGGGCGAGCGACATCCCGTTCGGTGCGGAGAGTCCCGTCGCCGCCGCCGCGGGGGTCGCCGACCCGACGGGGATGAGCATGATCGCCGCTATCGAAAAGACCAACAGTCCCAACAATCGCATGTTATACGCCACGGCTAGACCTCGGGGCGGGTGACGCCCAAGAGGGACTTATACTGCTCCCCGTACGCATCCATCCGCACGTATGCGCCCGACCGCCGAGGGCTCGTTCTCTCGGGGCCCGGGGGCTGGACCGTCGATGGCCGCCCCCGTCGTCTAAACGCCCGAGTGACCCGCCGAGGAACCCGGCCGGCCTGCCGTTTTCTCCGCGTCCAGCGCGTAGGACTTACCCGTCCGCCCGTCCCGGCGCCGTCTCCACGTACCCCACCACGACGCTCGCGAGCACCAGGGCGGCCACGGCGATCCCGAGCGGGACCGCCAGGGCCGCCCCCAGCCCCACCGAGGTCGAGTAGGACCCCAGTGGGTCCGCCGCCGTCAGTTCGGCGGCGACGGTCCGGAGGTAGTAGTACACGGTGATCTGCGGGATGTGACCGGGAAACAGACGGAGAACGAACTCCCAGAGGAACGCGTACACCAGTCCGAGGATGACCGCGCTCCGCGTCACGAGCCCCATCAGGAGATAGATCGCGAGATAGACGACGGAGCCGAGCAGCACCAGCGTCAACGCGGAGAGCAGGTCCCCGGGAGGGAAACTCGCGCCCTGGGCTCCGGCCGCGGTCACGCCCACCGAGACGGCGAAGGAAGGGAGCAGGAACGTCAGGGCGGCCGCCCAACCGCCGAGGTACTTTCCGACCACGATCGAGGGCCGGGCAATGGTGCGGAGGGTGAGGAACGGAAGCGTATCTTCCTCGATCTCGGTCCGGAACAGACCCACGCCGAGGATGAGGGTCGTGAGCGGAAGTTGGACCGAGAGCACGAGGAGGAGGACGACGTTGCCGAACCCGGAGATGAGGGCGGCTCCCGTAACGCCGTAGGCGAGGAACGCGCCGAGGATCACCGGCGGGAGCGCGGCGAGGAGCGTCGAGATCCAGAGCCGCCCGCCGACGAACGTGCCGCGGTAGGTCATGGCCACCAGCACGGCCAATCGCCGGGCCTGGCTCGTCACCGCATCACTCCGCCAGGAGACGGAAGACCGCCTCGAGGTTGTCGTCGGTGCCGCGGACCCCCCGGATCGGAACGTCTCCGGTTCGCGCAAGCTCCCCGAGGGCCCGGTAGAACGTGTCCGGGGACCGGGTCTGGGCCACGACCTTGTCCGGACCCGGGAACGAGACATCGGTCACGTGCTCCCAGCCGGCGAGCGCGCGACCGAGCGCCCGGGGGTCGGAGGTGGTGACCTCGACGGTGAGAGGGCGGGTATCGATCAGGTCGCGGATCTGGTGGAGGTCGCCCTGGGCGATCGCTCGCCCGTTCGACATCATGACGATCTGGTCGGTCAGCCGCTCGACCTCGTAGAGGACGTGCGAGCTGAGGATGATGTGACGGCCGGATTCCGCGAGTCGGGTGAACAGGTCGAGGAGGTGGGCCCGGCTGACCGGGTCGAGGGCGTTCAGCGGTTCGTCCAGGAGTAGGAGGGTCGGGTCGTGGGCCAGCGCCTGGGCGATCTTCACGCGCTGGCGCATCCCGCGACTGAACCCCGCGAGCTTCCGGTCCCGGGAGGAGAGCAGGTCGACCTGGGCGAGCGCTTCGGTGCACCGGCGTCGGGCCTCGGACTCCTCGAACCCGTCGAGCCGGAGCAACGAACGGAGGAACTCCTCCGCGCTCATCCACTCGTAGAGCGTCGGCGATTCCGGACAGTAACCGACCTCGTGGTTCGACCGCACCGGCGCGGAGCTGGGGCGGCCGAGGATCGTGATCTGGCCGGCATCGAGGTGGAGTTGGCCCGCCAGGACCCGAAAGAACGTCGACTTGCCCGCGCCGTTCGGTCCGACCAGGCCGGTGATCCCCGGACCAAACTCGGCCGTGAAGCCGTTGAGTCCGAGCACCTCGCCGTAGCGCTTGGTCGCGCCGGTGGCGACCACGACCGGCGTCGTCATCCCACCACCTCGACCTGGCGGACCCGCAGGTACGTGACCACCGACCCCACCACCGAGATCCCGAGCACGACCCCCGCCGCCGAGCCGGCGCCGATCGAGGGGGTTACGCCGAAGAGCGACTGCGCGACCGCGAGGAGGTCCTCGATCGGGCTGAGGTAGAGCGCTTGGGCACTGGACGTGACGCCCCGGACGAGTTGTGCCAGCACCTCGGCACTGACGAGGACGCCGAAGATGGCCGCCCCCGCGAAGATGGGACGACGGGTCAGGCTCGAGAGGAACAGGGCGAGCGTCGTGAAGAAGAGGACCAGGAGCAGGCCCGAAACCACGAAGGCGCCGATGGCGGTGACCGCCAGCCCGACCGTGACATTCCCGACGATGTAGGCGAAGAGGCAGGCGGCGAAGCCGGGGATCAGGAAGAAGATCGCGAGGACCAGGCCCACCGCGCTCCCCTTTCCCACCAGGTAGTCGCCCGTGGTGATCGGTCGGCTGAGGTAGAGCGTGATCGAACGGTCCGCGACGTCGCCGGCGATCGAGCTCGCCCCGGCCGATGCGGTGAGGAGGGTGGCCAGCAGCAGGTAGGGGGTCGACTCGAACGGGACGGCAAAGTCACTGAGCCCCACGGGTCCGCCGAACGACATCAGGGCGACGAATGCGGGGGTGGTGAACAGCACCACTTCGACCCCGACGATGAGGGCTCCGAGGACGATGAGGACGATGTTGAGCGCGGCCAGCCGCCGCATCAGTCCTTCGAACACGATCACCCGAACCCGCTTCCACCGGGGTTCGCGGTCGAGGCGGCTGATCGTGTAGCGGGGGGCGCTGATCGTCACGTGGCTCCCCCCGGGGCGGCAGGAACCATCTGGAGGAACAGTTCCTCGATGCTGCGCGTGGCGGGTCCGAGGTAGCGGATCTGGCACTCCGCGTCCCCCGCGGCCTCGAAGAGCACGCGCTCCCCGCCGCTCGGTCGGTCGATCCGGACCTCATGTCGCGCGGGACGCGCGACCACCCCGCGCCGCGCCAACGCGGCCACGAATCGCGGCAGGTCGCCCTTGATGCGGATCACGAGCTCCACGCTGTCCACCGACAGGATCTCCTTGGTCGGCGCGGACGCCAGCAACCGCCCTCCGTTCAGCACCACGAGGTAGTCGCAAAGTCCCTCGACATCGGGCAGGAGGTGGGTCGAGAGCACGAGGCTCCGGTCCTTGGTCCCGCTGAGGGCCTTCAGGAGCCCGAGCATTTCGGAGCGGCCCGTGGGGTCAAGTCCGGCGGTCGGTTCGTCGAGGAGGGCGAGCGGTGGGTCGTGGACGATCGCTTGGGCCAGCTTCACCCGCTGGCGCATTCCCACCGAATACTCCGAAATTTTTCGGTAGCGCTCCTCCCGCAGTCCGACGAACTGAAGCACATCGTGGGCTCGACCGAAGGCTTGGCTCTTGGGAAGCCCGCTCAGTCGCGCCATGTACGCGACGAACCCGACGCCCGTCATCGACGGGATGAGGCAATCGTGCTCGGGCATGTACCCCACGCGTTCACGGAGCGCTACCCCGCGTTGGGTCACGTCCTC
>JBEKJG010000023.1:0-25061 GCA_050011355.1 Thermoplasmata archaeon | reverse complement strand
GGCGGGGCCCGACCGTGGTCGTCCTCGAGGACATCCACCGAGCCGATGAGACGTCCCTCGCCGCGCTCGAGTTCCTCGCCGGCCAGTTCCAGAACCGACCGCTGTGGATCCTCGCGACCATCAGGCCTCCACCGTCGCTCCCGGAGTCCCGCCGCATCCGGATCGAGGGGTTCGAGTCGACCACCCACGCCGAGCGGATCCTCCTCCGCCCCCTCAATTCGACCGAGGTCGCGGAGTTCCTCTTCTACCGGGACCCGAGCCGGGTCGTCTCCGGTGAGGAGGTCGCCCGGCGCTACTCCGAGAGCGGCGGGAACCCCCTCCTGCTCGAGCAGCTCGAACGCCGCCTGGAGCGGCCGGGTCACTCGGGCCCCGCGGGGGAGCGCGAGCTCTCCGGAGAGCCGGTGGTGCCCCCGCTCGACGACCTGGGCGAGCGGGTGGCGGCCGCCGGCTCGGTGATCGGTCCCGAGTTCTCCTTCTCCCTGCTCCTGCGCGCGAGCGGGGAGGATGAGGAGACGCTCGCAGAGACGGTCGACCGGCTCGTGGGGTCGGGCATCTTCCTCGAGCGCCCTGGGGAGAACCTCGCCTTCTCGGACGAGCGGATCCGGGCGCGCGTCTACGACAACCTGAACGAGAGCCGACGGCGGCTCCTCCACCGCCGGTTGGGCGAGGCGCTGGAGGCCTCGGGGAGCGCCGACCTTCCCACGATCTACGCGCTCGCCCGGCACTACCATCTCGGAAAGGTCGACGACAAGGCGATCTCCTACAACCGGACGGCCGCCGAGGTCGCCCTCCGGGCGGATGCCCCCGAGGTGGCGGTCGAGCACCTCGGCCGGGCGCTCGAGAGCCACCGCCGCCTACATCCGGACGATTGGGAGACCGAGACCGACCTCGTCGTCGAGCTCGCCCAGCAGGTCGACCGGGTCGGACGGCTCGAGGAAGCGGAAGCGATCCTCCGCCAGCACCTCGCCCGTCGGGGCCTCAAGGCCCGGCTCTCGCCGGCGATCCACGCCCTCGCGGAGCTGTATCTTGCCAAGATCCTGACCGACCGTGGCGAGTGGTACGATGCCGAGCGGACGCTGAGGAAGCTCGCCGAACCGGCGAGCGTGAAGGAGCTGGAAGCCCATCCGACGGTCCTCATCGCGATGCATCGGCTCCTCGGGGAGGCGCTCTACTACGCGGGGCGGTACCCGGAGGCCCTGGCCGAGCACAAGGAGGAGCTACGGCTCGCCGACGAGACCGGCAACGCCCGCGCCCGTGCCCTCGGCGAAGTGCGGCGGGCGAACGTGCTGGGGATGATGGGCGAGCACGAGAGCGCCATCACCGACGCGCGGAACGCCGCCAAGACCCTCGAGGAGCTCGGGGACCCGAGCGAGGCGGCGTTCGCCCACCTGTTCGTCGGGGTCGTGATCGCCGGACTTCCGGCGTCGCCGCCCCGATTTGCCGAATCGATCGCAGAGTTCGCCGAGGCGATGCGCCTCGGCGAGAAGGCCCGGGACCCGCGGCGGGTCGCCTGGGCGCTGTTCAACACCGCCGACATCCTCCGGGAGATGGGCCAACTGAAGGAGGCCGCGGAGCAGAACGCCCGCTCCCGCGAGATCCTCGAGCGGATCGGCGACCGGTTCGGCCTCGTGAACTCGATGATCATCCAGGGCAAGATCCTGACCGACCGCGGCGAGTACGAGCGGGCCGAGGTCGAACTCCTGGACGCGTATCGGATCGTCCGGGAGCTCAAGGCGCCCGCGGACGAGGTCGACGTCGTGCTGCGCCTCGCCCAGCTGTCGTACGCCCGCGGCGACCGCTCGAGCGCCCGACGTCGGGTCGTCGAGCTGGAACGGAACCACCTTCCGACCTTGCGGCCCGACCTCGCGGTCGACTTCGAGCGGCTGAAGAACGCACTCGCCGCGAAGGAGGGGGCCGACGGGGCGTCGAAGTAGGTCCCCGGCACCCACCGCGCGGGCCTACGGCGCGCTCGCGCGCACGGCGTTGGCCGAGGACCGGGCCGGGAACGACCGGACCACGGCCACCGTACTGTCGGGACCGGTCGCGGCGCGCGGCGAAGTCATCGCCCAGCAACGGGGGGTGCTCTCCGGCGTCGCGGCGGCCAGTGCCGTCGCCCGGGCCGCGGGCCTGCGCGTGCAGAACCCGGTCCCGGACGGACGCCCGATCCGGCCCGGGACGGTCGTGCTGACCGTCGAGGGGGATGCACGGCGGATCCTGGCGGCCGAGCGCTCCATGCTCAACCTCCTGATGCACGCGAGCGGGATCGCGACCCGCACCGCGCAGGCCGTCCGCGGGGCTCGCGGAAGCCGCCCCCGTCTCGAGGTATGGGCGACCCGCAAGACCCTGCCCGGGCTCCGCGACCTGGAGAAGGCGGCGGTCGAGGACGGGGGAGGACGCCCCCACCGCCGCGACCTCTCCGACGGACTCCTCCTCAAGTCCAATCACCTCGCGTTCGTTCCCCTCGCGACCGCGGTCGATCGGCTGCGCCGTCGCGCCGGTCCCGGAGAGCGGGTCGAGGTGGAGGTACGGAATCGGTCCGAGGCGCTCCGGGCGGCCCGAGCGGGCGCCGGCGCCCTGCTCATCGATAACGCGTCGCCCTCCCGCGCCCGGGAGATCGTGCGCGCCCTGGAGGCGGCCGGCCTCCGCGCCGGCCGGTGGGTCGAGCTCTCGGGGGGGATCTCGCCCGAGAACGTCCGGCGGTACCGGCACGTGGGAGCGAACGCGGTGAGCCTCGGCGCGCTCACCCACTCGGCCACGGCCCTGCCGTTCCACCTCCGGCTCCGGCCTGTCCGCTTAAGTCACTCCCGCCCCTAGTCGGGCGGGAGGAACCGTGTCGCTTGACGCCGAGGTCCGCCGACTGAAGGAGGAACGCAACGCGGTCCTCCTGGCGCACAACTACCAGCGCCCGGAGGTCCAGGACGTGGCGGACTTCGTCGGCGACTCCCTCTACCTCTCGCGGAAGGCGATGGAGACCGACCGGCCGCTCATCGTCTTCGCGGGCGTGCGCTTCATGGCCGAGACCGCGAAGATCCTGAACCCGACCCGGACGGTCCTCCTCCCGGACCTGAAGGCGGGGTGCGGGCTCTCCGACGCGATCACGGGCGACCTCCTGCGGGCCTGGAAGGCCGAGCACCCCGGCGCGGTCGTCGTGGCGTACATCAACACTTCCGCCGAGGTGAAGGCGGAGTCGGACTACTGCTGCACCAGCTCGAACGCCATCAAGGTCGTGAGCGGGATCCCCGCCGACAAGGAGATCCTCTTCCTGCCCGACATGTTCCTCGGCGACTACGTCCGCCGCCGCACCGGCCGGGCGATGCACCTGTGGGTCGGCGATTGCCCCGTCCACACGAAGATGCGGCCGGAGTTCCTTCTGCGGGCGCGCGCCGAACACCCCGGGGCGCCGGTGCTCGCCCACCCGGAGTGCGGGTGCGCGAGCCAGGTGCTCCCGCACGTCGACCACGTACTCTCGACCGACGGGATGGTACGGTTTGCCGAGGAGACGCACGCGCCGGAGGTGCTGGTCGCCACCGAAGTGGGGATCCTGCACCGGATGCGGCAGTTGAACCCGACGACGAAGTTCACGCCGCTGGACGAGGGGACGGTCTGTCCGTTCATGAAGGAGATCGACCTCACGGACGTCCGCGACTCGCTGCTGAAGAATCAGCACGTGATCGACGTTCCGCCCGAGACGGCCGCCCGCGCCCGGCGGGCGCTCGAGCGGATGGTCGCCTCGTGAGCCGGCCGGGGCGGTCCTAGAGCCGGGGCAGGAGCGGCCCGAAGTGGTCGAGGTAGAGCAGGTAGGCGGCCCCGATCAGCGAGAAGGAGCCGAGGAAGACCACCAGGACCGCCGTCCACGACGGCTTGGTCGTGAGGTAGTAGCTCGTGCTGAGCGGGTTCAAGCGCGAGGAGAGGAACGAACCCCCCGCCCAGAGCAGGAACAGCCCGAAGAGCGCCGGCAGGAGGATGGTGTACCGGGCGAGGTACAGCCCCACCCCGACCACCACGATCGAGACCGGGATTGCCGCGTTCGAACGGCGGGGCGGCTCGGCCGCCGCCCCCCGAGGGGCGCGGGTGCGGCGCGGCGGGAGGGTCGACACGAGGGTTCCTCCCGCCGACCGGTACATCTATTTCGACGTCCAATGGAAGCAGTTCCGGCGCGAGACATAGGTAAAAAAAGGGAGGGGACGTTTCCCTCCCCGCCGTGACCGAGCTCCCCCGCCCCACCCCGACGTCCCAACCTCCTCGCCCGCCGGGGGCGCCCGTCGCGCGGCCGGTCGCTCGGTTCGCAGAGCCCCCGGCCCTCCGGGTCCGCCCCGACACGGGCCGGGTCTGCGTCAACTGCTCCACCCCCGTCGGCGCCCGCTCGGCCCCCCCGCTCTGCTGGGGATGCGGCCGGACCCTGTGCGCGGACTGCTACTGGCGCCACGGGTTGACCCCCGCCGCCCACCGCTGCGCGGGCTGCGCCGCCCGCGGAATGGGCCGCTCCACCGCGATCTCCGGCGGCCGATCCGCTACCGACGCGCCTAGTCTCCTGCGCCCTTCCGTCCCCCGCTGAACGGGGGGCGCTCCGCCGCATTCCGGACCTCGGAGGACGCGGCGCCGGCCCGCCGGGCGAACCGGAGCGCCACCGGTCCCGTGGGAGCGCCCGTAGGCTCGGCGACCCCGGTGGGGATCGAGAGCGAGAGGCCCGCCTCCCGGGCCTGACGCGCTCCGTTGGAGTCGAGCCGGTCCGGACCGGGACCCACCTCGACGGCGGCGCCGACCGAGCGAGCGAACGCGGTCCATGCGGAGAGGCTGCCGTCGATGGAGCCCGCCGGATTCCCCCGGTGCGCGAGCAGGACGACTCGCTCGGGGAGGCCGCCCGACGCGAGCGGAACGGGCGCCCGGGAGGAAGGCCGTACGATGCGCCCGTCGATGCTCGTCCCCTTCGCCGCCCGGTCGCCCGCACCCATCCCCAGGTCGACTTCCTGCAGCGCGAAGAGCTTCAGCTGGGGAGAAGAGGCGGCTCGGATCCGATCCTGGGCCGCGCGCGAGAGCGCGAACTCCTGACCGCTCGCGTCGACGCCCCCGACGACGACCCCCAGGTACGAGAGCCGCCGTTCGTGGGCGGCCCGGGTGAGCTGGTCGACCGCCGCCGCATCGGCGTCGGGAGGAAGGTGGACGTGCAGGTCCCCCCGCAGGTCGGTTTCGGCCACGAGGGGG
The DNA here is from genome assembly GCA_050011355.1 of Thermoplasmata archaeon. Taxonomy (GTDB): domain Archaea; phylum Thermoplasmatota; class Thermoplasmata; order Lutacidiplasmatales; family UBA184; genus Lutacidiplasma. The sequence goes on along the minus strand of JBEKJG010000023.1, from coordinate 19,859 downwards.
GGCAGCGGGCCCCGGGCGGCCGCGTCGACCTCGCCGCGCGCCTCGCGGAGCTCGGGCGGGATCCACGCGAGGCCGAGGGCGGCGTAGACCTCCTCTTCCGTGCGGCCCGCGACCCGCTCCTCCCCCCGCAGTACACCGTACTCGTTGACCCGGAGCCCGAGGTCCTTCGCGAGCGAGCGGATCTGGACGTTGTGGTCCTTCGACCCCGTGAAGTAGACGAGCGCCGCCCCGAACGACGCCGGTTCGACGACCCGCAGGTCCACCTGCAGACCGTTCTGCAGGAGGACGGTCTCCTTCGTCCCGCCGCGGAGTCGCACCTCCTTGACCTCGGGGAGGGCCGAGAAGACATCGAACGCCCGCGTCGGGTCGTCGGAGGTCACGAGGATGTCGAGGTCCCCGACCGTCTCCCGGCCGCGGCGGAAGCTCCCCGCGACCTCGACCCGTTCCGCCCCCGCCCCCTCGCGCAACCCGCGGACGAGGGCCTGGGCGATGGGATACGCCTCCTCGATCGGCATTCGGGCCCCCGGGGCCCCGGTGCGGTGCGTCTCGACCGCGGCGCGGATCTGGGCGAGCTTCTTCTCGCCGAACCCCTTCACGCCGACGAGGCGCCCGGCATCGAGCGCGGTCAGCAGTTCGGCTGGCCCCTCGATCCCGAGTTCGACCCAGAAGCGGCGCGCCGTCTTCGGGCCGAGGCCCGGGATCCGAAGCATCTCGGCGACCCCGGCGGGCACCTCCGACTGGAGGCGGTCGAAGTAACCGACCTTCCCGGTCGCGAGATATTCGCGGAGCTTCTCCTCAATGGCATCGCCGACGCCCGGGATGGTCCGAAGTTCCCCTCGGGCGGCGAACGCCGAGAGGTCCTCCGTCAGGGACTCGATCGACCGGGCCGCGCGGCGGTACGCCTCGGGCTTGAACCGCTCCCCCATCACGTCGAGCAGGTCCGCGATTCCCCGGAAGATCTCCGACGCTTCCGCGTTCGACGGCATCGGGACGCCCACCGGGCGTCGAGGCCCTTAGAGGTTCCGGCCGCTAGGGCTCGCGTCCCGTGCCCGCGTCGACCCAAAGGCGGCGGCCGATCCGGCGGTAGCCCAGGCCATCGTAGAGCGCCCGGGCCGGGGCCCCGTCCTCCCGGACGAAGAGGCCGCAGGGCGCGCCCGAGCGGGCCGCCTCCACCATGACCGCACGGACCACGGCACGGCCCCAACCCTGGTCCCGGTGCGCCGGTTCCACGAAGACTCCTCCGACGACCCAGATTTGGCGGAGACGGACGGCAGCGCGGGCCAGGGCGACGATGCGACCTTCGCGGACTCCGCCCCACACCGGCTCGGCGGCCGGATCGATCCCTGCGTAGGCCGCGGCGATCCGGTCGGTCTGGTGGGCGACGAACGACCGGAGCAGGGTCCGGTCGTCCCCGGAGAGCTTGCGGACCATCTCGTCCGCCGCGCCGGTGGGTGCGGGGGCTCCCGCCGGGGCCAGCTCTACTAGGACCGGATGGACGGTCGCGGGCCCGCGCGCGCGCGATGCGGCAGGTCCCCCCTCCTCCGAGCAAAGAAGGACGAGCGGCCGCGGTGGAAGGTGGTCGAGGAGCGCAGACGTGGTGTCCGGATCCCCGAGCCAATGGACAACGGAGCCGCCGTTACCGAGGGGCCAGATGAGCAGGTATCCGAGGGTCGTGTCCCCGCGAACTGCCGAAGTGAACCGGACCGGCCCCGGGTGCTGCTCGAGGTCCCAGAGGGCGTAGGCGTGGAGCATCGGATCCACCCGCGCGGCGGCCTCGAGCCACGCACGGTCGATCGTCGGTCGGATCTCCACCGCACCGTCCGACACGGTCCCCGCAAATCTCCGCCCTAGTTAGCCCCGCGGCGGGGGGATGCCCACGGGCTCTCCTCCGGCCGACGTGAAGGTAAATCTGCCTCGCCTCTCGGACGAACCGTGCGAGTGCATCGCCCGACGCCGGAGCTGCCCCAGCATCTGGAGGCGCTGTACCGAAGCTTCCCGTTCGAGCGGTCGCTTGCCGAGGACCCGATCTCGTCCATCCGCCCGCTGGCGCATGACATACGGTCCGCGGAAGTGCTCGGAATCCTTGCCGCGACGCTCGCGATCGGGAACACGACCGCGATACGCGGGGCCCTGGCCCGATTGATCGACCTGGCGGACGGGGCTCCCGACGAATGGCTGCTCGAGACGCCGAGGCGGAAGCGCGCGGCGGTACTGGCCCCGTTCCGCCACCGCTGGATCCGGGGGGACCAGGTGGACTACCTGGCGCGCGTCCTGACGGACTTCTACTCCGACCACCGGTCCCTGGAGGACGCCTTTCTCGCAGGCTACCTCCGCGGCGGATTTTCCGGGGGTCTCGCGACGCTGACGCGAGCGCTGCGGGGCGACGACGTTCGATCCCGCATCGGTGCCCCCCCGCCCGGGTACCGGAACTTGTTCCCCAGCCCGCTTGACGTGTCGCGGAGCCCGTGCAAGCGGATGACGCTCTTCGTTCGATGGATGGCGCGGGATCGGTATCCCGACTTCGGTTACTGGAAGCGGGTCCCCACCGGCGACCTACGCGTCCCGCTCGACCAGCATGTCTACTGGATCGCCTACCACCTGGGTCTCACCTCCCGCCGGTCCCGGTCCTGGGCGGCGGTCGAGGAGGTCAGCGAAGCGCTGCGTCGCATCGACCCGATCGACCCGATCCGGTTCGATTTCGTGCTCTGCCACACGGGCATCTCGGGGGACTGCCCCAAGGAGAGGGATATCGCCGTGTGCGGCCCTTGCTCGGTCCGGCCGGACTGCCGGATGTGGCGAGGTCGCGGGGTGGCCACATGAGGCCGGCCCCGGACCCATGGGCGATCCATCCCGGGCTCCGGACCCGGTTCGTCTCCGCCGGGGAACGGATCGCTTGGACCCCGATCTTGACCCTCGAGTCCGGACCGAACGTCCGCCGGGCCCGGGTCGCCCGTGTCGGTGAGGAGGAGGCCCGGGTCGAAGAATGGGGCTCGGAAGCCGACGGCGGCGTGATGGTCGAATCGAGCCCGCTCGGAGCCCTCGTGCTGATGCTCGCGGTCGACCGTCGGGGGGCTCCCGCCGGGCTCGGCGCGCTCCACGCGGGACGCGACCCGAGCTTCCCGAGCGGGGCGATCGTGGCGGTCTGGGGGGCAGGACCGGTTCCCGAGGACGAGCGTCCCCGGCCCGCCGACGTGGTCGACCTGGCCCGCTACGCGTTGGAGTAACCTCGCCCCGAATGCTTATATTTCCTAATTATTCAGTCCAAGAATAATTAGGCTCCCATGCAGGCATCCGCACGAATCCAGCGCACGACCGTCCCGGCCATCGAACCCGAAGACCTGGTCGGCTCGGTCCACGAGGTGATGGGCTCGGTGCTCCGGAGGATCGCGCCCACGCTCGAGAGCGAAGGGATCACGATGGGCCAGTTCTGGGCCCTCCACCTCGTATCGAGCCTGGGCCGCACCTCGCTCACCTCGGTCGCGCGGCACCTGTCGGTCGCCCCGCCCACGGTCTGCGGGAACGTCGACCAGCTGGTCCGCTCCGGACTCGTCGCGCGCCACCGCTCCGAGCGGGACCGCCGGGCCGTCGAGCTCTCGCTGACCGCCGCCGGGCGCCGGGCCGAGGCCCGGATCTGGCGGGCGGTGGGCGAGGTCATGCGCTCCGCGACCCGGGACGTTTCCCGCGAGGACATCGTCACGGCGACCCGCGTGTTCCGGGAGCTGAGGACTCGGTTGGACGGACCGTACGCGACCCTCCACCGGGAGGCGGCATGAACGGCCCCGCCGGGTCGGGACGGGTCTTCGACCCGCGGTACGCCCGCACCGTCCTCGGCATCCTCGCCGGGATGGCCCTCATGGTCACCTACGTGGAGACGATGGTCCTCCCGGCGTTCAGCAACTTCGAATCGTTCTTCCAGGTCACCGACGCGAGCACGATCGCCTGGATCCTCTCCGCCTACCTCCTCGTCGGGGTCGTCGTCACCCCGATCTTCGGCAAGCTCGGCGACATCTACGGCAAGAAGCGGATGCTGCTCGTTGCCATGGCGGTGTACACGGTCGCGGTCAGCATCGCCGGGTTCACGCCCAACATCGGGGCCGCGTTCGGCCTCACGCGCCCGAACCAGATCTACGTCCTCATCGCGGTGCGGGCGCTCCAGGGCGTCGGCATGGCGATGTTCCCGCTCGGATTCGCCATGCTGCCGGAGGTGTTCCCGGCCGCCAAGGTCGGACAGGCCCAGGGCATCCTTTCCGGGATGTTCGCCGGCGGTGCGGCGCTCGGACTGGTGGGCGGCGGCTGGATCGCCCAGAACTACGGCTGGCAGCTGACGTACCACACGGTCATCCCGGTCGCGCTCCTCGTGCTGATCCTCGCGGCGGTGTACGTCCGAGAGTCGGTGATCCGGGCCGCGCGGAAGATCGATTTCCTCGGGGTGGCCAGCCTGGGGATCGGCCTCACTTTCCTCATGCTCGGCATCACGGAGGGCGCCTACTGGGGTTGGACCAGTCTCTCCGGCGGGTCGATCGACGGGGTCGCCTGGGGGGTCCCCCAGTTCTTCATCATCGCATTGGTCGCCTTCGCCGTCTTCCTCTGGTGGGAGCCGCGCGCCACGAGCCCCATCGTCTCGTTCAAGGAGCTCCGGCAGCGGAACATCTGGGTCTCGAACCTGAACGGCGTGATCGTGGGGATGACCATGTTCCTCCTGTTCACGATCCTCGTCATCCTGGGCGAGTATCCCTCGCCCGGGTTCGGCCTCGGCGAGTTCAACGCGGCGCTCATGCTGGTACCTGCGGTCATCGGCATGATGGCGTTCGGCCCCCTCCTGGGCCGGATGATCAGCCGGTTCGGACCGAAGCCGGTGATGACCCTCGGGTTCCTCCTCATCACGGTCGGCGCCCTCGGCCTCCTCGCATTCCACGCGACGAACTACGAGGTGGCGGTCGTGTCGATCCCCGTGATGGTCGGCAACGTCGGCGTCCTGATCTCGATGTCGAACATCATCGTCCTCTCGGTCGACCCCCGGGCGATGGGCGTCCACACCGGGATGAACCAGACGTTCCGGAACCTCGGCTCCGCGCTGGGGCCGGTGCTCGTCACTTCCATCCTGGCGGGGTACGGGTACACGATCCTCATCCCGAACTCTAGCCCCCCGCCGGCATTCTTCCCGTTCACGAACTACCACGTGACCGGCTACGAGGTGGTCTTCGCGCTAACGGCAGCGATCGGGATCGTCGGCGGGCTGGTCTCGCTCGCGCTGCGGAACTACCGGTTCCACGCGGACGGCACCCGACTCGGAGAAGCGAGCGGCGCGCCGGGACCCGCCTCCCCTCTGGCGCCGGCGGTGGAACCGGCCGCCCCGCCGGTCTCCGCGACGAGCCGGGGCCCCGGGTAGTTCCGACGCCTCCCGTCTACGAGCAGCCGCTCGTGGCTCCGCAAACGATGCACGCGTAGCACGTGCCCGATCGGACCATGATCCCGCCGCAGATGTGGCAGGAGGGGGAGTCCTCGCTCACGCCGCCCTGGGGTGTCGGGTTGAACGCGTCCAGCGGTTTGGTCTCGAACTTGACGGTCTGGCTCGTCGAGGCCTTCGCCGGAGGTGCGACCACCGCACCGCCGTGGCCGTTCCCGCTCTCCGCGGGGGCCTCGAGGCCGATCGCCTGGCGGTCCGCCTCGGTCAGGAACTCGTAGGCGAGCCACCGGGCGACGTAGTCGGGGATCGACTTCGCGAAGCGGATCTTCGGGTTGTTGGTCGCGCCGGCGGGTTCAAATCGGAGGTGGGCGAGCTTGCGGACCAGGTCCCGCAGCGGTACTCCGTGCTGGAGCGCCATCGACATCGAGATCCCGAGCGAGTCCATGAGCCCGTTGACGGTCGAGCCTTCCTTCGTCACCCGGAAGAAGATCTCGCCGGGCCGGCCGTCGGGGTAGAGCCCCACGGTGACGTAGCCGTCGTGGCCGCCGACCTGGAAGTGGTGCGTGAGCGCCTTCCGCTGGTCGGGCAGGCGCTCGCGCGCGGGCGTCCGGGAGTCTCCGGGCACCGTCTTGCCCTGGCCGGTGTCGAACGGTTGGGAGGCCTTGCAGTTGTCCCGGTAGAGGGCGACCGACTTGATGCCGTAGCGCCACGCTTCGAGGTAGATCTTCTCGATGTCCTCGACGGTCGCGTCGTTCGGGAGGTTGATCGTCTTGGACGCGCCGCCCGAGAGGAACGGCTGGACCGCGCCGAGCATCTTCAGGTGGCCCATCGGGGGGATCGTGCGGTTCCCGCCGATCGGGGCGAGCGCGCAGTCGAAGACGGTGAGGTCGTCCGCGTCGAGGCCCGGCGCCCCCTCGATCGTCCCGGTCCGCTCCACGTGGGCGGCGATCTCCCGGATCTCCTCCGGAGAGTATCCGAGGGCGGAGAGGCCGTCGGGGACGGTCCGGTTGACCATCCGCATGACGCCGCCGCCGACGAGGTTCTTGGTCTTGACGAGGGAGAGCTCCGGCTCGAGGCCGAGCGTGTCGCAGCCCATCAGGAGCCCGATGGTCCCCGTCGGGGCGATCACCGAGATCTGGGCGTTGCGGTAGCCCCACAGCTCGCCGGCCTTCACCGTGTCGTGCCAGCGGTCGACCGCGGTCGTGAGGATGGGCGTCAAGCGCGGGTCGTTGACCGGCACCTGCTCCGCCGCACGGGAGTGCTTGGACATCACGCGCAGCATCGGGGCGCGGTTCTTCTCGAAGCCCGCGAAGGGGCCCATCCGCTTCGCGACCTCGCTGGACATGTGGTACCCTTCGGCGGAGAGGATCGCCGAGACGCCCGCGGCCAGCGTCCGACCGGCGTCCGAGTCGTAGGCGAGGCCGTAGTGCATGAGGAGCGAGCCCAGGTTCGCGTACCCGAGGCCGAGCGGCCGGAAGTCGTGGGAGTTCTGGGCGATCGGGGCGGTGGGGTAGCTCGAAGCATCGACGAGGATCTCCATCGCGAGGATCATCGTGCGGACCGACTGGCGGAACAGGTCGACGTCGAAGGCCCCCTTCGGGTCGAGGAACTTCATCAGGTTGATCGACGAGAGGTTGCACGCCGTGTCGTCCAGGAACAGGTACTCGCTGCACGGGTTCGACGCGTTGATCCGGCCGGAGTTCGGGCTCGTGTGCCAGTCGTTCGTGTGGTCGTCGAACTGCACGCCGGGGTCCCCGCAGCGCCACGCAGCATAGGCGAGCTTCCGCCAGAGCTCGCGGGCACGGAACGTCCCGGCGACCGAGTGGTCGGTCCGGTTCGTGGTCTTCCACTCGCCGTCGCGCACGACCGCCTCCATGAACGAGTCGGGGATGCGGACGGAGTGGTTCGCGTTCTGGTAGGCGATCGAGGCGTAGGCGGAGTCGGGGTCCGTCCCGTCGAAGTTGGACGAGTACCCCTGCCGGATGAGCGCGAGCGCCTTCTCCTCCTCCTTGACCTTGCAGTCGATGAACTCGACGATGTCCGGGTGGTCCATGTTGAGGATCACCATCTTCGCGGCACGGCGCGTGGTGCCGCCGGACTTGATCACGCCGGCGAGCGCATCGAACGCGCGCATGAACGAGACGGGCCCCGAGGCGATCCCGCCACCGGAGAGGCGCTCGCGGCTGCCGCGGAGCGCCGAGAGGTTGGAGCCGGTCCCGCTCCCGCCCTTGAACAGGCGGCCCTCGCTGGTCGCGAGCGCGAGAATCGAGTCCATGTCGTCGGTGACGGACTGGATGAAGCACGCCGAGCACTGGGGGGGCTCACGAACCCCGACGTTGAACCAGACGGGGCTGTTGAAGGCCGCCATCTGCTGGACCATGAGGTACGACAGGCTCTCCTCGAAGGTCGCCACTTCCTCGGGCGTCTCGAGGTAGCCGAGCTCGAGGCCGCGCTCCGCCACCCAGTGGCAGACGCGGCGGATCATGCCGTCGACGGACGTCTCGCGACGGCCGCCGATGATGCGGAAGTACTTCGACGCGGCGATGTTGATGCTGGTATCCGACCAGGAGGCGGGGGCACGGATGCCCTTCTGTTCGAAGATGACCTTGCCCTCGGCGTTCTTGATCACCGCATCGTGGGTGCGCCAGGAGACGGAGTCGAACGCGGTTTTTCCGCGGGGGACGAGGCGAGGGACGGGAATCGGTTCGCGGCCCACCCGGGTCACCGGTCGAGGGACCGGATTCTCGGCGGACGGCGTTGCGCGCTTCTTGGATACGGCCATTGAGGACCACTCCGGAGAGTCGAACGACGTGTCCGAGCTCGAGTGACGATCCCTTCGCGCGCGGACTAACCCTTGGCCGACCTCGTGAAACGCCCCCGATAGGGAAGCGTTCCGCGCTCGCCGGTGATGGGAAGAGGCGCGAGGGGTGCCGCTCGGGACACTCGACTTAACCCTCCGGGTGCGCCCAAGCATCCTCGGGTATAAGCCGTCTAGGTCGGACCACTAGCTCCCACCGTCCGGAATGTGTCGCGGAAAGCGTCTCGGACGTTCCGGAGTAAGAGGATTGGCGGTTTCCGCGCGGAAATCGGTGGCGGCGCGCGACGCGAGGAAATCGGCCGGCCACCCACCGAGCCCAACGTCTATGTAGCGGCCCCTCGAAGAGGAGGAGAGTGGCCGCCCCTCCGCCGACGCCGGCGCGCCTCGCCCGCGTCGTCGCCTATTTTCGCCGACACCCCATCCTCCTCCTCCTCGCCTTCACGCCGGGGATCCCCGAGTACCTCTCCGGCTCGACCGCCCTCTGGCCGATCGTCCTCTCGCCCTTCGGTTTTCTGCTCTTCCTCGGCCTCAACCTCGGCCTCTACGGACCCGGAGTGCTCCTCGTGCGCGAGGCGCACGTCCGTTGGAAGAAGGGCTGGTCGACGATCCTGCTGCTCGGCGGCGCGTATGGCCTCCTCGAAGAGGGGACCGCGCTCTCGACGTTGTTCAACCCGAAGGCCTCGGTCGTCAGCAGCCTCGGCTCGTACGGCCACGCCTACGGCGTCAACTGGGTCTGGCTCCTCGGGATCCTGGGCGTGCACATCGTCTACAGCGTGGGGCTGCCGATCCTGCTGCTCGGCCTCGCCCTACCGGAGACCCGCGGGCAGCGACTCCTCACCAGCCGCCAGCTGCCGCTGGCGGCGGGGATCTATCTCGCCGACATCGCCTTCCTCGCGTACATCACCCACTATTACGCCGTGGCCGGGCCGCTCCTCGTCCTCGCGGCGGTCGTGGCGGGCCTCCTGTGGCTCGTGGCCTGGCGGATCCCCGCCGGCCTTCTCGATCCGCCGCGCCCACGGCCCGAGCGGGGCCCCCGCTACTTCCTCATCCTCGGGTTGGTCTACTTCGCCCTGCTGATCGTCGTCCCCGGCCTCATCGAGGACCTGCAATTCCCGGCCCCGGTCGCCTTCTCCGCCGACCTTGCAACGATCGTCGTACTGTTCCTCGCCATCTGGCGGAACGTCGGGCGCTCCGCCAACGAGCCGGAGCTCGTGATGGTCGCGGTCGGGGCGATCCTGCCGCTCGCGGCCGTGGGCCTCATCGCCCAGTGGTTCCTCCCGGTCGTGCTCGTCCTGGACGTCCTCGCCGCCCTGTTCTTCCGCGCCCTGTGGCGGCACTATCGTCCGACGCCCGCCACGGCGGCCCCGCCGCTCGCAGCCCCGCCGCGCCCCATCGGGCCGTAGGCAGGTTGGAGCCCCTGGGACCTAGCGTCCCGAACTCGGGGCGGGCGGTGTCGCGGCCGGTGGCGGGAGAACGCGCATCGTGCACGGCATGATCGAGCCGCAGTCTCCGCAGTACAGCCCTTCCTCGGAAACCCAGAGGAATGCGCCGCAGCGCTCGCACTTCCTCGGATCGTCCGGGTCGTTCCGGCAGCCCATGGTTCGTTCCGGAACTCGAACAACGGCTCCCGGTATATCCGAGTTAGGTCGGAGGACTTCGGTCCCGGAGCAACAAGAAAAGTGTCGAATGGGCCCCCTCCCGAAGGAGAGAGCCCCGGAATGGGTGGGGCAGTTCTAGGCGTTCTTCATCTTGGCGCGGGAGATGAAGCCCTTCTTGTCGAGGAAATACATGTACCCGTCCTGCCGGACGATTTTCTCCGTCCCGACACGGGCCTTCTTTCCCGACTTGTTGAGCTTCGTGGGGGTCTTCCAGAGGTACCCGTCCTTCCCGAGGTAGTACAGGTATCCCTTCTCTCTCTTGGACTGCTCTTTGCCGACCTTTTCCGCCATGTGGGCGACCTCGACCCCGAGAGGGAGAGGCCGACTATTTAGAATTACTGACGGAGTGTCCTCGAAGAAATCGCGATTCCCTGACGGAAAACGACGCTCGGTTGGACGTCGAAACGGTACCCGACGTGGTCGGCGCCCGGCACCGGAAAGACGGAGAAATCGGCCGTACGTCCGACCCCGATGGTCCCTGCATCCTCGAGGCCGACCGCGTGCGCCGCATTGACCGTCGCGGCGGTCAACGCCTCGGCCGGCGAGAGCCGACCGCCGTGAACGGCGAGGGAGAGGACGAGCGGCATCGAGACGACCCACGAGTTCGGGGAGCAGTCGGTCCCCAGCGCGACCGCGACGCCGGCATCGAGCAGCTCCCGTGCCGGGGAGCGGCGCGCGGCCGAGGATCCGAACGCCGTCGCGGGGAGGACGACGGCCGTGACCCCGGCGTGGGCGAGCGCCCGATAATCGTCCTCGTGGGCGGCGAGCAGGTGCTCCGCGGAGCGGGCCCCCCGCCGGGCGGCGAGTCGGGCGCCCCCCGAGTGGACAAACTCGTCGGCGTGGACCTTCGTCTCGAGCCCGAGGCTGCGTGCGGCCCGAAGGAGACGCTCGGAGGAGCGGACGGAGAAGAATCCCGGCTCGCAGAACACGTCGACGAACCGCGCGAGGTGTTCGCGGGCGATGACCGGCAAGGACCGCCGGATGAGCCGGTCGATGTAGGCGTCCGCCCGTCCCCGGTATTCGGGAGGGACGGCGTGGGCGCCAAGGAACGTCGGAACGAGCCGGAGTCCGGTCCGCCGGGCGAGGACCGGGATCAGACGGAGGAGGTCCACTTCCCCGTGCGGGGTGAGAGAGTAGCCGGTTTTCACCTCGACCGTGGTCGATCCGGAGCGGGCCATCGCACGGAGCCGATCCTCCGTCTGCGCGAGGAGTTCGGCCCGCGAGGCCCGGCGTGTCGCGCGGACGGTGGAGAGGATCCCGCCGCCGCGGCGGGCGATCTGGGTGTAGTCCAACCCCCGCGCCTTGAGCTCGAGCTCGAAGGCGCGGTCCCCGGCGAACAGGACGTGGGTGTGCGCGTCGACGAATCCGGGGACGACCGTCCCGCCGTCGGCGTCGAGCCGCACGCCGCCCGGACGGAGGCGCACGGTGCGCGACATCCCGCGCTCCGGCCCGACGTACGCGAACCGACCCTCGGCCACCGCCAGGGCCGCGTCCGGGATCCGCGACAGTTCAGAGGCGGCGCCTCGGATGCGCGGCACGGGTCCGCGAACCAGCGTCGCGGCTTCCGCCACCCCCGTCACGATCAGGTCGGCGCGGATCATGGCTGGTGGATGAGATGGTCGAGGAGGTCGCGGGCGGCGTGCGATCCGGGAAAGACCACTCGCGCCTCGGTCTCGAGCAGTTCGAGCTCCTTGTACCGAGAGGAGAAGTGGGTGAGGTAGAGCACGTCGACCTCCGCGGATCGGGCGACCTCGGCGGCCTGGCGGGCGGAGGAGTGTCCCCACGCGTTCGCTTCGGCCTCGATCTCCTGGGCGGCCGTCGCCTCGTGGATGAGGAGCGTCGCCCGATGGGCGAGACGCGTCACCTCCTCGCACGGGGCCGTATCGCCGGAGTAGACGATCGACCGACCCGGACGGGGCGGGCCCATCACGTCCGACGGGTGGACCACGCGATCCCCGACCCGGACCGATTCGCCCTCCTCGAGGCGGGCGAAGTCGCGGCCTTCGATCCCGAGCGAGCGCGCGAGCTCCCCGTTGAACCGTCCACGTTTCGGACCTTCCTCGATCCGGTAGGCGACCGAGGGAACCGGATGCTCGGTCCGGGCGGTCCGAACCGTATACGAATCCAGCTCCACCGATTGTCCGGGCTGGAGGGCGTGAACCGTCACCGGGAACCGGAGGGTGAAGTATCCCATCTGCAGGGCGCGGCCGACCATCTCCTCCGCGTCAGGGGGGCCGTAGATGTCGAGCGGCTCGGTGCGGTTGTTGAGGCACATGCTCTGGATGAGCCCCGGCAGGCCGAGGAAGTGGTCCCCATGGAAGTGCGTGAGAAAGATCCGGCGGACGCGCATGAACGACGCGCTCGATTGAAAGAACTGGCGCTGCGTCCCCTCCCCACAATCGAGGAGGAGGAGCTCCTTCTCGGTGTCGAGGGCGATGGCGCTCGCCGATCGTTCCTTGGTCGGCCAGGAGCCGGCCGTGCCGAGGAAGGTGATCCGCATTGCCCTACGGGAGCGGGGCCCGGGTAAAAGCCCGTCGGCGGGCGCCTGCCCCCCTCGCGACGCCAGCCCGACGTTTCCAGCCTCGGGATGTGCACGGGGGGCGTAAAGAGCAAAAGGGGTCTTGGGGTCGGTCGATCGAATGGTTGACTGGGAACGCGTCGAGCAGCTTCGGTCCAAGGGCTGGGAGTGGGACGACATCGCGGAGGACCCGAAGGTCGGCTTCACCGCCGATTCGGGGAGCGGGGACCCCGGTCGGGCCCTCCGCGTCCTCTACCACCGCCGCCGGGGAAAGGACTCCGCGAAGGAGGTTCCCGAGAAGAAGAGCCGGAAGGGCCTCGACACCTACGAATCCAAGTGGACCCTCCTCCGGGCCGGATACATCCTGGTCCCGGTCTTCGCGATATGGTTCGTGGTCGCGTTCTTCGCCCCGTCCCCGGTCGGGCTGATCCTCCCGGCGATCCCGTACATCCTCCTCGGCCTCACGATCGTCGCCGTCCTCCTGCTGTACGCCCTGCTTCGGGCGGAGAAGCGCTGGTCGAGGGTCTACCGCAACACCGTGATCGGGGGAGTCGTCCTCGGGCTCGTGTTCACGGGAGTGGTCGGGCTGACCGGCTCGCTCGCGTTCGGCTGCCCCTACCTCCCCCCCTCCACGTCACTGTCCGGTGAGGGAGGACCGGGATGGACCCACGGCAACATCGCACCCTGGCAGGACGGAGGAAAGCCGGTGGTCTTCTTCTACGGGGCCACGTGGTGCCCCTACTGCTCCGCGGGGAGCTGGACGATCTGGAAGGCGCTCTCCCAGTTCGGCACCGTGACCAATACTCCCACGAGCTTCTCCAGTCTGTCCGACGTCTATGCCGGGACCCCCGAGGTGGTGCTCGGGAACGCCCAGATCACCAGCGTCAACATCACGTTCCAGGTGAGCGAGGACATGTCGGGGGTCGATGGCAACTTCCCCGGGACGAGCAACTGCTACCAGGCCGCCTACGTCGGAGCCTACTCCGGGAGCGCGATCCCCTTCGTGGTCGTCAACGGCCAATGGATCCACGCCGGCACACCGATCATCAATCCGGCCACCCTGTCCAGCTACACGGACGGGGCCACCGGCGGTACGGGGGCCACGACGGTGTTCAATCAGGTCCAGTCGGAGAGCGGGGCCGCGTGGACCAACGTGAGCGTCCAGAGCTACTGGATCATGACCTACATCGCGGAGGCGTGCGGGGCGACGAATGCCCAGGGCGTGGCGTACATCGCGGCCCAGCACGGCTGGTCCGCGGCGACGAAGACCGCCGTGACGAACGACCTCGCCCAGATCACGTAGGCCCATGCGCACCCGCACCTCCCGTTCCCTGGTCTATCTCGGCGCGGTCCTGGGGATCATCGTCTCGGGCTACGCGGGCGCCGAGTTCTACGACGCCTCGCTCGCGAAGGCCTGCACGGTCAACTCGGTCGTCTCCTGTTCGAAGATCCTCGGCAGCGGCCTCACCACGACGTTCGGGGTGCAGGACTGGATCTGGGGGATGGCCGGATTCGTCGTGATCCTGGCCCTGGGAGCGCTCGCCGAGCTTCGCCCCGGCGACGCGGGAATCGCGTACTTCCTGCTGCTCGTGACGACCGCCGGGGTGGCCTTTTCGGTCTACTTCGGCTATGTCGAGATCGTGGAGATCGGGGGCGTCTGCCCCGTGTGCGTCACCGCCTACCTCATGGGGGTGGTCGCCTGGGTCGGGTCGATCGGGCTCGCCCGGAGGGCCTACCGGAGAGCCCACCGGGTGTCGGTCGACGCGGCCCCGGCCGCGTAACCGGGCCCCCTCCCGAGACTCGGGGCATTCTCCCTCGACCGGAGGCGTAAAATCGAGGAGGCTCGGGTTATATACCCGACCCTTCTCGGCCCGCCCGGGTCACCCCTATGGTTTCCGATTACGCCACGCTCGCCGCTGGGATCGCGATCGCCGGAGGACTCATCGGCACGGGCATGGCCCAGTCCGGTATCGGTGCCGCCGGAATGGGGATCATCGCCGAGAAGCCGGAGAAGTTCGGTCAGGTGCTGTTCTTCTTCGTCATTCCCGAAACCCTCTGGATCATCGGATTCGTTCTGGGGATCATCCTCCTCCTCGGGATCATCTCGTAGACGGCCCCCTCCCATGAGCCTCGAGTCGCTCGTCGCCGAGATCCGCACCCGGGGTCAGACGGAACTCCAGGGCGTCGAGACCACGCGCGCCACGGAGGCCGCCCGCATCGGGGCGGACCGGGACGCCCAGATCGCGGCGATCCGCGCCGAATCCGGCCGCCTCGCCGAGTCCGAATCCGCTCGGGAACGGGCCCAGCGCATCGCCGCGGCGAAGCTGAAGGCGCGCAAACTGCTCTACGAAGCACGGGAGGCGCGCCTCGAGCAGGCCCTCCGGGAGACCCGGGGGCTGCTGGAGGAGTACGCCGACTCGGACGACTATCCCGCGACGCTGAAGCGGATGGTCGATGTCGCGACGGCCCGGCTCGGAAAGCAGATCCGTGTGATGGGCCGCGCCGACGACGCGTCCAAGCTCTCCAAGGTCGCCGGCAAGTCGGTCGACCCGACTCCGCTGACCATCCTGGGCGGACTGGTCGCCGAGACGCCGGACGGGAGCCGACGCCTGAACCTTTCGTTCGACGAGCTGCTCCGACTCCACGAGGACCGGGTCCGCGAGCTCCTCTCCTAGGGGGCCCGATGGCGTCGTCCCCCTACGCGTCGGCGCTCGGTCGGTTGCTGCCGGAGTTCCCGGCCTTCCTCTCCCGGGATATCTGGCCCCCACTGGTCGCGGCCCGCGACCCGGCCGAGGTGGCCAAGGTCCTCGAAGAGACCGCGTACGCTCCGTACCTGGACGCGGCCCGCGCGACCCACCAGGGACTTTCGCTCGTGGAGATCGCGATCAACCGGACGTTCGTCCGTCGCAATCGGAAGGCGTACGAGGCGGCCCCGTTCGCCGGCCGCCCGGTCGTCGCGCTCTACCTCGCGCGGTATGACGTCCAGAACATCGAGCTCATCCTCTCCGCGAAGGCCCAGGGCCGCCCGGTGCACGACACCGAGGACAGTCTCATCTCGAGCCGCGAGATCTCCGCCGGGCTGTACGCCGGCGTGCTGACGCTGGACGACTACCGCAACCTCCTCGAGCAGCCGACCGTCGAGGCGGTCGCGACCCAGCTCGTGCGGTACAACGCCTACGGGACGACGATCCTCCCGCTGCTGGAGGCGTACGCGCGCACGCGCGACATCTTCCCGATCCTCCATGCCCTCGAGGTCGAGTACTACCGGGGCGTCCTCGCCGGCGTCAAGTACTTCCAGGGCGACGAGTGGATCGTCCGGGAGCTCCTCAAGAGCGAGATCGACGGGAAGAACGCCCTCCTCCTCCTGAAGGCGAAGGCGGCGAGCCTCCCGCTCGAGGAGGTCACCGCCCGCTGGATCGACGGCGGGTCGCTGCCGGCGTCCGAGTCGGCGGACCTGTACGGCGCCCGCGGCGTTCCGGAGCTGGCCGAGCGGCTCGCTCCCCACTTCCCGTCCATCACCGAGGGCAACGGGGAGTTCCAGTCCAGCGGGAGCCTCGCCGGCTACGAGTCGGCGACCGAGCGCGACCGCGCGGTCCGGGAGCTGAAGCGGCTCCGGGCCTACCCGCTCTCCCTCGGCGTGATCTTCGCCTACCTCCTCCGGGCCGAGGTGGAGCGGGACGACGTCCGCCGCGTGACGTTCGGCCGGCTCTACGGGCTCGCGGCCGACCGGATCGAGCCGCTGCTGGTCTCCCCGCGACTGTAGGAGGGTCGGGCCCGGCCCGCCGCCGGCGCGCCTAGTGCTGCGGGGGTCCCATGACGAGGGGTCCCGGGGCTCCGCCGGCCGGGGGGAGCGAGGAGACGGTCCGCTGCCGGAGCCCACCGAAGGGCCGGAACGGCCGGCCGTTCCCGGAGTAGAACTTCGAGAAGTACTCGACGAAGATCAGCCGCGCCCCTTGGATGCCGGGTTCGAACACGCCGAGAATGACGTTGAACGTCTGGCCCGCGATGATGATGACGAGGCCGAAGATCACGAAGACGATCTTTCCCCCGCCCACGAGGCCGGCGCCGACCGTGTTGATGACGAGGGCCAGGATGACGCTCGCGAGCAGGATGCCGATGAGACGGGTGTAGGAGAGGATGTGGCTCACGACCTCGATGACGCCCATGAACCCCATCGGACCCTCGGCCCCGATGAGGAGCGCGAGGCCCCCGACCATCAGGCCGACGTACGTGTCGAAGAGCGGGCTCGTGAACGACACCGCGCGGTGGATGAGCGCGAGGCCGGCGAACGCCACCCCCCACGCGAAGAAGATCCCGCCGAGCTTGCCCAGCGCCCCGCGGTAGTGGTGGCGGAAGTACTCCTTGAGGAGCCCGAACAGGAAGCCGAGCGTCACCATCGCGAGGCCGATGTACCCCGCGGCGAGCAGGAAGGTGCCCACGTTCAGCGGCTGGAGGACGGGGTTGTAGCCGAACAGGACGTGGAAGAGCGGGTAGCCGAAGAAGGCGTCCCAGAACAGCCCGAGGCCGATCGCGATCGCGCACCCGGGCAGGAGCGCGTAGGCGAGCTGCTGCATCCCTTTCGGGCCCATGATCATCTTGACGAAGTTCCGGCCGAACTTCGGCAGGAAGCGAGCGCCCGGGAACCCGGCGATCATCCAGAGCGAGATGAGCAGGATGACGAGACCGTAGCCCCAGTCGCCGAGCATGAGGCCGAAGAAGATCGGGAAGACGACCGCGAAGACGAACGTCGGGTCCCACTCGTCCGCCTGCGGCAGCGAGTAGAACCGGATGAAGAACTCGAACCGGCGGATCCCCCTCGGGTTGTCCATGAGCGTCGGGGGCTCTTCCTTGGTCGGGATGGTGTAGACGTGGGCGCGACCGCCCGCGACCCCCTGGAGGACCGATTCGAGCCGCGTGACGTCCCGCTCGGGCACCCAGGCCTCGAGGGCGAAGCTCAGGCGGCCGGCGCCGAACTTCTGGAGCGCCTCGACCTTCCGGTTCTCGACCAGGAGCGCCTCGTCGATGGCGGAGACGGTGCTGTACCAGTCCCGCGCGATCGCGCCGAGCCGCTCGGCGATCTGGACCCTCCTCCGGACGACCTCGGATTGGCGGGCGGTGAGGCGGGCCGTCTCCTCGGCGGGAGTGCCCGCGAGGGCCGGGAGCGGGGTCAACCGGACCCCGTGGTGCTGGGCGGCCTTCGCGAGCGCGTCCGCGCCGGAGCGGCGGATCGCCAGCAGGAAGCGGACCGTGTGGTCCGGCCCGGGCCCGGTCAGGAACGTCGGGTCGGTGGCCGCCGGCAGCTCGGCGCGCAGGCCCTCGAACTCCTCCGGCTCCGTCTCGCCGAAGAACGAGAGGACGCTCTGCGCCCGGAGGTCGTCGATGCGGCCGGTGTAGAAGGATAGGCGGCCGAGCAACGCAAGGTTCTCGGCGATCGACCGCTCCTCCGTCACGAGCCGGTCGTCCTCGACCTTCAGCGCCCCGACCTCGGCATCGATCGGGACCGCCGCGGCGGCCGCCAGGATCTGGTCGACGGTGTCGTAGCGGTGCGGGGGCCCGACCGGGGCCCGGGGCAGCGCCGCCAACAGACCGCGGAAGCGGAGGGTCTCGTCCCCGATCTTCCGCTGGAGCTCGTTCCCCCGTTCGGGGGCGAGCAGCGCGAGGGTCTCGGGCGGCAGGGTCTCGATCTGGGCGACCCGGAGGTCGTGGAGGGCGGTGAGGACCCGTTCCCGGTCGTCCTTCAGGCCCAGGATGCCGACCCGGGTCATGCGGACGGGCCGAAGGATCCCCATCGAACGTCCCCTACTTTCCCGCGAGGTCCTCGAGGACGGCGTCCAGGATGTCGTCCCGCCGGTCCGAGGGCCGACGACCGGCCCCGGCGCTGTCCTGGCGCGCCGCGGCCTCTCCGTCGGTCACGATCTTCGCGGCCTCGAGGTCGGCGGTGGAGCGGGCGGACTCGACGGCGCGGGACCGCTCGCGGTCCGCGTCGGCCCGCGCGGCGGCGACGGCGGCCGCCGCCTCGTCGCGGAGCCGGGCGAGCGCCGCGTCGGCGGCCTTCTTGGCCGCCGCGATCTTGGCCTCCCACTCCGTCTCGGTCGCCTTGACGAGCTTCACCGCTTCGAGCGAGCCGGATCCGCCCGCGGCCTCCGTGTTCGACATCAGAATCCCCCGAGGAACTTCACGATCACGAAAAGCAGGAGCACCAGTGCCAGGACCTTGACGGCGAGGCTGACCTGCCAGACGAGGAGGAACCGGTGGACGGCCCCGTTACGCGCTGACTGCATTGCCTTCTGCCTCCATCTTGCGCTTGACCGCCTTCAACATCGAAAACGCGTCCCGCTCCATCTCGTCGAATCGGAACTTGATGTAGCGGACGGTGTTCTGGAGCCGCGGGATCAGGACGTTCTCGATCGCGCTCGCCCTCCGCTTGGTCTTCTCGATCTCGTAGAGGAGGCGCCGGAGCGCGTTCTCCTTCTCCGCGATGTCGAGGACGACCTGGTAGATCCCCTGGAAGTGGCGGACGGACTCGTACACCGGGGCCGAGAGCCCGAGGAGGGCGACCGTCGGCACGGGCGTGTAGCCTCCGCGGTCGACCCGCGGGGTCTGGACGCCCATGACGTTCTTCGTCGCCACGCCGACCGGCTGGACGAACGGGAGGAGCGTCGAGATGTTCTCGAGCCGGACCGGACCTTCGCGCATCTCCGCGAGCCGGATCGCCTCGTAGCCGCGGGCGATGCGGGCCTTCAGGTCGCCACGGAGCCGGAGCGCCTCCTTGCTGATGTTGAAGAACTCCGCGATGAGGGCGGAGCGTTTCAGCTTGAGAAGGTTGAGACCGCGCTTCGCCACGACGATCCGCCGGCGGGTCCGCAGCAGCTCGAGGCGGGTCGGTCGCACGTTCTCGATCGCCACGGACTCATCCTCCGCGGGGGCTCACGCCGGCGGGGCGGCCTTGCGCGGGCGGTACTTCTCCACGAACTCGGGCCGGATCCGCTTCAGCTCGGAGTCGGGCAGGTCGGCGAGGATGTCCCAGCCGAGCGCCAAGCTCTGGTCGATCGTGCGGTCCTCGTCCGGGCGCTGGTTCACGAACTCGGTCTCGAACCGGTCCGCGGCCCGGAGGTAGAGGCGGTCGGTGGCGCTGAGCGCCTCCTCCCCGACGATGGCGGAGAGGGCGCGCTGGTCCTTCCCGGTAGCGTACGCGGCGTAGAGCTGGTCGCAGACGCCCCGGTGGTCCTCCCGCGTGCGGCCCTTGCCGATCCCCTGGTTCATCAACCGCGAGAGCGAGGGCAGGACATCGATGGGCGGGTAGATGCCCTTGCGCTGCAGGTCGCGGCTGACGTAGATCTGTCCCTCCGTGATGTACCCCGTCAGGTCCGGGATGGGGTGGGTCACGTCGTCGGCCGGCATCGTCAGGATCGGGAGCTGGGTGATCGACCCCTTGCGGCCGTGGATCTTGCCCGCCCG
>JBEKJG010000022.1:0-26853 GCA_050011355.1 Thermoplasmata archaeon | reverse complement strand
AATACTCGGCACAAGGAACCGCTTTTCGCAAAACTGGCAAGATATGTTTCGAGGGGGGACGTACGGATGCGAGAATGCGTTAATCAAGTCTCTTCCAACGGGAGTCTCATCGCATTCCCGACAAACTCCCCAGTTCACCGACCCGTGAAGTTTGAGGACCTCCGCATATGGAACAATCTTGTCGAGCTTTCTCTCGATCGACTTGTCGGTGAATCTTATGGCGTTCCTGGGACCGTAGGAATAGAGCAGACCCTCAGATGCGAAAGCATCCTCGATGACTGTATCGTAATTGAAGGACACGACAGTAAGGGTTCGCGATTCCTTCACGAGCTTCCTAAGGTATCGCCTGAGAAGCATCGTTATCGGTTTCCGGCCGTCCAAACGAACCCCAGCCATCACCGAACCCAGATGGAGCCGAAGTGCGACCAGCAAGTCCTTCGCGGGCCAATCTTCGCCCCCAATCTCGAAATTGCGATTGGTGTACTGTTCATCCCATATGCTCGTGAAAGCTGATTCGAGATTTGGAACTGACCCGCCAACAGTCATTCTCCCAACAAGAGTGGAAAGGGCTCTGAGTGATTCGGGCGTGGCCTTGCTCTTCGCGCAGTTCTCATCCGAGAGGAGTTCGCGGAGCAGGGGCCCACCGAACGGCTTCGAGAAACCGGCTCCGACAATAAGCGCAGTATGGCCCGTCAATCTAGCCTCCTCGATTTGACATTGTGTCAGCTCGGGGTCTCTTCTTGGACATATGGTGTGAGGATAATCCGCACGTTGCCCTCATAAAATGGGTTCTCAGCAGCTCGAAGTTGTACACCACCCCGCGCGTGAATCTCGACTGGCTCTCCCGTGTCAAACACCGGGGTCGGTCCGAGGGTGTAGGTCCAGTAAGTTAACGCGGCGATCCCCCAGATGTTCCTGTGGGACCTGCCGTGCGTCGAGAGCCAATCCTCGGCCGCAGATCGTATCACATCCAAACTCTCGACCTGTAATGTAACACCTCCGAGCAGCAGAGTACCGGGATTGCGTCTTCCGAGTTGAGCCCTCTCGCCACTGACCTTCTTCTTCCAAGCTCGACTTATCGCACCTCGGGCGTTGGAGTACGTCACCCCTCTTCGAGGGCCCTCGAACTCGTCACTGGACTTGGTTTCAATATCCATCGTGTGCCCGTCGGTGTGGTGGAGCAGCAAGTCGACTATTCGTTGTCCGGACTCCGGTCTAAACGGGAGCTGGACATCGTAGGGTGTGTACGCCCGGAGGTGGTCCGCCAGGCCAAGCGTGAGCATGTGGTGCCGGAAGTCCCCTGGTGCCGCCATCGAAGCGACCATCTCTGGGAGGGCCCCGAACTCGCGAGACCGGTCAAGGACGTTCGCCATCGCCGTAAGCGCGATTAGGTCTGGCATTCGCCCGGGGTACTGAGCCCTGACTTCCCCTAGGTTGAATCGTCCCGCGTTCTCGTAGATCGCCGCAAGCACGTGCCTCCGTGGATTCGGAGGCGTCGCCTGCTGGCCCCGACGGTCGGCTGCCTCGATGCGATCCCAAGTCGCCCCCAGTGCGACCCGGATTCTACTCCTTACCCTATCGGGGAACCCCGGGTCGAAGGCCTCTGAGTGACTCATTGCCGCCCGCTTTCCGTCAGACATGCTTGAGATTGACGGAAGCGGCAGGCTGCTCCTCGTCAGTAGGTTTGGCCCCGCGCGCAGTCCGTTGGTATCGCCTGGGACCGAATTGGCATTACCCCGACGGCAGGATGGGCCGGGACGGATTCGAACCGTCGATCTCCGCGTTGTAAGCGCGGCGTCCTCACCGCTAGACGACCGGCCCAGGGTCTCGTTCAGGGGTTTCGTCGGTCTTGGACGTGTCGGTCGGTCCGTGGGCGCGGTGGCGCACGCGGACGGCGAGGCCGTGACGCAGCTCGAGCATGAGCCGCCCGGGAAGGACCGCCTCCCCTACAGCGGCGAGCGCTCCGCTCCGTAGCAGCAGGACCGAGTCGCCCCGGCGGATCGCGAGGTCCGCGCCCCGGACGCCGGGGACGAAGAGGTCGCCGGTGAGGGGAAGCGTCGGGTCGACGTCGACCCAGAGCGGAGGGTCCGGTACGAGGCGGCGGGCCCCCGAGACGGTCACGTGGAACAGCCCGCGCTCCTCGCGGAGCGTCGCAAGGTCGGTACGTCCGTCGGTGAGTCGCTGGAACCAGGGTCGGCCGGCGAGGCGGACCGGGGCGTTGAACAGCCGGTCCGCGCCCGCACGGCCCATCTGTACGGCCGCGACCTCGCGCAGCTCCTCCCGAACGACCGCGAGCGGTCCCCCGGCCACCGGGGTCTCTCCGTCGAGGGCAGCGCCCACCGCCCCCCGAAGGGACGCCAGCGCCTCGTGCGACGTGGTGCGGTGGTCCCCGAGCGTCCAGGCGGAGGGCAAATCCGGCGGGATGGCGGCGCGGACGAACCCGTACTCGGCGGGGTCGAGGTGAATGACGACCGATCGGTAGTGGCCGGCGGCGAGGAGGTGGCGCACCCCCTCGACCACGGCTTCGCGCTCCCGTTCCTCCCATTCCCCGGTGACCGGGATATCGTAGTGCCGGGCCGGCGGCACGTCCTCGAGCTCTCGCGGGACGAGTCCGATCGGGGAGCTGACCGAGACGACATGGACCCGCTCGACCGGGAACAACCCCTCGAGAGCGCCGTAGAACCGACGGTGGGAGCGCGACAGCCGGTAGGGTTTGGTCCGGGAGCACGGGACGAGGAGCAACACCGACTTCGAGGGCGGCGGAGCGTACCGGGTCCGCAATCGCTGCCGGAATCGGACCATCTCCGGCCGACGGTGGGCTTCGAGAAGGACGTAGGGAAGCGTATCGTCGCCCGTGACGGGGGTGCGCTCCTCCAGGAGGGTTCCGAGATCGTGGTCCGCGTATCGAAGCATCTCGGCGAGCGCCGGCTCCGAGGGGAGCCGCGATTCCACGAGCTGTCGCAAGCGGCCGGTCCGGGCCGCGGTCCGGGTCTCTGCCATCGCCCGCCGGTACACTGCGGCGGTGTGCTCCTCGATCGGCCCAGGCGCTGAGGCGGTGCACGACGGGCAGGAGCAGTGGTGCTCGGACCGCGCGACGGCGGCGTCCGTGGTGCCCAGGGTGCCATCCAGGAACATCCCGCGGGCCGCGTCGAGGAGGCCGGCCGTCGAATCGACCAGGTCGACCCCGAGATAGGCCAGGAGCGGGACCCGGTGCGGCAGGGCGATCCGGGGCGCCCAGAGGAGGGGTTCGGCCCCGAAGGCGGCACGGAGTTGGGCGATCGCCTCGATGAACGGCCGACCCTCGGACCATTGCGCGCGGGCGTTGCCCCAGATCAACAGGTCCGGGTGCGACGTGCGGACCGACTCCTGCAGTTCGCGCGGCAGGGGGGTGCGCACGAGGACCGCGTGGGGGCCGACCGGCGTCGCGCCCCCGAGCGGGCCGACGACCTCCGGGGCCGGCACCGCGTACTCGAGGTCGAGCGCCCGGGTACCGTCCGAGATCTGGAGATGCCGCACACCGAGCGGAGCGTCGACCGATCGGAGCACGGGCCCCGTGGCCGGCCCGCCGGCGGGCCGGCTCTCGAGCAGCCCCGGTACGAGCAGCGGGATCTCCCCGATGGTCGCGCCGCCGACGAGGGCCAGCCCTTCCAGCCGCTCGACGGTTCGCCCCATGACTCCTAGTCCGCGATCGCGATGGGACCGGATTAGCCGGTTCCCGAGGTCTTGGGCACCCGCTTCCGGCCCCGAGTGGAGGGGACAGGTGCCGGAAAGTACGTCTCCCAGGCCGGGATCAGCGCTTCACGTCGGTCGGCGCCCGCCTCCGAGCGGCCCCGCCGACCGAAGAGGGGGTCGTGGGTGTCCCGGACCTCCCGGAGGAACTCGCCGGGGTTCGCGCTCGCCTTCTCGAACCCGTAGAGGATGAGCTGACGCAGGAAGCTCGAGCGGCCGCGCCATCCGATCCGTCGGCGGACCGCGGGGTTCAGGTGGCGCTTGGCCAGTCGCCAGACCTCGTTCGTCGTCCGGTAGTCCCGAGCGGAAAGCCCGATCATCACTTGCGGCATGGCCACCGACCGGCCGAGACGAAGCGGGACATTAGCTCGCCGGCGGTCCGGTCTACAGCCCCGGCGCGTGCGGTCCCACGGGGAGGAAGAGCGCGGCCAGCACGCCGGCCAGGAACAGCCCCGCCATCAGGAAGTGCCGCTGGAACGGCAGCCGGGAGGCGGTCGGGGACCGCGCGAGCCGGACGTCCGTGGCCGCGGCCACGAGGGCCATCCCGACGAGCCCGGCAAAGTAGGGAAGTCGGAGCTCGAGGGCCAGGCCGAAGAGGGTGAGGAGGCCGAGGGCCAGCGCGTGGAGGATCGGCACGAGCCGCACGGACGCAAGCACGCCGATCCGCTCCGGGAGGGACCGGAGATGGAGCTCGCGGTCGCTCTCGAGATCGCCGAGACTGTGGACGGTCTCGAACGCCGTGCCCCACGCGAGGAGGCCACCGACCGCGAGCAGGACGAACGGGGCGAGGTGCCCCTGGACCGCGATGAACACTGCACCGGGCGTCACCGCCTCCACGAACCCGAGGAAGGGCGTCGTGAGCACCGTGTACCGCTTCGTGTAGCTGTATCCGAGCACGATCGCGAGGGCGACCGGCGCGAGCACGAAGGCGAGCGGGTTCAGCAGGTAGGCGGCTCCGATCAGGACCGCGGCGCTCACGGCCGTGATCGCGAGGGCGGACGCGGGGGAGCGGCGCCCCGAGGGGATCGCGCGCCCCCGGGTCCGGGGGTTCGCCGCGTCGAGGTCCCGGTCGGCCCACCGGTTGAAACTGTGGCCGGCGTTCCGCGCACTGACGAAGGCGACCACGACGAGGAAGACGACCCAGAGGGAGGGCAGCCCACCGGACGCGAGGAAGAGGAAGGCGAGCGCGAACGGCAGGTTGAGCCCGACGTTCTGGATCTCGAGGAAGCGCCCGAGCTCGTAGAGCGGCCCGTGGCTCGCGCCGGGGTCCGTCACGGCTTCGGACGCAGGAAACGGGCGAGCACGGGGTCCTCGCGGATCGCGCGCTCCGCGGCGGCGACCGCTGTCGGGTCGGATCGGATCTCCTCGGGCCACGGACGAGGGAACCCCTCCTCGGGCCGCTTGCGGGTGGCGTCGATCCCCACCTTCGCCCCGAGGTTCGGGACGGGGTTCGAGATGGAGAGCTGGTCGACCGGTCCGTGGGCGTGCTCGAGGTCGCGTTCGGGGTCGGCCTGGAGTCCCACCCGGTAGAGGACCTCGTGGAGGTCGTGCACGTCAACGTCGTCGTCGACGACGATGAGGTAGCGGACGAACATGATCTGGCCGAGCCCCCACAGGGCGTGCATCACCTTGCGCGGGTGGTCGGGGTACTGCTTGCGCACCGAAACGATCCCGACGTTGATGAACAGCCCCTCCATCGGGAGGTTCATGTCGACGATCTCGGGAAGGACGAGCCGGATCACGGGCAGGAACACCCGCTCCACCGCCTTGCCGAGTACCGCGTCTTCAGTGGGGGGCTTACCGGTCACGGTCGCGAGGTAGATCGGTCGCTCCCGCCGGGTAACGCGGGTGACGTGGAAGACCGGGAACGGCTCCGGGGCCGAGTAGTAGCCGGTGTGGTCGCCGAACGGCCCTTCGACCTTGCGCTCGGTCGGGTCGACGTAGCCCTCGAGAACGATCTCGGCCTGGGCCGGCACTTCGAGGTCGACCGAGCGGGCCGGAACGAGTTCGACCGGCTCGGACCGGAGGAATCCCGCGAAGACGAAGTTGGAGATCCCCTCGGGGACGGGGGCGAGCCCGGAGAAGAGGGTCGCCGGATCCGCCCCCAGGACCGCGGCGACCGGCATCTTCTCGCCCCGGGCCGCCCACTTGCGGTAGTTGTTCGCCCCGACCCGGTGGATCTGGACGTGCATCCCCAGCGTGTCCGGGCCGTACTGCTGGAGGCGGTAGATCCCCGTGTGGGACTCTCCCGTGTCCGGGTCCTTCGTGATGACGATCGGGAACGTGACGGTCCGGCCGCCGTCGTGCGGCCAGCACTTCAGGATCGGGATCGTGTCCAGGTTGACGCGCTCCTCCTCCACCTCATGGCACGGTCCCGAACGCACCCGCTTCGGGGCCAGCGAGCGGACCGTCTGGAGGAGGTCGATCGTTCCCCCGAGGTCCTTCATCGCGCCCACCAGGCCGGCCGGGGGACGCAGCCGGACCAGCTTGCCGATCCGGTCCGCGACCTCCCCGATGTCGTTCGCGCCGAGCGCGAACGCGATGCGTCGTGGCGAGCCGAGCAGGTTCGTCACGACCGGTACGGTCGTCCCCGGAACGTTCTCGAAGAGAAGCGCCGGACCGTCCGCCCGCAGCGCACGCTGGGTGACCTCGGTGATCTCGAGGTCGCGCGAGACCGGCTGCTTCACCCGAGCCAGGTCGCCCCGGCCTTCCAGGGCGTCGAGGAACTCGCCGAGCGAACGGAACGCCACGAAGGCCGCCGAGCCTTCCCGCTTATTAAACCCCGAGGCGGCGGGCGCCCAAGGTTCATATCGGAACCTCAGCTCCGCGGCCCGATGCAGTCGGTCACGCTCGAGTTCCGGACCGAGGACCTCGAGCTCCTCGGCCTGATCCCGCCGGGGCTGTTCGCCAAGTACGAGGAGGTCGAGCTCCTCGAGACGCTGCGGCTCGAACAGGGGTGGCGCCTCCAGCTGCTTCGGGTCCGTCGAAAAGGTGCGCTCCGGTCCGCCGCGGAGCTAGAACGGGAATCGCGCCGGATCCGGGGCGTGTACGGCTTCGAGAGCTTCGAGCTGGTCGAACGGCGCCCCCGGACGCGCGACTACATCGTGCTCGTCCGCCAGCGGAACCCCGAACGACTCCGACGACTCCTGTCCCTCGCGGGCGGGGAGATCTCGCCGACTGCACCATTCCGCATCACACCGGACAAGGTCGTCGCCTCGTTCCGGGGCGAAGAGAAGGCGCTCCGGCGCGTCCTCCGCCGGCTCGACCGCGAGGAGTTCCCCTACCGGATGCTCCGGGCCTCGGGCCGTCCCTACCCGTCCGATGCGGGGACGGCCCTCCTGACGTCCTTGCAAGCCGAAATGCTGGCGCGGGCCTGGGTCCTCGGCTACTACGCTGTCCCGCGCCGGATCACGCTCTCCCGCTTGGCGCACCAGACGGGCCGGAGCGCCCCGGCGCTCGGCAAGATCCTCCGGCGCGCGGAAGGGCGGCTGGTCGTGCAATGGCTCTCGGTCGAGGGTTCGGTTCCCGAGGGGACCCTCGGTGCCACCGGGACCGGCCGTGAAGCGTAAAGGCGTTGGCCGCCTCCCCCCGCCGTGAACGCCGGGCCGCCTACGGTGGTCGTTGAGCGCCTGCCCGATGTGCCACCGGTCCCGCTTCCCGCCCGCGCGACGGAAGGGTCCGCCGGGTTCGACGTCACCTCGGCGGAGGCGGTCGTGCTCGAGCGAGGAAAGGTGACCCTCGTGCGCACGGGGCTGCGGATGCGGTGTCCGCCGGGCACGTTCCTCGAGATGCGGCCCCGCAGCGGTCTCAGCGCGAAGGGCGTCCTCATGGTGAACGCGCCCGGCACGATCGATTCCGACTACTCAGGGGAGGTGCGCGTTCCGCTCACCTATCTGTTCGAGGGGTCGTACAGTATCAAGGCGGGAGACCGCATCGGTCAGCTTCGCCTCGTGGAAGACCATCCGCTCACAATCGTCGAAGGGATCGTCGCACCCCAGCCGTCGCGCGCCGGCGGGTTCGGGAGCACCGGGCGCTAGCCTATTCGGTCTCGGGCAAGCGGGTCTGGAACAGTTTCCGCTCCGGCGGAGGCAGGCTCGCCCCGTGGGCGACCGAGGCCTGCACGCGCTCGAGCATCTCGTGCATCCGTTTCTCCCGCGAGAACGCCCCGCGGTGCATTCCCTCGTCCCGTGTCCCCTGCGCGACCAGGACGATCGCGCGACCGGCGCGCGCCCGTCCGGTCCGGCCGCGCCGTTGGATCGTCCGGATCACGTCCGGTATGGGTTCGTAGAAGACGACCAGGTCGGTCGCCGGAATGTCGAGCCCCTCTTCCGCCACCGACGTCGCGATGAGGCAGTTGACCCCACCGGCGCGGAACCGGTCGAGGACGCCCCCCTGCTCCTTCTGGGAGAGGCCGATGTCCGCCCCGTGGGACGCCTGACCCACGAAGCGGGCGGGTCGGATCGCCGGATCGTGGAGCGCCTCGAGTTCGCCCACGAGGCGGTCCACCGTGTCGCGGTACTGGGAGAAGACGATCACCCGGGCCTGCGGGTGCGCCCGCAGCTCCTCGGCGACGATCGCGACCGCCTTCGCGACCTTCGGGTGCTCGAAGTGGGTCCCGTCAAGGAGCCTTCGGACCCCCTCGGCCTCGGACAGGAAAGTGCGGGTGGCCGGGCTCATCCGTTGACCGGGTTTCGGGGATTGCCGCTCGAGGAACTCCCGGAGCGCGTCGACGCCCTGGCTTTCGGCGAGTTCCAGCGCGTGCATCCCCTTCATCGCCGCGGCCTGCGCGGTGACGGCCTGCCACAACGCCGCCGAACCCGAGCTACCGCGGGCGCGCTCGGTCTCGATCTGACGGTGCAACCGGGCCCCCGCCTCGAGGAGCGTCCGGCGGTTGGCCTCCCCCGGACCGGGCAGCCAGTCGAGCTTGCGCAGCGCGTCGATCTGGCGCTGAACGACCGCACGGAGCTCGATCGCGAGACGCTGGACCTCGGGCGGTAGCGGAAG
The DNA here is from genome assembly GCA_050011355.1 of Thermoplasmata archaeon. Classification (GTDB taxonomy): domain Archaea; phylum Thermoplasmatota; class Thermoplasmata; order Lutacidiplasmatales; family UBA184; genus Lutacidiplasma. Next base: position 18,120 of record JBEKJG010000022.1, on the reverse strand, counting down.
GACGACGGTCTCTACCCCGATCCCGTGGAGGTACGGGGCGACGTCGGGGGACCGCTCGGTACGGTACTCGAAATGTTCGATGCCGAGGTTCGTCCAGACCTCCCGGATCCGGGCCTCGCTGCCTCCGGGCGACGCGGTCATGGCGAGGACGCGGGCCCGGGGCCCCTCCTGGTTGGCCCGAGCGATCTGGACATAGGGGTAGATCCCGACGCCGCGGTGCGCCTCGTCGAACACGATGAGCGAGAACGTGTCGAGGGGGAACGTGCCGCTCGCGAGGTCGTTCCCGATCACCTGCGGGGTGGCGACCACCACCTGCGGCGGGTGCAGCAGTTCGGCCCGGCGCTCCGGTGGGATGGCGCCGGTGAGGACGATCGGCTCGGGGGCGAACAGGGTCTTCGCGACGCTGACCCCGTGCTGGAGGACGAGCGGACGGGTCGGCGCCAGGACGAGGACCGACCGCGTGGGGTTCCGGAGCAGGCTCTCGGCGATCACCCGGAGCGCGATCGTGGTCTTCCCGAGGCCGGTCGGGAGCACGACCAGCGTGTTCTGCCGGACCGCGGCCTCCGAGATCGCGGCCTGATACTCCCGGTCCTCGATCGTGCCGGGCCGGATCCGCGGGTGCACGACGGTCGGCATCGGCGGAAGGTCCTTCCTCCGCGAGCGGACGGTGCTTTATGAGCAGGCGCGTACGACCGGACGTGCTCCCGCTCTGGCTCATCGTCGCGGTCCTCGCGGGCTCGATCGTCGCGCTCGGCTTCCAGGGGCTCGCGATCGTCTTCGCCTACGGGATGCCAACCCTCCCGCCGGCCCCGCCCGGTCCGGCCCCGGCCGGCCGAGTGAGCGTGATCATCGCCGCGCGGAATGAGGCGGACGACCTCCCCGGGTCGCTCGACGCGCTCCTCGCCCAGGATGACCCGAACATGGAGGTCGTCGTCGTGGACGGCGGGTCGACGGACGGGACCCCGGCCGTGATCGACGCCCGCGCGCCGCGAGTCCGGCGCGTGGATGAGCCGCCGCTCCCCGAAGGCTGGGTCGGAAAGAACTGGGCCTGCTGGACCGGTGCGGCGGCCACCCGCGGGGAGTGGCTGCTCTTCCTGGATGCTGACGTCCGGACCGACCCCGCGGCCGTGCGCACGATCGTCCGCTGGGCCGAGTCCGAGCGGGCGGACCTGGCCACCGTCGGTACCCACGTGGAAATGCACGGGTTCTGGGAGCGGGTCGTCCTCCCGTTCTACATCCAAATGGTGCTCACGTACTTCCGGGCCCCGCGGATGAACCGCCCCGGCTCCTCCGCCGCGATGGCGAACGGCCAGTTCCTCCTGTTCCGGCGTTCCGCGTACGAACGGATCGGCGGGCATGCCGCCGTGCGGTCGTTCGTCCTCGAGGACGTCGCGATCGCCCGTCGCGCGAGGGCCGCGGGCCTGACCCTCCGGATCGCGAATGCCCCGGATCTGGCCCACACCCGCATGTACCGGGACCGGGAGGAGATGTTCGAGGGGCTGCTCAAGAACGTCCACGGAGCGGATTTCTCGCCGGCCCGGCTGGTCGGGTTCCTGGCCGGCCTCGTCGGGTTCTTCCTGCTCCCGCTCGCGGTCCTGCCGATCGGGCTCTGGTCCGGCAACCTCCTCCTGACCGGTGTGGGGGCGTTCCTCTGGGTCGCCCTCTTCGGGAAGCACGTCGCGTTCGCGCGTGCGGTGGGTGCGCCGGCGGCGTACGGCTTCCTGTTCCCCGTCGCCGTGGGGTACTACCTCCGGCTGGTCTCGACGTCGCTCGCCCGCGGCCTGCGACGCCGTCCCGTGAGTTGGAAGGGCCGGTCCTATCCGCTGGTCGAACCGGCAGGCCCGAACCGATAAGAGGCCGGCCGCACTCGAACGGCGGCATGGCGACCACGCTCGAAGCCGCGTTCGACCTCTACATCGGTGGAAAGGAACTGCCGGGGTCGACGGGGGAGCACCGGACGCTCCTCGACCCGGCATCGAACGAACCCCTCGCCCGCGCCGCCGTGGGCTCGCGCGACGACGCCCACGCCGCGATGGAGGCGGCCGACCGCGCCTTCCGGGAGTCGAACTGGGCGGCCGACGACGGCGCCCGGCGCGCGAAGGCCCTCTGGAAACTGGCCGCGCTGCTCGAGGCGAACGCCGACGCGTTCGCCCGGCTTGAGACGCTCAACCAGGGCAAACCCCTCCGCGAAGCCCGCGGGGACATCGGGTACGTCGTGCGGACCTTCGAGTACTTCGGAGGGCTCGCCGACAAACTCGAAGGCGAGACGATCTCGGTGCCCGGGGCGAGGTTTGACTACACGTTGCGGGAGCCGCTCGGGGCCACCGTCCACATCGCGCCCTGGAACTACCCGCTCCTCCTCGCGATGCGGTCCGTGGCACCGGCCCTGGCCGCCGGGAACTCGGTCGTCCTCAAGCCGGCCAGCCTGACCCCCCTGACCGCGGTGGCGCTTGCGCGACTCGCGAAGGAGGCCGGCATTCCGGACGGGATCCTCAACGTCGTGCTCGGCAGCGGCGCCGAGGTCGGCGAAGCCCTCGTCCAGGACGCTCGCTGCCGCTCCGTGACCTTCACGGGGAGTGGAGAGGTAGGCAGCCGACTCGCCCTGCTCGCCGCGAGCCGCCTCTTGCCCACCACGCTCGAGCTCGGCGGCAAGGGACCGGTGATCGTCCTTCCCGACGCGGACGTGGACCGTGCCGCGAAGGCGATCGGCTACGGGATCTTCGGCAACGCGGGTCAGATGTGCTGGGCGGCCTCCCGCCTCCTCGTGCACGAGAGCCTGCGGGAACCGCTCGTGGAGAAGGTCCGCGCGATCGCGGAGAAGCTGAAGCTCGGCCCCGGCGTCCAGGAGGGCGTTGAGATGGGGCCGCTCGTCTCCCGAGAGCAGGCCGACCACGTCCTCGAGTACGTCGAGGACGCCCGTTCGAGCGGAGGGAAGGTACTCGCGGGAGGCGACCGCCCGAGCGACACGGCGCTCCGGGCCGGGAATTTCGTTCGCCCGACGGTCCTGACGGACGTCCCCGTGACGTCCCGGGCGGTGCGGGAGGAGATCTTCGGCCCGGTGCTCTGCGTGGCATCGTTCAAGGACGTGGACGAGGCGGTCCGCCTCGCCAACGACACGCCCTACGGGCTCCTCGCCGCCCTCTGGACCCGGGACCTCGGCTCGGCCCACTCCATCGCCCGCCGACTGGAGTCGGGCATGGTGGTGGTCAACGAAGCGCCGACGTCGTTCCCGCAGACGCCGTTCGCGGGCGTCAAGGCGAGCGGCCTCGGCTTCGAACAGGGGGTCCGGGCCCTCGACCCGTTCACTCGCCGAAAGAACGTGCTCGTCAACCTGGGCAGCGGAAAGCGCTAGATCGGCGTCGGTCCGGTTCGTACGGAGCCACAAAAAGGGCGGTCGGGGCTCGGTCGGCGTGGCCGCGCCGAACCCTGCCGACCCCGACCCGACGTGGGGGGCGTGCAGCTTCTGCTCCGTGGCGGTCCCGCCGGGGGCATCCACCTGCCCCATTTGCGGCGCCCCGGACCCGATCCGGGCGTCCAAGCTCTCCTCGGTCTCCCGCAGCCAGCGCCGGCGCCTCCGGGCCACTGGGGTCTTCCGCAGCCTGATCGTCATCGCGGTCGCGCTGGGTCTCGCCTACACGATGGTCTCGCTCGTGGTCGCCGGCCCTCCCGTGGTCGCCGACCCGCTCACGACCAGCGGACTGTACACCCTCGGCCCCGGGAACTACACGATCATCAGCGGGGAGATCACGGGCGGGGACTTCGTCATCGGGAACTTCAGCACCACGGCCCCCGTGGGCCTGAACGTGGAGCTCGCCGTCTACAACTCGACCCAGATCCCGCAGTTCCTGAACGGACTGTCTCCGATCCCCCAGTACACCCTCGGGCCTTCGCCGAGCGGACGGATCGTCTTCTCCGCGCCGTACACCGACACGTACTCCTTCGTGTTCCTGAACCCGTATCCAGCCTCGAGCCACCTCGGCTACGTCGTCCAGATCACCACGACGTACGAGTCGAACGTGGGGGACGAGGGATTCGCCTAGCGGGCCGCACCGCGGCCCGGGCGGTGCCGGGGGAAAGGCCTATGGGCCTACGTGTCGAACGACCCGCGGAGGGTCGGGCACGATGGTGACGCTGCGGAACGGGGAGACGGCGATCCGCTCGGGCAGCGTGGTCGTGTACACCAAGACGGGCCCCTGTCCGGGAATTCTCACCGTGACGAACCACGCGTTGGTCCTGCTGGTGACGGGGGCCCCCCCACCCCAGGGCGACGGATGGGGCGACCCGAGCGGTTCGGCCAACAACGAGTACCGGATCGGCCTGCAGCGGGTCCGACAGGCCGTGGGCGGTTCGGGACCGAGTGGACCGGTGCTCCAGGTGAACCTGCTCGTTCGGGTCCTGCACATCCAGGTCGACGACATCCCCGGCTGGGCCGCCGCCGTGAACGCAGCCCGCGCGAACGCTCCTCCCCCCTCTCCGAACGCCGGGGGCGGCGGCCCGATCCGGGGCGGCGGCGCTCCCCGACAGCCCCGGTGCAGCTACTGCGGCCGGCTGAGCCCGGCCGGCTCGATCAAGTGCATATCGTGCGGTGCGCCCTTCTAGGGCGAACCCGAGGTGCGAGCCCAGCCTATGCCGCGGGGTCGGTCGGGGGCGACGGGGCCGTCTCGAGCCGGGTGAGGTAGTCCGCCGGCACCTGGTCGACCAGGAAGACCGTCTTGCCGGCGCGCATGACGATGAGGCCGCCGGCCTGGGCCTTGCGGATGTCGACCTCGAGGATGACCGGCTCCGGGGTCCGGACCGCGCCGGCCGCCCGCGCGTCCTCCGCGGTCTTGGAGAGGTGGACCCGTTTCCGGTCGGAGGGTTTGAGGCCCACTTCAAGCACGATCGTCGCCTCTTCGGGGGTCACGGGGAAGTAGAGGTGGTCGGGGATGTTCTCGGTCGGTAGGTCGAGCTCGACCTCGACGGTGTGGCCGTAGGTGGCGCGAACCCGGTCGTCCCGGACCTCGTAGCGGCCCTTCGCGTCGGTCTCCGCGATCGCGACCAGGTGCTGCACCCGCAGCCAGTGGTAGGCGGGGTGGCGCTGGGAGATGGCGCGGACGATCGCCGGCAGCGAGACCCAGCCGTGCGGCTCCATCGTGAGCCCGTACCGGTCGGGGAAGTGGCGGAGGATGCCCGTCAGGATCCGACCGAGGTGGTCGAGCTCCCGGTCGTTCATCAGGAAGCGGCCGGGTTGCCCGCAGACCGGGCACGCCTCGGCGCGGAAGTACCCGTGCTGGGCGCACTCCTTCAGCATCGCCTCGCGGCCCCTATGCCTTGACCTTGTCGGCCTTCTTTTCGAAGTCGGTGAGCAGGTCACCGTACAGGTCGGCGAGGTCCTTCAGGACCCGCTTCAGCACCTGCTGCGGTTTCTCGCCCTTGGTCCGCACGTAGAGCGTCGGGCGGTCCAGGTACGGGTGACCCAGGTAGTAACGCGCCTCCAGGACCTTCTCCTCCTTCTGGAGGGACTCGACGAGCGGGATGAGGAGGGTCTCCTCCCCCTTCGGGAACTCGACACGAATGACGTCGTGTTCCTTCTCGACGACTCGGATCTCCATCGGCGCCTCGAGAGCCGGCCCACCAACGCTCGGTTCTTAAGCGTGGCGGAAGCGAAGGCTTCGGGGGCCGCCGCCCTCGGTCCGACCGGCCACACCGCGCGACGCCCATATACCCGGTTCCGCCTCCCCTCGGGGTCATGCGGTTCCTGGTCGTGGGGGGAGGTGCTCGGGAGCACGCGATCGCCGCCACCCTACGTCGCGCCGAAGCGACCGTCTTCGTCGTCAGTTCCAACCAGAACCCCGGTCTCGAACGCCTCGCGGAGGCTTCGGGTCGGCTCGACTCGAACGACGCCGTCAAGGTCGTCGAGTTCGCGCGCACGCACCGGATCGAGGCCGCGGTCATCGGCCCGGAGGCCCCCCTCGCGGCCGGGGTCGCGGACGCCCTCCGGGCGGTGAAGATACCGACCGTGGGCCCGGGCCAGGCGGCCGCCCAGATCGAGTCGTCCAAGTGGTTCTGCCGGGAGCTGCTCCGCAAGCACGGGGTCGGGGGCCAGCCGAAGTTCGTCGTGCCCACCTCCGTGGAGGAGGTCGACCGGGCGGTCGTGGAGTTCGGGGGACCGTTCGTGGTGAAGCCGAGCGGCCTCACCGCCGGAAAGGGCGTGTGGGTCCAGGGGTCGGACTTCCAGGAGCCGAAGGAGGGGGCGATCTATGCGAAGTCGATCCTCCTCCAGGGCGGGTCCGTCCTGCTCGAGGAGAAGCTCGAGGGGGAGGAGTTCAGCCTGATGGCGTTCGTCACGGATTCGGGCGTCTACCCGATGCCGGCGGTCCAGGACTTCAAGCGGGCGCTCGAAGGCAACAAGGGCGGGAACACCGGCGGCATGGGCTCGTACTCCCAGCGGGACCACCTGCTCCCGTTCCTCTCACCCGCGGACCGCGACCGGGCGCTCGAGACGATCGAGAAGACCGCCGGGGCCCTGCGGGCCGAGGGGCTCTCCTACCGCGGCATCCTCTACGGTGGGTTCATGCTCACGTCACGGGGTCCACTGCTGCTCGAGTACAACGCCCGATTCGGCGACCCCGAGGGGATCAACGTCCTGACCCTCTACGAGGAGGGGGACTTTGAGGAGCTGCTGTACGGCGTGGCGACCGGCCGCGTCGACCCGAACCTGGTCCGGTTCCGCCGCCGGGCGACGGTCGTGAAGTACCTCGTGCCGCCCGGGTACGGGGACCGCCCCCAGGTGGGCGGGGTCCTCGAGCTCGACCCGGTGGGGATCGAGGGAGAAGGCGTCCATGTGTTCTACGGCAGCGTACAAGAGGTCGGCCCGTCGGCGGTCAAGTTCTCCAGTTCACGCGGCGTCGCCCTCGCCGGCGAGGCGAGCGCGATCCATGAGGCCAGCGCTCGCGTCGAAGCGGCCCTGAAGTCGGTGAAGGGGACGTACTACGTCCGCCACGACATCGGGACGAAGGAGGACCTCGGGCGCCGGATGGAACACATGCGCTCGATCCTCGCTCCGGGGTCGAAGCCCTCGCCGATCCCGCTCAGCGTCGCTGCCCCCGCGGCCGCACCGTCGAGCGCCGCACCGGCGGACCAGCTCATCGGGTGACCGGTTTCGGCTCCGCTCGCCGACCACGAACGGACGCCTCGACCACCTAGACTCTAATACCGTCCGCCCGGTTCGAGCGGTCCATCCATGTTCTGCCCGAAGTGCAAACGGTTGATGCGCCCGGAACGGGCGAAGGGGGTCTGGGCCTGCTCCGCCTGCGGCACGACCGTGCCGCTGGGCAAGGGCAAGGAAGTCGGCCGCTCGATACCCCAGGGCCGCTCGGTCGAGGTGGTCGAGGTCAAGATCGCGACCCTTCCGACCGCCGACGAGCTCTGCACAAAGTGCGGCAACGGGCAGGCCTACTACGTCCTCCGCCAGACGCGCGGGTCGGACGAACCGGAGACCCGCATCTTCGAGTGCACGAAGTGCGGGTACAAGTGGCGAGAGTACCAATGAGCCCCGGGACGTTCGACCCGGTCGCCCGGGTCTTCGCGCCGGATGCCGCCGGCGCGAACGTTCGGCTGCGGGGCTGGCTCGGCAAGTCGCGCTCCTCCGGCGGGATCCTGTTCCTACTGCTCCGGGACCGGACCGGCTCGGTCCAGGTGACCGGCAAGCGGGATGTACTGGGCGACGCGGCGTTCGACGCGGCCGAGCACGTCCAGGTCGAGGGCGCCGTGACGGTGGAAGGGACCGTCCACGCCGACCCGCGTGCCCCCGGGGGGCGCGAGGTCCGGGCGACGAAGATCACGGTCGTGGATGCCGGCGAGCCGTTCCCGATCATGGCCGACCAGACCGAGGAGTTCCGCCTCGACCACCGCCACCTCGTGATCCGGTCGCCGGAGCACGTCGCGACGTTCCGGGTCAAGGCCGAGGTCCTCCGGGCGCTCCGGGAGTTCCTCGACCGGGAGGAGGTCCTCGAGACGACCCCGCCCATCCTCTCGGGGAACGCGGCCGAGGGGGGCGCGGAGGCGTTCCAGATCGACTACTTCGGCCGCCCCGGCTACCTCTCCCAGACCGCCCAGCTCTATCTCGAGGCGCTCCTGGTCCCGCACGAGCGGGTCTACGCCCTCACGCCCTCGTTCCGCGCCGAGAAGTCCCGGACCCCGCGCCACCTCACGGAGTACCAGCATCTCGAGGTCGAGCTCGCGTGGTGCGACCTCGCCGAGCTCCTCGATTTCGAGGAGCGGATGGTCGTATACGTCTGCCACACGGTCGCCGAGCGGCGCGCGAAGGAGCTGGCGGCGCTCGGGCGTCCGCCCGACGAGCTGAGGGCGATCGCTACCCCGTTCCCGCGGATGCGGTATGCCGAGGCGATCGACCGCCTCGCCGCGCAGGGGTTCCCGGTCCGGTGGGGCAGCGACCTCGGGACCGCGGAGGAGCGTGCGCTCACGCTCGAGGCCCACACGCCGATCTTTCTCACGCACTTCCCGCGCGAGTTGAAGGCGTTCTACATGCTCCGATCCGGTGACGACCCTCGCACGGTCGAGGCGGCGGACCTCCTCGCGCCCGAGGGGTTCGGCGAGATCGTCGGCGGCTCGTGCCGCGAGACCGACGTGAACCTGCTGATAGAACGCCTGCAGCAAACGGGTGCGCCGGTCGCCGAGTACGAGTGGTACCTCGACCTGCGCCGGCACGGGAGCATTCCGCACGCCGGCTTCGGCCTCGGCGTGGAGCGGATCCTCCGATGGATGCTTCGCCGCGAGCACATCCGGGAGACCACGCCGTTCCCCCGAACCCCCTCCCGGCACACTCCCTGACCCACGGTCCGGCTCGACCGGACGGGCAAGGTTCAAGAACGACGGCGACTCTCGCCGCGTCACGCACCCCGGTCGGAGAACCAATCGTGGCAAGTGAGCAGGGGCCAGACCGGGGGGATCGTGGCCCCGGGGCCGTCGCGAAACCGGCGGAGAAGGGCACGTTGCCTGTCGCGATCGAGCGGGTGACCCACCAGGAGGTCCCCGCGATCTGCGCGCTGTACAAGAAGGTCGTCGAGGTCCAACCGAGCGACCTGCCGGTCGAGCTGCTCAAGGGCTGGCTCCCGACGCCGCTCGAGTTCACGAGCTGGATGGCGGGGGTCACGTACTTCGTCGCCCGCAAGGACGGTCACCTCATCGGCTCGGTCGGATGCGAGATCCGCCACGGGGGCTGCCATCTCGTCAACCTGGTCGTCGACCCGGAGTTCCGTCGTCACGGCGTGGCGACCGCGCTCGTGACCACCGCGATCGATTGGGCGCGCAAGTCGAACGCGGCCGTCGTCTGGGTCGACCCTCTCGCGCGCCTGACTCCCGCGGTCGCCGTGCTCAAACACCTCGGGTTTTCCGAGGTTGGGCTCCTCCACAAGCACATGTGGGCGGAGGACGTCCGCGTCTTTGAGCGCCTGATCTGATCGGAGCTAGTGGCTCGTACGGCCGCCGGCCCGGGCCGAGTGGCTGGGCGGCAGCCCGTGCATCTCCTGCAGCGCGCGCAGGCGACGCAGACCCTCTTCGGGACGGCCGCGGAAGAAGTCGCGGGCGCCGCGGGCGAGGTCGATCGCCTCGAGCTCGGTGGCGATCCCGTGCGTCCGCTCCTCGACGAGGTAGTCCCCGTACTCGGTGATGTACCGCGGAAGGCTCGACTTCAGCTTGCCCACCGCCTGGAGGCGAAGGGCGCGGATCTGCTGCTTCAACGCCGCGAGCTTGCCGGCCCGCAGCTCCGCTTCGAGCTCGTCGGCGGTCTCGGCCGGGTCCTGCGGCGGGTCGATGCTGAGGGCCGCCATGTCCTTGAGCAGGGCCACGACCCGTTCGAGCTCCTCGCGCGCTTGGTCGAGGTGACGTTCCTTGATCGTCACGACGCGGTCGACCTGGCGGTACGTCGCGAGCGCCTGAGCGATATCGCCCGTCTTCGCGGTGTGGAGCGCGTCCTCGATCTGATCACGTTCGAGGCGGCTGTCGACGGAATAGGCCTCGAGGCGTGTGAGTCGGCCCTTCGTCGACTTGGCCCACTCCTCGAACGCGGTGATGATGCGGCGCTGGGCGATCCGCTCGACGCCGCGCACGACCTCGGCCCAGGGCTCGGGGTTCGTCGCCTCCCGGGCCGCTTCCTCGGCCCACGCGGGCAACCGGGGGATGGAGACCCCGAGCGACTCGACGCTCTCGGCCCACTGGTTGAGCCGCCCGAGCCGTCGCGTGAAATCCTGGCTGAACGGGTTCGCCGGTGGGGGCCGGCGGGGGGCGGACGGTCGGGTCCGCGCCGAAGCTACCGTGGTCGGAGCGGGAGCCGCAGGAGCGGCGGCGGCCGCCGGCGGGGCGGTGGAGAGGGGCTCGTCCGCGACCGGGGGCGGCGCCGGGAACGGCGGTTCGGTCGGTGCCTCCCCGGGCGGGGCCGGATCCCAAAGTTCCTCGCCGACCGGCTCATGACAGGCCGGGCACAGGAAGGCATCCGTCGGCACCGCGGCCCCACAGTTGGGGCAGGTCGTTCCCGGTGGGACCATCAGCAGCTGACGACTAGGCGCAGGGGTCTTAAAACGAGGGCCCGAAGGGCGGACGCGCGGAATTGGGCCGAGGGTTCTGGAGGGGAGCGTCTTCCGTGGGGTGGGGTGGAGTGCAGGGGGTGAGATTTGAACTCACGGACTCCTACGAGACTAGGACCTCAACCTAGCGCCTTTGACCAAGCTGGGCCACCCCTGCACGGTCGTTCGCGCGTACGGGGGGGCACCCATAACCTTTGCCAAGGCGACGCGCTGGACACGGAGCCTTCCATCCCCGTCCGCAAAACCACATGAAGGGAGACGCGGTGCCCTTCCCCGGATGGCGCCCTCGTCGGCCCCGGAGATCACGGTCTACATCGGTACGAAACCGACGATGACGTACGTCTTCCAGGTCATCACCCAGCTGAATTCGGGGGCGGGTCCGGTGCTCGTGAAGGCGCGGGGCAACGCGATCGCGCGGGCGGTCGACGTGGTCGAGGTCGTACGACGGCGATTCCTCGAGGGTCAGGTCGACCTCGGCGCGATCCACATCGGGACCGAGCGCCTCACGAACCACGACGGCCGCGACGCGAACGTCTCGTCCATCTCGATCCCGATCATCCGGACGACCCCGGTGCCGTCGGTGCCGGCGCCGGCACCGGCGCCGGCCGCGAAGGGCGGGCCGGCGTAGCGCGGCGGACGACCCAGGTCCCGGCGAGCAGGTCGCCGGCGCGCTGGCGCTCCGCGGTCGCCGAGACCCCCAGGAACCCGATCACGCCGAGCATTCCGACCCCGACGAGGACGAAGCCGATCAAGAAGCCGGCCGTGACCGCGCCGAGCGACACGTCGAGCCCCCCGATGGAGATCGGGGAGCCGTTGCCCTGGACGAAGAGGAACTCGGTCGCGATCGCGAGGCCGACCCCGAGCACCGAGAGCGTGGGGACGCGGAAGGAGTTCCGGACGAGCGCCGCCAGGAGGGAGGTCGGTCGCATCCCGCGCTCGCGGACCATGAGGCCCCGCATCCACTTTCCGGGGGTCGTGCCGAACCAGCATTCCCCCACGACGAAGTACAGGAATGCGAGCGAGATGTACCCGTAGATCGCGGCATTGTACGCGACGCTGCTGGCGACTCCCGCATACCCTCCACCGATGGTCGACGCGAGATAGGCCCAGAGAAGGAATGCCGGGACCGTGACGATCACGAGGTCGATCGCGTAGGCGATCGCGCGATCCATCGCGGAGGCGAAGCGGCGCGAGTTCAACTGGACCGAGAGCTGGACGAGCGAACGGGCCATGAGCCACGCCCGGAAGCTCTCCCGACCGTCGTTCGTTCCTGCGCGGGCGGCGGCGTCCAGGTTCGCCTGGTCGCTGACGACCCACCCGGGCACCGGGAGGCCCTGCCAGGGCCGGTCCACCGGCGGCTCCGGGACCTCGAGGAGCTGGCGCGTCTGCGCCGCCGCTTCATGGGAGGCGAGTGTCGCCGCGGTCATCGAACCGGAGAGGTCTCCCCGAACGCCGGTGCGGAACGCCCGGGCGAGCCGGCCCAACGGGGCCGGGCTCGGCGGCGCGTACCCCTGGACCGGTTCCCACCCCCGGCCGAGCAGGCGGTGGGCGGCGAAGGCCGTGGCGAGCGCCAGCAGACCCGAGAGGTAGACGAGGTCGAACACGCCCGCCCCGCCGATGATGTAGAGCCCCGGGGACGAGCTCGGATAGAGCGGGGGCTGGCGGAGCACGTCCGCTCCGACGAGCACGCCGAACGTACCCGCCACGAAGGCTGCCGGAAGCGCGAGCGCCTCCTCGCCGCGCAAGACGAGGGGAGCCACGACCGCGGCCACGGCGGCGGCCCCCACGGGAGGGAGGAGGTACTGGGGGAATCCCTCGGTGATCCCGACCCCGGGGACCGCGGAGGAGAACAAGAAGGTGAGGAACGCCACCCCGCCCGTGAGCGCGAGGAGGAACGCGACCCGGCGGCCGGGGTCGTCGTGCGCGGGCGAGACGGCCCCGAGGATCGTCGGGACGGCGACCATCACCGCCAGGACCGCCACGTCGGCTTCCCATGGTCTCGACAGGACGAGCACGACCAGGAGCGAGCCCAGTGCGAGGGCCAGGAACCCGGCCAGGAACATCCGGAGCGACCGACGGGCGGGGGGCGCGTAACGGCCGAACACCAGGAGACCGACCAGGATCGGGAAGAGCCCACCCGCCAGCCCGATGCCGACGAGGTCGTTCGCGACCGGGAGGATGGGAAGGTTTCCGAACGTGGAGGCGATCGCGCCCGGGAGGAGGAGCCAGAAGGTACGACGTCCAAGTCCGATGGACGCGGCGAACGAGCCGTGCTCGAATGCGAGGAGGAAGATCGCGGCCCAGAGGAGTCCCGGGAGGGCCAGCGAGACCGAGTTGCCGACGATGTCGGATGCCAACTGTCCGAGGTCGATCACGGGGGGTGAGTGAGGGTTCCGAGAGTGGCGGTCCGCCTAAGCATTTCGACCGCCAGGACCGTGGCTCCGGGATGGGGAGGGTCGGGGAGCCGATGACGACCCGAGTACCGGGGTTCGCGGTGGCCGAGGCCCCCACTTGGTCTCGGACCGGGCGCCGAATTGAGAAGGCCCATAGGGGTCCGAACCGGAGACGCGGCGAGGGTCACGCTCTGGGCTACCGGCGGGTAAGTACCGCTTGACGGGGGGTATAACCCACTCCGTCAGGCTAGTTTACCCCGCATGCGCCGAATCTCCCGTCGGCCCCGTCGGGGCCATGGTGGAATCTCCCAGATCATCGGGGTTGTCCTTCTGGTCGCCCTGACGATCGTCGCGGGCGTCATCCTGTGGTCGTTCCGCATCAACCCTCCCGCCTCTCCTCCGACCGTCTCCTTCTCGATCCGCTCCGGCAGCAGCAACCCGACGTGGGGCGACCCGACCGATTGCCAGCCGCTGGGTCACTGGACCTACCCACTCGCTTCCGGCCAGTACAACACCTGGTCGAACGCCTGGTACAACCAGTGCTACGCCGGAACCACCGGGAATTACTCCCTGCTCAACACGTCGCTCTGGATCGTCTCGGCGGTCTCGCCCGGGAACCTGCCGCTTTCCGAGATCCAGTTCCAGTTCGTCTGCAACAACAACAGTGCGACGGGAGGCACGACCGTGATGGTCTCGGGCTCGCTCGCGTCGATGGTCTGGTTCCCGGGCGTATCGACCCAACCGGCCCCGGACGCACCCCACCTCGGGTACTGTGGGAACTTCGACGCCGGCAACTGGTCGGGTGTCTCCGGTCTCACCCCGGCGAACGGCTCGCTCTACAATCGGCTCGGGATGTTCGTTCCTCTAACGCAAGGCTCGACCGTACTCAACAGCGGGGACACGTTCATCCTCTACCTCCACAACGGCGGCTGGCCGATCACCTTCCTGTGCGTCGCGGCCGCGGTCGGATTGTACGCCTCCTGGGACTGCCCGTCCGGCGACGCGGCCGTCCCCCAGCTGGACTACGACGACTACCACGGGGCGCCGCCCTGGTGTTTCACGACGGAAGGCGCCTGCACGATCGACCTGACGTACACCGGCTCGCCGGCGACCCTGCTCGCGCAGGTCCCGGTCATGTCGCTGGCGCCGTCGGCCGTCTAGGTGGGCGGGCCCTACGAGATCGAAGATGAATGCGGTCGTGCGAACGGGCGGCCCCTCTGGCCGACCGAGGTCCCCATGAAGCCCCGGTGGAACCGGACGCGGATCTGGGAGCTGGCGATCGGGGTACTCGCCGGCGTGGTCGTCGTCCTGCTCATCCTCGTGGGGACCGGGGTCCTCGTCCGGCCGGGGTCGACCTCGCCAAAGGTGACGGTCTTCGAGGTGCGGTGGGTCATCCTGCAGGGAACGACCCGGGGAGGATTCGGATGGTTCGGCCCGAGCTACGTGAACGTGACCGCCTCCGACGGCCTGCCCGTGACGGTCGCTTCGGGGGGGACGCTCACGATGTCGATCATCTTGGCCAACATCGACTCCTCTAACCACACCGTCACGATGGTCACCGCGGGCGCGCCGTTCACCGTCGCGCGCACCACGCCGTCGCTCCCCTCGACGGTCGTCAGCGGCGAGGACGACTGGGACCTGGCGGTCACGGTCACCGCGCCCTCGATCTCGAGCGCGACGTCGTACGTCCTGACCCTCACGATCGACGCGAACGCGTAGGCCCGTACCGGCCCCGGGTTCCGGGACCCGTCACGGGCGCCACCGAAAGGTTTTCTCGGCACCTCCCGTCCACCGGCCATGGCTCCCCACCGCGTCGAACAGGACTCGCTCGGACCCCGGGAGGTTCCCGAAGGAGCGTACTGGGGGATCCAGACGCTGCGCGCCCGCGAGAACTTCCCGGTCAGCGGGCTCCGCGCGTCCCCGCACCTCGTTCGTGCGTACTCCTGGCTGAAGCTCGCGTGCGTCCGCACCAACGTCGCGCTCGGCGCGGTCGACGCGGCGAAGGGGGCGGCGGTCGAGCGGGCCGCGGAAGAGGTGGTCGCGGGGAAGTTCGCGGATCAGTTCGTCGTCGACGTGTTCCAGGCTGGCGCGGGGACGTCGTTCAACATGAACGTCAACGAGGTGCTCGCGAACCGGGCGCTCGAGATCCTCGGCCTCCCGCGCGGGGACTACGCGGCCGTGAGCCCGAACGACCTCGTCAACCGCGGGCAATCGACCAACGACACCTTCCCGTCCGCCGCCCAAGTCGCGGTCCTCCTCGCGCTCCGGGATCTCCGTACCTCCCTCGGAGTGCTCACCGCGAGCCTGCGACGCAAGGCGACCGAGTTCGCCCACCACCCCAAGGCCGGTCGCACTCATCTGAAGGACGCGATGCCGGTGACCCTGGGGGCCGAGTTCGGGGCGTACGCGAGCGCTCTCGAGCACGTCCTCGAGACCCTCGCGCCGGTCGAGGCGGCGCTCGGCGAGATCCCGCTCGGGGGCAGCGCGGTCGGTAGCGGGGTCAACTCGCTGCCGGGCTTCCGTACGGGAGCGGTGCGCGAGTACGCCCGGCTCACCGGGCTCCCCCTCCGCACGGCGCGCGACCCGTTCGAGACGATGCAGAGCCGATGGCCCCTCGGGGCCGCTTCCGCCTGGCTCCGCACGCTCGCCCTCGAGCTCATCCGCATCGCGAACGACCTCCGCCTGCTCGCGAGCGGCCCGGCGACCGCGCTCGACGAGATCCGGCTTCCCGAGATCCAGCCGGGGTCCTCCATCATGCCGGCGAAGGTCAACCCCTCGGCGGCCGAATGCCTCGACATGATCGCCTTCCACGTGGTCGGGGCGGACACGGCCACCGCCTTCGCGGTGCAGGCCGGCCAGCTCGAGATCAACGTGATGATGCCGCTCGCGGCCTACGAAGTGGTGTTTTCGGCGGAGATCCTCACGAACTACCTTCCGGTCTTCGCCCGGACCTGCCTCGACGGGATCACGGCGAATCAGCCGAAGCTCGAACACTACCTCGTCGGCTCCGCGGCGCTCGCCACGGTACTCACCCCGCGATTCGGTTATCTGAAAGTCGCCGAGCTCCTCCACGACGCCGAGCGGCTCCATCGGCCCGTTCGCGAGCTGTTGGTCGAGCGGGGTCTGCTCACCGCCGAAGAGGTCGAGGCGCTCCTCGGGAGCGCGGCGCTGCTGCGGCTCACCGAGCCGGTTCCGTGACCGGAGCGTTAAGAAGCGCCGGGGGCGTCCCGCGGCGGGCGCGATGACGACCATCGAGGACACCGCGGTCGCGCTCGGAAACCCGACCAGCGAGGAGTTCCGCCGGGCGACCGAAGTGCTCGGCAAGGTCGGGTTGACGCAGTATGAGGCCCGCGCCTACATCGCGCTGGTCGCGCGCGGCGTCGGAGACGCCACCACCCTCGCGTCGGCCGCCGGCATTCCGCGGACGAGCGCCTACAAGGTTCTCGAATCGCTCGCCGACAAGGGGTACGCCCAGCCGACCGGTGGCAAGCCGATCCTCTTCCGGCCCCGCCCTCCGCTCGATGTCGCCGAGTCGCTGAAAGGGGCGATCCAGGAGGTGTTCGAGCAGCTCGCGACCCTCCATCGGGAGGTCGCCGAGCACGGCGAGCCCCAGCTCGTCTACCTGCTGTCGGGCCGGGAGAAGGTGCTCCAGAAGATCGGCGAGCTGCTCGACGGGTCCGCGCACACGTTCATCCTCACCACCCCCGGCATCGGGGAGGTCCGCGACGAGCTCGGCAAGAAGATCCAGCACGCCGTGAAGCGGGGGATCCAGCTCACGTTCGTCACCGCACCCCTCCAGCGGGTCCCCGAGGGGATCACCTACGTGCCGCGCGAGAACCTCCTCGCGACCGAGGTGCTCGCGGACGGACAGCACGCCCTCCTCGCCGCCCCCGGCCTGGACGCCTGCGGTTTCACCGACAATCCCATCCTCACCGCCCACCTCAAGCAGTTCCTCGAGGTCATCCTCGACAGCGGTAGCGGGGCCCCGAAGTGAGCCCGACGGCCGTGCGCGGCCCGCGCCGGCCCCCGGTGGAGCGCGTCCGTGAGGAACTGCAGGCCGTGGCCGGCCCCGAAGTGGCTCGGCGGCTTCCCTCCGGCTACCAGCGGCTCGGCCACGTCCTCCTCGTCCGATGGCCGGAATCGCTCCGGCCCCAGTTCCCGCTTCTCTCCGACGCCTTCCACCGGACCCTGGGGGTCCGCACCATCCTCCGCCACGTGGGACCGATCGAAGGGGAGCTCCGTTTGCCAAAGGTCGAGGTCCTCCGGGAGGGTCCGACCGAGACCGAGGTCGTCGAGCACGGGGTCCGGTGGCGGTTCGACGCCGCGCGGATCATGTTCGCGGCCGGGAACCGGACCGAGCGTGCGCGCGCCGGGAAGCTCGTCCATCCCGGCGAGACCGTGATCGACCTGTTCGCGGGGATCGGCTACTTCGCCGTGCCGGCGGCGAAGGTCGGTGGAGCCGAACGGGTGCTGGCCGTGGAGCGGAACCCGCTCTCGGTCCATTACCTCGAGGAGAATGCACGACGCAACGGGGTGGGGGATCGGGTGAGCGCACTGCTCGGCGACAACCGGGAGGTCTCGCTCCCCTCCGGCTCGGCCGACCATGTCTTCCTCGGGTATCTCCCCTCGGCCGTGCCGTGGGTCGCACGGGCGGTACCGCTCCTCCGGCCGGAGGGAGGCTGGCTGCACGTCCATGCGGTCGTCGACGCCCGCGGTGCGTGCGCGGCGGCCGAGCGGGAAGTGACGAAGGCAGCCGAGCTGGCCGGTGGGAGGCTCGACGCGCCCGCGAAGGCGCGCGAGGTGAAACCGTACGGGCCCGGGCGGACCCACGTCGTGGTCGACGCCCGGGTCGTCCCGGCTCGGAACTAGGCCGCGGGCGGAGGGGCCGGGCGGGCCCGCAGCGTGCGGAGCGTCTCGGGGAACGCGGTAGCGAACTTGTCCAAGTCCCCGGGCGGGTTGGAGAACGAGACCCGGACGAACTTCCCACCGTGCGTCGGGGAGAGGTAGTTGCCGGACCGGACGAACACCCCGTGCGTCTTCAGCATCTCCTCCTGGATCGTCTCGGGCGAGAGGCCCGTGGCCGAGATGTCCAGGATCGTCATGTTCGCCCAGGACGGGTGGACCGGGACGGTGACCCCCTCGAC
>JBEKJG010000021.1:0-27147 GCA_050011355.1 Thermoplasmata archaeon | reverse complement strand
ATTCGAAGCAACTCGGCGACCTCTCGCGCTTGCGCGGTCTGGTCGTAGACGTAGTTTCCCTTGAGCTGAGGTGGCACCTTGCTCCAATCGACGATGTCCCACCCACGACCCCCAAGATCCTCAGCGCCTTTGAACGTGCAACAGCCGAACTCCATGTTTGCGACGGGCTTGCCGAAACCCATGTACCGCTCGATCAGCTTCGGATAGGTCGCTCGCACGCGCTGCTCGCGGTACAAGTCCACGCCCACGAAGTCGAACGGGGTCCAGTCGACGGTTTCGAGCCCGACTGAAGCGTAGGTGACCGGTCCGCGAAACACCTCCCGGACCTGGGAGGTCGTGGTGGCCAAGAACGCGTTGAGGGGAGGATTGTGCTTTCCCGCCCGTAGGGTCTCCCGCAGCGACGGATGCGCCAATCGTTCTAGGACGTTGTTCCCTGGGAGAAAACCTTGGGTAAAGAGTGTCACCTCACTTCCCACGCTGAAGACCACCCGATTTGGCCATCGCGCGCGTAGCTCTTCTGCTCGTCTTGCGCCGTTCACGACGTAGGCCTGGGTCTCTACCGGATCCCTGTCCCACATCTCTGGGGAGAACCACACCTCGAGACCCTGCTCCAGTGCGTCCTCCGCCGCCAGCGCGAGCCGATCGAGGTCCAATCCCTGGAGACGAACGGCGTTGCAGTGGAGGTCGTTCCGGATGATCTCCAGCTCGCGGTGGACGACCTTGGGTACGAAGTCGGGCCGCCAATTGTGTCCCAGCATGACGCGCCCTACGTCGTAGCAAACTCCCTTGGTCTTCATTCCATTCGACTCCGAAGACGTCTCGTACAGCTCGGGCGCGGCAGGGCCCCCCAGCACATTAGCGCGGCCGGCCGTGAGTTGGGCCCGGACGGATTTGAACCGCCGATCGACCGGTTATGAGCCGGACGCTCTAGGCCGGACTAAGCTACGGGCCCATGGAGCGGAGCGGCGAGGCGCCGCCGAGCGGAGTTTGGGGAGCCGGGGGCGGGCCCCGATTCCTTTCGAACCGCTGACCTTTCGGTTAACAGCCGATCGCTCTACCGCTGAGCTACGGCGGCACCGAGCCGTACGAGCCGGCATCGGTCTAATAGCCTTTCCGGCCGGCGGGCGGCGAGGTGCGGTGCGCCGCGGCCCGCTCCTTGAGGTGATCGACCCGCTTGCTCATCTCGTCGAGAGATTGGTCCAGGGACGCCCAGAACTCCCGCGCCGCGTCCGTGACGACAGCCCCGTCCGCGCTCGGTTGGATGACGCCCTCGCGCTCGAGGAGATGGAGCGAGTAGCGCACCTTGTGGATCGGCAGATGCAGGGCCTCGCTGAGGCGAATGATTCCCTTGGGAGTGCGACCGGAAAGTTGCTCAAGGATGTCGACGTTCCGGGCCAGCAGTTCGAGCTCTTCGGAGATCCGGTCGGCCAACTTCGCCCCGTCCACGGGAGGGGCGAGCTCCGCCGGCTCAGGTCGGGGGGGCTGCTTCTCGTTCGCCATCGACATCGGCGCAAGAAGGTGGGCTTACTTCAACCTTCTCCGCGCCGCGGTGCGGGGCGTGCCCGTCCGGCGAGCCCGTCTCCGGTCGCCGGAACCTCCGGCGGAGACCACTCTCGTACCCGCCTTCCCTGCGAGGGCCCGGGCGAGGGATCGGATGTCCGTGATGATGAACTCGCGGCCGCCCTCGCGGAGGAAGCGGATCCCCGCCTCCACCTTCGGGCCCATGCTCCCCTCGGAGAATTCGCCCTGCTTCCAGTACCGGGTCAGTTCCTCGAGGCTGAGCTCTCCCAGCCAGCGGGGATGGTCGGTCCCGTACCCCACCGCCGCGCCCGGAACGTCCGTCACGATGGCCAATGTGGCGATACCGAGCTGATGCGCCACGAGCGCCGCGGCCCGGTCCTTGTCGATGACCGCGTCGACCCCCTCCCAGCGGCCTCGCCGTCGTACGACGGGGATCCCTCCGCCACCGGTGACGACAAAGACACACCGTTCGCCAAATCCGGCCTCCATCATCCCGCGGACCGCTTCCCCCTCAAGCCAACGGATCGGGCGGGGAGAGGGAACCAGGCGTCGCCATCCTCCGCGCTGGGTATCCTCCCGCATCGTCCACCCGAGCCGTTCGTGGAGGGACTGGGCCTCGTCGGCGGGATAGAACCGTCCGACCGGTTTGGAGGGCGTACGGAACGCCGGGTCGCGGGCGGAAACTTCGGTGCGGCTTACGATGGGGATGACCGAGCGGTCCACGTGGGCCCGGCGCAGTGCCGCCCCCAGCTCTTGGGAGATGAGGTACCCAAGCTGTCCCTCGGTCTCCGCTCCGAGGACATGGAGCGGGGGGACGGGGACCTCCCGGGCCCCCAATTCCGCTTCGCGGAGGAGGCTGCCGACCTGGGGACCGTTCCCGTGGGTGACCACGATGGCGCGGCCCGGGAGCGCCACGGTGGCGATCGCCGCGGCCGTACGTCGCATCTGTCGTACCGCTTCCGTCCAGGTCCCGTTGTCCTGGGCGCGCTGGATGGCGTTTCCCCCCAGTGCGAGGAGAACCCCACCCGGGGGCGTAGCTGTTTGGTGAGCCCGACGCCGAGCGGTCAAGGGCAGGCTCTCTGATGAACCATCGGGCCCGCATGGGGGGTCCCCGGACGCTTAGACCTGGGCGACGGAGCCATCGGCCGTCGTTGTAGCGACCTACGACTTTAGGATGCCTTCGGTCCGGAAGTCGCGGTATCGGGAGCCCCCGAACTTGCCTCCCGCCCCCCCCGGGAGAAACGGCCCGGACTCGAATCGAACCCTTCGGTGCGCGTCGGGAAAGCGGTCAACCCATCTTCACTTCCGACCTTAGTATCCTTACCGGGATAGTGAGCCGAGGCTCGCGATGCCGGCCAAAGACTCTCCGACCCCCCCAGTGGATGAACTGGGCCGGCTGAGGGACGGGACCTTGGTTCGGGTGCGCTCGGCCCTCCCGACCGACCGCCTCCGGGTGATGGAGTTCCTTCGCCATGTATCCAGGAATTCTCTGGAACAGCGCTTCTTAGGCGCCATGCGTCCGGAGACGGCCGCCCCCGAGATCCTGAGACCCTGCGGCCCGTCCGACCGGGTTTCCCTGCTGCTCGAACTTCCCGGCACGACCTTGGTTCCGGTGATCGCCCACGGAGAGTATGTCCGCTCCGAGTCGGACCCGAGCCGGGCGGAGGTGGCCTTCCTCGTCGCCGATGACCGCCAAGGCCAGGGGGCAGCGACCCTGCTCCTCGTCCAGCTGGCACGACGCGCCCGGAGCGCCGGGGTCCAGCGATTCGATGCGCTCGTCCTGCCCGAGAACCGCCCGATGCTCGATGTCTTCCTTGGGGCGGGGTTCCCGTGCTCGCTCTCGGTGCACGACGCGCTCGAACACGTCTCATTGGACATCGCGCGCGAGCCCCTCTCGGGGACGGCCTTGATGGACTCTCCCGGCAACCGCCCCAGACTCCGGTCGTAGGCGAAGCCCGCAACCGGGCGACGGGCGAACTAGGCCGTGCCCGAGGAGGCGGGAGATGGGTGGCCGGTGGGATCGAGCAGGCTTCGGATCAGGCTGAGGAACTTGCTCGGAAAGAGCGGGAGGGGAACCACGTGGAGGTTCCCGCCCCCGACCACCAGAGGGTCCCGGGAGCCAACCACGACCAATTCTACGTTCGGCAGCTCGCCTCGGGCCCACCGACGTGCGGTACTGCAATAGAGCGAATTGCAGGCGGCCACCACTACGGGGAACCGACCCGCGATTCCGTTGAGTGGCTGTTCGCTGGTCAGGTCGAGCACGTACCGGGCCGGTACGTCTCCCGACTCCAGAAGGTCAGCGATCGACCGACCCAGGCTCGGTGTCTCGCCGACGACCAGCACTCCCGGGCTCTCCATGTGGCGGTTCCACCGCGGGCACTGACTATAATCGGCATGTCAGCCCGAGTTGACGAACCGCCCACTCATCACCTCGAACCGGCAGTGGAAGCCCCGGTCGAACGCGCGCGATCTGGAGCGGACGACCGCACTCCATCCAACAGGGAGATGAGCCGGCGCGGTGTGGAGGGGAGGAGGGACCGTTGGTCGACCGCGGGACGCTGGATTCGACACTCGGCACGGCAGTACTCCAAAGCGCCCCGGTCGGCATGGCCGTGATCGACCCCGAGGGGACGATTCTCTGGGCGAATTCGGCGTACTTCACGACGACCGGGCGCGACCAGGGGATCGTCGGCAAGAACTTCCACCAGATCCTCGAAGACGACGGAAGCTGGTCGACGTCGATCGGCGAGGCCGTCGACCGGGCCTTACGCACCGGCGTCCCCGCGACCTACCGCTCGGTCCGTGCGCGGTACCGCCACCAGACCGGCGGGGTGTACCTGGACGTGGACGTCCACCCGCTCGCCCCCTCCGGCGGAAAGGTTGGTCATGTGGTCCTCATGATCCGCGACGTGACCGACCGGGTCGATGAGCAGCGACGGGCGCGGCTCTTCTTCGAATCCTTCCGGACTTCGACCAACGCGATGCAGCTCACCGACGCGAATGGGGTGATGGTCGACGTGAATCCCGCGTTCGAGCGCATCTACGGCTACTCCCGTGAGGAGGCGATCGGACGCAAGCCGAACCTCATCCGGGGCCAGCACACTCCCGCCGACGTCTACGAGAAGATGTGGCAGGACCTCCGCTCACCCGACCGGGGGTTCTGGTCGGGCGAGATCACGAACCGGGACCGGCAGGGTCGCGAGCGGCCGGTCCTCCTGAGTATCACGGGGATCCGGACCGAGGGGGGGGAGGTCACCCACTTTCTGGGGGTCGCGGTGGACCTCTCCGAGCAACGTGGGTGGGAGTTGCGGGCGGCCCACGCCGACAAGCTCGCATCGGTCGGCCAGCTCGCGGCGGGGGTCGCGCACGAGATCAACACTCCGCTCGCGAACGTCATGCTCGTGGCCGAGAGCCTCCGACGCCGGAGCCAGGACCCGTGGGTGCTCGCGCGGCTCGAGACGATGACCGACCAGATCGAGGTCGCTGCCCGCATCGTGCGGAGCCTCCTCGATTTTGCCCGGCGGGCCGAAACGCACGTCGCCGAGCTCGACCTCGTGGAGGTCGCGAAGGGGTCGGTCGCCTTCCTCAAGGGTAAGCAGTCGGCGGACGTCGAAATCACGGAGGTCTACCCGTCCGGACCGGTGCCGATCGCCGGCGATCGCGGGCAGCTGATGCAGGTCCTGACGAACATCCTCAACAACGCCTACGACGCGATGCAGGGAAAGGGGGCAATCCGGATCTCGGTACGACGCCAGGGGATCCGCGCCGAGCTCGAGATCATCGACTACGGGCCCGGCATCCCGTCCGAGGCGCTCCCGCACATCTTCGAGCCGTTCTTCACGACCAAGCCGGAGGGCCAGGGAACGGGACTCGGCCTCGCGATCTGTCACGGGATCATCCAATCGCACCACGGCTCGATCGCCGCGCGGAACGTGCCGGGCGCGGGGGCCGGATTCTTGATCTCCTTGCCGATCCTCGAGGGGAGACCCCCCGCCTAGGACCCCGAAACCCCCCATCCCGAGGGTCGGGTGGGACGCCGACCCCCTCTTCAATTTCAAGAAAACGCTAATCCCACCGACGGACGTGGCTCGGTCGTGCGGATTCTGGTCGTGGACGACGATTCGGTGTTCCGGGAGGAGCTGGCCGACATCCTCCGGGACGATGGCCACACGGTCACTCCGTCCCCGTCGGTGCAGAAGGCGCTCGAGGCCCTGGAGCACGACGAGTTCGATGTCGTGCTCACCGACCTCAAGATGCCCCGCCAGGGTGGCCTCGAGCTGCTCCGGGAGGTTCGGAAGCGCTGGCCGCGGACGCTCGTCGTGATGGTCACCGGCTACGCGACCGTCGAGACCGCCCTTGAGGCGATGAAGCTCGGCGCGTTCGACTACCTCCGCAAGCCCTTCCGGATCGACCAGGTCCGCGAGACCCTTCACCTCGTGGCGCAGGAGCACGAGTTCGAATCGCCGCCCGAATCGTACCGCGACCCCCTGCGCGAGGCGCGCGCGCTGGCCGCGGGAGGCCGCCACGAGGTCCTCCTGTTCGCGGACCCGAGGGTCCCGTCCGAACCCCACCTCCACTCCGAGCCGCTGGACGCTGAGAACCCCAACCGGTTGACCGAGCGGACGGAGGCGTTCCTCGCCGAGCATCCGAACGCGGCGGTGGTGGTCTCGGGGGTCGAGCGACTGCTCGACCACCATCGGCTCGAGGATATCGTCGGGATCTTCGACCGCCTCCGGTCCGACCTCGCCGGACACGGTCCCCTGCGGGTCGGATTCAATCCCCGTCGCGTCCCCCCGGCTGCCGCCGTGGCCCTCGGAGGTGCGGTGGCCGCCGACGAGACGCACGCCACGCTCGAGGCGCTATCGAACCCGATCCGCCGGAAGGCGCTGCTCCGCCTGGCCGAAGGGACCGCCTCGTTCGGGGACGCGATGCAGGCCGCAGGGCTCGACGACTCCCCCAAGATGGCCTTTCATCTGCGGAAGCTGGTCGACGCCGGGCTCGCCCTGCACGAGGGGGAGACCTATCGACTGACCACCCGCGGACTGGCCGGCGCACGACTCCTTCGGGACGCGACGTTCCTCCCCCCGACCGGGGACTCGGGAAACCTGGCGTTCCCGGGAGTCAAGCCCAGCGGGAAGCACGAGCGGTCCGGCTCCGGACGCTGATCCGCCCCGTACCTTCCCTCCGGTCGCCTCCGGGTTCGTCGCGCTCGAGACTGGAGCACCGGCCCAGAAGGATCTTGCCGTTGTCGGGTCGGAATCCGGCGAACGAGGTGCGACGGAGAAGCCACCGACCGTTCTCGACCGTCTCCGCCCATTCCGGGAAGCTTCAGGATACGCCCGCCGCGGACCAAGCTCCACGCGCAGCTCGCCTGGCCCGACGAACGACTCACTTCCAACGAGTCAGGATCTCGTCCCGATGGAAGATCCTCCGGCTCACCTGGAACAACGCAAGGACCAGCACGGCGAAGATTCCGGAGATGTACAACAGGTGGGTCGTGTCCAGGGAGAATCCGATCTCGCCGGCGACGTACAAGAAGATCAGGGGCACGAAGGTGATGCTGGCGTATTGCTGGGCGCTCCGAGCATCGGTAACGCGGGACGAAACGAGCACACTGAACTCGATCGCATACAGGCAGACCAGCGGGGTCAGGACGAACAGGATCACGAACATTTCCCAGTTCGGATAGAACAGGTACCCAAGGGCCCCCCGGGTCGCCGCGTCGATGAGTACTTGGAAGAGCGCGGACCCGGCCCAGATGGCGAGAATCGTGGGGACGAAGGCGGCCAGCGTTTTTCCGAGCAGGATCTCTCCGTCGGTCGTGGGAGTCGACAGGAGGGGCTCGAGACTCTTCTCGACCTTCTCGCCCACGATCGCGTAGGCGGCGATGGCCGTCGGGAGGCTCGCCGCCCCGATGACGAACCAGAAACTGAAGGCGTCGATGAGCTGGGGGAGATAGGAGTTGAGCCCCGAGCCGCCGTTGGTCGCGACGATGTAGTTGACCAGCAGAGGGAATCCGATCGCGACCCCCAGGGGGAGGCCGATGAGGGGCCCCATGACACCCCACCGATGCCGGAAAATTCCCATGTCATGCCGGGCGACGAGCCAGGCCTGGGATACCCTCATGGCGGAGGGTTCTCCTCGTGAACCAGCTTCAGGTAGACCTCTTCGAGCGACGGGGAGACCTGGGAGAGTTCGATGACCCTGCCCCCCGCGGCCACCACCGCCTCGGTGATATCCGGGTTTTCCCGATCGGGATCCTCGACGTCGACCAACAACCGATCGCCGGAGAGCTCCACCCCTTCCTTGTGCAGTCTTTGCTTTACGGCGGCGACGAGTTCCTCGGTCGGCCGCAGAAGTCGCACGGCCGTCCGTTTTCGGGAGAAGCCGGACCGAAGCGATTCGACCGAGCCGGTCGTCAAGAGCCGCGTCCGGATGATGCCGACCCGGTCGCAGATCCGCTGCGCCTCATCGAGATTGTGGGTGTTCAGGAATATGGTCCGGTTCTCCTTCTTGAGTTCCAGAATGACGTCCCGGACCATCTTGGCCGCCTCCGGGTCCAGATTTGCGGTCGGCTCATCCAGGAAGAGCAGGATCGGGTCGTGCACCAGCGCCCGCGCGATGGCGACCTTCTGTTTCATCCCCTTGGAGTAGGTCGAAACGGGCAGGTCCCTCTTCTCCCAGAGGTCCATCATCCGGAGCAGACGTTCGATGTTCTTCCGGAGGGTGGCGGGGTCCATCCGGTGAAGTCGCCCAAAGTACTCTAGATTCTGGTAGGCGCTCGTGCTGTCGTAGAGTCCCACGTTGTCGGGGAGGACTCCGATCCGTTGGCGAATCTTGAGCTCGTTCGCTTCCTCGCCGATTTCGTACCCGGCCACCTCGGCCCGGCCGCTCGTCTTCGAGATCAACGCCGCCAGCATCCGGACGGTCGTGGTCTTGCCGGCCCCGTTCGGGCCGAGGAAGCCGAAGACCTCCCCCTCGTCGATGTCCAATGAGATCTGGTCGACCGCTGTGAGGTTCCCGAATCGTTTCGTGAGCCCCTCGGCGTGGATCATGGCCCTCCTCCCGTGGGGTACCCGACATCTATTTGAGACCTGTCGCGGGGCGATGACCTGTGCTCCGTCCTGCCGCGCCGACGTCCGTCGCGCTGGGGTACATGGGCGTCGGACACGGGGTCCGTCGCAATTCTAGCCCGGAGCGGCTCATGTCCGCCCATCCCGCATGGGTCGGTCCCGACTCCACCGGGTCCTTCGGACGATCTGCACGATGGGCGGGAGGGGCACGGCCCTGCCGGCGGGTGATCGGGGTTGGATAGAACGGAACCCGGTGTTCGCTGGCTCCTTCGTTCGAGGGACCCGTCGGTGCGGTACTTTGCCCTCACCGACCTCCTGGGGAAGAACGATCGGTCCGGAGAGGTGCGGGCTGCGAAGCAACAAATCCCCCGGGGAGCGCGTCTACAGGCGCTCCTCTCCGGCCAGCGAGCCGATGGAGGGTTTGGAGTACATTGGTACAAGAAGTGGGCCGGGGCCACCTGGCGGCTGGTCTCCGCCGTCGAATTGGGGGTCTCTCCCGACAACGTGGTCGTCCGTCGCGCGGCGGAGCATCTGCTCTCCCAACTCCCCCTGTCCCGGGTCGAACCGCACCGGATCGAGGGGCGATTCCGTCTCCACGCGTCCGTGATCGGAAACCCGTTGGGAGTGTGCGCCCGGCTAGGTATGGCCCACGACCCCCGCGTCCGACGCATCGCCCATTCGCTCGTCCGTTGGCAATGGCCGGACGGCGGTTGGAATTGCGATCCGGCAAAGGAGGCGCGACACTCCTCATTCTACGAGAGCCTCGCCACCCTGTGGGGGCTCAGTGAATACCTACGGGCCACGCACGACGACGCCGTCCGAACGGCGGTGGAACGGGCTGTCGAGTTGTTCCTGAAGCATCGTCTGTTCCGGTCCTGTCACGGGGAGGAGGTCATCGACCCCCGATGGATGCGGCTCCACTACCCGGTCTACTGGCACTACGACATCCTGCAGGCGCTTCGGGTGCTGGATCGGGCCGGCAAACTGGGCGACCCGCGCACGGAGGAGGCTCTCGATCTCCTGGTGTCCCAGCGAGCCCAGGATGGGAGCTGGCATTCGGGGGGACGATTCTGGCGACCGGGACCCCCGACCGCCTCCAGCACGGAGGTCGTGGACTGGGGGAGCGACGGACCGAATGAGATGATCACCCTGAACTGCCTTCGGGTCCTTGTCGGCTCGGGCCGAATCTCCTAGAGCGGGCTGGAGGGCGTTGGTACTCCTGTCTGCGGGAGCGGTCGGGCGGGCCCGCCGGGATTCGAACCCGGGTTTGAGGCTCCGGAGGCCCCCGTGATATCCAAGCTATACTACGGGCCCTTTCCCGCTGCCGAAACTGGTTCGCAGAGGTTCGCTTCCGCTCCCGTCCTGGCCTCTTCGCCAACGACGGTCGAGCGCAGAGCGACCCTCCTCCGGACCCGTCCCGACGTTGCGGGGTGGTATAAGGGCCACTCCACGGGCGGCCCGGCGACGGTCATCCGGGAGGAGGCGGGGGGTTCGAGCTCGGCACGGCCGCGATGGCGGGGGGCGTCTTGTCGATGCTCCGGATCGTGGAAGGGGGCCGCGCCCCGACCGCCTCGGAGGGCGTACCAAGGTGGTCTTTCGGCGGGACCGGGACGGTGGCGGTCTCCCCGCCGAGGTCGAGGGTCCCCTCGACGGTCCCGTCGCCCGAATACGTCAGCGCGAACCCCATCCGCTTCATCAGCGAGATGGCGTGGCGGTTGTCGGCCAGCATGATGGAGTAGACCTTCCCGACCCCCATTTCGTAGGCGATCTCGAGGACCTGGTCGGCCAGCTTGGTCCCGAGTCCCATCCCCTGGAACTCGTCGGTGACGATGATGGCGAGCTCACCGGTCTTCCCGTCCGGCCCGAGGCTGAGGCGACACACGCCCAAGATCCGGCGCTTTCCGTCCCGGGTCAGCTCCGGCACGATGGCGATCTCCCGGTCGTAGTCGATGTTGCAGTAGCGGACCCGAACTTCGTGCGGCGTGTCCTTGATGACCTGGAAGAAGCGGTAGCGGATCGCCTCTTCCGAGAACCCCCGGAACATCTCGAGCCACAGGGGCTCGTCCTCGGGCTTGATCGGGCGCAGGAGGACCTCCTCCCCGTTGCGCATCCGCCAGCGGGACTCGTACTTCTTCGGGTACGGGCTGATGACCAGGTGGGCATGGAGCCCGTGCTCCCGCACGGCCCGGTCTCGATCGATCAGGACCCGCGCGTCGAGGATGTGGACCTCGTTCTCGTTGAGGAGGAGCGGGTTGATGTCGATCTCCTTGATCTGGGGGAAGTCGACGAGGAGCTGGGAGAACAGGAGCAGCGTCCGCTCGAGCAGCTCGAGGTTGGCGCGCGGTTGGTTGCGGTAGCCCTTGAGGAGCTGGTAGACCTTGGTCTCCTCGAGCATCCGGCGGATGAGGGTGGTGTTGAGCGGTGGGAGGGCGACCCCGCAGTCCTTGTAGAGCTCGACCCCGACGCCACCCATGCCGAACAGGATGACCGGGCCGAAGACCGGGTCGGTCTTTCCCCCGACGATGAGCTCGTAGCCTCCCGCCCGGATCATCGGCTGGACGGTCACGCCCACGATCTGGGCGTTCGGCCGGTAGGCTTTGGCCCGGGCGACGAGCACGTCGAACTGATGACGCACCTCCTCCTCCGACTGGACGTCCAGTACGACCCCGCCCGCCTCCGATTTGTGCAGGATGTCCGGCGAGAGGATCTTAAGGACCACCGGGAATCCGAACTCGCGCGCGCGCGCGGCCGCCTCGTCCGCGGTCGCCGCGACCTCGGTCGCCACGACCGGGAAGCCGTAGTACCTCAGCAAGCGCTTCGACTCCTCCTCGGTCAGCGCCTCGCGGCCTTCTTGGGCGGCCGACTTGAGGAGGACCGAGATCGGGCGCTTCGGAGGGGCGGAGTCGACGGGCAGTTCCTCGGGCGTCTCGTAGAGGAGCTCGAGGTTCCTCCGGTACTCGCACATCGTGAGGAACGTCTTGACCGCCTCCTCCGGCGAGGAGTACGTCGGGATGTTGTGGGTCGCGAAGAACGCGTTCGCCTCCGTGACCGTGCCGGCTCCCAGGAACGACGCCAGGATCGTCTTGGTCTGGTAGGTCTTGGAGGAGACCACCTCCACGATCGTCCGCGCCACCTCGATCGGATGGATCATCGCCTGCGCGGTCAGCAGGAGCAGGATCCCGTCCACGTTGTCGTCCTCGAGGCAGGCCTCGAGCGCCGCCCGGTAGCGATCCGGGCCGGCGTCCCCGACCATGTCGATCGGGTTCCCGCGGCTCCAGAACGCCGGGAGGGCCGCGTTGAGCCGCTCCATCGTCGGTGGACTGAGTTCGGCCAGCTTGCCGCCCCGCGCGAGAAGCGCGTCGGACGACATGATGCCCGGGCCGCCGGCGTTCGTGATGATCGCGAGCCTCGGCCCTTTCGGAAGCGGCTGGGTGCTCAGCACCTCGGCCGCGTTGAACAGGTCCGCGATCTGGTCGACGCGGACGATCCCTGCCCGCTTGAAGGCGGCGTCGTAGATCTGGTCCTCGCCCGACATCGAGCCCGTGTGCGAGGCCACCGCCCGGGCGCTCTCCCGGAATCGCCCGGCCTTGACGACCACGATCGGCTTGGTCCGGGCAAAGTGCCGGGCGGCACTCATGAACTTGCGGGCGTGCGTGACCCCCTCGACGTACATCAGAATGCTTCGTGTGTGGGGGTCGCTGCCGAAGTAGTCGATGAGGTCCCCGAAGTCGACGTCGATCATCGACCCGACGGAGACGAAGGTCGAGAACCCGACGTTCTCGTGGATCGCGACGTCGAGGATGGCGGAGCCGAGTGCCCCGCTCTGGGAGAGGAAGGCCACGGTCCCCGGTTTCGGGACCTTGGAGAGGAAGGTCCCGTTGAGCCGGGTCTCCGGCCGGATGATCCCGAGGCAGTTCGGGCCCACCAGACGAATGCCGTACTTGCGAGCGACCTCGAGCAGCTGGTCCTCGAGCAGCTTGCCCGCCGGTCCCGTCTCCTTGAATCCGGCCGAGAGGATGATGACCCCCTTCACCCCGGCCTGGCCGCACTGGTCGACCAGCTCGCATACGGTGCTCGCCGGGGTCGCGATGATCGCGAGGTCGACCGGTTCCGGTATCGATGCGACATCGGGGTAGGCCTTCTGGCCCAGTACTTCCGAGTGCCGGTTGTTGACGAAGTAGAACTTCCCTTCGAATTCACCGTGGGCGAAGTTGGTCGCGACCGCATGGCCCACCGACCCCACCGTGTCGTTCGCGCCGAGGATCGCGACGCTGCGGGGTTTGAAGATCTTGTCCAGGTTGTACGTCCCCATGTGCCCCTGCCCCCTTCGCTTGGCCCGGGGCACTCGAGCCTCCCCACCGTCCGGAAGAGGACGGTCGGGTTGGCGGGATCACCCTTTGGCAGTGCTACGAACCCGGGGGGCCTAAAAAAAAGGCGCGCGACGCGCTCGGTCGAGAAAAATCGACGGTGAACTCTTAAGCCGGGAGGGAGGGCGCCGGTTCCGGGTCTGGGGGCTCGGTCGGGAGGCCCTCCCCCTCACCTCGGGGCAGCCCGGCGCCGAAACGTTTACGAAGGGCCGGCCGCTGGGGCCTAGTGGCCCCTTGGGCCCGGAGGTTCCCGGAATGTGCGAGATCGTTAGCTCCTGTTCGATGCCGGGAACCGGGTAGCCGCTCGATCCCCGGCGCGGTAGCGCCTCCGAGAGACCGTCGACGGAACACCACCACAACCACCAAGGGAATGCCCAACACACCGTACCTCGACGCCAGCGTACGCTGGAAGCTCAAGTCGGGCGCGATCGCCTTCCGGGAGCCCCGCACGGCCGAGGTCGCCGCCCAGCTGTTGGACAACGGACTCGTCACCGAGGTGCTCGGAACGATCGGCGCGGGCAAGGAGGCCGACGTCTTCCTTGCGCGGGACGGGAACCGGCTCGTCGTCGCAAAATGCTACCGCCTCTACCGCACTTCGAACCGCTCCCGCGGTGCGGTCAAGGCCGACGGGATGGGGCACCTCGCGCTGAAGGAGTTCGAACTGCTCGGTCATGCCTGGGCCCACCGGGCCCCGGTACCGGAGCCGATCCAGCGGGAGGAGAATGCCTTCACGATGGAGTACATCGGGGACGGTGACGGCCCCGCTCCCCAGCTGCGGCGGACGGCGCTCGAATCGCCCGCCGAGTTCGCGCGGGAGCTGCTCGCGGGGATCGACGACCTCGCCCACGCCGGCATCGTCCACACCGACCTGAGCCCGTTCAACATCCTGGTGCACCGGGGCCACCCGGTCATCATCGACTTCGGCAAGGGTCTGTGGGTCGACCGGCTGGGCGCCTCCCCCTGGATCCGTCTCCACGAGGCGCGGACCGCGCTCGAGCACGCGCTGGAAACCCTGCGCCGGTACTTCGCGAGGTACGACGTCCCGTTCGAGACCGGCGAACTCCTCGGCCAGATCCTTCACGACCTCGACCGGTTCGGCGTCGGTTCGGAGTGAACCGGACACCCGGCGCTACTCGAGATACGTCTTCAGCGGGGCCCAGTAGTACTGGCGCCAGCCGTCCGAGATGTCGGCGAAATCCGAGGTCGGGATCCCGTACTGGGCGAAGTCGAGTCGCGTCCCTTTCCCCACCTTGGTGAGGAGGAAATCGGCGATCGAGTAGTGGCCCTCGGGCCACCCGGTCGACCTCCAGGCGAGCACGATCCGACGGTCTTTCTCGAGGTGGACCACCACCCCCTCGAGGGAGCCGTCGTAGTGGGAAAAATGGCCACCGGGTTTGGCGGCCATGCGGGCCGCACCTCCGGAGAATTTCGCGTGTTCCTTCGGG
This sequence comes from Thermoplasmata archaeon, assembly GCA_050011355.1. Lineage (GTDB taxonomy): Archaea > Thermoplasmatota > Thermoplasmata > Lutacidiplasmatales > UBA184 > Lutacidiplasma. Next base: position 12,738 of record JBEKJG010000021.1, on the reverse strand, counting down.
TCGACCAGGGTAGTGTACACATCGTGCGGGCTCGCACGGATCGTCACGGACTGTCGAAGGTTCTTCACGGTCATGGCGCCCCGTGATCGAACACGCCGCGCCACTACTTGAGGGTGGTACGGGGCGGGGCTTCCGGCCTACGCCTTGGGGGCCTTCGCCTTCGAAGGCGGGGGAGCCTTGGACTCGGAGTATCCGCAGCGCCCGCAGGAGCGACGGTCCTTGTGCTCCGCGAGGAACGTCCCCGGGCCGCACTTGGGGCAAGACCGGTGCGTGCGCTCGAGCGACTCGCCCTTGACGTTGTAGAGACCGACGCGAGCTTTGGCCAAGGGCACTACTCCTTCTTCGCGGGTTCCTCGGCCTTGGCCTCGGCGGCGGGTGCGGCCGGGGCGGCGGTCTCGGCGGGAGCCGCGGCCCCCTTCGCCACCTTCTCCTTGAGTCCGTTGCGAACCAGGATGTGACCCCGCTCGGTCGCTTTCGCGGCCTCGACGGTCTCGTAGACGATCGCCTCACCGCGGGTGGTCGCCGTGCCGTACCGGGCGTTCATCCGCTCGATGATGACGCGGTCCTTCGGTGCCTTCGTGAGCTTCGCGAACTCCCCGCGCACCTCATCGCGGCGGGGGGTCGCGGCGGTCGCGTGGCTCACCTCGAACGAATACTCCCGGCGGTGGAGCAGGGGGTTGGCCTTCTCCTCCAGGATCTTAATCTCCACGGCCCAGTCTCCTCGGTTCCATCCGCGCGATCAGTTGGCGTACATGTTCCTTCGCAACCGCATCGACGCGGACGAAGGAGACCCCCTCACCCGGGATACCGTATATAACGGTGGCCCCGGCGGGGAGCGATTCCACGAGAGCGAGGGAACCGAGATCCTCCTCGCCGTCGACCTCGATGAGGCCCCCGCCCGACGCCACCAGGTCGCGGACCGCCCGTCGGAGTGATTCGGTGAGAAGACCGGCCGGGTTCCGGACTCGGACCCGCCGGACGGCGGCCAAGGCTCGGAAGGCGTCGGCGGCGATCGGCTCGTTGCGCTGGGTCTTGTAATCGACGATCCCCACAAGCGGGGGTCGGCCCAGCTGAAGACACCGCTCGGTGACCCGGTCGCCGCAGGCGGCGAACAGCACGAGCTCCTCGATGTGATGGTCGGCGTTCGCGCCGGAGTAGACGGGACCGTACTTTTGGGCCAGGAGGGGGCGGAGAGACTCGGGGACGGCCCAGGCCGTCTCGTCACTTGACGCGGAGCGCGTACCGGCCCGCGGCATGGATCCCCATCTTCCGGGCGATATCGGAGCGCTCGGGGTCGATCACGACCAAGTATCCCTGCCACTCTCGGGAGACCTCGCCCCCGCATTTCGGGCATTTGGCCTGGTCGGTGATCGTGCGGCAGTTCTTGCAGGCCTTGAGGTTCATCATGCCGCACCACCGGCCGGCTTCGCGGCGGCAGGCTTCGCCGCCGCCGGTGCAGCGGGCTTGGCGGGGACGGGCTTCTTCGCGGCCGGCGCGGCGGCCGGGCGCTTACCGGACTTCTCGTCCGCCTTCTTGTGGGCTTCCTGGATCCACTCGAGCCGGCCGAGCGCGGGTTGGCGCATCGTGAGCCCGATGCGGCTGTCCCGCGGCGATATCTCGGAGAGGGAGAGCGACACGACACGGGCCCGGACCTTGTAGCCGACCTTCAGGTCGCGCTTCGTCTCGACGCCGACCAACCGCTGGTTGTGCTCGTCGATGTTGACCCGGTCGTCCATGACCTGGGAGACGTGCAAGAGGCCATCCAACGGCCCGAAGCGAACGAACGCGCCGAACTTCCGGATCTCGACGACGGCCCCCTCGACGACCTCCTGGATCTCGGGCCGGAACAGGAGCGCCTCGTACTCGACCTCCTGATAGACCCCACCGTCCCCGTGGATGATGTGGCCCTCGCCGATCGACTTGACGTCGCGGATCGTCACGGCCAGGTTCTGGCCGTCCACGAGCTTCCCCTCGAACTGCTGCTGGGCGAGCTCGGTCAGGACCGTATCCACCTCAGCGCCGAGCCGCTCCGGAGGGATGCGGACGACGTCGCGTCGGTGGTCGAGATAATACATGCTTCGCGCGCGAGTTGCGTGCGGTATAAGATTCTTGGGGTCCGGCCGGCTTTGGCCGAGAACCAGTTTCTGTAGAGGACTTGAGTCGCAGGGAGCTCGGTTTCTGTGCAGGGGTGCTAGTTTTCGTAAAGGGAGGCGTCGGTGGGCCAAGCCCGCGGGGATATCGGATAGGTGCACGTAGCTCGGACGACGCTCGGCCGTACGGTCGACGATTGCTTACCGGCCCCGGGCGGGCCGTCCGGCGCGATAGTCCGCCTCGATGGCCGTGGCGAACCGGGCCCACGTCCTCGCGACCTGGGCGCGGAGTGCTTCGCGCGTCGGGAATTTCGGGGTGACCCAGCGTTCGGTGACCAACAGGTGAAGTCGCGTTCGCGCGCGGCCGACAGAGCTGACCCGGTAGTCCAAGGACTGCCGGTCGGCCTCGTCGATCTGGTCGAGGTGCCAGGAGCGGGGGGGATTGAGACGAACCAAATCGACTGCAATCGCGGGTTCGCGACCGGTACCCCGGGCCACGCGAATCCGCAGCACCCGGCGGGGCGAAATTTTGATCACACGGAAGCTCGGGCCGGGACGCCGGCTCGAGAATCGTCCGTCGTCGCTCCGGTAGTCCGTGCACCAATCATACACGTAGCGCGACGGGGCGTGAATCACGAGGGAGAGACGCACCGTGGTGGTCCCGTAGACCCGGTGGCCCAGTTCCGGCATGTGCCGGGAAACTGGTGGGACGTCTTAAGCCCGGTTCCGGGAGCGGCCCCGAAGCCCTCCAGAGCGCCGACGGCATTGCCCGGGAGCTGGATTCTGTTCGAGGGCGGTTGTGCGGGCGTTTGGTTTCCGTACGCCCGTCCGGGTTCCTGCGCGAGGGGGCGACCTTCGATGTTTTGCGCGAATCCTAGGACGAACGAGTTCCCGGCACCTCAGTGGAGCCATTCTTTCCCATGACCTCCCGAGCGAGGATTGCGGTCAATCCCACGACGACGAACAGGGCCGCCGCAGCGTAGAAGCAATACTGGAACGCGTCTCTCGTAGGAAGCGTCAGCACGCGGCCGGCCACGACCGACGTCGATACGATCGTGGAGAGGATGGCTCCGGACAGGGGAGCTCCCAGACTTTGGCCGATGTATCGGAACGAGGAGTTGAGCGCGGTTCCGAGGCCCATTTCGCCCTTCTCCAAGGAGAGAACCAGGAGGTTCTGAATCGACACCGTGATGCAACTACTGCCGACCGCGTACGCCGCCAGGTACACTGCGACCTCCGTCGGGTTGGTCGACGTCGAGAGGAGCAGGAATCCGATGACGGCGATCGCGGACCCAACATAGAGGAACGGTTTCACCCCCCACGCAGGGATCACTACGCCGACGGCATAGGCGACCGGCAAACCGACGATCACCACGGGAAGCAGAAGGAGTCCCGTTTGGACGATGTCCAGCCCAAACCCGCTCGGGGGCGGCAACTGCGCGAGGTACGTGAATGCCTGAAACACCATGAAGGTCGACACGCCAGATACGAGGATCATTACATTGGAGACCAGGATGTTCCGTCGACGCAAGAGCCGGAGGTCTAGGACCGGCTCGGCCAGTCGACGCTCGTACCCTGCGAGCGGGAGTATCGCGGAGAAGCCCCCCAGCACCAGGGCGAGGACGGGCGCGGATGTCCACCCCCATGTCGCACCCTCCGATAATCCGAGAACGATCGAGGTGAGGGAGACCCCGAGCCACCCGGCACCAACATAGTCGAGATGGACTCCGGGCTTCAGGTTGGTCGACTCGCGAACAACCAGCGCGGTGAGTACGGTAAGGAGCAGGATGATCGGCAGGGCCAGGTAGTAATTCCCCTGCCAGTGATCGTCGGAAGTGACCACCGCGCCGACGAGGAGCCCGGCGGCGGCTCCGGCAATCTGGATCGCGCTGATGAGGCCCTGAGCCCGGGGAACCATGTTCCGGGGGAACTGTTCTCGGGCGAGACTGAAGCACAGTGGGATGGCCCCCAGCCCGATTCCCTGGAAGAATCTGGACGCCGCGATGAGGCCGAAGGTCGGCGCCAAGGAGGTGGTCGTTGCGACCACGAGGTACGCGGAGAGCGTGTAGAGCATCACCCGCTTCTTGCCGTAGATATCGCCGAGCTTGCCGACGATCGGCATGATGGCGACACCGAACACAGTGTAGAGCGAGATCAGCAGACTCGTCTGAGCGATGCTCACTCCATACTCGGCCGAAATCGTCGGAAGCGCCGGGGTGAGCATCATGTCGACATAGATGATCAGCCCCGGAATCAGGGCGAGCAGCACCAGCGTCCGGTTGGCGTAGGATTTGTCAAAGCTCGGACCGCCCGTCGGGGACCCGTCGCCCGGCCTACCCCGACCTTGTGCCATTGAATGCGCCAACTCCGCCCCCCCGTATAGGATACTTCTGTATCTTACGAAAAGGAAGGCATTATTAGAAACTATCGTATCCTGTGTTCGATGAATGATCCGCGGAGGTCGGGCCGTCGGGGACCGGGTAGACGGGCCCCAATCGTCTCACGTCGGAGGGGAGTGGTTCTCGAGGAAGCCATCCTCCAGGCGACGTGGGCCGAGCTGGAGAAAGGGGGATATGACGGCCTCACCATCGACCGTGTCGCGGCCCGAGCACATACCAGCAAGCCGGTGATCTATCGTCGGTGGAGAAACCGTGCCCAGCTCGTATTGGCGGCACTTCGCAGCCGAATGGGAAGGACCGCGGACAACATTCCTGACACCGGAACCCTGCGGGAGGATGTCCTCCAGTTGCTGCGCGGACTGAATGGACGGTTCCAGAGGACTCCGAAGGACGTTTTGCGAGGGCTTCTGGTGGATGCGGCCTCGCTCGACAGGTCGGGCCACCCCGTGTTCGAGGTCGTACCCGATGTCATGGCCGTGATTCTACAGCGAGCCCGAAGCCGGGGCGAAGTTTCGGCGAACCGGATTTCGGCGCGAATCGCACGGTTGCCGGTCGACCTCTATCGTCACGAGATGTTCGTGATCCAGGACGTGGTTCCCGAACCGGTGTTGGAAGAGATCGTGGACCAAATCTTCCTCCCTCTCGTCCTAGGTTGAGTCGAGCGCGCGAACGGCGTCGACGTCCGAGTCTCGGGTTCGCCGTGATGGGACCCGCCGGATCGGATCTCGGGTACCCTGACCTCCCACCCAGGGTACGAGGGGTCCAAGGTAATGTAAGACGTATGGAGGTGGGAAGGCCTTGGTGCCATCGACCGCTCCCCTCCAGAGCCCCCCGACCGCCGTGGGGACGCCCCGGCTGACCGCGCTGGACATCGCGCTGCTCGCGGCGCTCGCGCTACTGTGGGGCGTGGCCTACATCTTCATCCGGCAGGGGATCGTCCTCGGATTCTCGCCGCTGCTGTTCGCCTCGGTACGGTACCTCCTCTCGGCCGCGGGCTTTGCGGCGTTGGCCGTGGCTCGGCGCGAATCCTTCCCGGGCCGAGGGGCGCTGCTCGTCTCCGGCGGGGTGGGTGGGGTGTTCATCATCGGATTGTACGGGGGGTTCCTCTACTGGGGGGAGCAGTACACCACGGGCGGCTACGCCTCCGTCCTGGCGGCGACCGCGCCCATCCTTACGGTCGTCATCGCCTACTCCCTCCTGCCGTCGGAGCGGTTCAGCCCCCTCGCGCTGGTCGGGCTGGCGATCGGCTTCGTCGGCACGGTCGTCCTCGTGGTCCCGACGCTGCTCGGCGGCCCGGTGGGAACCTGGCCCGGCCCCCTGTTCGTCCTCGGCGCCTTTCTCAGCACCGCGATCGGAACCGTCCTACTTCGCCGCATCGGGAGCGGACGGCAGGGCCTCTGGCAGATCGGGACCCAGTTCGCGGTAGCGGGCGTCCTGCTCGGGGTCGCAGGGACGGTGCTGCCCATCCCGAGGGCCTTCCCTCTGTCCGCCGGAGTCTGGTATGCCCTCGCGGGCCTGGTGATCCTCTCGTCCCTGATGGGGTATTTCGTCTACTTCACCCTCCATCATCGCGTGGGGCCGGTCCGAGCGAACATCGTGGCCTACCTCGTCCCGCTCGTCGGGGTCGGGATCGGGTCAGGGTTGCTGGGGGAACCGCTCACCCTCTGGGAAGTCGGGGGGTTCCTCATCGTGATCGTCGGCCTCACCCTCGTCCTCCGGGAAGCCAGCCGTCGTGCGGTCGTCGCCGCGGGGACAGTGGGCCGGTCGGACGGCTCTCCGCGGTGATCGACCACCGACCCCTCGACCTAGGATACCTCCTCAGCTCGAGCCGAGGAGAGGCACCGCCGGGGTACGGTCGGCAAACTTCCAACCGGGGAACCGCCGCCGGAGTACCGGAACCCACGACGCCCAGGCCCAGTCGCCCGTCCAGCGGGGCGCGATCGGCGTCGGTGCCGCCCCGTCCGAGTCGATGCGGAACCCCCAGCGGACCCCCGCGAGCGGCTCGAGCGGCGACTCCGGTCGACCGTCCGCCGGCGCGACCGACGGCACCGTGCAGAGGAACAGGTCGGCCTCCCACAGGACGGCCCGCCGCGCCGGCCGGGTGGGGGCGTCGAAGAAAGTCGGCGCGTAGCCGACCGCCGCATACGGGACCTCCTTCCCCTGGAGGAACCAGATGGGGTCGTGCTCGGAGCTGAACGAGGTTCCGCGAGGGTCGCGCTCGTTCACGAACTGGATCCAGCCGAGCCAGTTGTTGTATCCCCGGCCGCGGGGCTCCACGCGGGCCAGGAGGCCGGGAAACCCGGAGTGGGCTTCCCGCTCCTCCGGGGAGGCGCCCTGCATCGCGGTCCCGAACACGGCCTCCCATCCCGCCGCCTCGGCGTGCGGGATCGGTGCCATCGCAACGGTCACCCGCCCTCGATGGGTCCCTCCCTCGAACGTGGTTTCGAGCAGCGGTGCACCCTCGAACGGGGACCGGGGTTCCCCGTCCGGGGCCGGGACATTCGCCGTGCGGGACTCTCTCATCGGTCGGATGGTGGCTTGCATGGGTGCCTCGGAGGACCCATCGGCCGGGACCTCCATGGCCCGGACGCACCCCGCGAGTCAACGACCGGAACTCACCGGTGGTTCGCCGTTCCGGGGGCCGCTCCCCGGAGGCTCCCGCTACGGGGGAGGGATCCCCAGCGTCCGGTCGGTGATGGCGATCGAGTGGGCCGCGTCGGGCGCGAGGTCGAACATCGCGCGGATCGCATCGATCGTCTCCGGGACGACGATCGATTCCTGGTGGATCGCCTGAAAAAAGTAGGCGCTCTTCCCGTCCACTCGGAGGCCGTTCTCCCACAGGACGTTCTCCATCATGTCCTGATGCCCGATGCCCCGGTCGCGGGCGAACTCCATGACCTGGGGGGTACCGTCGACCCCGGCCCAGGGCGAAAAGACGCGGAACCTCGGGGTCGAGCGGAACGCGGCGAGCAGCTCCGCGTTGTCGCCGGGCGGGGTCGTGAACCGGACGTGGTTGACGTGGACGTGCATGAGGGTCGTGGGAACGACGACCGCGGTGGTCGCGATGTGGAGGTCGGGGAAGATCGTGTTGACGTCATGTCCGTGGTGGGAGGGGAGCTGGAACGTCGGCATGATACCGTTGATGGGACCGCGATTGGTCTCGGCCGGGTCGGCGGCGCGCCGTACGATCGTGGCCTCCCACTGCTCGACCGGCCAACGGGAGGTGAGCACCGAGACGGCGCGGGAGAGTCCCGTGGTGTTGCAGGAGACGACCCGGATCGTTCGCTTCCCCTTTCCAGCGGAGTAGTTCGCGAGGGCGCTGAACGAGACCTGCGCCACGTCCGATTTCTCCCCCCCCTGGAAGATCGCCCGGACCCCGGCCGCCTGGTACAGTTTGGCGTTCTCCCGACCGATCTTATCCGGAGCGGCGTCGACGACGACGTCGACCTCCCGGAACAGGTCTTCGACCCGACCCGCGACCGGAAGGCCGGCCTGGTCGAACGCCTCTTGAGTCCCGGACCCCGCGAGGTACAGCTTGAAGCCCTTGGCCACGGCGCGTTCGGCCTCGAAGTTGGGCCGGGTCTTGGCGACCCCGACCAGCTTCATGTCCGGCTGTTTCGCGACCGCATCGGCGACCCGTTTCCCGATCGTCCCGTAGCCGTTGACCGCGACCCGAACCGTCATCGATGGGCTCCGGCGAATCAAGGACGGGCGTGTTTAAAGGCGTAACCGGGACCCCCGAACGCTATACGCCCGGAGGGCGGTTCCGGCGGGAGAACCATGGATTTCCGACTGACCGACGAGGAGGAGGCATTCCAGGCGGCCGTGCGGAAGTTCGGTGACAAGGTCCTGCGGCCCAACGAGCGCCGGATCGACGCCGAGGGACGGATCCCGGACGACGTGCTCGCGGGCATGGCGGACATCGGACTGCTCGCGATGCCCGTTCCCACGGACTACGGCGGGATGGGCGCGTCGGCCGTCCTGACCGAGATCGCGGCCGAAGAGGTCGGACGGGGCGACTTTTCCATGGCCACTGCGGTGTTCTTCCTTCTGGAGGCCGGCTGGGGGTACATCCTCGCGGCCCACGGCACGGAGGAGGCGAAGAAGGAGGTCCTCCCGCCGGTCTGCGCCGGAAAGGCGTTCCTCGGGATCGCCACCACCGAGCCCACGGGGGGCAGCGACCTTGCGAACATGCGGACGACCTCACGCAGGACCGAGGGCGGGTTCTCGATCCGGGGAGAGAAGTCGTTCATCTCGGGCGTGGAGGAAGCCAAACGGCTCGGCGGCGGCCATCTGACGCTCACGAAGGCCGCCGAGGGGGGATTCCGGTTCGTCTACGTCCCGACACGCTCGACCGGGATCACGACCCAGAAGTTCGACAACATGGGCCGGATGGGGATCTCGACCGGTGCCCTCTCCTACCAGGACGCCGCGGTCCCCTCCAAGTATCTTCTCGGCACGGACGGGAAGGGGTTCGACATCGCGATGGAGGGATTCTCCGTCGCCCGGACGTTCGTGAGCGCGGCCTGCATCGGTGCGGCCGAACGGGCGCTCGAGACCGGCATGGCGTACATCCGGGAACGGCAGGTGTTCGGCCAGCCGCTCGGCAAGTTCGAGGCGATCCAGTTCGAGCTGGTCGACCTGTGGACCCAGCTGGAAGCCGTCAAGTGGCAGTGCCGCCGGGCGGCCTGGCTCCTCGACACCTACACCCTGAAGGGCGACCACTCCCACCGCTCCGAGGTCAACCGGACCGTGGCGAGCGTGAAGCTCACGGCCCCCCAGATCTCGTTCGAGTGCGTGAAGCGGGTCATGATGTGGTTCGGCGCGGCCGGCTACACTAAGGACGTCGGGCTCGAGCTCGGCTTCCGCGGGATCATGTCCTACCTCGTCGGTGCCGAGGGTGGGCTCAACGTCATGCGGATCATCCTCGGTCGGGAGCTCCTCGGGAAGGAGTTCATCCCCTACAAGTGACGCCCCGATGACGGCTCCGCGCGGTCGTCGGACGGCGGCGATCGACGAGCGGGAGTTCCACGACTGGCTCGGTCGGCACCTCACCGGTCCGGCCCGGGGCCTCCTTCCGCTCGGGGACGATGCCGCAGTGCTCCGAGTGCCACCGGGACGGGTCGCGGTCCTCTCGACCGATTCCCTCGTGGAGGGTACGCATTTCCTACCGGACTCGCCGCCAGCCCGCATCGGGGCCGCCGCGGCCAACGTCAGTCTCTCCGACCTCGCCGCCAAGGGCGCGCAGCCGGCCGGGCTCCTCCTCGCGGTGATCGTTCCCCCGGGGACCCCCCGGGCGTGGGTCCAGGCGCTCGTCCGAGGAGCGGACCGTGCGGGCGCGGCGGCCGGGGCCCCCCTCGTGGGCGGGGACACCAAACCCGGGGCGGTGCGGGCGGTGGTCAGCACCGTGCTCGGGTGGAGCCGCCCGGACCGACTCGCCCCGCGGACCGGGGCGAAGCCGGGCGACCGACTGCTGACGACCGGCCCGGTCGGAAGGGGAGGTCTGGCGGCCCTCCGATTAGCCCACGCGCCCCGGAGTTCCCCGAAGCGGCGTCGGGCGCTCGTCGACCTGCTCGCGGTCCAACCCCGGTTGCGGGAGGGTCGGGCCTTGGCCGAGTTCGCCCACGCGATGCTCGACACGTCGGACGGACTCGCCGACGCCAGCTGGTTGATGGCCCGTGCCAGCGGGTGCCGCGTGACCATCGAAGAGGACCGGCTCCCGTTCCTTTCCGGATTGCGCGCCCTCCCCGTTCCGCCCCCGGAACGGCGCGCGATCGCGTTCTACGGCGGTGACTACGAACTCCTGGCGGCAGTACCGGCGGCCTCCGTGCAGCCGGCCCGAACGGCCGTCCGCCGGGCGGGGGGCCAACTCCTCGAGGTCGGCCGGATCGAGCCCGGCCGCGACGCGTGGCTGGAGAGCGCCGGCCGCTGCCACCCCCTCCCGGCCGGAGGGTGGCGTCCGTTCTCCCGGCGCGGCCCCGGACTTATGTCATAACCGTTTCGTCATTTGTCGTTCACCGTGTCGCGCCCTCGCAAGGTCGCGGTAGCCTCAAGTAGCCGAAACCGAGTTCTTGCCGTACCCTGGGGTAGCGTAAATGCCGAGCAAGGAAGTTAGTGCAAACCCGTTCGAGACCGCGAAACAACAGATCGACATTGTCGCCGACCTGATCGGTATCACACCGGGAGTCCGCGATGTGCTGAAGCACCCCAAGCGGGAGCTCACGGTCAACTTCCCGGTCCGGATGGATGACGGGTCGTACAAGGTGTACACCGGCTACCGCGTCCAGTACAACATGGCGCGCGGACCCTCCAAGGGCGGTATCCGCTACCACCCCGGCGTGACCCTGGACGAGGTCCGGGCGCTCGCCGCGTGGATGACCTGGAAGTGCGCGGTCGTCAACATCCCCTACGGCGGCGCGAAGGGCGGCGTCATCGTCGACCCCAAGAAGCTCTCCCAGGGGGAGCTGGAACGCCTCACCCGCCGGTACGCGACCGAGATCGCCCCGATCATCGGCCCGGAGATGGATATCCCGGCCCCGGACGTCTACACCGACAGCCAGACCATGGCGTGGATCATGGACACGTACTCGATGCTGAAGGGCTACTCCGTCCCGGGCGTCGTGACCGGCAAGCCGATCAGCCTCGGCGGCAGTGAAGGCCGCGGGGAAGCGACCGGACGCGGCTGCGCGTATACCATCCGCGAGGCCGCGAAGGACGCGGGCGTGAAGGTCAAGGGCGGCTCGGTCGCCGTCCAGGGCTTCGGAAACGCCGGCAGCATCTGCGCGAAGATCCTCTACGACGAGCAGGGGGCCAAGATCGTCGCCGCGTCGGACACGAAGGGCGGCATCTGGAACGCGGACGGGTTCAACCCGCACGCGGTCGAGGCCCACAAGATGAAGACCGGCTCGGTCGTCGGGTTCCCGGGCGCCAAGTCGATCACGAACGAGGAGGTCCTCGAGTCGAAGGTCGACATCCTGGTCCCCGCCGCCCTCGAGAACGTCCTGACGGCGAAGAACGCGGACAAGGTCCAGGCCCGCATCATCGGCGAGGCCGCGAACGGTCCGACGCTCCCCGAGGCGGACAAGGTCTTCTTCGAGAAGAAGATCACCGTCCTGCCCGACATCCTCGCGAACGCGGGCGGTGTCACCGTCAGCTACTTCGAGTGGGCGCAGAACATCCAGGGGTACTTCTGGACCCTCGCCGAGGTCAACCAGCGCCTCGAGCGGACCATGGTGGACTCCTACCAGGCGGTCCACAAGGTCGCGATGGAGCGCAAGGTCAACAACCGCACGGCGGCCTACGTGGTCGCCGTCCAGCGTGTCGTGGACGCGATCCGCCTCCGCGGCATCTACCCCTAGATCGACCGAATGGCCGACCTCCCGCGCTGCCGACGGGCGACGTGGGACGACGTCGACCGCTGGGCGGACCGGCTCGCCGAGCTGGTCCGCTCGGCCAACCATTTCCCCGACACCTTGGTCGGGCTCACCCGCGGCGGATGGGTCCCCTCCCGAATGCTCTCCGACCGCCTGGGCGTGAAGCGGCTCGTTTCCGTGCGCGCCCAGCACTGGGGCGTCACCGCGACCCCCGACGGGGTCGCCTCCCTCAGCGAGGGGCTTTCGGGCCCGATCCGCGGAGAGAAGGTCCTCATCGTCGACGACATCACCGACACCGGCGAGAGTCTCCAGCTCGCCCTCGAGCACGTCCGGGCCGCGGGACCCACCCGGGCCGAGACCGCGACGTTCCTCCACATCCCGCACTCGAAGGTCGTACCCACGTACTACGCCGAGGAGATCCCCCGCGATGCGTGGGTCTGGGTGGTCTTCCCCTGGAACTACTGGGAGGACCTGGTCGTGCTCTCCCGCAAGGCGGCCGAGATCGCGCCCGGTCTCCCGGCGATCCGGACCACGCTGCGCGAGCGCTGCGGCCTCGACGTCCCGATGCACGACCTCGAGAAGATCGCCCGGTACACCCAACTCGATCCCCCCTGACCCCCCGGCCCCTTTCCCCGGCCTACGGGGTTTATCTCGGCCGGACGGTTGCGCGGGGCATGGCGAAGGTCAAGGTCGAGTTCGTCTACGCCGGGCTCCGGGTCCGCGACCTCGCCCGATCGCTGAGGTTCTACCGGAGGCTCGGCTTCCGCGTGGCCCACCGTGGGACCATGGGCCACGGGGGCCGCTGGGTGCAGTTGGTGTTCCCGGGCGCGAAGGAGCGCATCGAGCTCAATTTCTACCCGCGGTCGAACCCGTACT
>JBEKJG010000020.1:0-27877 GCA_050011355.1 Thermoplasmata archaeon | reverse complement strand
GTCAACCCTTCTAGGAGGTGGACCGTCGCCGCCGGCACGGTGCGGACCGAGTCCAGTCCGGCTCGATCGGTGATCGAAAGAATCTCGACGGCGCCCAGCCGCCGGAGCTTCCGGAACAGACGGTTCAACCCCGCGCGCGAGGGCGCCAAGAATCGGTAGGTCTCTTCCCCGCCCAGATAGAGGACCGGATGGAGCGCCCAGACGCCTCCCGCCCGGGCCATGCGGGTCACGGAGGGGGGGTCGGGCCATTCGAAGTCGGGGACGATGAGCAGCGCGTCGCTCCCCTCCCGAAGTAGGATGCGGGCGTGGAACCCGCGCTTCCACGCCGCCAGTACCCGACGGAGTTCATCGCGACGAGGGCTTGAGACCAGAATCACATCGCGCCGGTTGTCGCACCAAAGCAGGAAGAGTGAGCGGGGAAAGCGAGTCGATAGGTCGCAGTACGGGCAGGGGTGGTGCACTCGCACCCGGGCGTCCACGATCGCCATTTCTCGAGAGAAGAGGGGACGAGCTATTTATCGGCAGCCGCCCGGGGGCGGGTCTATCGAGAAGGGTTGCGAGGTCCTATGGCCTGGCGAGTGCGACCATGCCGAACACGAGGGCCAAGAGCGCCGCCCGAGCCGCGCCTGTGAACAAGACACCGTCCGAAATCGCGCCCGGCGTCTACGTTGGGAACTGGGAGGACGCCCTCACGTTCGAGGGTGCGCGTTTTTGCGTCCTGGACGAGGCTCCGGCCGACATGCCCTCCGCCACCCACGTCCCGATCTACAACGAAGCGGCGGACCGGGCCGACCGGACGAACCTGGACCGCCTGGCCGACGCGATGAAGGCCGCTCGGGCGCAGGGGAGCCCTGTGCTCGTCTTCTGCGGCCAAGGGAGGTACCGCTCGCCGCTCGGAGCGGCGTGGTACCTTCACCGGGCCGACGGCGTCCCCTTGGACGAGGCTTACCTCCGGGTGAGGGCCGCTCGTCCCACGGCCTATCGCGCCCTCGATTGGATCGGGAATCTGCAAGAACTCCGCGCTCCGTGAGCAGTGAGCTGATGCAGGAAGAGACGGACCCGGACCCGGGCTGGGTCGCCGAACTCGCTCGGGTCCCGCTGACGACGGCTCGCTCTGCGATCGAACAAGCGGCGGGCGACCGATCCCTCTTCCGCCACATCGCCCGAGAACACCGGGCCGGGGGCCGAACCTCGTACATTGAGATCGACGCGCCCCTCGAACTCCACGCGCTGGTCCGCCTCCTTCGACCTCGGCATGTCATCGAGGTGGGGGTCTCCTCGGGGGTCTCGTCTGCCTACCTGCTCGCGGCGCTCGAGCTCAACGGACAGGGAACTCTCCACTCGGTGGACCTGCCGTCCCACCCTCGGCCGTCTGCGGCAGCCAGGGGAGGCGCCTCCTGGAGCCTGCCGCCGGGTCGCGGTTCGGGATGGGCGGTCCCGTTCAAGTTGCGAGCCCGCTGGGACCTGCGATTGGGCGACAAGGCGCTAGTACTCCCGCTCCTCACGAAGGAGCTCCCGACGACCGAGCTCCTCGTTTACGACGTCCCCCACGATTGCACCAAGAGCGCTCGTGAGTTCCGAGCCTTAGACTCCCTATTCCCGAGGGGGGGCGTCGCGATCGTCGATCACGGTCCCGGCGGGGGCCTCTGCTGCGCGCTCCGGGGCTGGGCTGCGCGTCGCGGGAGCCGACCGGTGCGGCGCACCGGTCTCGGCCTCTTCGGGATGCGGTGCGAGGCCCCCGTCCCCTCAGGCGCCGCAGTCTGAGAGCGCCTCAGGTTGGCCCGGCGGAGTGAGTCTTCCATGGGCCAAACCTCCCCATGATGACCGTCCGCAACCTTGATGGAATCGTGCCAGCCCAAGTGGACCGTCCCAAACACATGTCCGTCGCCACCTCCTCCACAATCGCCCTTCGTTAGACGCTCGCGGTTCAGGTTGGCACGCGCTCCGCTAGGTGATAGCCCCGAGCGGGGCTATGGCGTCTCTACAGTCGATTGGGATCCATACTGCCGGGTGGGGTCAGTTCGTTTCCTTGACCTCATGCACCTCGCAAGTGGAGAGGTGTTGAGGTTCCTTCTGGACTCTCACGGAAGAATCGGTCAACGTCTATCCCGTGCCCTTCCGGGACTGCACGTACTTCCGGAACCAAGGTAGGTCCTCGCGGAACGCGCCCGCGAAAACCCTCCGCGTCTCAACCTCGATCTGCTTCGGGGTCAAGTCAGTCGACCTCAACCAGCAAAGCACGTCGACGGCGGTCCTTGAACCCTGAGGCGTGTACACATACACCTTGATTGAGCCAGCTTCTGGGCCCTCCAAGTCCTCTTGGATCCTCACCGCCGGTCGGATCACCGTCATTCGGCATGCTTTCTTTGTCCACTTCCCCGCCTCGAGCTTTTCGTAGCGCACGAGGGACGTCAACTTGGAGAGTTCCTTCACACGGAACTTCCGCACTTTGGAGGTGTGGGCCTTAGCGTGATACTTCTCATCCTTTTCCCAGAAGTCCCAAACTACGTCGAGGGGCCCGTCGTAGACGGCTCCGCGATCCTCGAGGTAGACCAGTTTCGGGCTGACCTCGTCCTGCTTTGTCTTCGCACCCATCTTGGCCGAAACGGCGCGACTTCCCTATAATACCACACGACGGTCGAGGTCGGTCCTTCGGATGGACAAAGATCGGGGCAGCGTACTTCGGGGCTTCCGGCACACCCCGATTGAAGCCACCGTCAGGGGGGGATGCTATCCAGAAATCGCCTGCACACAGACTAGGAGTGAAATCTAGCCCCGCGCGGATTCGACCCTAACAAGGGGTGTGTACCAAAGACTCGCCTGGTTGGCCTGGCTGCTCTCCCGGGATAGCCTATCGGTCGAAAGCCTGGGTACATGTATGTATGACCAGTATGGATACGTTCACCTGATGGCAGCAGCCTGCCGAGCCCCGCATCCGGTCTTCGCCAAGCCGCGTGCCAACCCGACTCTGGAGACGATCGAATACATTCGGACCGCGCTCCAGGAGGCAGGCGAGCCCGTCAGCCGGAACCGGTTGTTGGACCAGCTGGCGGAGTGGGGGCACTCAACCACACGCCAGAGCCTCAATGCTGCGCTCGCGTTTCTTGGCGCGGACGGGAACATCGCCGAGGGAACCAAAGGCATCATGCGGGTCCCGCCCGCCTCAGCTGCGATTCAAGAAATCATTCGTTCGGGCGAACGGCTGTAATGCCTCTCAGCGCGAGGGAGATCGTTCTCTCTCCTTCGGCATCCGCCGCCCTGCACTCCCTCGAGGCCGCGTCGATGAAATCGGAGCGTTCCAATGCCCGCCGTGTGAGGGAACTATCGGCCGTCTTGCGGGCGGATTGTCTGCACGGCGAAGTGGTTCGGAAGCGACAGATTCCAAGATTCTTTGCGGACCATTACGGGGCGCAGAATCTGTTCGTCGAAGATCTTCCTTCATTCTGGCGAATGATCTACTCCGTGGCCCACCAGGGAACGGAACGCTATGTGGCCGTTCTCGAGATTGTCGACCATGCAGCGGATGACCGCTGGTTTCCGGGAAAGCACCGCGGGCGATGAGTAATTGGCGGGCGGGAATTTAGCCCCGAGCGGATTCGAACCGTTCCGACAGGAGAATTGCCGTTTTGCCCCATACGACCCATCCTCGGACTACACTGCCGTTCGTACCGGGAACACCCGGTTCAGAACGCGCATCGACTCGAGCGCGTCCTCCTCGTTCAGGCCAAGGTACTTCTTCGTTTCCCGCGTGTCCTCGTGCCCCATCAGGTAGGCGACCTTCTCGATGGGAACTCCGTGGTCCCAAAGGGTCCTGCCGAACGTCCGGCGCAATACGTGGTTGAGCCCATCGGGTCGCTTGATTCCCGCCGAGTCGAACGCCGGTTCCATCCATGCCCGATCCACATGGGACTTCGACCAGACTCGGAGTCCCTCGGACGTTCGGTGCACGAAGACGAATCCCGAATCGGGTCCGCGCAGCCCGCGCGACTCTTGGGTGCGATGAGCCAAGAGCTCCGGGACGATCCGACGAACCTCGTCGTGCCACGGAACCCTTCGGACCTTCTCCCCTGACTGGCCCTTCAGAGAGCCGTGGACGCGCAGAGCCTCGGGAAACAGGCCGAGGTCCAACTCGGTCGTTCTCACCCGGAGCATCTCGCACCTCCGTAGACCCATCAGCATCTGCAGGGCCACGGCCGCGTGACTCTGGATGCCGAGGGTCTCCGCGATTGTGAGGAGGCGCGCGCCTTGGTCTGGCTTGAGGTAGTCGCGACGCCGAACCCCCACGTTCGGGAAGTGGAGGTGCCTGTTCTCGACAACCAGGTTGTTGTGGGCCTTCAGAAAGCCGTTCAGAAGGCAGACGTTGTACGCCCTGGTCCTCGGCGCCAAGCCCACCTGCTCCGAGGTGGCCGGGCGCCAGCCGCCGTTCAATAGCGCATCCAACTCGGGCTCGCCGAATCGCTCCGGGTGGCACGTTCGTCCTACCTGTTCGAGGAGGTCGGCGGCCTCTGACAAGACCCGCCGTATCTCCAAATAGTGCCGCCTCGATATCCCCGCTTTCCGCTTCTCCGCATACCACTCGATCCTCTCTCTCCCTCCCCTCGCCGTTGTCGGCAAGGGTTCCTCCGAGGGAGACCGAGAGGTGTTCAAGTTGAAGGACTCTCCGTCCGGTCCTGCTCCGCCGAGGGCCAGGAATGACGACCGAGAGGACTCTGATCGACCCAACGCATTGGAGGGCTCTGCGAGCGCTCCGGCTTGTGCCATCCCGGTCGCCACCGGGGACTCAGAGCGAATTGGGTTCTAAGTAGCGAGTCAGCCCGCTGAACGTTGGAAGGCGCCAGCGTTCACCGTCCGCGGGAACTGGACCCCATATCACCATCGCTCTACGGTCCGAAGGGCAATGGAAGACTGCTCGGTCCATCGCGAGTTGCTACTCCCTGCCCCCGTCCAGGAACCCCCGGAAACCCCACCCCTGATCTGGACGTCCCCGACCACGTTCTGGCTCGAGATCCACCGGGACCCAATGAGCCGGGTGCGGTACGTCCTCGGCTCGGCCGAGGCCCGCGACCTCGAATCGATGCTGATCTACCTCGAGAATGCGCGCCCCCGGCTCGCGGCGGGATCCGCACTACCGTGCCCCGCGGCGGAAATTCTCAAGCGAGGAGTGTTCGCCCGGGCGGTCGCCGTTCAGCGGCATCACCACCTCCCGCTCGAGATTCGCCCCGAGGCAGACTCGGCCGGGTTCCTACTCCGAACCCTGGGCTCGCGCACTTTGCAAGGCCACGACGTAGTCCTGCAACTTCTCTTCCAGCGAACCCGGATCTGGGAAGAAGGGCTCTTCTCGCCTCGTTTCAGACTTTTCGCAGAACGTCAGGGTCGCGACCTCAGGGCCGAGATGGAGTCGCGTCGCGCCGGACCCGCCTACCACGTCGAGCTGCGCGCGCATCTCCGCGGGCCACGCCCGCTGGAGGCGCTGACCGCGCTCGGATCGTGGCTCGAACAGTGGACGACCCAGGGCGGGGTTCCCTGGAGGTCTTGGCAGGTGATCCCTCGCAAGCCGGAGCAGCCCTTCCACGCTGCCTTCGCGACCCACGACATTCGCCGGTTCTCCAACAGACGGGCACGACGCGATGTCTCCGCCACGGAACTCGGGCATCTGCTCAGTATCCCCTGGGCCGCCCACCATCCCGGGTGCTCGTACGCCGGCGCGCCGTCGGGACGGCCGGGACCTGCGTCCGTTCTCACGCCTCCCACACTCGTCCGGGACCGAACGCTTCAGCGGGTCGACGGATCGGCCACCGTCGTCCGCATCGCGAAGTCCATCGAATCCAGGTCGCCTCCCTCCTCGGACTCCCGCCTGGTCGTCGGGCTAAGCGGCCCCGACAGGGTCGCACTACCGCAAGACTGGAACCACCTCGCCATCCTCGGCAGGACCCAGTCGGGCAAGTCTACGCTCGCGCTCAACCTCGTTCTCCAGATCCTGGCGAAGCAACCTCAGGCGACGGTCGTGTTGATCGAGCCGACGGGAACCCTCGTCGAAGGAGTTGAGACCCGACTTCCCCCAACGTTGGCCTCGGATGCCATCGAGATCGACCCTGCCCACGCCACCTTCCAGCTGGATGGCGATACGTGGGTCTCGGTGCCTCTGGGCTTGCTACGAGCGCCCGACCAGGCATCGGACGACCCAACGAACCGGGAACGCTGGTCCGAGGCGCTCGCAGGCGACCTGCTCGCTGCCATCCGGAGCGCGTGGGGCGAGGAGAGCATCGGGGGACGGGCCGAACTCGTCCTGAGGGCTCTGGTCCAGGGGCTCACGCTAACGCCCGGCTCGAACCTGGTCGACGCCTACCACATCCTGTCGTCCAAGCAGGCGCTACAGCGCTTCGTCTCGACCACCCCGCCGGGTCCCTTGCGCAACTTCCTCGAGCACCACCTGCCGCGACTCGACTACAACTTCACGATGTCCTCGCTCGACAAGGTCGGGAAGATTGCGACTAACCCGCTCCTCCGGATCGCGCTGTGCCAGCGCGCCCACCCGGTCTCGCTCGACCGCCTCCTGGGGCAACGGTTACTGATGCTGAACCTCTCCAAAGCAGCTTTGGGAGCCGATGGGGCGAACTTCCTAGGGGCGATCTACCTTACCCAGCTCTGGGCGGCTCTCCAGCGGGTTGGGCGGCCGGATCGCCCGGTCTACCTCGTCCTCGATGAGGTCCACAACTACGCCGTTCCGGCCCTCGCCGACATGCTGAGTGAGGGGGCGAAGTTCGGTCTCCACGTCGTAGCGGTCACCCAGTTCCTCCACCGGGTGCCGCCGCGGGCTCGGGCAGCGCTTCTCGGCAACGTTGACGCCTGGCTCCTCTTCTCGCTCGGGACCGACGACATGGAGGACGCGTGGAAGATCGTCAACGGGGCCGGTCATGGCTGGCGACCCCAGGACCTCGTGGACGGCCTGAAGCCTCATGAGGTCGCGATGGCGGTGTCTGGAGACCTGCTGAAGCTCGGAACGCTACCAGCCCCCCACGCGGACTCCTCAGCGACCAATCTAAGGACCGCCGTGGCCCAGAGTTCGAGGCGGTACGCCCAGCCGGAGGACTCGGAGGCCTCTCCCTGGCTCGTGGGCCAAGAACAGCTCGAGGGCCTGCTGAAGCCCCTCCCGGGACGGTCCCTGGGCCTCCCGGAACTGGCCCAGGCCACCGCGCTGCCGCCCGACCAGCTCGCGGGGGCGCTCGCGCGCGCCACGGCTTCGGGAGATGTCGAAAGGGATGCGGACGGCGGGAGAGTTCACCTCACACTCCGCGGAGACGTCCACCTCCAAGCTCTTCGGGGCCGTCGGAACGAGGGGGAGGAGCACGTCGAGACCCTGACCGAGTTCGCGATGTTCCTCAAGGCACGCGGGATCGCGATGAGCGTCCCCGAGCAGGTCGCGGGAGTGCTCCTTCCCGACGGTCAGTTCCAGTGGGGGGCCACGACCTACAACGTCGAGGTCGAGTGCTCGACCCTGACTAAGGCCGTGGGCCAGGTCTTCCGGAACGTAAGAAAGGCCCGGTCGGCCGGCCACCGCGTGCTGATCGTCCTGCCCGAAAGGTCCCGTGTTCCGCGGGCCTTAACTCTGCTCGACGAGGGGTTCCCCGGGCTTCAACTCTGGGCCGATGGGGTCGGTTTGGTTTGGAAGGAGGGGAGGGCGACGTTCCAACCCTATCGAGCTTCGGGCACGCATGTTTGGCCCTTCTTGGATGGCTCGGTGACCGTGGACGCCGGAGCAGGCGCAGAAGCGGACCGACTCCCTCTGCCCGTGGTGGAGACTGACCCGCTCGTTGCCCATCTACGCGTGGTTATCCAGGGGTTGGTCCTCTCCGGGCAGGTCGAGGCGACCTCGACTGAACTCCTCTCGTCGTTGCCACCGTCCGATAGGACCCGGTACTCGGAGGAGCGGGTCGGGAGGGCGCTCAAGCTCCTTGGCGTTGGTTCTCGACGCTTGAAGGAGAGCGGGACCCGGTACCGGGTATATGATCTCGTGGGCGCAGGCCCGGTAAGCGGGCCCGGTTCGGGATTTGGCTCAGAATCGGGGACTACCGACCCGAAGAACCGGGCCCCGGATCCTCCGATAGAAAACAACTAACCGGGCCCGAGGGACCCGGTAGGCCCGGATGATTAGAAAGGGGGGGTTTTGAAATGGGCAGCGCGAGCCGGTCCAAGCCACGAAAGCAATACGATCATCGCCCCTCCAACCGCCAATGCGACGCCCACGATCATCAGCCCGAGATAGATTTCCAGGTTCGACACGGAGTCGGGGGGAGCGCAGATTGGGTTCGCCAGGCAAGCATCGAGCGCGGCGAGCCACTCCCCGACAAGGAGGACAACCGAGAGTCCAACGATCAGGAGGACGGCCCCGGTCCAGATTCCGACATTGCCTCGCAACTTTCTCCCTCGCTGAAAGAGGGAGAAAGGGCGAGGTAGGCCAGCCATTGGCGCGGGGGGGACCCGCGAGCGGAGCGAGCGGGGAGGACCCGCGCCGCACTATGGGGGACGAGTGGAAGGCGTGCTCACGGGGAGACTGGGACGCCCACGGACCGAAATCTCACCTTTACGCCTAGAGGGGCCCAACCGCTGGCGCCGACCCGAGTCAAGGTCCGAACCTCCTCAGTAAGTCCGGCCGCGTTGGCCGCGGCCCGGACAGTTTCCAGCCCGGGATTTGGGGCCCGGAACGAGTGTGGAATCGGCTTCGCCACGCAGAAGCGCGAACCCATGCGGACCCCTGGCTTCGGAGCGTGGACGGTAACTTCCTCGATCCGGACTTCGTTCGCGACCTCGGTCCAACTGAGATTCCGAGCCGGGCCATCCGCGAACAGCAGTCGGATTCCTTGAACCGAAATCTCTAGGGCTTTCGGTCGCCTTACAAGGGCTTGCACGAGCTGACCTCCGAAAAGCGTAGAGACGGCAATGAAAGTGACGAGGAGCGCAATGTAGACCCATTCTGGCTGCAGTGGTGACCGGACAAACACCGCCAGTCCTGAGAACAGTAACAGAGCCAACCCGGCGATGTCCCCGGCAATCTGCCTGTTGCGATCGGACCTCTCGAGAGGGGCGAGGGGCGCGAGGTCGACGACTTGCGGTCGCGGGTTCACGGTTCCCGAAGAGAGATGGGGACTTAGATGAGTGCGCGGGGGGGACCCGCGAGCGGAGCGAGCGGGGAGGACCCGCGCGGCAGACGCCCTCCCTTCCGAATTGGCGCGCCGTGAACTCCGAAGCTATTTCGCTATGAGTCGGTCCGTGCACCCCTTCGGGGCGAACGGATCGATACTTTTTCGCCGAAGAAGAGATTCAGCTGGGGGTTCGTCGGGGTTCGTATGATGTCGAGGCCCCGTTCGTGCGCAATTCGAAGGATGCCTTGGAAGGCCCCGGCACTAAGAGCGTAGGAGATGGGCGACCACGGGACTCTCAACATGTACCAACCATACGGCTTCATGAGGTTCCGTCCGATCTCGGTCTGCGACGCGTCGAAGAGGGTCAGGCGCGTCCTCTTTCGGCCCCAAGGGAAGGCTTGAGTCTTCCCGGAGGCCCAAGAGAAAGTGATCAGGTCCGGATCCACCCTCACAGTTATCGGGACCGGTCCCGCTCGAATCGCGTAGGACCACAAGCAGATTCCGGCAAAGACCCCTGCCCCCCACAGGACGATTCCAAAGTCCGTGGTAAGAAGGCGCCACTGGTGCAGTACGCCCAGCGGAATGATGATGAGGATTGCTTGAAAGACTGCCAAAACGATTCCCATGCCCAAGAGCGTTTTCCCAACGAGCTTCCAGGGCTCGACGCACAGCCGATTTTGCTCTTCAATATCGAACGTCGCCACGCGTCCCTCGACAACCGCCTGGTAATCTCAGCAGGCGACCGCGATTATGGAGACTGCGGTGAACGCGAACACGGCGCGGACCGCCCGTGAGCGCCGAGTTCCTGCCCGTCAGGCGCGCAGGATGTCGAATCCGACCAGTTCGGACGAGATCGCCACCGCCGCCACACGTTCGATCGCGTGCGCGTGGCTCACGCCGCGCGGACCGCTCACGTTGCGGAGAAACGCGTCCACAGCCTCGACCGGGCCCCTGCACGTCGATGAAGACCGTGCCGTCGGGACAGTTCGCGACCGTGCCGACCACGCCGTGCCGATGGGCTGCCTCCGCGACCCGCGCGCGACAGTTCACGCCCTGGACGCGGCCGCGGGCGACGCAGTGCCAGTGGACGAGGGAGGCCACCGCAGGAGGATGCCCGAGCCTCAAAAGTGCGTTTCCCCAGCGAGTGACGAGGACTCGAGCCTGTCTGGTTCGCGTTGGATGCCGGCCCGCGGTTCGCGTCGGGTTTCAGAAGACGTCGTTCAATGGGTCTGCGTTGGTCGTGGTAGGTTCGGTCATCGGCGCGACGGATGGACCTTTGGTCAGCCCGGAGACCGGAACCTCGGTTGGGGCCAAGATAGTGGGTGGGCTCACAACGCTTGTTGCTGGCAAGGACGACACCGGTCCGCGCGTCGCGTTTCTTCCCCGTCGGGTGACCACGACCAGCGAGGCGACGACAACTAGCACAACCGCCACACCCCCTACTACTGATGATTAACTAATTGCCTTTGTATTACCCGAGGAGCCCGCTCTTTCCAAATTGTCTAGCGGACTCGTTAGTCCGATAGAGGAGTCGCCCGGTAGAAGGATCGGATCAGCGCCGGCCTCACTCTCATCCGCATGACAGCTTTCCGTAGGCCGATGCGGAGTTCCGGGAGGGTCCGAGGGGCCGAGCTCGCCAACTCGTGCTTCTTCAGATAGCTCCAAACCCACTCATCGGGGTTCAATTCTGGACTGTAGCCCGGGAATCGATGGGTCTCCAGTCGAGGGTGCTGCTGAACGAACGCCTTCACCAATTTCGATCGGTGAGGCTGACCGTTGTCCCAGAAGATCAGAATGGGCCGCCGACGAATGTGGCGCAACAGATGGCGGAGAAAGGCGATTACTCGAACCTCATCGATCGAGCCGGCGTACGTACGGAAGAAGAGCTTACCTCGAGGAGTTACTCCGCTGATCGCCGAGAACTTGGGCCATCGGCCCTGATGGATGAACACCGGGGTTTTACCCACGGGGGCCCACGTCTTCGCGACGTATGGGATGAGGGAGAATCCGCTCTCGTCAACAAAGACCACTACGGCTCTTTGGCGTCGGGCTTTTTTTTAAAGCGTGGCCACGAGCGGCCCTTCCAGTTCGCGACGGCGCGTAGGTCCTTCTCCCTCGCCTGACGCCGTGGGCGTTGCCAGGAGAACCCGTGGGCCCGGAGGATCTTCCACACCCCAACGTTGGTGTAGTGCACGCCCCATTCCTTGGCCAGCACATCGGCAATTCGCTCGGTCGTCCAGAGATCGGTATCGTATCCGAAGGATTGTGCTCCTCGAGCCAAGAGCCCCGGAAACGCCTGGAGTTGCTCCGGTGTCAGTCGGGAGGGTCGCCCCGATCGAGGGCGGGCTCGGAGACCCCGAGAGCCTCCACTGGCGGCGCGCTGAGTCCAGTAGTAGACTGCCTGAGGCGTGACTCCAAGGCGGTGAGCCACCTCGGCCTGACTCACACCTCCCCGAAGAAGATCAAAGGCACGAAGGCGCCGTTCCTCGAGAGACGAGGTGTCCCGATGCTGCTGAGTCCATCGACCCATGAAAGAGCGAAGAGCACTCCCGGGACATAAAGGCACTTAGTTAATTGTCAGTAACGCAAGGTCGTAGCCTGTGAAGGAGGAGGGTCGACTCAGTCCGGGGCCACCAGCAGTGATAGCAGGGCCGACATAGAAGAGCGGTCCGGTCAGATTGTTGTTCGACGTGTTGCCGGACCAGTACTCGTTCCATGAACACCAGTTGTCGTTGGGAATGCCGGACTGGTTGACTGTGCATGTCGCGACCCAAAACACGACGAATGCGACATAGACATTAGGGTTGGAATCGCTCCCCCCATACTGAACGGTGAAGTTGGTTGGGCCGCCCCAATGCCCGGGTATGGTGGTCCCATTCGCAGTAACGGGGGGGACGTAGACCCAACCTCCCCCCTGGAACAGCAAAGCCTCGAAGGCTGGCAAAACGCAGAGTCTTGCGAACATTGCGCTGACGTTGGCCTCGATGTCTCCGAGTCCCTCGCCAGCAAGGCCGGAAACGTTCAGGAGGTTGCAATCGGTAGCATTGTGCGGCGACTCCCCGGGCGTTGCGAGCAGAGGCCCAGAGCTCGTCCCCCCAGCTGATGCCCCCGTGAAACCGGAAAGAGATTCGTTAGCCGTCATGATCGTCACGGAAGCCCCAATAACAACACCGACGAGGATGGCGGAGAGAACCGGAATAACCACCCGTTGCCTCGTCGTCAACCGCCTCGGAAGGATAGGGCGGGATGGAGGTCTAATTTCGGGGTGTACCGGATTGTGGGGGGCTGGTTCGCGGAAGGACATTGGTCTTCAACCGAATACAAGGGGCCCGGGGTAGTTCAACCGGGGCCCAAGAATTCGTCCGAATCTTGGGCTCGGACCTTATCCGGGGGCGTGGTCTGCCCCGTCGAGTGCGGGACCTATCCGGCGCGGAGGCACGGGTGATCCGCGAGTTGCTGGTAGATCGCCCCGGGTCAGAACGCCTCCGACGGAACGCTGCGCGCGTACCCAGGAGCACCTATCAATCAATTCGCAAGCGAGCCGTGGAGTTGGGGTGGATTGATTCCAGGTACGTTCCCTCCCCCTCTCTTGTAGGGGCCCACCACTTGCGGGTCGAGCTCGTTCAGCCGTTCGCAGAGAAGCGTGCTGAGGTCCTCCGCGATCTTCTCGCGCTGGACGGTCTGGTCGTGCTCTGGGAGTGCCCGGGCTCAATTCTCGCCATATCTTTCGATCGCGCCTCGACTCCAAGCTCGGACCCGCCCTCCTCAGATCCTCGGTGCTTTCGAAAGTGGGTGGTCAGGCCGAAAATGTCGAATGACCGCGTCCGATCCTACTTCGATTACGAGGGGGTTTGGTCGCGATGGGCCGTGCGCGAGGATCCTGTCGCGTACCCGAGGGGTCTCGGGAGCCCGGCTAGCTTGCCTGGAACAGGCGGCCGTTCGAACCGTGATCCTGGCCTTGCCCGACTCGGCGAGTTGGTTTCTCAAACCTTTCGAGCGAACCCCGACGGTCCGGCCGGCTTCCTGAGAAGCGTCGGCGGCGAAACCCGAAGGCTTCGGCGCGCCATCGAACAGGGCGAAGTGTTTCCTCGGACGTTTCCGCGACTCGATCGACTCCCGGGCGTCGGAGGCCTCCGTCTCGATTCTACGGTGTTTGTTTCGGGGCTCCACGTGGACTCGAACACCCCAGGGGATCTCTTCGAAGAACTGGTGAGCGAAGCGCGGGTCACTCCGCTCCTCTACACAGACGACGGCCGACGGGTCTTTGTCGCATTCTTGACTCCCGCGCCCCCGTGGGTGACGGACGGGAGAACTCCGGTTACCGCCGTGGTCAAACGTCACTTGCGGGACATTGAGATCGTCCGTGAGCCTGTCGCAGCGATCAACCCCGTCGTAAATCATCGCTACGATCGACTATTCTGACCCCATAGTCAGGCTCATGAAACTGGTCCGCTACCGATCTCATGGCGCCGCGCTACGCGCATGTTCATGTGGAGGGAGACTGGGGAATCCGCCTCGGCAAGGGGACCATCACGATCGAGGTCTGGGACAAGAAGGACCGCAAGGTCGGGACCGTCTCCATCGGGCAGGCCGGCGTCCGAGTGAAGGGTAAGACTCGGCGCAAACCGACTGAGATTATGTGGGAAAACCTCAACGGTTAACGGGCGCCTGAGGGACTAGCGAGCGGGGACGACCCGCGGGAAGTTTGTCTAATCTGAAAGTCGACCCTGAATGGCAGCTAGAGTTGCCACCCTTCATTCGCGAAGAACTGGATCAGCGTGAAACATGGCACGGAGTGCTTCTTACAGACGCTCTGTATGTTCACCGCCCCGAATCCCTTGGTGCGCTCGGAAGTTACCACCGACCAATGCCGCGACTTAGCCAGAGCTATCACGAACGGGTCCGCTTGCGGCCTCATCCGCGAATGGTCAATCAGCGCTGTATCGGAGCCCACTATCTTCTGGGCTAGTGTCCAGATCGCGGCGTCCTCTCGGACGACGATTATAGACCTTCTTTTCTCCAGCCACTGGGCTGCATCGTCATCCTTACGGCGCAACTCCGCCAGCACCTGGCCCGGGCAAAGGAGCCGTCCCTCGTGAACCAATTCGTCAATCCGCGTCCACAAGCGTGCGAAGGTTTTGGGCGGGTATCTTTGCCACAGGTCGATGATCGCGCACGCATCAATGACGTAGCCGTCTCGTATGAGACCTGGCAAGCCCGTTCACGCCCTAGTAAGAACCTTGGCTGCCCGGTCTGAGAGACCGGGCAAATGTCTCACTCGAACATCGAGGATATCGGCTGCGTCACTGAGAGCCAAGCGACCCTCTGAGGTCCCTTTGAGCACGACGCTGATGAACGGCGCCCCGTACTCCGCGACGCGCTCGACCGGCATATTCCGTTTGGCTGCCGCGCGGTCTTGCCGGCGCCCCCCTTCGCGGAATCCCTGACGGAGTCTGGCATGCTCCCGGTACTGATCTTGCAAGATGACACCGGTAGAGAGTAACCTTCGGAGAATCGTTGTCTCGCTCACCTGATACCGGCTCGAAAGTCTCTTGAGTTCCTCGTCGGGGGGCACCTCGCCCTTAGTGTACGAGCCGAGTTCGTTCAGTAGACTCGGTCGGGGAACAAGGAACGAACCCGCGAATGCGTTGCACCAACTCTCGATCGGGGGGACGCGTCCGTCGAGTCCCTCGCCTCCAAGATCGCAGACACCCTCCGTCTTCCGGACTAGGTGTCCAAGTTCATGGAGCATCGTGAAGTTCCGTGCTCTGGGTGAGTCGGACTGGTTCACCACGATGATAGGGGGTGTTCCGTCAGGGAGAGTGAACCCCCTCACGTCCTCGACAGGCATTGGGAAGTGCAGAACGATAATCCCCAGGGCCTCAAGCCAGGCTCGCCAATGGGCCATCGCTTGGTAGGGAGTCGCAAATCGAGGGGGCTCGGTTTCGTAGGCACCCAAGTCGATCGCGACTTTTTCGGCGGCCGCATCCGGGGCCAGTCGACCGGCGAGCCTCTGCATGCCCCCGAGCCGGCTCAGGTTATGCTCCTCCGTAAGGTCCGATGCGACCCTTTGTACCCTCCGAGCTCGCCGGATGGCAAGCAAGGTCTTCTCGGAAAACGGGGACGCCCTCTCTCGCTCACCAAGAACCCTGAAGTCGGGTAGGGAACTGGGCTCCCGCGGCGGAGATGGGAGTAGGAATGTCGCGAGTGATCTGTGATAGGTCTCAGCCAGATTCTCGAGTTTCGCGATCGAGGGTGCTTCCCGTCCCTCCTCCCAGTCGGACAATCGCCTCTCTTCGACGTCCAACCTCCTGGCCGCCTCGGGTATTGATAGCCCGCTTGCGGTCCGAGCCCAAGTGAGAATGGAGGGCGATACCTTTGCCTCGATGGAGTCGGTAGTCATCTCTGTGCCTTTAGACGTGCGGTGGAGTACTAAACGGGCGGGAGGGGGTACGGGAACGGTGGACCAGAAGCCACCTCATCCTCGATCGAATCAGGCGGAACCCCGTTTCGGAACTGACCCTCGGTGATTCCGAACCGCGCGTAGAACCACGCCGCCTTGCGCCAGTCGCGCGCGAGCGTCTCCGCCATGCCCGAGGTGGTCGCCACCAGCGCGCGGGCCGCCTTCACGCGGGCGCGCACGTCGCGCAGCTGGCGCGCCGCGGCGCGCTCGTCCGCCTCCCGCGAGTCGTCCGGGAGGCCGCTCGTGATCTCCAGCAGGCCGAACCGCCGCGAGTCGACCCTGTCCTCCTCGTCCCAGTCCGCGTCTGGGAGCGCCACCCGGGCCTCCGCGCGGGTCCGGGTGCCGTCGTGAGGGATTCGGGGCTGGGCGGGGCAGCGCGGCCCGCTGGGGGGCTTCTGGGCCGCGTCCCGGGGGGCGAACGCCTCGATCGTGGGCACGATCTGGGGACGCAGGCCCAGCTCGCGGGCAAGGCGGGTGCCCTGGTCCGCCGGAAGGGTCCCGTGCCACGAGTGGGTGACGGGGTCCCAACGGAGCCCCAACCCGCGGAGGACGTCACGCACCTCGTAGGTGCGGGCGCTGCCCGGGACCCGGACGTGGGCATTGGTGGTCGGCGGGAACGGGTTCGCGCCCTCGCGGGCGCTTTGCGGCGCGCTGATTGCGGTCATCGGCGCGAAGCGAGCGCGCAGGTCGCCTGAGGGCCGATGCGAGGCCCGAGGGCGACCGGGCCCCCATCATGGTCGCCGAGCGAAGCGAGGGGACGGCGGCCACGGGCCGTCGCGGCCTTGATGTGGGGCGCGCGCGGCCGATGAGCGTGACCGCAAGCAGCGCGAGTCATAAGCAAGCGGCGAAGGCGGTCCGTACTGGCTGGTGTCAAGCCCCGCGCAGATAATCGCGGTCGATCTCCGCAATCAGCGCGGACTCTTCTTGGATGGAGCGTTCGGACCACCGCGGGAGGAGCAAAAACCCAACCCTAGCCGGGAAAGCGACAGGCTTGCGAAAAGCCATGACCTCGACAATGCAACCGCCGTTCTTACCGCCCATGAACCGGTACCGCTCTTCGGTGAGTAACTGCAAACGGGATTTTCGGTAAACACCGTTTCGGAGTGTGACTCCATCCGGCGGAACCGACTCCCAGGTCGTGATTCGTTGCACGCTACCCTGCCGTCCGACATTGCGAGACTTGGGCGGAATACGGCTCGGAAAAAGGGCGGGAGACTGGGAATGACTGTCAGGCTGACTGGCCTCGGCCCGTCTTGCCCTATCCAACATCCACCGCCGAGAGTAGATTGAAGGTGCTCCCAGGGTATAGCCTCGTGTGTAGATCCACCTCCAGCCCGGGTCGAAATGAAGCGGCTCACCTACCAATTGACGGAAAGGGGGCATCCCGCGCTGGATGCCCTTAGGCAGAAAAAGTCAGCGGGCAAGGGTCGATAAAAAGGGCGAACGGGATCGGCAAACTGAGCTCGAGGTGCGCAGGTTCAGGACTCTCGCTGCCGTCCCGCTGCGCCCGCGGGCTGGGACAGTCGCGGCCGCGCGCCCCTGAGCGCGCTGACTCTTCGCAGTCGGATGATTCGGACCAACCTAGACGCAGAAGAAAGCCGAGCCTCAAGACGACTCGATCCTCTGAGTAAGGTCCGGTTGGCCATGCACCTCAAGTGCACTCCCCCAATAAAGCTGTAGCCTGACTCCCCAATCATCTGGAACTGTCCACCTCGAGAGACCAGGCCGTGTGCCCTTGCCGGACTTGGTCAGGACTGATTCTCACCAAAAAATTCTGCTCAGACGCGCACAAGAAGTCTTCCTTTCCAACCCTAGGTTGGCTGGGATGTGGCCCGATCCATCGATGAGTGTCCACTGACCGGACATCTGACCGGTTGAACTGACAGGACATATGACCGGCCCCGGGAAGGGGTCAGCTTTGTCAAGGAAGATGTCCGCCTCCGACTGCAGGTCGTTCGCCAGCATCTCGAACGTGGGACCCGGATCGCGGAGGTCTGCCGGATCTTCGGGATCTCCGAGGCCACCCTACGTCGTTGGTGCCGAAACTATCGGGAGGAAGGAGTCGAGGGGTTGCGCTACGAGTCCCGAAGACCCCACCACAGCCCGAACCGGGTCCACGGGAACCTCGTTCATCGAATCCTTCAGCTGAGGCGGAAACACCCTTCGTGGGGCGCGATGCGGATCCACGCCCTCCTCGCCCGTCGGGGGGTCGAGGTGAGTTGGCGGACCGTCCATCGGATCCTGAAGCGTCACGGGTTCATGGTCCGTGTCGTTCGGGGGCCGCTCCCGTTCAAGCGATTCCCGAGTCGCCAGGTGGACTCCCTTTGGCAGGCAGATGTCGACACGTTCCGCATCGCCGGGGTTCGTGGACATGTCTACGTCCACACCATCCTCGATGATCGGTCCCGCTACCTCGTGATGGCCCGCGCCTACCTTCGGGAGAGAGCTCGGGAGGCCACCAACAACCTCTCGTGGGCGCTCAAGGGAGGGTGTTCTCCGAAGGCGATTTACGTCGACAACGGGAGTTGCTTCATCTCAAAGGAGTCCCGAGCGTACCGTGCGACGCACGGCATCCGCGTAATCTATGGGCGACCCTACCATCTGCGAGGTCGGGGCAAGCTCGAGCGGTTCCAGGGGACTCTGACCCGGGAACTGGTGGGCCGGGTTCGCTTCCGATCGCTCGCGCACTTCCGCCGCGAACTCTACGAATACCGGGCGCGCTACAATCGTCGGCGCCTCCACGGCGGAGTCGGATGGAAGACTCCCGCGGAGATCGACCTTGACCCAAAGCTCATGAACAAGGGTAGGGTCAACGGGTGAAAGCCGGGGCCATATGTGTTCTCAATTCCCGGGGCCACATCTCCTGTAACTACACACCTAGCCACTTGACCGGGCGGTGGTGAACCGAGGAGTACCAAATATCGAATACACTTGACACGGAGTATGTGGAACTAAGGACATCACATGTTTCGACTCGTTCTCCTCTATTCGACACCCAGCACCACGCGCGAAGCCCAAGATTTCCAGAGCCGCCTTCTCCGGAACGTACGTTATGGGAATCAACCTTCGCCAGATCCGCCCAGTCTCTTCCTCCTTAACGACAGTCACTCTCACTCGCGCAGAATCGGGCACGCCGGAGCCCGGCGCCCGAATTAACAAATTAACTCGGACCCCGACATCACTCCACAGCACGGCTCGAGGTACCTCCGCTCCAGTGGCGAATTCAATCCCGAGATCTGAAATGACAACGCGGTCCGGCGGTTTTCCCCAGTATTTGATTGGTAATGCCATAAGGCTGAGAAGCATGTAACTCACAAATATCCCAGTCACGCCAATGACGACTGCCGCAATTTTCTCAAACGAAGGCGCGGCGTAAATCGCATACAACAAGAATGTGGCCATTCCAAGGGCTGACAAGGATGCAACGGCGACCATTATGAGCCGGGGCCTGCGATGCCGCTGAAAGTTGGCCTCGGCAAACTGCGATAGGTCGTAGACCGACTTAGACGGGTAGGTCTCTCGCGCGCTAGACATAGAGGATAATTTTGGTAAGATCTATGACCGCAGAAATCCCCCCGGCTACCCCAACGTCTTCAAGGTACCCTGCGAGTGTCGCCCCGGATCCCTTTAGGCTTTTTAGAGCGACCTCCGCGGTGATGGCACTAAACCCTAGCGCAAGGATCAGAAGCAACGGGGACTCATTGAACTCTCCCCACACGTCAAACAAGAACGCAAGCAGTGCTACAGCGAACAAAGTTATCCCGATAATCGGGTAATTGTTTGAAACTGACTTCATCACCTCCCAGGCCGGATAGAGCGCTGCGGCAGAAGTTCCCGCTACTGCCGCGGAGAGAGTAGAATATACAACGGGTTGCTTCAGGTAAGATCCGACCCCGGGAATTGAAGTGATGAATGTCTCAAGGGTCTGAATTGCTGAGGTAGTCAGAGCAGAAATCTGAGGGAGTGCCCCCAAGCCTAGCAGGCCGATTGCGAGGAGACCCGCAACGACAGAAATTAGGAACTCGGGGCCGACGTCGAATGGCTCAGTAATTGTCAAGCAGGCCGTTACTACGGTTCCGAGAATCAATGCGGTTAGGAACACGTTCCCACTAAGCGACTGCCAGAACGACGTTACATCACTCGATGTGGATGGCAAGTGGCCGCCCTCATCAACGTATATCGCGTTCAGGGTTGAGTTGACAGCCGAGAGGTACCCTCCAATAGTCGATTCAATGACACTTGCCAGTGGTGAAAGAATCTGGTCGAGGATTGAGACGAGAAAGTTGAGGAAAGCACGCAATGCATACCACATGGCTTGCCCCAGCGCCTTAAGTGCGCTTCCAACCTGGTCGACTAACGCAGTGATTCCAAGTTTATTCGCAAAGTTTACGGCTGCGTTTGCGACGTAAGCGGCTGCAGCCGAGGTAACGCTCCAAACTGCCGATACCAGTCTTCCGCCCACACTGACTACCCCGCTTATCGCATTTTGGATCAGGGCCCCTACGTCCCACCACGGTTCCCCGCCGCCATGCGATTGAACGGTGAATAGCGGAGGGCCGTACTGACCTCCATTCGGCAACGTTGCATTCGCCAGCGCCACCAGCACGTTTGGGGATAGTCCCAAGGGCGCGAGCTCATAGGTCATGGGAACTAGGTTTCCGGTGAGGTTACCCGAGAGATTCTGAATCAGGCCACCAATCAAATTTTTCAATTCCGAGGCCCCGTTCGAGAAGTTGCCTGAATTCCCCGAACTGATATTTATCCAGATGACGGATTGGACCTGTAAGGACTTGTAGCTAGACTCAAGTGACGGGTTTGTAGAAAGGCCGGCGAACAAAGAAGAGGTGGAACCATTTGCGCTCTGAGAGGTCGAGGAGTAGACATGAATGAAATTGGCAGAAGTGTTACTTGTCATGGCCTGATCGACTCTCCAGAACCAGTATGAACTTGTGAAGGTCGTTCCCGACGTAAGCGTCTTGGGACTGACTGCCGAGCCGTTCAGGAGAGTCTGTCCGAGAGGGGAACCAAGGAACGCCTCGCGAGGTACGAGAATGTTGTTCAAACCTGGCTTGAGAGTGACATTGTAGCTCCAGCCCGTCTCAGCGCCCGGAACGCCACTTGTCTTGAATTGAGTACCAGTGTTATTCACGACTAATAGGTCAAAATCCTGCTCTGCGGTGTACCGCTTTAGCCCCCACGGGGCGTTTGAGAGGGTTGTATTATTCGCGGGAATCCAGAGGTACGTGTTAGCCTTTCCAGGGTTTCCGACAATTGTGTAATTGAACTGGAGATTTCCGCTTGAGTTAGAGAATGTCTTTCGCTGATTCGATTGATTGCCCGTAAGATCCAGCAAGTATATGCCCGTGGAAACTGGGTGGTTGAACGGTCCCCCGCTCGCACTATGATTCACGGCGATCGAAATGTTGAGTGATACATACTGATCTGTTGGGACAACAGGAACGGTTACGACAAAGGCCCCCGGCGCTGTTGCAGTAGAACTGGAGGTGACGTTTGGCCCCCAGGCAGAGTAATCCACGGTCTTTCCGGACCCGCTTCCGGAGTAAGCATAAAGGTAGGGAGCAACTCCGTCCCCGCTGGCTAGACCAGTCGATACGTTCCAGCCCGTCAAATTAAGGGTCACGAAGGGAGTGCCAAGTGGATCAGTCGAGGCACCGTCAACCACTCCATCCTTGCTAGTGCTCTGAGCAAGCGGATCGGCGCCCCAGGACAACTTGCCCCACACAGTGATAGTTCTGTCAGACCCGTAGAAGCCGGTAGTCGCCCGGAGCCAAGAGACACCCTCACTTTGCATGAGGGTCTCAAACTCAGACAACGCGCTGCCTTTACCCGTACTGTTCCAACGCACTGTCGAAGCCCAAGGTGTTGAGTCTCCGGGGTTGAGTCGACCTGTTGCGGTAATGTTGGACTCCAGCAAGTAGCCGCGGTGCGGTGCCAGACAGCTCGATCCGGGTGGCGTGTACACTTGGCAGCTTGAGGACGAGTTGAAATTGTAGGTCGAATTCTCAAGGAAATAGTGGAATAACGAGGAATTCGGCAAGACTCCGCTGGGACCTAGATCGAAGGTCAGGTTGTAGGTATCAAGCATGTGGCTAGTGGATGTGTCAAGAGTGCGTGGGTTGAGTCCATACTCCTTTTCGAGATAGTCGCTCACAAGCCCATTGGTCGCGTACGTAGACGGATCGGCAGTGTCGATTCGATTAATGTAGGTTCCATTCAAAGCCTGCCAACTCACCTCCCAACCTTGGACCTTTTCGGCATCGCTGAGACCATCCCCCGAAGTGTCGCGCAGATAGTAGAATTGGAATGTAGAGTTCCGAGCGGTATAGGAATGGCTAGAGTAGGTGTAGTTGAAATCGAGGAGCACGGCGTAGGTCGTATTCGGGACGAGCGCGGAAAGATTGAACGAGATTCCCGGTCCTGCTTGGGAAAACTCTCCAGAGCTCAGTGGTAAGTTCGTCATGTTGTTTGGAAGGCTGACGTTGTAGTACTGGACAAAGAGTGAGAACCCGCTCCCATGTTGGATGATGTTTTGTGGGAGATTGAAGTAGACTTGGACCCCCCCTCCTTCCTTAGTGATCGAGTCGTATGGGCTCGTAGTTTGCGCCAATTGAGGTACATTAGCGGTGGAAAAGCTGCCCGAGGAAGTTCCGTCATACATCGCGCAAGTTGAACTACCATCCACGACCGAGACACCGAACTCAACGTAATAGAGTCCCCAGGGCGTGAGCCCATGGAGCTCGACCTGGTACTCGTACGCGCCTTGGGTTGAGTTGTACTTCTCCCAGCCTGTTTGCTGGTAGGGGGGGCCATACGCCTCATGCAATCGTACCCACCCCGTCCCGTTTCCGTTTGCGAACCACTTCAACGTCGCGTCCGTCGCGGTGACATTGGTGGCAAACACCGTCGGTACGGTCAATGAAATTTGAGGAGTGGCCGAAATCGTAAAACTGCACGTGGCCTCGACCGTAACCGGACTTGCTATGCTCGATTGTTGACCAGTGTTGAGGATCGGGGTCCAGGTCGCATTACGGCCCCCTTTCTCGCTCGTGAGGTTGACGAAGAGTTCGTAGTTACCATCTCGCGTGGTAGTGTTACTGATTGCCTCGTCCAACGCAGGGTTCTTCTGGAGGTAACCTGGGAAGCCCGTGATTCCTCCCCCGAATCCCGTGTCGACGTATTGGGCAGTTCCGTTCGCATACATCGTGTTGTTCCACGAGGCATTCAAAACGTAGTTGCTTCCCGCCTGGCTCAAGTGAATAATCGGGGACGCTGGATCGCTGCCCAGGGCCGTGGCGTAGGTTCCATTGGCCTGCAGAGTTACTGCGGAAGGACCATTGTTCACCGTCGCGCTCGTCTTCGAAAGCGGCGTCGACTGGCTGCACGCGTAGACCACGTCGGTTTGCGAATAATACGCCGTGATCCAGAAGGACCACGTACCCGTTGAGTACTGGCTGGGGGTTAGATTGGTCAAATAGAAACTTCCGGGCGATGAGGAAGTGTAGTAGGCATGGGTCGAGTTCGAGTTCCAGGATGCGACCTCCCCATACAGGGCGATATAGGTGTAGTTGTCCGTCCCCCGGAAACGGGTTGACTGCCCGACAGGATGCCCGGGCAGCACACAGGGCTGCAAGAGATCGGTCGAGTAGCTTGATTTGAAAGAGGCCGTGTCATTGAGGAAGACGGAGTTCGGATTGACTGGCTGAGGAGTAACGGTTAACCAATCACCAGGGTACTTCAAACTCGTCGCCCCACCCGACGTCCCGATCGGGACATTCACTCCGCCGGAGAGCGCAGTCACTGCGAACAGACCGGACATGGGCGAACCGAGCCAAGGCGGATTAGGGAAGACCCCGAATCCGAAGGCTTCCAGCAGCGCCTCCCCCATGACGGAAAAGGTCGTGTTCGCGTTCAGTGCCCCATCGAAGGGAGCGACGTACGAAACCCCCGAACCAATCACAGAGCTGCACCCCTGTTGGATCTGGTAGACCGGATGCACGCTCAGAGTGCTGAGCCGTGGGTAAACGCTCGTAGTCAGGACTCGTTCAGCCGCGCACACCAGACTTCCGTTCAGGTCGCTCCATGCGGTGGACAAGTTTGCGTCGATTTGATTCCTGTAAGCCGTTATCTTGGATGTTGACACCGGTTGGAAATCGGTGGTAGTCGAGGCGTCGAATGCTTGTTTCAGATTGATCAGAGCACCCAGGGGGGAGGGGTAATTTCCCGAAAGGTAGACCCCGGACCCGTTCGTCGAATAATTCTGGGCACCCCATGCAAAAAGCGGTCGTTCCAGGGGATCGACTGTGACCGAGACCGAGGAAGGGGACGGTCCACTCAAGTTGGTGGTTGCTGGGAAAGGTTCAGGTGGCGACAGCATTCTGCCGGTGACGGAGAACACAATCTGCTCCAACTCGGTGGACCCCGCGCCGGTATCCGCCGCGGCGACATAGACATAACCGGCCGGACTGGCGGACGCCTCGACAGTGACGAATGAGCCCATGGACGCGCCAGTGATGTAACTCGGACCCCAGGTCGATCCGGCGTTGGACGACCCAACCGAGCGAAGGACGGTGCGATTCTGCTCCTGATCCGTAACAAACCCGATGAAGTAAGCGCCCTCCGCAACGGCAGTGACCAATCCTGGTGTACCTCCTGGGGTCTGTAACTCGGTTTGCCCTAATGAGGTAAAATATGGGGAGCCCGAAGTCAGGTTTACCGGCGCCAGGGTGGTGGTCGTGTGGCTCGTCCATTCGTTTGAACTGATGTACACGACAAACTTGCTTGACGAAGAACTTGTGGCAAAGACTCCCAATGTTCCGTTGGGGCCACCGGCGCTTGTCGTCCACACCGGGTCCGCAGACACGGCCTCGGCAAGATTCGTGGTCGTCCTGACAAAGTTCCCCGGAAGGGGCGCAGGATACGAGAAGAGGTCCGAAAGAATCGGCCCGCTCTGGAGGCCGGTTGAGTTCACGAGCACGTTCACGGTGCCAGTTCCCGAAGGCGAGACGGCCGTGAGCTCGGTAGGGGAAACAAACGTGACTCCGGTCGATGCCAATCCTCCGAATGTAACAGTCGCGGTCGAGATGAAGTTCGAACCGTTGATTTGAACTCTTGTACCGGCCGCCCCCCAGGTGGGCCAGATCGACGTTATCCCGGGCCTCGTCCCGCTAGTGTAAGTGTATCGGTCGGCACTCGAAGTAGCGCTCTCTCCACCAAGAGTAATCACGCGGACGTTCACGTACGAAGAGGGCGATTGATAAGGGGCAACAGCCTGGAGCGAATCCGCGGTTACAAAGGCTACGGAGGACGCTGCCAAACTGCCGAAGACTACCTGGGATTCGTTGAGAAAGTTTGTCCCGGTGATATTGACAACCGTTCCGATAGGGCCGGTGGTGGGCACGATCCCGGTTACGGTGGGTGCGGGATAGGCTGGATAGAAGTACTCGTCCGACGGGCCCTTGGAGCTCGTTCCGGAAGAATCGGATATGACGACATCAATAGCTGTCCCCGTGGGCGGACCACTCGGCGAGTACGCAACTATCTGGGTAGCCCCGAGGTACTTGACGGATTCCCCGTTCCACTTGGTAGAGCCATACTCGAAATAGACGTTCAAGCTCGAATCGGTAAAGCCCAGACCGTCGATCGTGACCAAGGTTCCTGGACCTCCATAATTGGGAAGGACGCTGGTGACGGAAGGGCCTCCCGACGGTGGAAGGACCCCCTCCTCCTCGCCGGAGGACGGGTTGGCCGACGGAAATGAATGGCAGTTGAAGGGAAATGTTGTGACCACCAGGTGTGCCGAGGTGAGAGTGGTTACTAGAATTCCACATGGTGAGATTGTTAGACCCACCCCCCCGCCGGACAAAGGAGTCGAACCTGTGACGCTCACCCAGGTGTTGTTCGCGCCCAGTGAATACGAAGCATAAACATCGGTCTGTGCGGTCGAGCCCGAAAGAGTCGACACTCCGACAGCGATCATCGTCCCGCTCGCGGCTGCGGCGTCGCTTGTGATCTTGACCGTCCCGAACGAGGCAATCAGAGTGGCGCCGCCCCAGGTAATCGGAAGTGGGTTGGCACACGAAAACGAGCAACCGGGCGCATGGAACGCGGAAGTGTTCGCCACCGCCGGCGAATAGAAGCCTGACTGGAATGCTAGATATGAGTTGCCGAGATAATCGGTTTCAATGAATGCCAAGCCCTCCCCGCTGGAATTCTGCCCACTGAAACTCACCAACTGAGGGAGCGATTGGGCGTCCGGAGAAGTGCTCAGAGGCTGGGGTCGATTGAACCCGGCGGGCGGAGCAAGGTATGGATAGGTCATCGAGGGACTCCCGGAACCCGACGTCGCCGGTGCGAGGGCGGGGGGGCCACCGGAACTGGACGTCGGGTCTAGATACGTGGGCACGAGTAAGATTGCGACCGATAGCACACTAATCAAGACGGGAATGGCACGGATCAAGAGGCGACGGCGTGGAACCAGTCTAAACGGGGCGCCAGTCAGGCGACGGGGTCGGCTGGTAGCCACCAGTTCGAAATCCACTCGAGAGTCTATTCTCTTAGCTTGACTTTCCGGGTCCATACCCCCACTTCCGTAGGACGCGATGTCGGTCGATAGCGCGGGACCCGGTGTCCGCGCGGGACCGCCCGCAGCGCAAACCTGCCCCAATAGGGAAGGCCGCTCCGTGGGTCATCAGCGTCCAGACTGCGTCGCCCTACTTGAACCAACGGTTTGGATTCCAGCCGCAGCGCGAGAAAACCGGCGTGTGTGGGCACGCCCGTTGGGTTGTGCTGACAGGCCGCGCATTTGACGAGATGGCCCCGAAATGGGCACGGTCGGGGGGATGGAGGCGCTGAGTTCGACCCGCATGCCCGGGCCTCAAACCTGACTGACTGCGGGCCCGGTGCCACAGACCTGCCGAAAGATGCGCGCGGGGGGCAACTCCGCGTCGATGAACTCGAACCCGCACGCCTTGGCCCTGACGGGCCATTCGCGGGGGGCTCTCCTGACCCAATCCCGTTGAGCCGGCTGGCTATCCCTACCCCAATCGTTGTCGCGCGTCGGGCTATTCAGGCGTGCCCGAATGACCGACCAGGTCGACTGCAGGTAGAACCGCCGGTCGAAGAGGTGGCCGAGATCCAGGTCGAACATGTTATCGGAGG
Source organism: Thermoplasmata archaeon (assembly GCA_050011355.1). Classification (GTDB taxonomy): domain Archaea; phylum Thermoplasmatota; class Thermoplasmata; order Lutacidiplasmatales; family UBA184; genus Lutacidiplasma. The sequence continues at coordinate 1,096 of JBEKJG010000020.1, read as the reverse complement.
CACCGAAGAGAACGACGTTTGGCTCCCGCGCCAGCAACCGCTTCAGAGCAGCCTGATTCCAGAAGTGCCGCCATCCATCGATGTCCCGCCACTGTTCTTTGGTAATGTGGCGGAGAGGGCGCCCTTGCAGGTCCACGGGGCCACCCAGGCCGCGGATCTCGTCTCCATCGACAGCGTTCACCCCTCGTGCGCGGAAGTAGTGGGCGAGGGTGCTCTTCCCTGATCCGGACGGACCGCTCCGAGAGTGATGAACCTGCCGGGCAGGCCACGTACTGAACGGGGCGCACGAGGACTGAGGCCGAGCCCCGCAGGCTTGATGTGGGGCGCGCGCGGCCGATGATGGTGACCGCAGTCAGCGCGCGGGGCGCGAATCGACCGCGAGGCGCGCACGGGGTGCGGTTCGGACCGTTCGCCCTCAATCGAGAGCAGAAAGCGTCACGCTCGAAGTGAAATCCCACAATATCTGACCGGTACCATCCACAGAAGTCCAGGTTGCGCTCGCTCGGCAATTCGACACGCAGGGGGGACCCTCCGCCATCTGAATGGTCGAGTTGATGGTCGTGGTGCCGTGATCGAACGTTCCATTGAGAATGTACCCCGCCGGGCCGGGGATGAGGGCCAAGCAGAATCGGTCCGAGTGCGCGGTTGAGTTCACAAAGTAGCAATAGCGGGGCTCACCTCCAGGACTCGAAAGGGGGAGCTGGACGCTCCGACTGGTCCACTGCGCTCCAGCCTGTCCGGGGGTTACCAGGCCACTGGCGAGTACGAGCGTCGCCGCCACTCCTATACCAGCACCCAGGGCGGCCGCTGCGACCCAAGTCGAGCCTCTCACGGGTACCTCAGCCTCTGTCCATCCCAGAGGGCGAACCCAAGTATCACCTTTTGTCGGTTGATGGACCCAAGCCGGATTTCCTGCCCGTACCTCCATCGAGCCCGCGCACAAGCGGGAGCCGGGCGCGGATCTGCTTTTCACGGTGCCTAGTTTGGACTGCGTCGAGCTTGGGAAGCAACGGAGTTCGACTCTGAGATCCGTTGGCCCTATCGATTTCGGACGCTTGCCTCCGCAGGGCCCGGGAGAATCCGCGTGGCCTGTCTC
>JBEKJG010000019.1:0-43784 GCA_050011355.1 Thermoplasmata archaeon | reverse complement strand
CTCGAGCCGGCGGGGGAACATCGTGGGCTTCGACCTCGGGAGCACCGGGATCCTCTCCTTCCTCGTCGGTTCACGCCAACCCTTGAGCGTGAACTCGCCGATCGGCCCGGCGGAGATCTCGTTCAACCCGAGTGGGCACGTCCTCGTGGTCACCGAGAAGGCGACGAGCCGGATCGACACCTACGTCGTCGGGACGGGCGGTTTGGCGCAGTCCCCCACCGTGACGCCCTCGAACGGCACGACCCCCTACGGGTTCGCCTGGGGCAAGGGTGGCGCCCTCATCGTCAGTGATGCCGCGAGCGATGCGCTCTCGTCCTACACCGTCTCCTCGTCCGGGGCGCTCACGGTGGTGAGCGGCTCGGTCGGGGACAACGGGACGGCCCCCTGCTGGGTGGCGGTCGCGCACAACGGTCTCTGGGCCTACACGTCGAACGCGCACAGCAACACCCTCTCGACGTACCTCGTCGGGACCGGCGGAACGCTCACGCTCGTGAGCGCCGTCGCCGCGACGACCGGGGCGGCGGACACGGACCTCGCCATCGGAGGGGCCCACAGCCAGTACCTGTTCGTCTACGATGCGGGCGCGGGCGAGATCGAGCAGTATGCGATCGGGTCGACGGGCGGGCTGACGCTCCTCTCGGCGGTCTTCTCGCTGCCGGCGACGGCGGAGGGGTTGGCCGCGTTCTGAGCCCCTCGACCCACCGCCGTGAAGGGGGTTCGCTTCATAAGGAGCGGGCGAGTCGGCCGGGAACGACCATGAGTCCCGGCTTCCGCTCCCTCATGTGGTACCTCCTCCACGGTACCCGCGGGGGTCCGAACCGCCGTCGGATCCTGGACGAGCTGGTTCGTTCCCCCGCCAATGCCCACCATCTGGCCGGTGCGCTCGGCCTCGACTACCGCACGGTGCGGCACCACCTCCGCCTCCTGGAACAGAACGGCGCGGTCTCCCGGCCGGTGGGGGACGCCTATGCTACGCCCTACGAGATCGCGCCGGCGGCGATGGCGTACCTCGAGTCCGAACCGACAGCCCACCCTCGCCCGGCCGGCATCATCCCGTCGAGATCGGGGCGCCACGGCGGCCCAGCGCTGGTTGCGCGCCCGTCGCGAGGCGGGCCATGACCGACTTCATGATGGAGGGGAGCGTGGTGCTCGGCGTCGTCAGCATTGTCCTCGCGGGCGTGCTGTTCGCGCTCTACCGCCGACTCTACGCGAGCACCCCGTCGGGGTTCGGTCTCGCACTCCTCGTCTTTGCCGGCGCGTTCGTCGTCCAGAGCGCCCTCACCGTGTACTCCTACCTCGCGGCGATGCCGATCATCCCTGACTCGTTCGCCCCGTTCCTCTTCCTCACCGGCCTTTGCGAGGCGACGGGCCTGGGGGCGATCGTTTGGACCGCCTCCCGCTAACGCCGCCGGGTGGGCGTTTCCGACCCGGACCTCCGCCGCGAGCTTCCCCACAATAGGCCAGGATCTTCGCGATGTTCTTTTCCGGCGGATCGACCCCGTCGACCGCCAGCCGGGGCTCGGTCCAAGGTTGCATCTCCCGGTGTACCACCTCATCCCAGGTGGGGAGCGGAAGCGGTGGGGTGTGCGCCGCCCGGCTCATCACGCGCCGGTGATGCTCCGCACGGTCGGAACACGTCACCACGATGAGAAAACGGTCCGCCGAGCACTCCAAGGCGAGCTCCCGCCACATCTGGCGCGCCGGCTCCACACCGTTGACCGCGTCGATCACCACGTCCCGGCCCAGGCGCAACTGGTCGGCGGCGACCTCCTGCACACCGATGTAGGCCGCGAGACCGGTTTCGAACGACTGCGCAAGCCCGGCCTTCAGGAGAGCGGCCTCGATCACGTCGACCCGGAGCCAGACGGCTCGCAACCGCTCCGCAACGCCCCGGGCGAGGGTCGACTTGCCGACGCCCGGCAGGCCAGCGAAGACGACGAGCCGCGGACGGGTCGGCAGGTGAGCACCTCGGGCCCCCGCACCCAGCGCTGGAATGAAACGGCAGTCCCCTGGGCGTGACGCGCTTCAATCCGCACGTATGCGCATGTTGAAATAGTATGCTCGCCGAGGAACGTGCACTGCCTCTACCCGCGACAGCGGGGGTTCCGTTGACCGGCCATTCTCCCTCCCGAGCGACCGCAGGTTGGGTCGTGATGGCGCTCGTCGTCGCGAGCGCGCTCGCCGTCGTGGTACCGACCGGTGCGATGGCGTCCGCACCGACGCTCTCGCCGTCGGTCCACTCCTCGGTTGCTTCGACGGCCCCGAACGTGGGGTCCGCACCCTCGACCCCGGGCTCCGCGCCCTCGGCGGCTCCGGCCACCGCCGGCCACCATGCCCCGCCCGGAGAGATCACGTCCGGGATGGGGTGGGAGGGGATCGATTACGCCGAGACCTGCGCGAACTGCACCCCACCGGACCCGCAACTGGGGGTCGGGGCCGGCTACGTGCTCGAGCTCACCAACGGGACCGAACGCGTCTGGCTCGTCAACGGCTCCCAGGTCCACAACGGGAGCTTGGGCGGCCTGTTCGGGGCGGGCACGGACGTGCTCTCGGGCCCGCAGGTCCAGTTCGACCTCGCCTCCCTCCGCTGGTTCATCGCCGTAGACGACCTCACGACCGGCAAGCTCCTCCTGGGGGTTAGCCGTTCGAGCGACCCCACGGCCGGTTGGCACCTCGCATCGATCGTCCCCGGTGCCGGCTCGACTCCGCGGGACCCGCTGCTCGCGGTCGACTCCGATACGGTCGTCGTCACGGCGGACGATTTCGCCTCCAACGGTAGCTTCCAGGGAGCGCAGCTCTGGGTCGTCAACAAGACCGCGTTCGCCGACGGCGAATCGCCGACGCCGACGGCGGTCGATGCTCCCGACCCCGCCACCGAGGCGCTCGTCCCCGCCGCTCCGATGAGCGACTCCTCCACGATCTACCTCGTCGACGACGAGCTCGGAGAGAACGACACCCTTCACCTCTTCACGTTGAACGGGTCCCGGCCCGGTGCGGTCACGCTCTCGGGCCCGACGAACTTCACCTCGCCAACCGCGCCCCCGCCGAACGCCGAGCAACCCAACACGACGGACCTCCTCGGAGTGGGGGACGGACGGGTGGACAGCGCCGCGTGGCGCGCGGGCGCTCTCTGGGCCGTCGCGACCGGCGCCTGTACCCCGACAGGGGACAGCGCCGCCCGCTCGTGCCTGCACCTCTGGGAGGTCGACACCGCGACCGGGGTCCTCAAACAGGACTTCACGTGGAGCACCGGCCCGGGGACGTACGATTTCGACCCGGCGCTGTCGATCGCGACCCGGGGCGATCTCGCCCTGGTGTTCGGGGAGTCGTCCGCGACGATGGATCCGTCGTTCCTCGCGACCGGCCAGGCGGTCACCGACCCCGCCGACACGCTCGAGGCGCCGGTGGAGCTCCACAACGGGACCGGACCGTCCGACCCCGCCGTCGGCTGCTCGGGAGGGGTCTGCCCCTTCGGGAGCGACTTCGCGATCGCCGCCACCCCCTCGACGAACGTCCACTTCTGGGCGGTCGGCGAGTTCGTGCCGCAGAACTCGACCCGCATCTTCTGGAGAACGTGGGTCAACCAGGTGGCCGCCTGGGCCGCCGTGCCGGTCACGTTCACCGAATCTGGCCTCCCGGCGGGAGCGTCCTGGTCCGTCACGGTGAACGGGCAGGAAACCGCGTCCACCAACGCCTCCCTCACCCTGGACGAGCAGAACGGCTCGTACACGTTCACGGTCCTCTCGCCCCTCGCCGGCGCACCGGGGGTCCGCTACCTGGCCGGGGCGACGTCCGGAACGTTCATCGTCAGCGCGGCCGCGGTCGAGGTCCGGCTCACGTTCATCTCTCAGTACTTGCTGACCGCGACGGCCGAGCCGCAATCCGGAGGGAGCGTCTACCCCGGCGGGAACTGGTTCGACGCCGGCTCGAGCGTCTCCCTCAGCGCGCTCGCCACCGCCGGGTACCAGTTCGAGACCTGGTCCGGGACGGGGCCCGGATCGTACTCCGGCGCCGACAACCCCGCGGAGATGACCCCCACGGGACCGATCACGGAGCAGGCCCAGTTCTGGGTGTCCGCGACCTATCCGGTCTCGTTCTTCGAGAGCGGGCTCCCGAGCGGAACGAACTGGACCGTGACGGTGAACGGCATCGAGAACGGCTCGTCGAACCCGACGATCTCGTTCAACGAACCCAACGGCACCTACACCTTCGAGGTCCAGGAGACCCTTCCCGGGGGCCCCCAGACCCAGTACCTCGCCGGGGCCGCGTCCGGCTCCTTCGACCTCGCCGGAGCTCCGACCAACCTGAAGGTCGCCTACACTCCGGCGTACGAGCTCACGGCATCCCCGGCGGTTCCGGGTACCGGGGTCGTGAACCCGTCCGGGGGATGGTTCACTTCCGGCAGCTCGGTCAACCTCAGCGCCCTCGCCGTCGCGGGAGAGCTGTTCGTCGGGTGGACCGGTTCGGGGGCGGGCTCCTACACCGGGTCGGCGAACCCCGCACCCGTCCTCATCGAATCTCCGGTCGTGGAGCAGGCCCGGTTCGCCCCGGCGACCACCTACCCGATCACCTACTCCGAGACCGGCCTGCCGAGCGGCGTGGCCTGGTCGGTGACGACCAACGGGCTCCGCGCGTCGTCGACCGCATCTTCCGTAGTGTTCAACGAACCGAACGGTACGTACACCTTCGGCGCCCAAACCTCCTACGTCAACGCCAACGGGACCAGCTACCTTGCGAGCCCCGGATTCGGGTCGTTCTCGGTGTCCGGTAACCCGATACACGAGGCCATCGAGTTCGCCCCCACCCCGGTCTCCTCGAGCGCGCCGGGCGCCCAATCCGGCGCCCCGGGTGTCACCGGGATCCCGTTCTGGGTCTTCGGGGCCGCCCTCGCCGCGCTCCTCCTGGTCGTGGGGATCCTCGCGGCGGCGGCGCGCCGACCTCCGGATTCGCCGCCGTTCTCGCCCCCGGTCGCTCCTCCGCCCCCGCCCGCGTGGGACGAAGGCGCGTAGCCCGCGCCCCCCGGTCGGCTCGGAGCCTCGCGGGCTTCTAAATACGCAAGTGCGGTCCGCGACGCCGATGGCCCCTCGGCGCACCCGTCGGATCCCCCGTCCCCGGAAGGCCGTTCGGCCGATCCGGGCGGCCTCCGTCCCCACAGTACCGGCGCCCTCCGACGCCCCGATGCACCTCGGCGAACCGCCCCACTCCCACATCGTCTGCCGGAACTGCGGACGGATCGCCGCGGTCGACCTCGGGGACGAGGAACGGGAGCTCCTCGTCGCGCTCGCCTCCCGCCACCCCGAAGGGTGGAGCGTGGATGGTATCGCGTTCTCCCTGACGGGCGCGTGCGCCCGGTGCCGTCAGGGACCTCGCGCGTAGCGCCGAGGCGCGGGCGGTGAACGTCCAGTGAGCGGGTTCTACCTCTCCCCCCGTATCGCGTGGGGTACCGGAGCGATCGAGCAGCTCAGCGGCCTCGGAGCGCGTCGGGCCTTCCTGCTGGTGGACCCCACGGTGGCCCGTGCGGTCGGCCCGCGCCGCCTCGTGGAGGAACTCGCGAAATCGTCGACCACGACCGAGGTCGAGGTGGCGACGGAATCCCCCCACGACGTGGCCGAGGTCGACCGACTGTTCGAGCGGCTCCGGACCTCGCCGCCGGACCTGCTGGTGGCCCTCGGGGGCGGCCGGACGATCGACGCGGCGAAGGCCCTCCGGCTCCGGCTCGCCCATCCCGAGGTCTCCCTCTCGGAGATGCCGCCCCTCCTCGATGCCCCCGCGGGACCTCAGATCGCCCTCGTCGCGGCGCCGACCACGAGCGGCAGCGGTTCGGAGGCCTCCTGGGCGTGCGACCTCCGGGGTGCGGAAGGCGTACCGATCGAGGTCGCCGACCGGTCGCTCGTACCGGACTGGGCCCTCGTCGACCCCGCGCTGGCCGCGTCGCTACCGGTCGATCGCGTGCTCGACGGAGCCGCGGAGTCACTGACGCTCGCGTGCGAGGCGTACCTCTCCGCGTGGGCGAACCCGTTCTCCGACGCGCTCGCCCTCGATGCGGCGGCGACGGTCGTGCAGCGTCTCCCGCACGCGATCCGCTGGAGCGACGACCCGGACGCCCGGGCCGCGCTCCACTACGCTGCCACCTCGGCCGGGCTCGCGGCGTCCAACGCGCAGCGGGGCCTTGCGCACGCTCTCGCGCGCGCGCTGGAGGGGTCGACCAGCCTCTCCTACGGGCGGCTTACCGGGATCGCACTCCCGCTCGTGCTCGAGTTCGACCACCCCTCCGCGCGCGACCGGCTCGAGTCGCTGGGCCGCCGCGTCGCAGGTCCGGAAGAGCGAGGCGCGACCCCGATCGCCCAACGAATCCGACGGATGTTCGACCAGCTCCACGTCCCGGCAACGGTGCGGGCCGCCGGGGTTGCGCTCGAGAGTTGGGACCAACTCCGTGAACCGGCCGTGGCCCACGTCGCGCGGTCCCCCGCCGTGCTCGCGAACCCCCGCGTCCCCTCTACGACCGAGGTCGGCGAGCTCCTGGATTCGATGGTTGGCCGCTAGGGTGCGGCCAGCGGACGCCGCTCCACCGTCTCGGGAATCGGCACGGCGGCGGCGGGAGTCAGGTCGACGGGCCGTCCCGAAACCTCGACCGCGCGGTCGATCGCGATCTCGGCGAGGTCGCTCGCGTAGTAGGCAGCCCGCTCGAGGCTCTCGAGCACGTACGCGAGGCCGATGGCGAGACGACCGGGTTTGGTCGCGATCTCCTGGAGCACCTTCTCCCGGAGGCGGGTGAGCTCCCGTGCGGCGTCCAGCACGGCGTTCGCCTTCTCAATGTCCCGGGTGTCGAGGCTGATCAGCGCGTCGGACAACGCGGTCGCGGCGCCCTCCGCCATCCGGTCGAGTTCGATCCCCAGGCGTTGGGGGGTGCGCTCCTTGCCGAGGATCGCGACCGTCTCGGCGATCCGCACGGCGTGGTCGGCGATCCGCTCGAGTACGCGGGACGCGAGGAGGAACGTGGAGCATTCGGGAAGCGTGAGGTCGATCGTCGCGAGCACGCGGGCGTCCCGGAGGGCCGTGGTGACCTGCTTCTCGAGAAACCAGTGGAGACGGTCGACCTCCCAGTCCCGCTCGACGACGTCCTTCGCGATCGAGGCATCGCGCGCGCGGAAGGCGGCCATGGCGTCGGTCTGCATCGCGCGGACCATCTGGTGCATCCGCCGAATGACGGACGGGATCGGGAGCGGGTTGGGCCCGACGACGTCCTGCAGTACGACCGCCTCGGAGGTCTCCTCGAGGATCTCGGGTCCGATCATGCGCTGGGCGAACCCCCGGATGACCTCGCGCGTGCGCGCGTTCATCCGGCCCTCGGTCCGGACCTCCAGCAGCGGGTAGCCGGCGATGTACTCGGCCACGAGCCGACGGAACAGGTGCTCCGGGTCCGCCGAATTCGAGACCTGCACGACCCGTCGCTCGCCCTCCCCTGCGGTCGCGGCCTCGGGGAAGACGGTCATCGAGCCGTCGGCGCGGGGCGTGAAGTAGAGGACGTCCCCGGCGCGAAGGCCCCGGGCCAGCACCCAGTTCTTCGGCAGTGAGACGATGAACGTCGACCCGCCGGTCTTCTGGATACGACGTCCGTGAAACCCGCCGCTCGCCCGCATGGTCCGGCGTTCACACTTCGACCAATCTATATAGCACTCCCTATCCCCGGCGCGGCTACGGTCGACGGCCCATCCGCCACAGGGGCACGAAATGCCCGGCCGGTTCCGGGTCTCTAAATACCCCGGGCGAGCCTGACGGCCGATCGGGGAATGGTCGAGCGGTCCGCCCCGCGGTTCTGGTTCGAGGGCCGTTCCTACGAGACCCGCCCCGGGGAGACCGTCCTCGACCGCCTGGTCCAGGACGGCCTTCCCAACCTCCAGCGTTCGCCGCGCTACCACCGTCCGCGCGCCCCGTTCTGCGGGATCGGGCAGTGCACCGGCTGCCTGGTCGCCGTGAACGGCCGTCCGACGGTCCGTTCGTGCCGGTACGTGCCCGGGGACGGCGACCGGATCGTCGTGGAGCACGGGTGGCCGTCGCGCCGGTACGACGTCCTGGCGATACTGGACCACGTGTTCCGGAACGGCATCGACACGCTCCACGGATTCCGGCGACCGGCGTTCGCGACTCCTCTCTACCAGCGCGTCGTCCGACAACTGACCGGATACGGAAAGCCGCCGACCGCGGAGAGCGCGGCCGGCCTCGCGGGACCACCCACCCTCCGGGAGACCGACGTCGTGATCGTCGGCGCCGGTCGGAGCGGCCGGGCCGCGGCCGAGGCCCTGGTCGCGGCGGGATCCCACCCGCTCCTTCTGGACCGGAGGGCCGACGCCGCCCCGGTGCCCGGTGCCGAGCTGCTCTCGAGCACGACCGCGACCTTTCTTCCCGCGCGGCCCGCAGGATCGGAGCGGCCGTTCGAGCTGTTGGGGTTCACCGAGCCCGCCCGCGGCGTCCTCGTCCGGGCGCGGCGCGTCGTCGTGGCTACGGGCAGTTACGACGCATCGCTCCTGTTCGAATCGAACGACTGCCCCGGGGTCGTTTCCGGTGACGGGGCGCTCGCCTTCGCGCATTCCGGACCGCGACCCCCGTTCCACCACGCGGTCGTCTTTGGTGGTGGCGACCGGGCCCGGACGGTGGTCGAGCAGCTCGGAGAGCACGTCGCCGCGGTGGTGGCGCCGGGAGAGATCCCTCCCGACCTCGTGCGGGCCGCGTCGGCCGCGGGGATCCTTCTCTACCCGCGTTCGCTGATCTGCGCCGCCCGCGGGCGGTCGCGCATCCGTGCGGTCGAGATCCGTTCGCGGGGCGACGGGGCCTCCTTCTCGATCGACTGCGACGCCCTCCTCCTCGCCCATCGGCGGCTTCCGAACGGTCAGCTGTTCTTCCAGTCCGGCGCTCGGATGGCCTGGCGCGCGGGCACCGGCGCATACTACCCGGTCGTCGGGGACGACGGCGCGACCAGCGCCCCCGGCGTGTCGGCGATCGGCTCCGCATCGGGCGCGCTCGGCGCCGCCTCCGTCGCGAGCGGGATACAGACCGCGGCCGCGCTCACGGGCCGATCACCGCCGACGTCGCCGCTCGAGAGGGTGCGCCCGGACGGCCCGAACGAGCTGGAGGGATACTACCGGGAGCTGCTGAAGCTGCCGCGCACCGGTCGGTGGACCGCCTGCCCGTGCGAGGACGTTCTCCTGGACGAGGTGGAGACCGCGACCCGGAAGGGCTACCGCGGGATCGAGGTCGTGAAGCGGTACACCGGCCTCGGCACCGGGCTCTGCCAGGGGCGCTACTGCACACCGGACGCGCTCCTCCTCCTATCGATCACCGAGGGCCGGCCGCCGCCCGAGGTCGGATACACTACCCAGCGCCCGCCGGTCCACCCGACACCGATCGCCGCGCTCGCGGCCCTGGACGGAGCCGTATCCCCACCGGAGGGCTCGTGAGCGCCCCGGCCCGGTCCGAGTACTCGGTCACCATCCTCGGCGCCGGCATCATCGGATTGTTCACCGCCTACCACCTCGCCCGGGCCGGCGTGGGTCCGATCCTCGTCGTCGACCGGGGGTTCCTCTCCTCGGGCGCGAGCGGCCGCAACGGGGGCGGAGTGCGGCAACAGTGGGAGACCCGTGCGACCGTGCGCCTCGCGCGGGAGTCGGTGGAAGCCTACCGCCACTTTGGCCGGGACTTTGGGTACAACATCTGGTTCCGCCAGTCGGGCTACCTGTTCCTCGCCGAGACCGAGGCGGAGCTCGCCCGCCTCCGGCCGGTGCACGACCTCGTCCGCTCGGAGGGGCTTCCCTCCCGCGTCCTGGACGCGGACGGGGTGGCTCGCCTGGTCGACGGGCTCGCGCCGGGGGCCGTCGTCGGCGGGACCTACCTCGAGACGGACGGTACGCTCTACCCGTTCCCCGCGGTGTGGGGCCTCTACGAGGCGGTCCGGGCCCTGGGCGTGGAGGTCGTGCTCGGGGTCGAAGCGCTCGGCGTGGAGACCCGGGACGGCCGCGTCCGCGGCCTGGCGACGTCGCGCGGGCCGGTGACCTCCCCGAAGGTGGTGAACGCGGCGGGCGGATGGTCCGGTGATTTCTCCCGCGCGGCCGGCCTCGCGGTCCCGAACCACGCGACCCGGCACGAGATCCTCGCGAGCGAACCGATGAAACCGTTCCTCGACCCGATGGTCGTCCGCCCGTCCGACGGGCTCTACTTCAGCCAGACGATGCGCGGCGAGATCGTCGGCGGGCTCACGCTCCCCCACCGCCCGGGCACGGCCGGGGGGATGTCGAACTCGTCGGCCTTCCTCCCTCGGATGGCGGCCGCGCTCGCCCGGCTCATCCCGCGGCTGGGGGGCCTCGGCGTACTGCGGGCCTGGTCCGGCTTCTACGACGATACCCCCGACGGGTTCCCGGTCATCGGCGAGGACCCGCGGTTACCGGGGTTCTTCCACGCCAACGGGTTCGGGGGCCACGGGTTCATGCTCGCCCCGTCGTCGACGCGCCGCGTCGCCCGGTCGGTGATGGGCGAATCGACGGACCTGGACCCGTCCGTCTTCGGCCCGGGCCGGTTCCTCGGACCCGCGCGGCCGTCGACCGTGGAACGCCTGCAGCTCGGCTGACCCTCCCGCGGTCGTTCCGCTAGGCTATTGTCCCCGGCGCCGGGTGTGCGCCTCGTGATCGGCCAGTTCCCCTGGGACCCGTTCCCTCCCGAGACCCCCGAGCCCAAGGGGCCCGACCCGATCCACCGGACCGCCTACCAGTCGGCCGTGACCGCGGCCGACGCCTACCGGTCCGTCCGGTTCGCGCTGCGTCGGGAGGAGGGGGTCCTCCGCATCGGCAACCGGTTCGTCGCCGACTCACGTTACCGGCAGGTGGCGTTCGTTGCCCTCGGGAACGCCTCCGGGTCGATGGCGCTCGCGGCGCTCCACGTCTTCGGGGACCGGCTCACGCAGGGGTTCCTCGCCGGACCGGAGCCGGCGCCGGACGAACTCCCGTTCCGGGACCTTCTCGTCCCTCCTGGGCTGCCGGGGTTTTCCGGGGCCACGGAGGTGGTCCGGGCGGCGACCGAGATCGCGGAATCTCTCGGCCCGCTCGACCTGCTGCTGCTGTTCGTATCGCCCGGGGCGCTGCGGGCGGTCTGCCGCCCCCCGGACGGCCTCACCGAGGAGGAGTTCGCGCGGCTCCTCGGGACCGCGGCCTCCGCCGGGGCGACCGGTCGGGAGGTCGGACTCCTCGCGCGCACGCTCGGTGACGGCGGGGTCGGCGGCCGCATCGCCGCCGCCGCGCGGCAGGTCGACCTCGCGACCTTCGTGGTCGACCGGGGCGATGGGCCGGGGCTCGTCGGCGGCGGCCCGGTGGACCCGACCTCCCCTGACGAGCGCGCGGGGGCGAGGGCGGTCCTCGAACGTTGCGGGCTCACCGCCTCGCTTCCGCCGCCCGTCCTCGACCGCCTCGTGCCGGGCGCGGACGGGCCGTCCGTCCCCGCGCGCGTCGCCCGGCCCGTGGTCGTGGCGGCGCCGTCGGACGGACTGCGCGCGGCGGCGGACGCGGTGTTCGACCGAGGATGGACGAGCCGCCTCGGGTTTCTCGAGATCCGCGACCCTCCCGAGGCGGCCGCCGACACGTTCATGGCCCGCGCGGAGGAGCTCATCGCGGCGGAGCAGCTCACGCCCGAGAGCTCCACCAAGGGGGTCGCGGTCTTCGCGATGACCACGCTCGGCCTCCTCGAAGGGGTCGACGAGGGCCCGGCGCTGGCCGCCTTCCTCAATCGGGCGGCGTCCCTCCTGCGGCGGCGCGAGATGAGCGTCGGACTCTACCGCACCGACGGCGCGATCGGATCCCCCGCGTTCCCGCCCGCGGCGGTGTACGGGCCGTCCACCGACCCGAAGGCGAAGGTCCGTCCGAACCGGGCCCGTGCGCTGCCGATGCGTGGTGGGATCACCGACGTGGGCATGCTGGCCGTCGCGCTGTGCGGACGGCCGACGGCGCCGGGGACCAAGGCCTAGTGCGCCGGCGAGCCCTCGGGGGAGCGCCCCTCCGACCCGGCGGTGGTGCTCTCGAAGTGGCGCTTCAGCGCCATGTACTCTTCGAACGAGATCTGGCGGCGCGCGCGGACCGCGCCCGCCTGGCGGAGCGACTCGATCTGGAAGGTGCGCAACAGCTCCGGCACGGAGCGGGCCCGGTCGGGCAGTCGCTCGGCGATGACCGGTGCTGCGGCGAGAGGAGCGTCGATCACGACGGGGGCCGGCGGGGGCGGAGGAGGCGCTGTCCGGCCCACGGCGAGGTACTCCACGAGGCGGTCGTGCTCCACGCTCGTCAGCTCCCCCTCCTCCCGGAGGAGGTCGATGAGCTCGCGCTGACGGGGGTGGTACGTGTCGACCAGCTCGGGGAGGTCGCGGTCCGGTCGGAGGGCCGGTGCGGCGGCGAGCGGGGCGCCCACGAGCACGTCGAGGTCCGCGCGCAACCGGTCCAGCGCCCGGCCGAGCTCCTGGGTCGTGGGCCCATCCGCGCCCTCCGCCACCTCGAAACGGGCGACCAGGCGAACCCGCTCGCCCGAGCCGTCGCCCGAGGAAGGACGCTCGACGACCAGTTCGACCTCACGCGGGCGCAACGTCACACGTTCGGACGGTCGGAGTCGGAGAAAACGTACTCGCGCACTACGAAGTCGCCGGAGGATGCCGGACCCACCGGCGAGTTACCATTCTTCACTTACTTTCATACAGTAACTATAAAAGGGGTTGCGTCCTTCTTACTCTCGAGGAGACATGGAGGCCACTCGAACCCGCCACGCCGCCGGACATTCCGGGGCGGACTCGGACGACTGTGATACCTCGGAGAGCCGCGGGCTGTGCCCGGTCCTGGCGGCGATCGGGGTCATCGGCACCGAATGGCGCCTCGCGATCGTCCACCGTCTCCTCGAGGGACCCCAGCGGTTCAGCGAGATCCTGAAGTCCAACTCGCACTTGAACGCCAAGACCCTCAGCGCGACCCTGAAGTTCCTCGAGAACCAGGGCGTCGTACAGCGGACCGTCGTGAGCACGCGGCCGTTCTCGGTCGTGTACTCGCTCACGGAGATGGGCCTCGGCCTTGCCCCCGCGGCGCGCGAACTCCGCGCCTGGGGCGAGCGATGGGTCCTCTCGCGCAGCCAGGCGAGCGCGCGCTCCACCTCGGCCCGCCGGCCCCCGACGATCCAGGGCGAGCTTCCCCGCGTGGTCCTCGCCGAGTCCGCGACCGGCCGCGCCCGGTAGGCCCGCGCCCCTCGGTACACCCTCCGAGGGACCGTTTCACGGTCCCTCCGTCCGGCCCTCAAATACCCCGGGCACCGATTCTTTCCTGCAACCACCCCGGAAGGGTCCCTCCATATCGCCGCAAGTGGGAGAGCACCGTCTCCCAGGCGTGCGAGGGACCCTTCCATCCCGATCCGTTTCGGATTTCTCTTTTCTCCACGCTTCGTTCATCGTTCACCGGCGCCGCCGGGGGGTCGTTCGGCCCGTGGATGGCCGGGCACCTACCCATGGACCTCGCACCGCCCCCCCATCCTCGCTCCCCTCGGGTGATTTCACTCGACCTCGAGCCCCGATGCACCGTGGCGCGAACGTCCACCATCCCTGGGCGCCGACGGTTGCGACCGGAGCCGGACCTTTCGTCCCGCTCTCCGTCGCGCACCACCGGCGACGCCGAACCGGCCGACGACTGACGCCACCGCGAAGGAGGCAGGGTCCTTCGGGGTCGTCCCTCACGAGCGGACGCTCGGCCGGACCGGCTCGGCGTCCCCGCTCCGCGTAGGGACCGGCGCGTCGCCGTCGGCCGACTTCCCGGCCTCCGGCCGGACCTCCGCCTTCCCTCGGCTCCCGGCGGTCCGGCCGTGAGCGCGGGCTCGAGGGAAGCGGTGACGGGACCGTCGGTCCCGCGGACACGGCGGATCACACCCGACTCTCGCCGGCCCGCCGGGGGGAGGGAGGATTTGTGGAACAACGTGAACGGACCCGAACCCCACGCCGAACTCGTTCCTCGCCGACCGAACTCCCGCGTCGAGCGCATCGGCACGGTGCGGCTGCCGATCGCCGGACCGTACCGACCGGTGGCCCGACTGTACCGCTTCCCGGACGGACGTCTCCTCTGGCACGTCCGGCTGTGGGAGTACGACCGCGCGGTCCCCCACGTCGTGGGGACCCCGGTCCTGATCGCCTTTGCGCGCAACCACCGGCTCCGCACCCTCGAACGCGAGATCGAAGCCCTCGTTCAGAGCGTCCGGGGGGACGGGCGTGCCTCCACGTGACGTCGCACGTCTCCGCGTCGCGGGCAGGTTCGCTTCCCGGCGGATCCTCTACCGGGCCATCGCCCATGCCCTCGCGGGGGTCGCGTCTCCCGCCGGTGCCGTGTTCGAGACCCCGCTCACCGGTCCGCCGCCCGGCATCTGGGTCCGACCGGCCCGCCTGCTCGGCGGTCCCGGTCCGCTGCAGCTCGTCGGGGTCCAGGGGTCGGCCGAGGCACCGACTTCCGGGCTCCCCGAACCTGCGGAGGATCTGTTGGACCGCTGCGGGGTCCTCCTCCCGTCCGCGGGCGAAGCGGCCGATCGGACGCCGGGGGGCTCCGCCCCCGCGGCCCACCCCCCGCTCGGGTGGTGCGGGAAGGTCTCCGGCTGGGCCGCCGTCCAGGTCCTCTGGAGCCACCCGGGGCCCGGGCCCATTCGGGTCGCCGTCCGGTTCCGGGTCGCCGCGCGCACGTCCGACGGACGGGACCGTCTGTTCGCGACGGTCGCGGCGCGTCTGATCGCGGACTGGCACCGAAGCACCGGGCTTTCCGCAAGCGTGGCGCATGCTCTTCCCGGCAGCCGCCGGGATTGGCGACGGGCGGGGGTCCGCGCGCTTCCCCGCCGCGCATGGCGTCCCCTCCTGTCCGGCAGCTTGGAGGCCACGCCCGAGGTCGGGTTCCGCGATCTCGAACCCCCCCGCCCTGCCGACGGTCACACGGTCGTTTTCGGAGCCTCGGGAACGGGGAAGACGACGTACCTCGCGCATCGGGCCGTTCACGCCATATCGGGTGGCGGGGCGGCGGTCGTGGTCGACCTCCACGGCGACCTCGCACCCGCGATCCTCGATGGTCTCCCACGCTCCGAGCGCACACGAACTCTGGCGATCGACGCGGGTCGGCGGCCGGTCGTCGGAGTGGCGGGCCTCGTGAGCGACGGGCCGTCCATCGACCGCGCGGCAGGTCAATTCGTTGCCGCGGTCAAGCGCCTGAGCCCGGACGGCGCGGACCTCGCATGGGGGTTCCGCCTCGAGCGGATCTTCGACACCTTCGCACGCCTGGTCCTCGAGTCGGGAGGCACGCTCCTCGACCTCTACGCGTTCCTGACGCGACCCGACTCTCCAAGGTCGTGCTGCTGCCGGAGCTGAGCGAACTGCTCGCCCCCTCGGACGGAGGCGTTGACGTGGAGCGATGGGTCCGCCGCGGACGCTCCATTCTCGTCCGGCTCCCGATAGCGTCGCTCGGCCCGGAGGCCGCGGCGTTCGCTGCGACCTTGGTGCTGGGCCGCATCTACCTCGGGCTGACCGGGTCGGCGACCGGGTCCGAACGCGCGGCGCCGATCCTCCTGGTGCTGGACGAGGTCCAGTCCTTCCCGCCCCGGCTCGTCTCCGAGATCCTCGCCGAGAGCCGCAAGTTCGGGGTCGAGGCGTTGGTCGCAACCCAGTACCCGGACCGCCTCCCCCAGGAACTGCGGGCCGCGGCCGCCGGTGCCGCGTCCACATTCATCGCGTTCCGGATCCCACCAGCGAGCGCGAGCCAGGTGGGACCCTGGGTCGGACTTTCCCCCGCCTCGGGCGGGGAGATCCTCCCGACATTACCGGTGGGAGTGGCCCTCGCGCTCGACCCCGACGGAGGAACACCCCGATGGCTCGGGGAGGCGGGACCGCCGCTCGCCCGAGGGGAGCGGGCGTGGACCGAGGCGCTCGAGGCCACCCGGGCCGAGTTCGGCGGGGACCCCGCCCCGGTCTCCCCGGGAGCCGAGGAGGGAGCCGTGGAACGTGTGCTGCTCGCAATCCTCTCGGCGGAGGAGAACGGACGCCCCCTTCCACCCGCCGGCGTCGCCCCTGCGGCATCACGACTCGCCGGCCCACCGATCGACCCCGCCGAGCTCGAGGGAGCCTGGACCCGACTCGCGCGCGGGCCCGAGATCGAGACCACCGCGGCCGGGATCCGTCTCACGCCCTCCGGCGAACGACGCCTGGGGCTCGGCGCGGCGACCGGCGCCGTCTCGGAAAGCGCCGAGCACCGGGCCCTTCTCCTCCGGGCGTTCCGTGTATTCGCGCGGAAGGGGTACGCGATCGAGATCCTGCGCCAGGGACGGTTCGACACCACGCTGCCGGACGCTGTGTTCCGTCAGCTGGGATCCTCCCCCCGAACCTCTCCCGCCGAGGTCGCACGCACGCTCGACCGGGTCCGGTCCGGTTGGGCGTGGAGGTGCTTCGCGGGCCGGGACGTCCACCTCGAGGCCGAGGTGTCGGGGGCCCTTCGCCCGGAGCGGATCCGTCGGGGATGCGCCAAGGCGACGGCACGCGACGCGTTCGCGCTGTTCCTGGTCGGCGACGCGGGACGGGCCCGTCGGGTCCGGTCCGCCCTGCGCAGCCTCGGACTCGGGACCGACCGCGCCCAGGTCTGGACGCTCGGTCCGGCGGTGGGGCCCAGGAGCAGGGGGTAAGCCCACCGAACGGCTGGGGGCATCGTGCGCGCGTTCGTGGCGGTCGAGGTCCCTTCGGGAGCGGGTGGCACCGGGAGTGCTGCCTCCCCGGCCCCCAATCACCTCACACTGCGCTTCTTGGGGGAGATCGACGAGCCTACGGCAGAGTTCCTCCTCCGTTCGCTCGGGCCGGCGGTCGCTCGAGTTCCCGCGTTCGAGTTTGTGCTGGAAGGGGTCGGCGCATTTCCCTCGGCCGACCGGCCCCGGGTGGTTTGGCGGGGAGTCTCCCGGGGCGAGGCGGAGCTTCGCGCGCTCGCCCGCGTGGTACGGGAGACGGTCGACGCGTCCGGCGCGGTGCGGGATCCCGCCCCGTTCGTCCCGCACGTCACGCTGTTCCGCGTGCGATCTCCGCGGGATCGGGAGCGGGCCGCGCGCCTGCTGGCACCGAACGCCGCGGTGCCTCTGCCCACCACCGTCGGGGTGGATTCGGTCCAATTCGTGGAGAGCCAGCTCACCCGGACGGGGGCGATCCATCGCACACGGGCCCGCTTCCCCCTCGAGGGGACCCCGCCCTCCTAACCGGCGACCGAGCGGCGGTCGGTGACCAGTCGGCGCCAGAGGTAGAGGGTCGCGTAGCTGCCCCAACCCGGGTACCACTTCTCGGCCCATGCACGCGCGACGTCCTCGGAGGCGCCTCGCGGAAGGACACCGTATTCCGCCAGCGCGACCCGGATGCCGAGGTCCCCGGCCACGAAGACGTCGGTCCTCCCCGTCCCCCGCAGCAGGGCGTTCTCGGCCGTCCACCGCCCCACGCCCCGCATCTCGACCAGACGCTCGATCGCCCGGTCGAGCGCGAGGCTCGCGAGCGCGGGATCCCGGGGAGCGCCGGCCGGGCCGGACGCCGCCAGCTCGAGGATCGCACGGCACTTGGCGTGGCTCAGGCCGGTCGCCCGGAGCCCGTCGGCCCCGAGGCGTTCCAGAGCGGCCGGGGTCGGCACCGAGGGGACCTCGATGCGGCCCGCCGTGAGCACGGAGGCGGTCCGCTCGAACAACCGGCGCTGGATGGAGAGGGCGGCGGGCACGGAGAGCTGCTGACCGATGATCGCGTAGAGGAGGGATTCGTAGACGGTGGCGTCGCGCGGCAGCCGCAGACCCCGGAACCGGCGCTCCGTTCCGGCCAACGTCGGCTCGCGCCGGACCAGGCGGTAGAACTCGGGGAGCACGTGGTCCAGCGAGAAGAGCGCGCGGACCGCGGCACGGGCCTGCGGCGGGTCGGCGCCCCATGCCTCGATCGACCAGCGCGCCCCCCGAGCCTCCACGGCGACGACCCACGGCCGCTCGGGCGTGCCCCAAGCCCGGAGGATGCGCGGGCCGTCCTCCGCGAAGACGAGCGGGCGGGAGGAGTACTCGAGCTGGTCCCGTTCGATCGGGAGCGAGGCAAGCCGGGGAGGCGAGAGGGAGGTGCGCGTGGGGACCGCCACGCCCACGCCACGCGCGGCGACCTAAGACGCCCGCCCCCAGTTCCCACCGGTTTTGCGAAATTCGTAACGGTTATGCGGCAAGGCTCCACTCTGCGCGGGCCCCTCGCCCGTACGGGCGACCGGACGGAGCCGGCAGTGTCCGTCCCCTGGATGGTCCCACCGACCCGCCTCGTGCTCTGGGGAACCCTCGTGCTCCTTCTCGTCTCGACCCTCGCCGCCGGCGGGGCGTCTGGGTCGTCCACCGGCGGGGGAACGGTCGGCCCGCCGACCGCGTCCGGTTGCACCGGAACGACGATCGCGACGACCTACAACGGGTCCCTGGTCCTCGACGGCGGGCCCCTGCCGGCGGGCGCCGCGGCGGGGGTCTCCCTCCGCTTCAACTTCACCGCCGATGTCGAGGTCTCGAACCGGTCGACGGGCCGACTGATCTCCAGTACGTGCACGCCCCTCCAGGGAACCGTGGACACCGGCACGAACGGCTCGTTCAAGTTCGAGCTCACGCTCCCGGCCTCCCACTGCTTCGGGGACGAGTGCACCCACGCACTCGGACCGTATGGACCGCTCGCCTTCGGGCCGGCGGGCGCGCCCCCCGCGGGCTATGAGGTTGACTCGAGTGCGAACGGCACGACGCTGGGCTTGACGTTCGTCGCGGAGTTGGCGGGACTCACCCTCGACCCCAGTGGCGGCGCACGCACCCTGAGCCCGAACGCGCCCGAAACGTTCGTCGCCGAGCCCACCACGGCGACCGGATCGCCGAGCCCGCTCACCCCCACCTTCGAATGGAACCTCTCCGGCGACGGGTGGTCGTTCGTCGGATCGCCCGCGGGCGCGACCGTAGTGGTGGAGTCGCTGCCCGGCGCCGGGCTCGCCGACCTCACCGTCACCGCCTCGTCGACCGTCGGGACGAACCGTTTCTCCGTCGGCCCATTGCTCGTCGACCTCGAGTCGGTCGCGACGTCGTTCACCGGAGGCAGTGCGAACCGCACGGACCTCGACGTCGGCGGCCCGGTCACCTTCACCGCGGACGGGCTCGGTGCGCCGGGGTACTCGTACACGGCCGACGTGTCGCCCGGGCTGGGGCTCTCCCCGGTCGAGTGGCCCTGCACGGCCGCAACTTCCGACGGGGATGGGGTCTCGGTCAACTGCGAGGGCACGGTCGCCTACCCCACCGCCGGCACCGCCGACCCGTCGGTGGAGATCACCAACACCTACTCCACGGCCGAGGGCGCACTGCCCGCGGTGACGGTGGCCCCGCTACCGGCGCTCGCCTGGACCCCCGGCTCACCGGTCGGGTACGCGGGCATCCCGCTGTCGATTGGGATCTCGGCCGCCCCGGGGTCCGGCACTCCCCCGTACACTCAGGCCTGTCTCGCCCCCGGGAGCGGCACCGACCTCTGCTCAACCTCCCCTGGACCGAACTGGACGTTCGCACCGACCTACCTCACGCCCGGGAACTACACGGCCGAGGCGTGGGCCGTCGACCGCGACGGAACGAACCGGTCCGTCTCGTTCGAGGTGACGGTCGCGGCGCCGTTCGCGCTCGGGCCGATCACCGTGCCGTCCGCCCCCGAGGCGGACGGGCCCGCGACGCTCACCGCACGACTGACCGGCGGTGTGCTGCCGGTCGAGTACTGGTGGAATGTTTCGGGGACCGGCGGCTCGATGGCGGTGGGGCACCTCTCCGCGGACGGAACGCTCACGGCGAACTGGGTGCCCGGCTCGCCCGGCACGTACGATGTCACCCTCACCCTCGTCGATACCCTGGGAACGCTGGTGCAGGAGAGTGCGCTCGCGAACGTCGGCCCGGCCGTCGCGACGTCACTAGACGCCCTCACACTTCCCGGCGCGGAGCCCGCGGTGGCCGGCGTGCCGAGCTCGGTCGTCTGGCAGGCCGTGGACGTTCAGGGGGCCCCGGTGCCGGACTACACTTCGAACGGCTCGCTCCAGGTCTTCGGCGCCGGCGGTGCGCCCCTCGCGACGGCCTACGTCAACGCCTCCGGTGCCGGACCGCTCACGGAAACCGCCGGGGGCGTCTATGCGATCCCGACGACCGCCTGGAACCTGGGCCGCCTGGCGCTCACGATCGCCTCGACCCGCACCGGCGCCTACGAGTTCCGGCTCACGGGGTCCCCACTCCTCAACCGGACGACCGAGCTCGCGTTTGACGTCACGGCGAACCTCGGTGACCTGCACTTCTACGACCCGCACGTGGTGCTCGCCGGCGCCCGGGACAACAAGACGCTCTACCTCGTCGCGGACGAGTACGGCAACGCCGCCCCCGGCGCGGCGGTGGACATCCGGTACTCGAGCGCCGGGACGTCCAACGTGACCGTCGAGCCGCTCGTGCCCGCGGGGGGTGGAGCGACCGGCGCGTGGGTGAACTTCAGCGCACCGACGGACGCCGCCGGCACGCTCGAGGTGACCGATGCAGCCCTGACGGTCCTCCTGGGGCCGATCGCGGTTCCTCCGGCCCCCACCTCCGCCGCCGGCCTCGATGCCCCGGCCCTCACGCTCGCCACGCTCGCCCCGGTCGGGGCGGTCGGGATCGGCCTCACGGCGTGGGCCCAACGGCGCCGGAAGAACTCCGAGCCCCGGGAGGAACCTCCGGTCGACGAAGATCTGCGTCGCTTGGTCGACGGCCGCGACCGGGTGATCGCGATCGTCCGGGAGGCGCGGGCGCTCGACCTCGCCGGCATCGAGGCCGCCTGGGGCTCGGCCGCGCCGCCGGAGGTCGCGGACTGGGTCGCTTCGCTCGTCGCGGACGGCACCCTCGGCGCCCGGACCGGACCGGACGGGGTCGCCCGGTTCTGTCTGGTGGCGTCCGCCGACGGGCCCCCGGTCGTCCTCCTCGACCCGGCCGCGCTCGAGCGCGCCACCGCGGCGCGGCGGGAGCTCACGGATTCCTCCGAGCCGGTCGGCGCGGAGGACGCGGCGCGCGACTAGGTCGGGTCCCGGCCCACGAGGTCGTAGTACCGGTACGCCGCCTCGCCCGCACCGAAACAATACTGGATCGTCGTGAACCCGCTCTTCAGCTCGGCCGCGGCGTCGGCGACGGTCGCCGGGGCCTTCCCCTGGTGGAGGAGGTCGTCGAACAGCTCGGCAATCCGGACCATCTCCTTCGGTCCCATGCCCACGCGCGTGACCTCGGGCGTTCCGAGCCGGACCCCGCCCGGGTTCTTCGGGCTCCGGTCGCCGGGGAGGAGGTTCTTGTTCGCGATGATCCCCGAGGCGGCGAGCCGTGCGGCGACCGCCGCGCCACCCCCCTCCTTCTCGACGCGGACGGCGAGCGTGTGCGACTTCGTGAATCCCAGGTTGGGCGCGAGGACGTCGAACCCCCGCTCGTGCAGCGCCTGGGCGAGGGCCTGGGCGTTCTCGATCGTGCGGCGGGCGTACTCGCGGCCGAACTCGAGGTGCTCGGCGAGGCTCACCGCCAGCGCCGCCATCGCGTGGAGGTGGTGGTTGCTCGTGACGCCCGGGAACGCACCGCTCTCGAGCTTCTTGCGCAGCTCCGCGTCCTCGGTCTGCCCGAGGAGGATCCCGTGCTGCGGCCCGGGGAGCGTCTTGTGCGTGGAGGCGGAAAGGACCGTGCAGCCCTCGTGGAGCGGGTCCTGGAACTGGCCGCCGGCGATGAGGCCCAGGACGTGCGCCGCGTCGTACCACCCGCGGGCGCCGATCTCCTCGAGCGTCGGGCGGAGCTCCTCGATCGGCATCGGGAACAGGAACAACGAAAGTCCGAAGAGGCACGTCTTGGGACGGACGGCGCGCAGGACCTCCCGGGTCCGGGCGACGTCGATCGTCATCCGCTCTTCATCCCAGGGATAGTAGACCGGCTTCACTCCGCGGAGCCCGAACGCCCCGAAGCCGGCGCTCGAGATGTGGGCGCCGTCCGCGAGACGGCTCGTCCCGACAAGGTCACCGGTCTCGGTAATGGCCTTCAGGACCGCCAGGTTCGCGACCGTTCCCGAGGTCGGGCGCACGTCGGCGAACGAGCACCGGAACAACCGCTTGGCCAGACCGAGGCAGACCCGCTCGATCTCGTCTACGTCCTCGTTCCCTTCGTAGTAGCGCTCGCCGGGAAGTCCCTCGGCGTACCGGGAGTGAAGGTCGCTGATCATGAGCTCCTTGGCGTAGGGCGAGAGCAGGTTCTCGCTCGCGATGAGCGGGATCGACCGTTCGAAGCGGGCGCTGTGACGCCGCGTGACGGCCCGCAGGTGGGCGACCGTGGAGGCCATCTCGCCCGGCGCGGGGCGTTCCACCCCCACCCCCCCATTTCCAGTGGAAACTTCTCCCAGCCCAGGCATCCGAGTCACCCTTCCGAACCGGTCGACACCGGTTCCACCGCCCACCCCATCGACCCCATATAGGAACCACGCCGGTGGAGATGGAGGTGACCGATCCCTCGACCCGGGTCTCCCCCTGGCCCGTCCGACGCACCTTCTACGTTCCCTACCACGACGTGGACGTACTGAACCACCTCAACCACGCCGCCTACTTTCCCTACATGGAGACCCTTCGCTGCGACTACTACCTCCCGCTCCTCCACTCCCGAGACCCCACCACCATCGACATCATCATCGCTGAAGCCACCTGCCGCTACCTCGCTCCGGTCCCATACAGTGCCACCCTGATCGGAGAGGTCGCCCCCTCCCGACCGCTCGGTCGCACCTCTTTCTCCCTCCTCTACCGGTTCACGCTCACCGACTCCCCTACCCCCACCCTCACCGCCCGGGGTCGCACCGTGGTCGTCTCGTTCGATTATCGAACCGGGTCGAAAAAGGAGATTCCCGCCGAGGTCCGCGCGGCGCTCGAGCGGGACGCGGTCGACCCCGCGACCGAAGGCTGGTAGCCGAGAGTTCCAGTGGAAACGGGGGGGTGGGGGACCGGGTCCCTAGAACCCGGGGTGGGTCGACGGGCTCCGGGGCAGGATCGGTGGCCAGGGGACCGGAGGGACGAACGTCGGCTCCTCGGCCACGGTCTCCACGCGATACGACACTCCCGTGCCCTCGAGCGCGGTGTGGATCTTCCCGAGCGTCGCCCGGAACTGGTCGACCGTGTCCCACTCGAAGGCAAGGTCGTGGTTCCCGACCACGAAGGAGAGGCCCGCCATGGACCGAAGCCGGTCGGCGACGTCGAGCGGTGAAACTCCCTCGGGTGAGAAGTAGAGGTCGATGTAGCTGTGCATCGGGACGGGTACTGCAGAAACGCTCGGACCAACTACTTAAATGCCGTGCCGCGGGGTGGCTGGACGCGGACCGCGCCGGTCGCCGCCCACCGTGGGGATCTGGCCGCCGAGCCACCGCGCCGCTTCCTCGGGCGGACCCGCCGTGCTAGGCCAGTAGGATTGCCGCCCGGGTGGACCCCACGGAGACCCCGCGCGCCCCTCGGCCCCGTTGACCCGCCAGCGTCGATGAGTCACGGTAAGGCTGCTCCCGTCAGGACCTGACCCGGTGCCCGTGATGGATAACCGCTAGGGCACTCCTCCGAGTACCCATCGCGGTGCCCACGGCCCAGCGGAACAGGGCGTCTACGAGGCAATGCGGGACGTGAGACCCGCCCGAACGTCGCTCCTACCTGTCACCCCCGCTAAGGACGGTTTCGGTGTGTAAGGGGACGCCCAACCCCCCGGTCTAGCCTAGCGAAGGTACGACGCAGGCGCTCGTACTTAGGGTTTGGCGGGAACGCCCGCAGGGGACCCATCGGCCGGAACGGCCGTGGGCGGCCCGGTCTAGCGGATGTGGTCGAGGCTGAACGAACCCAGGTTGAGCGAGCGCTTGGTGAACGTGTAGCCGATCCACGCGCGCGACTGGGCTTCCGCGATCCCCCGGACGGAGAGGAACGTCTTCAGCTGGTCGATCTTGAGGTTCACCGAACCGTCGACCATGTGCTCGAGGGTCTCGAGGTCCGCCTCGGAGTGCATCCCGGTCTCGAGCGTGTAGAAGGCGGCGGCCCCGTCGATGCGCCGTCGTCCGACGAACGGCTGGAGGAAGCGGAAGGTGGACGATGCGTCGAGGTACGCGGTCACGGTCGAGACCGACTCGAAGAGGAGCCGGTACCCCTGGAAGCGGGACTTCAGCTCCTCGGAGAAGCCGTTGACGCTCTGGCCCAGCTGGTCGAGGACCGCCTTGTCGGTGGAGGAGAGGAGGCGGACGCCCGGCGCGGACTGGTTCGAGCCCACCGAGCGGGAATACATGTCGACGAACCGGATCATCCCGGCCTTCTCGGCCTCGGCATACTTCGGGTAGAGCGCGGCGAGATCCTCGCGGACCTGGACCCAGGTCTTGTCGGTCACGACCCAGATGGAGGGGATACCGAGCCGGAGCCCTTCGACCGAGAAGAGCCGGGTGAGGACGTCCTTCCCCGTGTGCGCGGGGCCGTTGACCAGCACCTGCGCGCCGGTGGGGAATCCCCCGAACAGGAGGTCGTCGAGCCGGCGCACCCCGCTCTTCACCTTCGCGCTCGCGACGTCGGCGACGGCCTGCTCGTGCATCCGGTCCGCCTCGGATTCGGCGACCTTGCCGCTCATCTTCTCGAGTTCGGCGAGCCGCTCGCGCAGGGCGCCCTCGCGCGAGCGCAGGTCGACCTCCTTCTGCTCGAGCTGGTGACGGAGGTCCTCGATGCGGCGCGCCTCGTCGGAGGCGGTCGCGCTGCCGGCGGTGCCGACCTCGCGTCGGATCTCCTCGAGGCGCCGAGCCTCGAGGTCGAGGGTCTGCTTCCGGGTCTGGATCTGCTGCTCGTAGGCCTCGAGCTCCCGTTCCTTGAACTCGAGCGGGGAGCGTCGCCGTTCGATCTCTTCGGCCTGGATCCGGATCTCCTCGAAACGGGTGCGGAGCGCGTTCTCCCGCCCCACGAGGTCCCGCTCGCGCGAATCGACCTCTGCGAGCCGCTGCTTCACCTCGTCCGAGAGGGGGCCCCGCTCGTTCGTGAGCATCTGCTCCCGTTCGCGGATCCGCTCGGTCTCGCCCCGGAGGTTACGCACTTCGCCCTCCAGCTGCACGATGCGGCGGCGGAGCTCGGTCTCGCGCTCGATGTACTCGTGCTCGCGGGTCGCGAACTCCTCGCGCAGGCGGGTGTCGACCTCCCGTCCCACCTTCTCGGCCGCGTCGGCGGCGGCCCGGGGGAACGCGCCGACCGGTTCTACCCCGGCGGGAGCGGGGGAGGGGCGCCCGTCGACCCCTTCGAGCGCGAGCAGGCGGAGCTTCAGCTCCGCGATCTCGTCCTCCTTGCCGCGGATCGCGATCTCGCGCTCCTTCGCTTCGCGGCCGCGGACATACTTGATGACGGCGATCGAGCCGCGTTTCACGTGCTCGATCTCGTCCTCCAGCTGTTTCCGCCGAGCCCGCTCGTCGAACAGTTGGCGGTGGAGGTCCTGGCCCTCCTGGATGAGCGAGGAGGGGTCGAATTGGTCGGTCTTCACGCGGTCGAGGAGACCGGTAAGCCATCGGACGACCGTCTCCTCGCGCTCCGAGACCGTGGCCGTCCCGCTCCCTTCGAGGGTGCGGGAAGGGACGGTCGGGGTCTCGTGCGGCGGGGGCGCCGCGGGCGCCGTCGGGCTCGGGGCCGAAGGAGCGGGGGGCTCGGAGGAACGGATCCAATCCTCCATCGCCCGGTCGTCGCCCTCGACCCATTTCCGCAGCACGTCCGCGGACTCCTTAACCGGAGGTGCGGGACGCTTACGTCGGCCGCGCTCGGTCTTGCGGACGGTGCCGACCCAACGTTCGAGGATGCGGTCCGAATCGACCGGCGCAGACGTTCCGCCGGTCGCAGGGGGAGGGGTCCGGATCCGGGAGATCTCCTCGGCCGAGACCCCGGCCTTCGCGAGGTCGTCGTCCGAGAGACGGCGGACCTGGTCCGCGTCCGTGTATCCGGCCGTGAACAGCGCATCCCCGGATTCGGGCGACAGCCCGAGGGCCCGGCCGAGCTCGGCCCCCGAAGGGGCGCGAGCCGTAGGGCTCACCGTGGTCGCGTTCTCCGCCGCACCGTCCATGGACGCCGGGAACGTTACTAGCCCCCCGGGGGGCTTAATAGAATCCCCCGAGGACCCGGGGGGTCGCGGACCGCTCCCGGCCACCCCATAAATACCGAGCCGCCTCCTCCCGCCCCGTGGACCTCGAACAGCGCGTCGACCTGGTCGTGCGGCACACCGTAGAGGTACTGACACCGGACGAGGTGCGGACCCTCCTCCAGCGGACCGAACGGCCCCGAGCGTACATCGGATTCGAACCGTCGGGCGCGCTCACCGTCGCCCATCTCATCACGGCCCGCAAGATCATCGACCTCGCGGAGGCGGGGCTCGACGTGACGGTCTTCCTGGCCGATTGGCACGCGTGGATCAACGACAAGCTCGGGGGAGACCTCGAACGGATCCGGGCGAGCGGGCGGTACATGCAGGCCGCCTTCACGTCCTTGGGCGCCGACCCCTCCCGTGTCCGGTACCGCTGGGCCTCGGAGCTGACCGGGTCTCCCGACTACTGGGCCCGCGTCGTCCGCGTCGCGCGCGCCACCAGCCTTGCCCGGACCCGGCGCGCGATGTCGATCATGGGCCGCTCGGAGGAGGAGTCCGCGCTCGACACCTCCAAGTTGTTCTACCCCTCCATGCAGGCCGCCGACATCTTCGAGCTGCCGGTCGACGTCGCGTACGGCGGGATGGACCAGCGTCGCGCCCACGTCCTCGCGCGCGAGATCGCGCATCAGTACCACTGGCCCGTGCCGGTGGCGATCCACACCCCGCTCCTCTCCTCCCTCAAGGGCGGCGGCCGGATGGACCCGACCGAGGGCGGCGTGGAGCGGAAGATGTCGAAATCCGACCCCTCCTCGGGGATCCCCATCCCCTCTCCCCGCACGACCATCGCCGAGCGGATCGGGGGCGCCTTCTGTCCGCCCAAGGAGGTGGAAGGCAACCCGATCGTCGAGATCGTTCGGTACGTCGTCTTCCCATGGGAGGGCCGGTTCGAGGTTCCTCGCCCTCCGAAGTTCGGCGGGCCGCTCGCCTTCGAGACCGTGGAGTCCTTCCTCGAGGCGTGGACGGCGGGCGGCCTGCATCCGCAGGACCTGAAGGCCGCCGTCGTCGACGTGCTCGACCGGCGGGTGGAGCCGGCGCGCCAGTACTTCGCGGCCCATCCTGAGGTCGCTCCCACGTCGTTCATGACCTAAGCGAGCCCGGGGGCCCGGTGAGCGAACCCGAGAACGGGGGGATCGTCGTCGACCCGCGGCCCCCGGCGGGGGTGCGGATCGACGAGGAGTGCCTGGCCGCATTCGACCGGTTCGACCCGGTTCGGGGCGCGGAGTCGGTCCGAGAGCTCTGGGCCCGGCGGGACCGGCGAGAACTCTCGTGGGGGTGGTGGACGGACCCCGACGGGGCCGCGGGCGGGGCGCTCGCGTGGGAGTCGATCCCACGGACCGGGCGACGAGTGCTCCTGTGGTTCCTGGACGAGCGGCACCGTTCCCGCGACGCGCTCGCCGCCATGTTGGGCGCGTTCGAGGAGTTCTCCCCCCTGGACGGACCGACGTTCTACCTACCGGACGCGCTTCCGGGAGTCGCGCTCGAGGACGAGTCCGCGGTCCTCGAACCGGGCGGCATGGTCCATTTGGACCGGGAGCGGGTCCGGTTCCCCAAGGACGCGGAACTCCCCGCGGCGCCCCTCGGCCCGAGCTGGACCCTTCGTCCTCCCGGCCCGGAAGATGCCCCCCCGCTGCTCGAGCTCCTCGGCCGGGCGTACGCCGACTATCCGGGGCAGCTCCAGTGGACGCACGTCGACCTCGAGCGGGACCTCCGGGACTACCTCGAGCACCTCTCCGACCGGAGGCCGACCCTGCTGCCCGAAGGCACGTTCGTCGTCCTCGTCCAGGGGCGGATCCGCGGGAACGTGATTGCACGACGCGACGCGGCCGGTCCGTACATCGACTCGCTCTCGGTCGACCCTCGCTGGCAGGGGCGCGGGCTGGGGCGGGCCCTGATGGTGCGCGCGTTGGAAGGGCTCCGGTCGGCCGGTCCGGCCGAGGACGTGCGCCTCAACTACTTGCGTCAGAACCCGAGGGCCGGCGCCCTCTATCGTTCGCTCGGCTTCCGGTCGGAAGCGCTCCCGTGGGACCTGCGGAGCGGCTACTGGGTGCGCCGCAAGACGCTCCAGGTCGTGATCGACCGTCCGGGAAATGCGAAGTTCCGGTGAGCGTCACACCGGGCCCGGTTGCCGGGCTCCGGATTGGCCGTGGGCGTAGCGCCACCCGGTCGGCGTTCGAATGTACGTATCGGTGTACCAGACGCAGTAGGAGAACGGGGTTCCCGCATCGGTTCCCTTCGCGGTCAGGAACGCCGTCACGACCGCGGTATCTCCCCACTGCCGGACCGACCGCTGGTCGGCGTCCTGCCGTTCGTAGACGACACGTCCACTCCGGGCCTCCTCCAGAAGTTCCTTCTTCGAGTAGGTCCGACCGGAACCGGTGACCAGCACCATGCCGTCGAGCAGGATCCGGTCCATGGTCGGGGCGTCGTTCCGTTCGACCGCGGACTGGTAGTCGATGTCGAGCTGGGCCAGTTCGGTCTCGTCGGGGGACGGCATGGCGGCCTGAGCACTGGCACATGGGTGCGGTGCAAATACCTTGGTGGCGCGACCCAACGCCCGTCGTCGACCGGGGCCGTGATGGTGAACGGTACGTCCGAGCGATCGGGGGATGCGTTGCTCTCCGCGACGCCGGGACTCACTTCGGGATCGGCGAATAGATCTCGATGAGGTGACCGTCCGGGTCCCGAAGGTGGATCGTCCGGAGGCCCCAGTCCGGATGGTTGGTCGGCCCTTTCAGCAGCCGGACGCCCTTGCGGCGGAGCCGACCGGCGGTGATGTTGACGTCCCGCACCTCGAAGATGAGCGCCGAACGCCCCACAGACCGGCCGGCGCTCGTGCCGGCAGGGAGCCCCACGGCGGACGCCATCAGCTTCCGGTCGAACAGCGCGACCACGGCACGACCCTTCTGGACGAACTCCCCGTATGGCGGCGTCCCGTGGCCCTTCAAAGGTGTGAGACCGAGCACGTCCCGGTAGAACCGCCACGACGTGGCAAAATCCCGGACGAGCAGGCGGACGCAGTAGAACCGAAGCGGGTCCGAACCGCGAGCCGGCACGGCCGGGCAAATCGCCGGCGCTCTATAACGCGGCGCCGGACGGGCGCAGTCCCTTCTCACCCTGGAGCCAGGTCGTCATCTTCCGGAACCCGAGCTTCTCGTTGATCGCCCAGATCGGGCGATTGAGGGAATCGTTGTTGGTCACCAGGTATCGAATGCCGCGATCCCGAGCATACTCGACCGCCCGCCGCTTGAGCTCGGAGGCGATACCCCGACCCCGGAATTCCGGGTGGGTACCGGTAAACCCCACGTGGAGCGTGTCCGGTCGCTGCGGTTCCCGCCCTAGCACGGTCAGCCCCACGAACTGGTCGCCCCGAGCCGCGAGGAAGAACGCCTCCGGCAAGCTGTCCGGGCTCTCGATATCGATCTGCACGAACTGCTCGAAGGAGACCGGCGTGTAGTCGCCCAGTCGGGGCACGTCGGCCGACGCCACGCGGCTGAGGTCGTAGATCCGCCGGCGTACCTCCGGCCGATTCCGTCCCTCCTCCGCGAGGGTGGAGACCCGGATCCCCTCGCCGGCCAGGGCCGCCGTGCGGTCCGGCAGGGCCTCGAGGTTCGCTTCCGTGACGTCCAGACGCGACCGCCAGGTCTTGCGGAGGGTTGCGAACCCGTTCCGCTCGATGAACCGTACCCCCCGGGGATCGTCGGCCCGTGCGCTGGTCCAGAGGCAGATCGCCTTCTGCTCGACCGCCGCCCGTTCGAGTCGGGAGTAGAGCTCGGTGCCGATGCCCTGGGCCTGGTGGGCCGGGTCGACCGTCGCGGAGATCCAATACTTGTCGGGATGGAAGTTGAACGACGAGTGCGAGAGGTCTCCGAAGGCCACGGTCCGCCCGGTGGACCGTTCGTCGACCACGAGCTGCAGCCGGAACCGGCCGGGCACCAACTGTTCGAGGTGGTCCCAGTGCCGGATCTCCTCCGCGGTGTGGGCGAACCCGGGGTCGGTGAGCTCATCGAGCCGCGCTTCGGCATCGTAGTCCGTTTCGGCGAACGGACGGATGGCGTATCGGTCGAGATCCACGGGGCCCTCCCGCCGGCCGGAAGGCCGACGGTAGATAGGCTCGCCGGGCAGATGAAGCGCGAGGGATCACCCGAGGGTCGTCGCCCGACAGTTACTTCGACCCGTAGGGTGCTGGACCCTTCGAGGCGTTCCCCGGCGCTCCCCCCGTTCGAGGGCCGCCGGGAACGGAGGCTGGTACGTCGTGAAGGAGTGCCGTGTTCGACCCGGGGCCGCCGTTCGGCTCGATCGCATCGACCCCGATTCGACGCCGGGGTTCGAGGGGGTCAAGGACGACGGACATCGAGAGCTCGAAAAGCTCACGGCCCACCTCGGGGGACTCCAGGAGTTGCTCTACGCGGAACACCGACGCGGGGTACTGATCGTCCTCCAGGGGATGGATTCCGCCGGGAAGGATGGGACGATACGCCGCGTCTTCACCGGGGTCAACCCCCAGGGGGTCCGCGTTGCCTCCTTCCGTACGCCGACCGCCCACGAGCTCGACCACGATTTCCTCTGGCGAGTGCACGAGCAACTGCCAGCGCGCGGCGAGATGGTCCTGTTCAACCGCAGCCACTACGAGGACGTCCTGGTCACTCGCGTGCACCACCTCGTCCCAAAGGAGGCCTGGGAGCGACGCTACCGCGAGATCAACGAGTTCGAGCGGACGCTCGTCCAGGAGGGGACGACCGTGCTGAAATTCTTCCTGCACATCGGCCGCGGCGAGCAGAAGCGCCGGCTGAAGGAACGCCTGGCCGACCCGACCAAGCACTGGAAGTTCGCTCTGGAGGACCTGGACGATCGAGGCCGGTGGGCCGACTACATGACGGCCTACGAGGAGGCGATCGCCCGGACCAGTACGGCATGGGCGCCGTGGTACGTCGTGCCGTCGAACCGAAAGTGGTTCCGCGACCTGTTCGTGTCCGAACGGATCGTAGCGACCCTTCGAGGGTTCCACATGCGGTACCCGAAACTGCGACCGGAGCTCCGGTCCGCTCGCGTCCACTGAACGTTCCGGGCAGGACCACGGCCATGCGGTGCAAGGGGGATGGGGTCGGACCCAGTACCTCCATGTACGGTTCGGATTCCCTTGGCCGACCATGAACGCCCCATCCCCCCGGTCGGCGCTCTCGGCGCTCATGATCCGGGGACCGCGGGGCGCGTTCCGCTGGACCGCGTTCGTCCTGGCGGTCACCTCATTGATGGCCGCGACCCCGACCCCGCTCTACCCGGTGTACGAGCGCCTGTTCGGTTTCTCCTCGGGAACGTTGGGCATCGTGTTCGGAGCCTACACCCTGGGAGTTCTGCTCACTCTGTTCCTGGTCGCCCCGATGGCGGAGCGGGTCGGTCGGAAGAAGCTCCTGTATCTCGCGATGGCCCTGACGGCCTTGGGAGCCCTCGTCTTCGCGTTCGCCAACGGCGTCCTATGGCTCACCCTCGGCCGGGCGATCTGCGGCCTCGGCGTCGGCGCCACGTCCAGCGTCGCCACCGCCGCCATGAGCGACCTCGAACCCCGGCACGATCAGCACCACGTCGCACGGGTCGCCGTCGCCGCCAACTTCGGAGGGTTCGCGGTGGGCGTCGCGGTGAGCGGGGTGGTCGTCGAGTTCGCGCCGTACCCCACGCACCTGGCCTACCTGCTGCCCCTGGTCGCGTGCGCGCTCGGATTCTTCGCCGTCTCCGTCACACCGGAGACGGCGACCGCCCTCGGGGTCAAGACCGGGGCCGCGATCCAGCGCATCGCCGTGCCGGAGGCGTTGCGACGTCCGTTCTGGGTCGCGGCGATAGGGATCGCCGCCTGCTACTCGATCTACGGGCTGTTCGCCGCCCTCATTCCGTCGTACGTCCGAGTCGGTTTGGGGATTGAGAGTCCCCTCGTCGCGGGCAGCATCGTGGCTCTCATGTTCGGCACGGCCGCCCTCGTCCAGCTCGCGACCCCACGGATCCGCGACCGGCGCGCTCTCCTCCTCGGATTCCCTCTGTTGCTGGGGTCGCTCATCGCGTTGGTCGTATTCCTACCGTTGACCCAGTTGCTGCTCATCCTGCTCGTTTCCGCCGGCCTCGGCGGTGCGGTCGGACTTACCTTCATGGGCAGCACCACGCTGGTCGACCGCATCGCTCCGGAAGGGGAACGGGGGGAAATGCTGGCCGGGTTCTACGCCGCCGGCTACCTGGCGCTCGCTGTCCCGACCATCGGCGTCGCCGAAGCATCCGAATCGATCGGTCTGACCGCGGCGGGAGTCCTTTTCGGCTCCATCCTGGCGGTCGCGGTCGCCGTACTGTATGCGGTGACCTATCGGACCCCGACCCCTGCCGGCGGGGAAGGACGACCCCGGGGCTCGGCGGGAGACCCCTAGTTCTCGGCGTCCGAGGACGAACCCTTATCCCCGGCGACCGCCTCCCAACGACGGACCCACGACAACCCCAACCTCCGGCCTCACCGACGCCGAACGGGTTACCCTGGCCGCGGTGTGCGATACGCTCCTCCCGTCCATCGAGGAGTCCGGGGCGAGCGACCCCGAATTCGACCGGCGTGCCGCCGGGGACCTCGGGATCGCGGAGGAGATCGAACGGTTGTTTGTCCGGGCGTACACCGAAGAGCAGCGGCACGCATTCCGCCGGTTACTGCACGCGTTCGACTCCCGAGGGACGAACCTGCTCCTGGGTGGCACGACCAGCCGGTTCTCCTCTCTCGGCGGTCCCCAGCGGGAAGCGTATCTCGGGAAATGGCGGGACAGCCGGATCGGGTTGAAGCGCGCGGGCTTTCAGGCGGTGAAGCGGCTCGCCACCTCCCTGTTCTACGCCGTCCCCGGTCCTGACGGCGCCCCCAACCCTAACTGGAGGTCGATCGGATACCCCGGCCCGCCGACCGACCCGGCGCCCGCTCCGCCGGCCGCGCTCGCCCTTCGGCCCCTCGAACCGACCGGCCCTCTCGACCTCTCCGTGGACTGCGTGGTGGTCGGGTCCGGTGCCGGGGGAAGCGTGGCGGCAGCCGATCTCGCCGAATCCGGGGCCTCCGTGCTCGTGGTCGAGGCGGGGCCGTACGAGACGGGGGCGACCGTCCGGGCCAACGAATTCGACATGACCCAACGGCTGTACGCCGGATCCGGCACCTTCACCACGCGCGACCTGGCCTTCCTCCTGCTGGCCGGGCGGGGCGGCGGTGGCGGGACGTTCGTCAACTGGATGACCTGCCTGCGGCCGCCGG
Source organism: Thermoplasmata archaeon (assembly GCA_050011355.1). Lineage (GTDB taxonomy): Archaea > Thermoplasmatota > Thermoplasmata > Lutacidiplasmatales > UBA184 > Lutacidiplasma. The sequence continues at coordinate 10,306 of JBEKJG010000019.1, read as the reverse complement.
CGCCGGTCCTCCGGGAGTGGCAGGACCGGTATGGCATCCTCGGCCTTACGGGACCCGAATTCGCGGCCGACATCGAGCGGGTCTGGCGAGATCTCGAGGTCAACTCCCGTGAGAGCCCGTTGAATGCGAACAACGACGCGCTCTACCGGGGCTGCACCGCGCTCGGCTACCGCGAGGGGATCGACTTCCACCGCATCGAGCGCAACGCGGTCGGATGCCAGGGACGGTGTGACTTCTGCGGTTACGGCTGTCGCTACTCGGCGAAGCGTTCGACGATCCTGAACTACCTCCCTCGGGCCCAAACGGCGGGAGCCCGATTCCTGTTCCGCACGACCGTCGAGCAGGTCGAGCATGACCAGGGCCGGGCGCGGGGGATTCGCGGCCGGCACCGGACCGAGGACGGTCGCGAGTACCCCATCCACGTCCGGGCCCGTTGCGTGGTGGTCGCGGGAGGGGCGATCGCGACCCCGGCCTTGTTGAAGGTGTCGCACCTCGGGAACGGCCGCGTGGGCCGGGGGCTCCGACTACATCCGACCGTCGCGCTGGCGGGTGTGTTTCCGTCCGAGCAGGGGTCGTGGAAGGGGCCACCCCAGACGGTCGCGGTGACGAAGTTCCTCGACCTCGAGGGATCGGGCCATGGGTTCTGGATCGAGGCGGCCCCCGCGCATCCGGGGTTGGTCGCGCTCAGCCTTCCGTGGCCCGATGGACGCACTCACAAGCGCTGGATGCAGCAGGAGTACCGCCGGTCGACGGCGACGATCGTTCTCGTGCGCGAGCGGAGCGAGGGAACGGTCGGCGTGGACCGGCACGGGGACCCGGTGGTGGAGTATGACCTTCTCTCGGGCGACCGTGCTGCTCTGGCCCGCGGTCTCGGAGCGGCGGCTCGCATCGTCGCGGCTGCCGGAGCGAAGCGGCTCGTTCCGCTCTACAGCGGCGGGGCCGGCGCCGAGGCCCGTGGCGAACGGTTCTCGCCTCCGGAACTCGACTCCCTGGTCGAGGAGATCCGCGTCCGTGGTGTCGTGCCGAACCGGACGATGCTCTTCAGCGCCCACCTGATGGGTTCGTGCCCGATGGGTTCCGACCCGAAGTGGGCCGCGGTCCGGGCGACCGGTGCCCTCGACGCCGCCGAGGGGGTCTTCGTCGCCGACGCCTCGGTGTTTCCGAGTGCCCCCGGCGTGAATCCCATGATCACGATCATGGCAATGGCGCACCGAACGTCGCGGGAAGCGATCCGATACCTCGACCGCCCTCGGTAGGGGTGGCCCGCCCCCGGGCGACCCCCAGAGGGGTCCCACGAGGAGGGGCCGAGCTGTTGGGGAGCGCGCGGTTCAGGCGGTCGATGTCACGATCACGCGGCCGGGGCCGAGAGCGTACCACAGGAGCACGCCCGCGAGGATCAGGATCAGCAGTCCCACGGGGCCGATCAGGAAGAGGAGGACGATTGCCACGAGGACGATCAACAGGGCGCCGAACAGGCTGATGCGATGTACTGCCATGTTGACGCGAACCCGGTCGCAAGGTATGAGGGCGCCCTTGAATAGAACTAAGCGACGAACTCACCGGGGGGCGGGTCCGGCGGCCGAATCCCGCGGATGGCCCGCCCCAGTTTAGCCGACCCGGTGGGCCGCAGCGAAACCTCGAGGACCAGAGAAACTCGTTGACGCGATCTCGGACCGGCTCGCGAACCGGGAAGTTCGAGACCGCAAGGGGGTGGCGGGAAAGGGTTAGGCGCTGACGACCGGACGGTGGGTCCGGGCGCCGTCGACTCGTCGCGCTCCTCGGTCTCCGGGGGACCCTTAGAGGGTCAAGTACCCGAAGAACACGAGGACCACGACTACCACGACCGCGAGGACGATCCAGCCGAGCATCGGTCCACGCTCACGCGGGCGGCGCGGCCACGGCCACGTCCGACTTCGTGTCGGGCGTAACGGCGGTCCGGAGGTCCTTGCCCAAGTGCTGCCCCGCCGCTCCGATCTCTCGGGCGGTGGTCTCGGTCGCGCCGGCGACGACGGTGACCCCTTCGACGACGCCCTTCTTCACGTCGTGACCGAGTGTCTCGGTGGCCTGAACGATGACCTTGCCGGCCTCGACGGGTACTTCGACGATCTTCTCGGTGACGGTTGCGTTCTTGTCTACACTGATGTTCTCCATGTTGGTTGCCCCTTTGGTAAATCGTGCCAGCCGGGGAAGAGGGGTATAGGCGCCCTTAGTTCGGATTGAGCGGGAGGACCGTCGGGAGGGTCGAGTTCCCCGAGACCCCGGCTCTCGACCGGCGACGGGGTCCCGGCGCTTCGTATCGGCCCACCTCGGAAAATCGTTATACGATTCCTTGCCTCCCATCTCTGGGCGCCCGAGCTCGAGCCGAACGAACGGTCGGAGGACAGGTCCATGCGGATTCTCGTAGTCGACGATGACCGCGAATTCCGAGACGAATTGAGTTCACTGCTCGGCGATGCGGGCCATGTCACCTCCGCGGTCCCCTCCGCCGCTCGCGCGATATCCACCCTGGAAGGCGAAGAGTTCGATGTCATGTTCACCGATCTCCGCATGGGTCGCCAGAGCGGACTCGACCTCCTCGCCCGGTCCCGGGAGCGGTGGCCCCGGATGTTGGTCGTGATGGTCACCGGGAAGGCGACCATCGAGACCGCCATCCGGGCTCTAGAACTGGGGGCGTTCGATTACCTTCGCAAGCCGATTCTGCCGGATCAGGTCCACCGGGTCCTCGAGCTCGTGAGTCAGCAACTCGCGTTGACGCGGGCAGGCGCGAAGCCGCTCGACCCCGGTCGGTATGCCAGCACCCTCGCGGCAGAAGGGGGGTATGAAGTGCTCCTCATCTCGCCACCCCCCGTCCGGGTGACCACCCCCAAGGTCAGCGTCGTCCCGCTCGACCCGGAGAACCCGGTACGGATCCGCGAGGTGGTCGATGATTTCGTCATGCCGAAGGACCGCGCGGCGGTGGTACTGGCCGCGGTCGAACAGCTTCTCGAGCGTCACCGGGAGGAGGACGTCGCCCGACTGCTCGGCGAGATCCGGGCGATCTTGGCGGGCAAGGGCCCGCTCGCCGTGGGGTATGACCCTTCCCGGATCACGGCGACCGGGGCGCTCGCTGTCCGCTCCTCCATCATGTCCGCGGATGCGAACACGACCCTCGAATCCTTGGCGAGCCCGATCCGACGTCTCGTCCTCCTTCGCCTCGCGGACGGTACGTGCAGCTTCACCCAGGCGATGGAGGCGGCCCATCTCACCGACACCTCCAAGATCGCCTTCCACCTGCGCAAGCTCGAGGAGAGCGGGCTCATCACCCACGTGGCCCGCGAACGGTACCGGCTGACTCCGCGGGGAAAGGGAGCGGTCATGATCCTGAGCTCGATCGACGACCTGGATTCCCGTAAGGGAAGCGGGAACCGTGTCTTTCCCTCCCAGGTTCGACCTCCGACGAAGCCAGCGAAACGGGCGCGCCGGGCGTGAGCGCTCGGTCCACCGAACCGTTCGGGAGCTATCGGAGCCCCGCCTCGCCGGGACAGCGCGGGTCGCCCTCGGGGTTGAACGCGACGACGATGGGCGACCGGCGTGACGCACTCTCTCGAAACTGAGTCATTATACGCGGGCGAGGGTCGAAGCGCATGTGCTGCCCGTGACCTCGGCCCCTCCGCCGCTGCCCCCTCCCCGACGGGTCGTGCTTCCCCTGCTCGACAGCCGACGGGAATCGCCCTCGGTGATGACGTTCCGATTCTCGACCGAGGGGTCCGGATTCCACTACCTCTCCAACCAGGCGGTCCGGCTCGCGCTGCCGGGAGTGAATGACCCCTGGGGAGCCGTTCGCACGTTCTCGCTCTCCTCCAGTCCCAGCGAACGCGACCACATCGCGGTGACGTGCAAGATCACCGACACGCCGTTCAAGCAAGCGCTCTCGCGCCTTCGGCCGGGCGACCCTGCCGAGGTCCACGGTCCGCTCGGGGCCTTCCTCTTCAACGGCACGCGGCCGAGCGTCTACCTCGCCGGGGGGATCGGAATCTCGCCGTTCCGGGGGATGCTGCGGTACGCCGAGGACACCGGGAACGCCGTCCCGAAGCGCCTCCTCTACTCGGCCCGTGTTCCGGAAGAGCTCGTGTTCCGGGGTGAGCTCGACCGGATCGCCCTCCGTTCTCCGCAGCTCCGCGTCCAGTACAGTGTCACGCGTCCCACCGAGTCCACGGAGCGTTGGGAGGGCCGGGTCGGGCGAATCTCTGCGGAGTGGATCCGCGAGGCCGCGGAGCCGCTGGACCGACCACTCTACTATGTCGCCGGGCTACCGGAGATGGTCGGAGAGGTCGTGGGGATCCTCGGCCACACCCTGGGAATCCCGGAAGACGACATCGACTACGAGATGTTCCGCGGCTACTGAGCCCGGCGCGGGCCCCATCCCATCAAGTCCAGTTCACCGACGGTTCATCTACCCCGCCTCGGTCCCCGCGCCAAGGTGCCGAGGATGGTTGAGACTCAAACGACGATCGTGGCGGTCGAGGGATGGTGGCCGAGGAATGCGCATGTGCTGAAGACGCTGTTCCGGATGCTCTTCGGAGCGATCTGGGTGATCGACGGTTCGCTCAAGTTCCAGGCGGGGTTCGTCAACGCGTTCTCCGGGGAAGTCTCCGGCAGCGGACAACCGGCGTGGTTGCAGGGATGGTTCTCCTTCTGGGCGACCCAGGTGAACGGGAATACGGCGTTCTGGGTCTACCTCGTGGGATCGCTGGAACTCGCGCTGGGCCTCGCGCTCCTCTTCGGGTTCATGCGCAAGATCACCTACGTCGGGGGTGCCCTCCTGAGCCTGTTCATCTGGGCGGTCCCGGAAGGATTCGGCGGACCGTACGGCCCGTCGTCCACGGACATCGGCACGGGAGCGATGTACGCCCTCCTGTTCGTCTCGCTCATGCTGATCAACGCGACGTTCGGACCCAGCAAGTGGAGCCTCGACTACTGGATCGAGAAGCGGTTCCCCCGCTGGGCAGCGATCGCCGAGTTCCAGCCGACCCCCCGGAAGGTCAAGGAGACGCCTCCGGCGGTGCCCGCGGCGGCCTAGGGGCAGCTCGAACCGGACCGTTCCCCAACCCTTTCCTCACGGGTCGGCGGGCCGAGAGGCCCACCGACTCGACCTCCGGGCTCGACGCTCGGCCCCCGGACAGGGAGGCGCATCACAAATCACGCAACGTCTAAAATCCGCGGAGGAGTCCCCGGGCCGAATCCGGACGGGGAATTGACGACCTCGGACACTGGCCTCGGGGTGACCGGCCCGAAGGGGCCCCCCTCGAGCACCGAGCGGAAACTCCGCGTCGACCTCGGACGCCTCGCCCAGATACTCCTCGGGCTGGTCTCCGCCGGGCTCGCGATCGTGGTGCTCGCACAGCCTCAGCTCTCCCTCGAAACGCTCACTCTCCTGCTGGCCACCGCAGTGGGATTCTCCGGCGCACAGATTGTGTTGGCCGGAGGCCGCCTGATGGGGTCGCAGCTCCCCGAGCTGCTCCACCCCCGCACCTGGTGGCGGGTCCTGCAACCGTGGGGCGTCATCGGGATCGGACTGGTCGCCCTCGCCCTCGCGACGTTCGCCGGACTGGACCCCGATCTCGCGGCGACGGCGGCGGTCTTCGTCCTGGCCATCGCCCTCATTTCGCAGGGGCTCGGGCGCATCCTCCAGTCGAACGGAGTGACCCTCCCCGTCTGGCTGCGAGGGTCGGTCCTCGGCACGGGCGTGCTCAGCGTCGTGCTGGTCCTGCTCTCGCTCGCGTTCTACGGGCTCGCGATTGCGGCCTTCGCGATTCTGGTGGGCGTGATCCTCCTCATCGGGGGGATCGAGACGATCGTCGCGGGGCTCCGACCGACCGACGCGCGGCAGTTTGTTCTCCTGAAACTGATCCTCTTCGCGGCGTTCTACGGCCTCATCCTCATCAATTGGATCGACCTGTTCGGCAAGAGCGTCCCCGGGTACGGGATTTGGCTCATCCTCACCTACATGGCCCCGTTTGGGGTCCTGATCGTCTTCGAGGGATGGCGGTCCTGGCCGCTCGCGACGAGCCTCGGCCTCCTCGTCTCGCTGTTCAACGACGTCGGCTACTTCTTCATCGGGAACCTCATTTTCGGCTTCCACGAGCCGTTGGGTCCGTGGATCTCCGGCCAGCTCGGGTTCCAGGGCTCGCACATCGTGACGACCTTCCAGGGCGGCAACTTCAGCCTCGACGTCCCGTCGTGGCTGATGGGCCTCTCGATCTACGCCCGGGCGGCCGTGGTCGGCCTGATCCTCTACTATTGGTGGCGCCATCCCGGCGAAATCGTCGCACGTACGGCCCCGCCGCCCGCGGCGACCCCAGTTGATGGCTGAGGGCAACGGTCCGCGGTCGGGGGTCGGCCCCGATCAGCCCTTGATGACCACCGTGCCCGCCAGCAGGTCTCCGAGGCGCTGCTTCCGGGACGTCACCAACGCCACGAGGAATCCGACGAGATAGAGGAACGGCAGCCAGTCGACGATTCGAACCACGCTCCGCACGAGGGCCATCGTGAGGGTCGGGGGGCGACCCGTGGTCGGGTCGACCACGCGGATCCCCATCGCCCGCTTGCCGAGCGTCTGGCCCGTGGCGCTCTCGAAGTAGGTGAAGTAGAACAGCCAGAGTACGACGAGGATGAGAGTGAGCGGACCGAAGATGAGCCCTAGCGCCCAGGCTGGGGCGTTCCCGGTCAACACGACCGCAGAGGCGAGAACCCCGAACGGGAGCGCGACCAGAGCGGTGGCGAGCAGCAAAAGGAGCAGGTCGAGTATGGCCGCGACGAACCGAGCTCCCAATCCGGCGTAGTGCTGGGAGTAATCGTACATGGGCGGGGTCGGGAAGTAGGCGGCCGGTGGCGTTCCGAAACCGGTGGGGTTGGTCATATCCTCCTCGGCGGAGACCGGCACGGTTGGTACTTACCCACCCCGTCGAACGGGCTTGACCGACCCCCGGCGCTCGAGTTCCGCCGCGACGAGGTAAGTACAGGTTGACGGAGGAGTAAGGCCGATCTAGGTCCACTCACCGAGCGGGGAGTCCATGCGCCTCTGGGCGGCGCTGTACGGCGCGATCTGGGTCGTCCTGGTCGAGTTCCTGCTGGCGATGATCCCGGAGGGTCAGCCCTTCCTCACGTACCTGCACATCGGTCTTGGGCTCGTCATCGTGGCCATCGCGTACTTTAACTTCCGCGCGCTGCGCACGACCGCGGTTCCCGGACGGGTCAAGCGGATCGCCTCAGCGACGTTCTCCCTCTCGGTGTTCATGGCTTTCCTCGGGCCGCTCCTCTTCTTCAACGTGGGCGCGGGGTGGCCCATTCTCTTCGGGCTCACCGTCTGGAACGCGCTCCTGTTCGTCCATGTGGTGACGGCATTCGGGATCATCACCCAGATGGCGGCGACGGCGATCGCCTACGACATGTGGGAGGAGAAGGAGTTCCTCCGGGAAACCCTCCCCGGAGTCGTGCCGCCGCCGGCGACCAGCCCGCCCGCTTCGGCGCGCCCCTGAGCGGACCACTTTCCCGGGCGAGTCGGGTCGGCGGCAGCTGGCCCGGAGAATGAGTCCTCTCGTGTCTCGCAGGTCTAATGACCCGCAGGTCACCTCAGGGCCGATGACGGTCATGCCCGAACGCAGGTCGCCCGGACCGTACGCCGGGGAGACGGTCTCGCCATCGGGCGGTCGGAGCAACCTCCCCTGCGGGCCCGCGGCGCGCAGCCCCGTTCGTGCGCCGCCGGTGGGGTGAATCCGTGCGCGGACCAGCCCCTGCCGCTGAGGCCGGCGCCCTAAGCCTGGCGATCCGAAACGCGAAGGTCTATCCCACTCCGGATTCGGCACCGATCTCGAAGGGGTCGGTCCTCGTGCGCGACGGTCGTATCGTCCGGGTGGGTCCCGACGAGATTGCAGCCCCCGCGGCCCGGGAGCTCTCGGCCGAAGGATGCACCGTCGTGGCGGGGTTCTGGAATGCCCACGTCCATTTCACTGAGCCCAAGTGGAAGTCGTCGGCGCGAAAGCCCCCGGATATCCTCAACGGCCAGTTGCGCGACATGCTCACGAGCCGCGGATTTACGACGGCGGTCGACACGGGCTCGGACCCCCGCGTCACGATTCCGCTCCGTCAGCGGATCCGATCGGGAGAGTTGCTCGGGCCTACGGTCTACACCTCGGGAACCGGTGTCTATCCGCCGCGCGGCATCCCGTACTATCTCCGGGGTACAATCCCGTTCTGGGCGTACGGATTCATCCCGCAGCCGTCGACCCCCACCGCGGCGGCACGGTTCGTCGAGAAGAACGTCGCGGGCGGCCGGGACCTGCTCAAGTTGTTCACCGGTTCCTATGTCGCGCGCGGGAAGGTCACCACCATGCCCGAGCCGGTCGCGCGTGCCGCCGTCATGGCCGCGCACGCGCACGGCCAGATCGTCTACAGCCATCCCTCCAATCTCGAGGGCACGCGGGTCGCGATGCGATCGGGCGTGGACGTCCTCGCCCATCCGCCGGACACCGCCGAGGGGGTCGACCGGGCGGTCATCCAGGAGATGGTCGACCGACAGATGGGGATGACCCCGACCCTCAAGATGTTCCAAGACACGGTCTCTTCGAACGACACGTACCTCGGCCCCATCCACGAGGTGGTCCGCCAGTTCCGGGAGCTCGGCGGACAGTTGCTCTTTGGCACGGATGTGGGGTACATGACCGACTATGCGACGGAGGGAGAGTTCCGCGCCCTGGCCCGCACCGGACTCGACACGCGAGGCATCCTGCGGATGCTGACCACCGCCCCTGCCCTGCGGTTCGGGGTGGAAAAGAAGGTCGGCACGGTCACCGCCGGCGCGCGCGCGGACCTGGTCGTCCTCGAGGGCGACCCGATCGAGGACCTCGGGGCGTTCGCCCGCGTCCGCGCGACCGTTCGGGCTGGGCAGATCCTCTACGAAAACCCATCCCTCGAACCCGAAGCCGCTTAGACCTCCCGGCTCTCCCCGCCCCCGAGGAAACGGCGGATGACCGTGGAAAGCGGCCTGGGAGTACGGATCGAGCGACGCGCCCCGACGAAGCTGCATCCCTTCTCGACGTACTTCCGTGGGTTCGAGAACAACCCGGCCGTGCGCTCCCTGTTCGGTCCGAAGACCGGCCAGGTCCTCCGGTCCCTGAAGGTCGAGTTCTTCTCCGCCCGGTTCGGCTACATGGGGACGAGCGACGTGGACGGCCATCTGCTCGTGAGCACGCACCACCTCAGCGACAGCGAGTTCCGGACCGTCTACCTCGACATCGTGCACGAGCTCTGCCACGTGAAGCAGTTCCGCGCGGGCGAGCCGCTCTTCTATCCGAAGCTCAGCTACGTCGACGCCCCGTCCGAGATCGAGGCGTACCGGTTCACCGTCGAGGAGGGCCAGCGGATCGGGATGACGACCCGCCAGCTGATGGACTACCTGAAGGTCGAATGGATCAGTCCGGCGGAGCACCGCCGCCTCGCCCGGCACTGCGGGCTCAAGGCCCAACCCTCCCGCGCGAAGCCCCACCGGAAGCGCCTGCGCAAGTAGGAGCTCCGACCGCTCTTCGGGCCTCGCCCCGGGCCGCAGGCGAGCTCGCTTTATGTCGCAGGAGCCCCCGAGGACCCCATGACCACCGTGGATGTCGAGGGCGTGAGCCTCTTCTGGTCCGAGCAGGGGACCGGCCCGACCGTCGTACTCGTCCACGGGATACCTACGGATTATCGGGCATGGGATGCCCAGGTGCCCGCGCTGGCCGATGAGTTCCGGACCGTCACCTACAGCCGGCGATACGCCTTCCCAAATTCCCGGACCGGTGACCTATCCGACAGCACGGTGGAGAACAATGCCTCCGACCTGGCCGGCCTGATCCGGGCGGTCGGCCCGGCGCCCGTCCACCTGGTCGGACACTCGTACGGCGGGTTCATCGCGGCCTACCTCGCCACTCGCTACCCCGAACTGCTGCGGTCGCTCACCCTGGTCGAGCCCGCGATCGCCTCTCTGCTGCTCCGGGACCCCAAGAGCCGAGGCCAGGCGTTCGGCCTGCTCCTCCGGCACCCTCGAGTGGCACTGTCGGCGTCGAGATTTCTCCGAACCTCCAACGGTCCCGCGATCGAGGCGCTGCGTCGGAACGACACCCTCACCGCCGTGCAACGGAACCTGGACGGAGTGGAGGACCGAACCGGGGTGCTGGAACGGCTTCCCGAGCCGATCCGGAAGATGATGCTCGACAACGGGAGGACGGTGCAGGAGACGGATACTCCCTACCCCAACGTCTCTCGCGAGCTCTTGGGCCGGATACGCGTCCCGACC
>JBEKJG010000018.1:0-28519 GCA_050011355.1 Thermoplasmata archaeon | reverse complement strand
GGCCTGCTCGCCTGGTTCGTCGCGACGGCGGACCTGACGAACTGGAACTACGGTCGGAAGATCATCCCGGTGTAATCCGACCCCGGGCACTTCCGAGGCCAACCCCTTCCTTCCTTTTCCCCGATCGAGGGCGCGGGGGCTCTCGATGAGGCAGACGCGGACCATCCATCCCGATCAGTGAGCGACCGGCCGGGCGGGGGCGGCTCGAAGACCTGCCTCGACGGCGACCCGGGAAAGGAGGAGTGCGATGAGGAACAGTGGGATCAGGAACAGATCGGCGCCGGGCCATTGGAGTCCGATCGCCTCTCCAAACCAGAAGGTGGCGAAGGTGAACAACATCGACGTGCCCAACAACTTCAGCCACGGGACCTTGATCCGGCGGAGCCGCTCGTGGATGAGGAGTGCCATCACGACCAGGATCGCGCCCCCGATCAGGGCTCCGACGATCGCCGAGAAGGCATATCCGGCGGCCGTGATCCCCAGAAGCACCACGACCACCTCGACCGCCTCGACGGCCCCGGAGGTGAGGCCGGTGCCGAACTGGACCGCGCCGGCGAACTTGCCGGGCGGGGTCGACCCCGGGGGCAACGCCGCCCGCCGGTAGGACCGGAGAGTGCTCCGGTACAGAAACACCCCAAACCCGGCGAGCAGGACCGCTGAGGCGTAGAGCAGGTAGGCGTGCGAGATGAGGTCGATCGCGGCCCCGACCGCGACGGCGATCCCGGAGACGACCGCCACGCCCACCACGGCGCCGGTCGCGCCCGGACGGGCGGTGGGGTGGTCGGCGCTCACCGCGATGACCAGGATGACCACTTCGGTCATCTCGAGCAGCGTGATGAGGAACGCCGCCAGGACGGCCGGAAGGTAGAGCGCGAGGTCCACCGGGGCTCCTCTCGCGGGTCTAGCGGACCGACCAGGCCTGCACACCGGCCGGTTCGATGGAGAAGTCGGTGACGGAGCCGCCGGAAGCCTGCACGGCCTTCGCGACCTGGGCGCGCCGGGCGAAATCGCAGAACAGGAGGATGTACCCCCCGCCGCCGCTGCCCACGAGCTTCCCGCCGAGCGCCCCCGCGGCCCGGGCCTTCTCGTAGAAGTCGTCGATCTGCGGGTTGGAGACCCCCTCCGTGAACTGCTTCTTCAACTGCCAGCCCTCGTCCAGGAGACGGCCCATCTCGTCGATGTTGCCGCGCAGGAGCTCGTTCTTCATGTCGATCGCGAGGGCCTTGGTCGCGTCCAGCGCCCGGACGGTCGTCTCCTGCTTCTCGGTGTAGCTGCGCTGCTGGCGCTCGATGATGTCGGCCGAATAATGGCTGGTCCCCGTGTAGCAGAGCAGCAGCCGGTAGGCGAGCTCGTTCGCGACCTCCGCGGAGATCTTGAGCGGATTCACGACCGTCCGCTCCGGGCCGAACTCCATGAAGTTGAACCCGCCGAACGCGGCGGCGTACATGTCCTGACGCCCCCCCTTGAACCCGAGCTCCGTCCGTTCGATCCGATAGGCGAGCTCCGCCACCTCGTACGGCGTCCAGTGCTCCCGAAGGTGGCGCTGGAAGGCGCCGACGATCGCGACGCACATGGTCGACGAGCTCCCGAGCCCGGTCCCGACGGGAGCATCCGAGTGGAGGAACAGCTTCAGGGACTCGGCCCGCCGACCGTTCGCCGGTCGGAGGACGTTCACGGCCGCCTTGACCAGGTCGAGCTCCCCGTTGTAGACGAGGTCCTCGGGCTTGGCGTAGTCGACCGACAGGTTGTAGTCGAGCGATTCGACCGAGACGGACCCTCGGCCGTCGTCGGCCGCCTCGAGCGTCACGTACGCGAACCGGCTGATGGTGCAGTTGAGCACCGCTCCGCCCTTCTCCTCCGGATACGGAGAAACGTCCGTCCCGCCACCGGCGAAGCTGATCCGGAGCGGGGCCTTCGCCCGAACGATCGGCATCGTCCCCGCGCCGACCGGACGCACCGCCTTAATGATTCCCCGGCACCGACCCCGACCTGCCCTTCGGGGGGGCCCCCGACCTTATTCCCGCGGGCGGACTCCTCGGGAGATGACCCGGCGGTATCCCGGACCTTCCCTCGCGGTCGACGCGCTCTGGCTCCGTCGCGGACGCGTGCTCCTCGTCCGCCGCGGCCGTCCCCCATTCCGGGGGTCGTGGGCGCTGCCGGGCGGGTTCGTCGAGATCGGGGAGACGGTCGAGAGGGCGGTGCTCCGCGAGCTCCGAGAAGAGACCGGCCTCACCGGCAGAGTGGGGTCGTTGGTGGGCGTCTACTCGGACCCCGACCGCGACCCCCGCAAGCACACGGTCTCCGTCGTGTTCCGCGTCCACGGTCCGGGCGGTGTTCCGCGCGGGGGCGATGATGCCGCGTCGGCGGAGTGGGTGCCGCTCCACCCGTTCCCTACCCTCGCGTTCGACCACGCTCGCATCCTTCGGGACGCGCTCCGGTCGACGGGTAGCCCCCGTAAACGAGGCGCCAGCGACTGATCCGAGAACCCGCGACGGGCCCAGAGACCGGGCCGCTCGACCTATCGGCCGTCCGGACCCGGCCCGTCCGCCGTGCCCGACTCGGGGGCCTCCGTCGCGGACGAAGGTTCGGGGGGTCGGCGCGTCCACAGGAGGACGCCCGCCACGACCAGGATGACGAGCACCGCCAGGGCGAGGAGCGCGTATCCCCAGGCACCGAGCCCCAGCGGCCCGGAACTGCTCGAGGTGGCGGCCTTCTCGGACGCGACGAGCTGGAAGGTCCCGCCTTCGCCGGTGACACTGAAACTCCCCGACGAGGGGGTCGAAATCCAATCGTTCGGCAGCGACACCGAGAAGGAGTACGTACCGTTCGGTAGGGAGTACGATAGGCTGGAGGCGGTCGTGGAGTTGGTCGCGGCCCCGTCCAGTGAAAGGCCCCAGCTCGTTCCGAGTGGCAGCCCGCTGATCTGGAACGTGATCGCGTAGGTGACCTGCGTGAATTGGACCGCCACGGCGGACGGTCCTCCGTCGACGACCAATTGGCCGTGGGTAAAGACCCCCGCAGACCATCCCGCCGGCTCGCTGAGGACCGTATAGTTGTAGGTCCCGTTCCCGGCCGTCCAGTTGAGCTGTACACCGTTGGAGCTCAAGTACGGACCCCCTTGGATCTGGAGCCCCCACAGGCTCCCGGTGGGCAATCCCGATTCCGTGAACGAGACCTCATACACGGCCGGAAGGAACGACACGAAGATCTCGTGGGCGTACCCGTCGACCCCGAACACACCGGACGTGGCGAAGTACCCCACGAGGGGCGTGTGGGCGACGTAGGAATAGCTCCCGTTCTTGAGCGAGAGGTTGACGCTGGCGCCCGTGGTGTTGGTACCGGTCGGCTGGCCGGAGACGTTGAGGACCCAGTCGGTGCCCTTCGGCAATCCCTGCACGACGAACGACGTCATGAACTTGGGCGGCGGGGAGAACGCCTCGTCGTAGGAGACCGCCCCACCGGTGATGGTGAGGTCCGTCTGGTGGGGCACGCCCGTCCAGTTCTCTTGAGCGGCGAACCCGACCACGAGCGAGCTGTTGCCCAGCGCGAACGTGAGACTGCTCGCGTTCGTCTCGTAGACGTAATCGGTGATCACGCCCCGGAAATCCTGCGTCACGTTCGCCCACCAGACGTAGTTGGCGGGCAGGGCGATCGCGAAGATCGTCACGTTGTAGGTCACGACGGTGAACGCGAGGGTGAGCTGGATGGCGGTCCCGGAGACGACCAGCTCTCCGTGGTCCGCCGGGAGCGTGTAATCGGACGGGGGGAGGGTGTTCCAGTAGTAGGTTCCGTTCGCCAGATGGAGGACGATGGAGCCGTAATCGGTGTCGTACCCCTGCCCGGTGTTGAGGAAGAAGCTCCAGTAGGTGTAGGGAGGAAGCCCCGTGACCGTCACGGTCACGGGCGTGGTGCTCACGAACCGAGCCGAATCGTACATCAGGACCCCTTGCGTGGTAGAGCCGGACGAGACACCGAGGGTCCAGTTGGCCGGGGTCCCCTTGGAGAGGTTCGCCGCGGTCGTGAGGGTCCAGCTGATGCCGGACGCGCTCTCCCCCGTCTGGTCGTTCGTCTCGCCGTAGGTCTGGGTCGCGCCGGGAACCCAGTTGGAGGATCCGAACCGCTGGAACATGAGCTGCAGATTCCCGCCGGTCGTGCCCGTGAACGTTCCGAGCCCCCCGCTCGGTCCACCGACCAGTCCGAACTGCGGCGAGAGGCTGCCCGCGGCGCCGTTCTCGAGGGGGTTGTTCGAGAACTCGTTGCCCTCCCACGAGTAGTTGTTCCACAGGTTGCCGAGGATGTACGACCCGCCCGGTAGCGGGAGGGTCAGCGGGGTGGCATCGGGAATGCCGAAGGAGAATTGCACCGATTGGCCATCGAATATGGTCGTGTTCTGCAGCGTCGTCTCGATCGAGAAGTCGAGCGGAGTGCTGAGTACCTGCCCGGTGACCGGGAAGTTGTATTCGTAGATCGTCGCGGACGGGTAGATCCCCCAGTAGGGGAAGACGACCCAGCCGCTGAAGTTCATCTGCCAGGCCCCCGGCGAGCCGTTGATGTAGATCACGTTCTGAACCCAGTAGATCGGTGCGCCGAGCGCGTTCGCCACGAAGAAGTTCTGCTGGATGGAGGCGTTGTAGTAGGGGCTGGTCGAGGTGACCTGGAGCCCGGTGAGATTGAAGTTGGCGAGGACCGAGGCGAGGTCTCCCGGAGTATTCGAGGGGAGGTAGCTCACGAAGTACATCGTGAAGTTGTACGCGTCCATCGTTCCCCATCCGGTCACCAGGTCGTACCCCACTAGCGCCGAGTCGGCGAAGTTCCGGCCGACGGTGACGTCAAAGAACGGGAGGGTCGGCAGCGTGGAATTGTACGCTCCGGTGGCGATGTACCCGGTGCTCGGGGTCACCACCGAGTTCGCCGGGGTGTACTGGGCGTTGGCCAGGGGGTAGAGCGTCGGGTCGAGGAACCCGAGCCAGCCCGATCCGAACTGCCCCATCACGTGGTCGGCGTCGACGACCATCCCCGCCGTCAGCGGAGAGGCGATGCTCGTGCCCGCGACATTGATGAAGAAGCGGCCGAGGGACGCGTTGGACGCGTTGTACTCGATGCCGCCGATCGTCAGGGTCATGATCGTGTTGTTCGCGATGGCCGCGATGTCGGGGACACCTCGTCCGCCGCCCTGGATGACCGCGTTCGCGCTGGAGTCGTTCTGCCAATCCGGCTCCGGGAAGATCGCACTGACCCCGCCGGTGGAGCCGGCGGCAGGGTTCGGACTGTCCCAGGCGGCCGTCTGGTTCCACACCACGTTCGAGGTCATCTGAAGGCTCGTCGGGTCGAGCGTGACGGTCGTTCCACCGACCGCCACCACCCCGTAGGTATCGTACGCCATCGACGCCGGGAAGAGGGTGGTCTGCCCGGGAGGGTCGAAGCTGCCTCCGTCTCCGTTGGGGTTCGAGGCGGAATCGCCGGAGGAGGCGAGGACGGTGATCCCCCGGGCGGCGGCGCTCGCCAGTGAGCTGTTCCATCCGGCGTCGAACGCGTCGGTCCCTCCCCAGGAGTTGGAAATGACGGAGACGTTGTCGAGCGCGGCGTACGTCGCGTTCGGGTTGAGGATGAAGGCGAACGCGTCGTCGAGGTAGGTGTTCGAGAGCGACGGCCCATAGACGTTGTAGAGGTGGGCTCCGGGGGCGGTCGACCCGAGCATCTCGAGGTCGAGGGTGTTCTCCACATTGGCGCTGGTGTTGTCGAACGAGGCGAGCGGTCCCGGCGCAGGAGCGCCGTTCAATGGCACTCCGGCGATGGTCGCGTGCGGTTCTCCCGCCGGAAGGGTTTGGTTGTAGAAGTCGTAGATATCGTGCGGAACGAACGGCCCGACGTTCTCCCCGGTCACCAGGTTGCCCCAAGGCGTCGTGATCGGGTTCCCTTCGTACGTCCCGGAGCCCAGGATCGTCGCCGCCACCATGTCGGTCGGGTATCCGTCCTCGGCGAACAGGGACCGTTGGTCGTAGGCCACCTGGAAATCCGAAGCGAACTCGAACTGGAACCCCCCGCTCTGGACGGGGGTCGGATAGGCACTGATCGGCGGGATGGGGGAAGATCCCGCGGGGACGCCTCCGGAACGGATCTGAGGAGCGGTGTGGAGCGGGTGGTTGACCAGCGCCGAGTAGGAGCTGAGTCCGTCCACCCCGGCGACGATCGAGGCGAGAGGGTCCGGGAGCTGAGGGGCGGCGGTCGGCGCGTAGAAGCCCTGACCGTGGAGCCCGTAGGAGGCCAGCGACGTATGGAAGATCGACGCGGCGACCGAAGGGCTCGCGTCGAAGGAGAGGCTCACTCGGTCGGCGTAGGAGTGGACCTGGGTCGCCCCGAGCGATTGAAAGTACTGGAGGGCACTTTCGTAGGTGGCGGGCGAGAGACCGAACTCAGTATCGAACTCGGTCGCGGTAAGGTAGTGATGGTACTGTGGAGAGTGCGGGTCCTGCAGGTTTCCGAGCAGGTTTGCAAGACGTGAGGAGTTGGCGAAGTTGAACGTCACCAGGATCGGCACGGATTCGGTCGAGGAGAGAGGACCGTTCGAGACCGCACCGGGAACCGTGCGGCCGAGCTCGGTGTAGGGGAAGGTCTTCGTCGCGGCGTGGTCCAGGGCCGACGTGGTCCAGGTGCTCGCGAGCACGGAGGGCCCCACCGACCCAGAAGTTGACGTCCCCGACGCCGGCGACAGAAGGGCGATCGCGGGCACCGCCATCAGGGCGGCGATCAGTACGACGAGGAGGCTCTTTGGAATCCGACGAGGGGCCCGCATTGGTGTGCTCGGACGGCCGAGTTCCCTCGGCTCGGCAGGCCAGCATCCCTGCTCATGATAAGCATTGTCTCGGGAAACCTGACATTTCCGGTCGCGTCAGTCGGTTTCGTGGCGTGTAAGTGGCCCGCCGGGAGAACGTTGAAGTAGCTCACCGGCCCGACCCCGCGGGACGAACATGCCGTACCGAACCACCATGACCGGAAGCTGGTACCGACCGCCG
This sequence comes from Thermoplasmata archaeon, assembly GCA_050011355.1. GTDB lineage: Archaea > Thermoplasmatota > Thermoplasmata > Lutacidiplasmatales > UBA184 > Lutacidiplasma. Next base: position 21,506 of record JBEKJG010000018.1, on the reverse strand, counting down.
GAGGTCCTTGCGCTCCTCGCGCAGAGCCCGACGGGCGAGATCTCCGCCGAACACGAGAAGACCTACCTGGACGCCGAACGAGCGGCGATCCGAGACCAGCTCCACCCCGCGGGAGCTTCGTTCGGGCTCGACCAGGTCTCGCCGGGTGAACAACGGGTCGCAGGATACACGACCTTCTTGCCCCACCGGTTCGAGGGGTTCTCTCGAACCGAAAGGGTCGCAATGCCCTTCTCACCGGAGCTCATCGACGAGTTCCAAACTTCGAACCCGGCCCTGGGCGCCCTGCTGGCCACGACCCGGGAGGCGTTCGCACTGCCGAAGATCATCGCGCCCTTGGTGTACCGGGGGCAGGCGGCGGCCCACCGGGCGGCCACGGATGCGGTGAGGATCGCTCACGAGGAAGGGGCCCACAGCGTCTTTCTGCCGGCGCCCTCCCCCGGGGTGATTACCATCTTCTATCCGAACAACCCCGAAGTCTACCCCAACCATCTGGACTACCTGAAGGCGCTCGCGACCCAGCTCCGCGAGGAGTACAAGGCGATCCTGGGCGTGCCGGGGGTCGTCCTGCAGATCGACGCACCCGACCTTGCGATGGGGAAGCAGACCGCCACGGACTGGGGGATCGACTTCTACGAGGCGCTGCCGCACCACGTCGACGCGATCAACCGGGCGGTGGAGGGGCTGCCCCGCGACCGGATTCGGGTCCACTACTGCTACGGGAACTACGCCGCTTCGCACCTGAGCGATGCGGACTTCGCCCGGGTACTGCCGCAGCTCACTCGGTTGCACACGTCGGCCCTCGTGGGTGAACTGGCCAACCCCCACCATGAAGGGGACCTGCTGGTACTCCAGGAGTACGCGCGCGATCACGGTTGGCCCAAGGGACTAGGGTTTGCGGGAGGCGTCATTGACGTGAAGACGCCGATCGTCGAGAGTCCCCGGACCGTCCGGCTCCGACTCGACCAGCTCGCCCAGGCGGTCGGCGCCCAGAACACGTGGGGAGGCACCGACTGTGGGTTCGAGACGTTCGCGCGCATGAACGGAGTGCCGCGGTCGGTCGCCCTGCTCAAACTGAAGGCCCTGGCCGAGGGGGCCCGGCTGGGCGGGTAGGCCCAGCACCCCCCGGGCGGGCGCGCCCGCCGCTACCGTCTTATCGCCAGCGGGGCGTGCGCGCGCGGCATGGGCACCGTCCACGAGCCGCACCCGCACGCGACCCTGCTTTCTGACTTCATCCTCGGAAGTCAGGACGGCCTGGTCAACGTGCTCGGCATCCTGCTGGGGCTGACGGTCTCGACGGACAACGTCCGCATCATCCTCATCGCGGCCCTCGCGGCGCTCGCCGCCGAATCGATCTCGATGTCCGCGGTCGCCTACACGTCCACGCGCGCCCGGCGCGAGCTCTACCGGTCGGAGGTTGCCCGCGAGTTGCAGGAGATGCGCGAGGTCCCCGAGATGGAGCGCGAGGAGATCCGCGTCATTCTTCGGAAGTGGGACTACACGGGCGACGACGTCGAGCGCATGCTCCGCGAGATCGAGGCGAAGCCGAAGATGATGCTCGACCTGATGATGGCGTTCGAGCTCTCGCTCGCCCCGGTCGCGGAGGACCAACCCCGCAAGAGTGCCGAGGTCGTCCTCGCCGCGACGGTCCTGGGCTCGTTCATCCCCCTCATCCCGTTCTTCCTATTCCCGACGGAGCTCCTCACCGCGGCGATCCTCGCGGTCCTCGTGAGCGGGATCACCCTGTTCCTCGTCGGGTGGTATGAGGCGCGGACCACCGACGGGATCACCTGGAAGAGCGGTCTTCGGATGATCCTCATCGGGCTGGGCGCCGGATTCGGGGGGTTCCTGATCGGAGTCCTCTCGAACCACGTCTAGTCCGTCACCGACCCGCCGGGGCGAGGGAACGCCGACTAGGCGGGTCGGGTCATCCGGGGGTGGGCGCGGGGTCGGGGGCGGAAGACGAGGCGGAGGGGGGAGGTCCACGACGGGCCGCGGACCTCGTGCCGATGGCAACGCGTGCACCAGGCGACAGATTCTCCGCCGCCGGCGAGCTCGGGGGTGGCGAGGTGGTCTTCGGGGGAGTGTCCGCACTGCCGGTCGAGGCACGGGTGGGGGTGGCGCGAAGCGGCGGCGCGGTCGGACACATGCGTGCTATGCGCACGCATGCGTATAAACCCAGAGGGTCGACCGACGAGTTGGCGCGCCGGCCTAGGTTCGGAGCAGTCGGATCTCCTTCGCGGCCCGCGCCTCGCGCTCCTTCTCCGTGAGCTCGCGCACGTGGAAGGAGACGGACACGGTCCCGTTGAGCTCGATCGGCTGCGGCATGAACGGCAGACGGAGCGAAAGTCCCTCGAGTCGAAGGTCGACCTCCCCCCGCTGGTTCGCCATCGCATTCATCCAGTCCTGAAAGGGGTTCGGCGTCTCTCGCGGCGTTCGTTCGACGGTCGGCATGTCCCCCCATCCCCCTCGACCTTTAGGAGCCTATCGAACCGGCAAGCGCCCGCCGGTTTGTTCAATTTATTAACTCAAAGCTGTATAAACTAGGATTGGCTCCCCGACGCATGTCCAACGACGCGGACGCCCTCTCGGGCGGATACACTTCCACGAAGCAGGAGATCCTCGCGATCCTGAAGCGACACCCGGGCGAGTCCCTGGCCCAGCTCGCAAGCGAGCTCGGCATCTCGAAAGCCGGGGTGCTCGGGCACCTGCCCCCGCTCGAGAGTGAGGGCCTGGTGGAGCGCTCCTACCTCGCCGGACATGTCGGCCGACCGCGCGTTGTCTTCCGACTGACCGACCGGGCGGCCGCCCTGTTCCCTCAGGGGTATACGGAAATGTCGATCTGTGCGCTCGAGTTCATCGAGCGCCGCCTGGGCCGGACGGGCGTGGTCCAACTGCTTCAGGAGCGGGCGCACGAATTGGAGGACCGCCACCGGCCGCGTCTCGACCTGCCCCGGCTCGGAGACCGGGTGGAGGAGCTCGCCCGCATCCGGACGGAGGGTGGCTACATGGCCGAAACCGGCGCCCCGAAACGGGGATCCTTCGAGATCCGGGAGCACAATTGCCCCATCTTGGCGCTCGCGGGACGATTCCCCGAGGCCTGCGAAACGGAGCGCCGAATGTTCGAGACCCTTCTGCACGCACGGGTCGACGTCGAGCACCGCCTGGCGGCGGGAGACTCGGTGTGTCGGTTCAGCGTCCACGCCCGAGGCGCTCGCCCATGAGAGCGCCCCGGTCAGAGCGCAAGGTCGCCCTGGTGACCGGGGCCAGCCGGGGCTTGGGGAGGACGGTCGCCGAATTCCTTACTGCCGAAGGGTACTCGGTCATCCTCACGGCCCGCGGGACGTCGGACCTGGAGGGGGTTGGCACCAACCTCTCGAGATCCGGGGCGGACGTGCACTGCGTCGCAGGGGATGTCACCGACCCCCGCCATCGAAGTCAACTCGCGGAGCACGTGCGTGCCGCGGGCCGGCTGGACCTTCTCGTGAACAACGCGAGCGAGCTCGGGCCGACGCCTTTGCCGGAGCTTTCGACGTACCCCCTCGACGGACTGCGCAGGGTGTTCGAGGCGAATGTCGTCGCACCGCTCGCCCTCGTCCAGATTTTGCTCCCGTGGCTCGAACGGTCTCGAGGGCGCATCGTCAACATCTCGAGCGATGCCGCGCTCGGAGGGTACCCGGGGTGGGGAGGGTACGGGGCGAGCAAGGCCGCCCTCGACCTGGTCTCCCATACGCTCGGGGAGGAGTTGAAGGTCCGAGGCGTGTCGGTCGTCAGCGTCGATCCGGGCGACCTTCGGACGGCCATGCACCAGGCCGCCTTCCCGGGCCAGGACATTTCGGACCGCCCGCTTCCGTCGGTGACGGTCCCCTTCTGGGCGTGGCTCCTGGAGCAGGACCCCGCGCTCGTGACCGGACACCGGTTCCGGGCCCAGGCGGACCGGTGGGAGATTCCCGCATGAACCCGTTCTCCGCGCCCGCCTTCGCCGTGCCCTCGGCCCTTGAAGCCGACCGTCCGCCCGAGGAGCGGGGGGTCGCACGCGACCGCGTCCGCCTCCTCCTTTCGACCCGGACGACGGACGAGGACCGGAACTTCTCCGACCTCACCGACATCCTCCAACCGGGCGACCTCCTCGTCGTGAACGAGAGCGCCACCCTGCCCGCCCGGCTTCCGGCGCGGAGTCGCGTAGGTGAGTACTTTCTCCACCTTTCCACCCGATACGGCCCCACGTTGTGGGTCGCCGAGGCCCGCTGGGGAGCCGGCACCCCGGGCCCGCTTCCGCTGGCCGTGGGGGACCGCATCGATACGGCCGGCCTCTCGGCCCGATGGGTCGCGGAGTTCCCGGGAATCCCTCGCCTCGGGTTCGTCGAGTTTGATCGGGACCCGTTCGACGCGATGGCCGAGTTTGGCCGCCCGATCCGTTACGGATACGTCCCGCACGACTACCCCCTCGATGCGTACCAGACCGTGTTCGCGCGCGTGCCGGGGAGCGCCGAGATGCCCAGCGCCGCGCGGCCGTTCTCCGAAACGTTGGTGCGAAGCCTCCGCGGACGGGGAGTGGAATTCGCGGCCCTCACGCTGCACGCGGGGGTCTCCTCTCTTGAGGTCGGGCCGGACGGCGGGGCGACCGACCTCCTCTACCCCGAGCCGTTCCGAGTGCCGGCCGCGACCGTGGAAGCGGTCGCCCGCGCCCGGGCGCGCGGGGGACGGGTGATCGCCGTGGGCACGACCGTCGCCCGGGCGCTAGAATCGGCGTCGGGCTCGCGCGGACTCCACCCCGCCGAGGGGTTCACCCGCCTCTACATCTCGCCCGAGCGCCCGCCTCGGATCTTCGACGGACTGCTGACCGGGTTTCACACTCCGACCTCGAGCCATCTGGCCCTCCTGGCGGCGTTCGCCGGCGCCCCGATGCTGGAGCGGTCCTATCGGGCGGCTCTGGAGCGCGGGTATCTCTGGCACGAGTTCGGGGACAGCCAGCTGATCCTGCGGGACAGACTCCCAGCGGGAGCCTTCTAGCGCTCGGCCTCGGACGAGGACCCGGAGCGGACTACGCGCCGGGAGCGATTCCGGCGCGCGCCCGGAGGGCGTGGTAGAATCCACCGAAGCTCGTAGCCGTCGGAGTGCGCATCCCCTGATTCCGGAGCTGCTCGCGCACTTCGCGGGGACCCTGGCGGAGGTCGAGGATCTTCGCGGAGTCGTACTTGTACTGGAACGTTCCCGCCGGACCCCGGGGGAACGGTTCCCAGTCCTTCGGAGTGGTCGTGCGGAGGTCCTGGGGGCGCTTGCCGTCCGTGGGAGCGAACCCCGGGAGCGTCAAGTGCTCCTCGGTGAGCCAGAGCATGGTCGCGTCCCGGATCGCGTCCTCCGTGGTGGCGTCGAGCGCGCCGGGGGAGACCTGCGAGCGGACCCAGCCGACCAGCGCGTCGAACGTCTTCTCGGTGTTCTCCTCCAGCATCTGGAGGACCGCGAGCCGGATCGCGCTCCGGCGCAACTGTTCGATGCCGGTCTCGCTCAGTCGGAACTCGGCCGTGAGGCCGAGCAAGCTCTCCGAGTTGTCCGAGAGCTGCTTCAGCGAGAGGACGGCGAGAGGGGCCGCGGGCTCGTCCTTGGAGACGTGCCAGAGGGAGAACTCCCGACCGTTGGTGAGGAGCACGAGGGGGACCTTCGCGCGCTGCGCCTGTTCGGCCACCCCGCCGATCTCGGAGACCGAGGCCGTGCGTTCGCGGACGTCCAGGAACAGGCGGGCCTGCCCCTCGGCGTTGAACAGCGCGTAATCCACCGGTCCTTCGCCGGGCTTCGCCTCGAAATCGAGGTAGACCTGGTGCTTGTCGTGCGGGTCCCAGCCGAGCGCGACGAGGAACGGATTCACGATCCAGTGGCGGACCTGCTGTTCGGTGACTTCGGGGACGTCCCGAAGCACCTCTTGGGCGACCTGACTGAAGTCGGCCAGACGCCGGCTCAAGTCGACTGCTTCCATCGCCGGGACGATGGGTGGGTCCCCGCCTTAAATCTACCCGTTCGGCCGACGGGGCCGCAGCCGCATCCCCTCGCTGTCCAAGAACGGCTCCACCGGCTCGAGCGGGGTGTCCAGGCCCTCGTACGGAGGCAGGCCGAGACGGTCCGAGACCAACCATTCCACCTCGTAGGCATACAGGAGCGTGGACCCCAGGGTCTCCAGCAGGTACGCGAGCCGCTCGCCGCCGCGGGCCGAGAGCCGGAAGTATCGCGGCGGTAGCCCGAGCGCCTCGAACAGGCGGTCGGTGAGCTCGCGGTACCGCCAGGTCCGGGGGCCCCCCGCGGTCACGGTCCGGGCGCCGTCGAGGGAGGCCTCCCGGCGGACGATCCGCGCGAGGTCCCGGACCGAGATGGGGCTCACCCGGTACTCCCCCTGCTCGAAGATCGGGAACCGATGCCACCGGGCCATCGTGCGCAACATCACGGTCAGGAGCACGTCGCGGGGGCCGAACAGCATCGTCGGCCGCACCAGGGTGTAGGGGATCCCGCTCTCCACGATCGCGCGGTCGACCTCCCGCTTGCGGACCATGTACGGGAGGGTCGTCTCGATGTGGTCGGTCGCGATCGGCACGCTGATCTGGACGAAACGACGGACGCCGACCGCGCGCGCGTCGGCGACGAGGCGGCGCAGTCCCTCCGCGAGCGGCCGGAATCGCCGGTCCGGCCCTGAGCGGTACCACGCCACGTTGATGACCACGTCCACCCCATCCAGCACGGGACGCCAGCTCGGAAGCGTGGCCACGTCGGCCGACACCCATTCGACCGACGGGATCGCTTCTTCCGGCGTGGAGTGGCGGTGGACGGAGCGGATCTGCCAGTCCGGTGCGAACTCGCGGAGGAGGGCCCGTCCTACCAACCCGCCCCCGCCGCCGACCAGGAGGAGGCGGGGACGCAGGCCGGGCGGGCCGCTCATACGGCCGGAGCGGGCACGGGGCGGTGGGCTCGCCCCCCGATCTCCCGGAACGCGCGAACGACGAGGGGCTTGACCTCCGCCACCGAGACCGGCCGCCCGGCTTCGCGTGCGAGGGAGGTCATCACCGGCTCCTCGAAACCGCAGGGATGGAATCGGTCGAACGGGGCGAGGTCGAGGTCGACGTTGAGAGCGAATCCATGGTATGTGACCCATCCTTCGACCGCGATGCCGATCGAGGCGATCTTCCGAGCACCGCCAACCCAGACGCCCCGGCGCCCGGGGACGTGACCTCCCACCACCCCGAACGGGGCGATCGACTCGACCAGTGCCGCCTCCACCTCGGTCACGAACCGTCGTACGTCCCGGCCCCGGGGTTCGAGGTCGACGATCGGGTACCCGACCAGTTGGCCGGGCGCGTGGTAGGTCGCCCGTCCGCCCCGCTCGACCTGGACGACCGGGAGCCCGCTCGCCCGGGCGGCCCCGTCGTCGCCCTCCACGCCGATCGTGACGACCGGCGGATGCTCCACGAGGACGAGGGTGTCGGGGATCCTTCCCGCCCGACGGTCGGCGACGAGGCCGTGCATCGCCGAGAGGGAGTCTCGGTAATCGCGCAGGCCCCAATCAACGACCGGCAGCATCCGTACGCCTCCGCGCCACGTGCATCGGCTCGCCCAGCCAGAGGAGCGCCGCCTCCTGGAGGGTTTCGGAGAACGTGGGATGAGGGTGGATGGTCGAGGCGAGGTCCCGCACCGTCGCGGCCATCTCGATCGCGAGAGCCGCCTCGGCGATGAACTCCCCACAACCCTCGCCGACCACGTGGACCCCGAGGAGCAGGCCGCTGGTCGAATCGCCGACGACCTTGGCCCACCCGCCGGTGGCGTGGGCCGCGTGGGCGCGTCCCAGGGCGGCATAGGGGAACCGGACCTCCCGCACGGTGTGGCCGCGCTTTTCGGCCTCGTCGCGCGTGAGGCCCACGGTCGCGATCTCCGGGGTCGTGAACACGACGGAGGGCATCGCCTCGAACTGGAACCGGGTCGGGCGACCGGCGATCGCCTCGGCCGCCACCGTCCCCTCCCGGTACGCCTTGTGGGCCAGCATCGGCGGTCGAGCGACGTCCCCGACGGCGTAGATGTGCGGCACGTTCGTCCGCATCTGATCGTCGACCGCGATGAAGCCGGTCTTCGGGTCGGCCGAGACGCCGGCCTCGTCGAGGCCGAGCTCGCGGCTGGCGGGTCGCTTGCCGATCGTGACGAACAAGCGTTCCGCACGCAGGACTTCCTTCCCCGTGGAGCTCTCGACCGAAAGGGCGACCCCGTCGGCCGTCCGCTCGAGGCCGACGGCCTTGGTCCCGACCCGGACCTTTACCCCCGCGCGCTCAAGGGATCCGGTGAGCTCGCGCGAGAGGTCCGGCTCGAGGCCGGGAAGGAGCTGGGGGAGGAGCTCAACGATCGTGACCTCGACCCCGACGCGGGCGAGGAATTCGCCGAGCTCGCAGCCGCTGACCCCGCCGCCGAGGACCAGTAGCGAGTGGGGCAGGGTCGTCATCTGCAGGATGTCGGTGGAGGTGATGACCGTCGTCCCGTCCGGCTCGAACCCCTTCAGGACCATCGGCACCGCCCCGGTCGCGACGATCGCCTGTTCGAAATCGACCCGTTCGTGACCCCCATCGGGGGCGGCGAAGTCCACCGACCGCGGGCCGGTGAATCGGGCTTCGCCCTTCAGCACATTGACCCCCGCCGACTTTAGGAGCGAGGCGACCCCTCCGCGCTCCTTCGCGACCACCGCATCCTTCCAGCGGATCGTCTGCGGAAGGTCGAAGGTCGCGTCGGTGGCGCGGACGCCGATGTCGGCGCCCTCCGTGCGCACCGCGGAGTAGAGCAGCGAGGCATGGATGAGCGCCTTGGACGGGATGCATCCCCGATTCAGGCACTCCCCCCCGAGCTCGTCCTTCTCTATCAGCAACACCTTGAGCCCGAGCTGCCCCGCCCGGATCGCGGCGACGTACCCGCCGGGACCACCGCCGATCACGAGGACCTGGGTCGACCGCGCATACGTTCCGGCCATCTAGCTGCTCCGCCCGTCGGGGGGTGGGGGGATGAGCGAGGGGGAAGCATAGACGTCTTCGGTCAGGGAGGCGGGGGAGGGCGGGGCAGTCTCCTCGGCGGCCTTTACCGCTGCTCGGACCTCCTCCTCGACCGAAGCCGCGACCTGCGACCGGGTCGATTCATCGAGCAGGCCCTGGGCGGACAGCCACGCGGTGAGGCGGGCGAACGGATCGTGGCTCTGCGCGCGCGAGGCCCAATCCTTCGGCTGGTACCGCGCTGGGTCGTCCGAACTGGAATGGGGCGTCATACGGAACACGAGGAACTCGAGCAGGGAGGGGCCATGCCCCTCCCGGGCGGAAGTGAGGGCTTGCGTAAGCTCCCGGTAGACCGCGATGACATCGGTACCGTCGACCCGACGGCCGGGGATACCGTACGCCGCCCCCTTGGACGCGAGGGTTGCGACGGCGGACTGCCGCTCGACGGGGAGCGAGATGGCCCACTGGTTGTTGGTACAGCAGAATACGACGGGGAGCTTCCACACGCCCGCGAAGTTGAGACCTGCGTGGAAGTCGTTCGCGCTCGTGGCCCCGTCTCCAAAGAAGGCGAGCGCAACGCCCGCCGACCGTCGGGCCCGCATCCCATAGGCCACCCCGACCGCGTGGGAGATCTGCGTGCCGATGACGGAGGACATGGAGACATAGTGGACCTCGGCGGCGCTGGGATGGCAGGGCATGTTCCGTCCCCGCGCCGGGTCCCGGTCGTCGGCGAACAGGTGGTGGGCATACGTGACCAGGGAGTGGCCCCGGACGAGGGCGACGAGCTGCTCGCGGAGGCCGGGGAGGATCCAGTCCTCGGCACCGGTCGCGAGGCCCGCCGCGACGCTGACACCCTCCTGCCCGGTCGCCGCTCCGTAGAACCCGACCCGGCCCTGTCGTTGGAGGCCCTGCATCCGGGCGTCCAGGGCGCGGCCCAGCGCCATCCACCGGTACATGGCGAGGAGCGTCTCGCGCCAGGTCGGCCCCAGCGAGGATTCGGCCTCGGCGGCCGAGTACGGCAGGGGAACGACGGCCGGCGCCGCGCTCATGCCATCTCGGCGAACAGCTGGTGCGGGTCCTCGAGGTACGACTTGACCGTCGCGAGGAACTGGGCGCCCTCGATCCCGTCGAGGACACGGTGGTCGAGCGAGACGGAGAGGTTCATCAGGTCGGCGGGCCCGATCGCACCGTCCGGAAGGTAGACGGGTCGGCGTTGGATCTTGTGGACCCCCATGATGGCGACCTCGGGATAGTTGAGGATCGGGGTCGCGAGCACGCCGCCCAATGCACCGAGGCTGGTGATCGTGAACGTCCCGCCGGTCATCTCCGCCCGCGCGAGCTTGCCCGCGCGTCCCCGTTCCGCGAGGTCAGCGATCTCGCGGGACAGTTGGAGTACGCTCTTCCGGTCGGCGCCGTGGAGTACCGGAACGATCAGGCCCTCCGGGGCGGCCGTGGCGATGCCGATGTTGAAGGCCGAATGAAGGACCAGCTCGGATCGTGCGTCGTCCATGGTCGCGTTCAACCGCGGGTGAGCCCGCAGTCCGGCGACAACGGCCTTGACGAAGAACGGAAGGTAGCTCAGTTTTGCCCCCTGCCGCTCGACGTGCTTGGCCATCCGCTCGCGGAGCACGACGAGTTCGGTGACGTCCACCTCCTCCACGTAGGTGAAGTGGGCCGCCGTGTGGGTCGAGAGGGACATGCGGTCGGCGATAGCCCTACGAATTCCGCGGATCGGGATCCGTTGGAGGACATCCGAACTGTCCGGGCTCGCCGTCGGAGGCACTGTGCCCGAGGCGGCCGATGCCGTTCGAGGAGCCTCGGCCGCGGAGGGCGGAGACGGGGTGGCCCCGAGGACCGTAGGGGTGGGGAGCTTCGACCCGCCGTCCAGGTCCGCTTCCGTGATGCGGCCGCCCGGACCGCTACCTCGAATCGTTCGCAGGTCGACTCCCTTCTCTGCGGCGAGACGGCGGAGATAGGGGGAAGCGAGGATCCGGCCGACATCGCCCGAGGGGGCGGATGGCGGGACGGACGGGGAGGTGGTGGCAGGCACTGGGGTCGTCGGCGCCCGAGCCGTGGGCTGGCTGGAGGGGGTCGGGGCAACCGTCGACGGACCCACGCCCCCCGCGGTCTCGATCGTGACCAGGAGGCCGCCGACCTTCACCTTCTCGCCCACCTGCGCATGGATACGGGCAATGCGGCCGGCCTTCGGCGACGGGATCTCCACGTTCGCCTTGTCGGTGAGAACACTGACCAACGGGGCGTCCTCGGCGATCGAGTCGCCTTCCTTGACGAACCACTGGACGACTTCGCCCTCGGCGACGCCTTCCCCGATGTCGGGCAACCGGAACTCGAACGACATATCGACCTCCTACCCGGACCGGACGGTCGCCCGCACGGCGTGGGCCACTCGCTCGACGTTCGGGAGGTACACATTCTCCAGCGCATAGGGGAACGGCGTGTCGAACCCCGTAACTCGGGCGATCGGTGCCTTGAGTGAGTAGAACGCCTTCTCGGCCAGCAGTGCCGAAAGTTCTCCACCGAACCCACAGAAGCGCGCCGCCTCGTGGACGACCACCGCCCGACCGGTCTTCTCGACCGACGCGAGGATGGCGTCCTCGTCGAGCGGGACCAGGGTACGCAGGTCGATGACCTCGGAGGAGATCCCCTCCTGGGCGAGGAGCTCGGCCGCCTCGGAGACGACCGGGATCATTGCACCGTAGGCGAACAACGAGACGTCGGAGCCTTCGCGGACGAGTCGCGCCTTTCCGAATGGGATCCGCTGGTCCCCGTCGGGGACCTCCCCCGTCACCGAGCGGTAGATACGTTTCGGCTCGAGGAACATCACGGGGTCTTCGTCATGGATCGCGGTGAGGAGGAGACCCTTCGCGTCGGCGGGGGTGGACGGGATCACGACCTTCAAGCCCGCCGTGTGGGCGAAGTAGGCCTCGGTGCTCTGGGAGTGGTAGAGACCTCCCTTGATCCCGCCGCCATACGGGGTCCGAATGACGACATGGCAGGGGTACTGGCCACCGGATCGGTACCGGAACTTTGCGAGCTCGCTCACGATCTGGTCGAACGCGGGATAGATGAAATCGAGGAACTGGATCTCGGCGACGGGCTTGAGCCCATAGAGGGCCATGCCGATCGCAGTCCCGACGATCCCGGTCTCGGAGAGCGGAGTGTCTAGGACCCGGTCCTCACCAAACTCCTTCAACAGACCCTCGGTCGCGCGGAACACCCCACCGTTCACACCGATGTCCTCGCCGAGGAGGAGAACGTCCGGGTCGTCGCGCATCGCTTGCTGAAGGCCGCGATTCACGGCCTGGACCAGCGTCAGTTCGGTCATGGTTTGATCACTCCTTCGCGGACCAGGGCTTCGTACTCCGCCCGCTCCTCCGCGATACGGGGGGTGGGAGTGGCGAACACGTCGTCGAACAGGGTCGAGGGAGCGACCGGCGCGGCCTTCTCCGCGGCGGCGAGGGCTGTGCTCACCAACCCGCGGGCCTCCTCGACCAGGGCCGCATCGTGCGCGTCATCGAGAAGCCCGGCCTGGACGAGCAGCTCACGGACGCGTTTGACGGGGTCCGTCTCCTTCCAGTGGGCCACCTCCGCATCCGTGCGGTAACGGTGTGGGTCGTCCGAGGTGGAGTGGGGTCCGAATCGGTAGACCTGGGCCTCGATGAGCGTCGGTCCCTCCCCGGCGAGCGCGCGCCGACGTGCCTCCGAGACCGCCCGATAGACGGCGTGGATGTCCGTTCCGTCCACGACGACGCCGGGGAACCCATAGGCGGCCGCCTTCTCGGCGAGGGTCGGACTACGGGTCTGCTTGGTCCGGGGCAGCGAGATCGCCCATTGGTTGTTCTCGCAGAAGAAGATGGTCGGGGCTCGGAAGACCCCGGCAAAATTCAACCCTGCGTGGAAGTCGTTCGAGCTCGTGGCCCCGTCCCCGAAGAAGGTGATCGTAACGATCGGGTCCTTCCGGCGACGTGCCGCAATCGCCGCTCCGACTGCCTGCGTGATCTGGGTCCCGATCGGGCTCGACGCGACGACAAATCTGTACTGACGGTACCCGTAGTGGTTCGGCATCTGGCGACCCTTCAGGAGGTCGTCCGAGTTGCCGATGAATTGGTCGAGGAGGGTCTCCAGCGGCACCCCGCGCGCCAGGGCGACACCCAGTTCGCGATACGCCGGGAAGACCCAATCCTCCGGCCGCAGCGCGCGCGCCGCCCCGACCTGCGCCGCCTCCTGGCCGGAGGCGGGGACGTAGAATCCAATCCGGCCCTGGCGCTGGAGCGAGAGGCACCGGTCGTCTGTGGCCCGCGAAAGGAGCATGAGGCGGTAGGCCGGGAGAAGCTCCTCGGTGGGAAGCCCCGCCTCCGTCTCGAGCGACGGCGCCCCCGTCGGCCCTTTCGCCCGGGTCGAGGACATGCGGCGGCCGACCCGGCCCTCCGATATAACACTAGAGAGAGGGACGGGCCCGGACCCCCTTCGTCACCCGGAATGGACGCGGGACGTGAGTCGGCCTCTTGGCCTTGGGCCCCCCGTCCGCTCCGATGGCACGCGAGGCCGAGTCCGCCCCCACTCGAGGGATGAAACCCCTCGCGGGCCCGCGTCCTGCGCGGTCGTATCGAAACGCTGCCCGGGGGGCCTGTTCCAAGCTCCCTCGGCACCGCCGATTTAGTTATAGGGGGATAGGCGTGGCGGCGTCTCTCTTCCCATGAACGACGAACTGGCGATCGAGGTGCGAAACCTCGTGCGGGTCTTCGAATCCCGAAAGGGGTTCTTTTTCGGGGAGAAGACCCGCACCGAGGCCCTCAAGGGGGTCGAGCTCGTCGTCCGACGCGGGGCGATCTTCGGACTACTCGGCCCGAACGGCGCCGGGAAGACCACCCTCACCAAGATCCTATCGACGTTGCTACTCCCGACGTCGGGCACGGTTCGAGTTCTCGGGCGCGACGTCGTCGAGGATGCGCCGTGGCTCCGATCCCGGATCGGGCTCGTCTTGGGGGGGGAACGGGGGCTCTACAACCGCATCAACGCCTACGAGAATCTGCGATATTTCGCGGACCTCTACGGGATACCCCCGGCTGAGAGGGATGCCCGGATCAAGGAGGTCCTCGAGCGGGTCGACCTCACCTGGGCCGCGGGCCGCAGGGTGGAGGAGTATTCGCGGGGCATGAAGCAGAAGCTTCACATCGCCCGGGGGATACTCCACCGCCCCGAGATCCTCTTCCTCGACGAACCGACGATCGGGCTCGACCCCAAGAGCGCCCGGGAGACCCGGAAGTTGATCCGCTCCCTCGTCGTGGATGGCGTCACGATCTTCCTCACCACCCACTACATGTTCGAGGCCGAGGAGCTCTGCCCCCGCGTGGCCGTGCTCTCCAAGGGACGGATCGTCGCCAACGACACGATGGCCGGACTCCGCACGCGGGTAGGGGGGGACCGGACCATCGAGGTCGAGGCGTACGGGTTCGAGGACCGGGAGGTGGATAGGCTCCGGAAACTCCCCGGCATCTCTAAGGTCGTAGGGGAGGAGTTCGGGCCCCTCATGCGCTTGACGATGCGGGTCCGTACCGATGAGGCGACCCCGCAATCGGTCGCCGACTCCTTGCCGGGCCACCCCGAGCTGTCGGTGCGGGAACGCCGGACCTCGCTCGAGGATGTCTATCTCGACCTGGTCGAGGAGGAAGCGCGATGATGCTCCCGACCTCCAAGCCCTCGCGTGGACGGGCGACCGGCGCCTCGCTTCGCCTGGCGATCCTCCTGTTCGTCGCCGACCCCCAGTGGCTGGTGCCGTCCACCATCGCCCCGATCGTCTTCGGACTGGTCTCGTTCGAGTTGTTCCGGGGGGAAGGCCCGTACTTCCTGACCTACGCGATCCTCGGAGCCGGGATGATGAGCATGTGGGGTCAGACGCTCTACGGGAGCGGCTGGGCCACCGGCCAGGACCGCACCCTCGGAACGCTCGAGCCGACCATCCAGGCGCCGACGCCGTACCTCTACGTCGTCCTCGGACGGATCATCTGGAACGTCGTGGCGGGCCTGTTCGGCGGAGCCATCGTGTACCTGGTGGTCGTCCTCGCGGCCGGTGGACCGCCCCAGCTGCCGAACCCGCTCCTGTTCCTCGTCCTGTTCGTCTTCGTCATGGTCACCCTCGCGAGCGTCGGGGTCGTCTTCGCCGCGGCGTTCGTCTACAGTCGGTACGCGGGCTTCATCCAGAACGTCGGCGAGTTCGCGTTCTACATCGGCACCGGCTGCATGTTTCCGGTGATCCTCCTGCCGTTCTGGACCAACCCGATCGCCCTCCTGTTCCCGCCGACCTGGGCCCTGGACGCACTACGGTACGTCTCGATCCCCGGGTACTCCGGGTTCTCGTGGGGTTGGGGGTGGGACCTGCTCGGAGCGGTGGCCGTCACCGCCGTCTACGCCGCGATCGCCGGCTCGGTGTTCCACCGGGTCGAACGGCATGTGCTGGAGTCCGGCCAGCTCGGGGACTACTGAGGGGTTCGGACGATGGCGACCGCTTCCGTCTCCCTTCCTAAAGCGGCCTACCGGCCGTCGTTCTGGCGGGCGTTCTGGACCAACGCCATCCTGGCCCCCCGGACGAGCCTCGGGTTCATGCGATTCGACTTCATCCTCGGGACCGTCTTCGTCATTCCCCTGACCCAGATGGTCTTCTTCGCCTTCGTGGTCCAGCTCGGGAACGGGGGCGCCGCCGAAATCGCCTTCACGGCGGTCGGCAACGCGGTCGCGACCGTCACCTACTCCAGCGTCTTTTCGGTCTGCCAGACCACCGACACCGAAAAACAGCAGGGCACGATGGAACACCTCCTCGTCTCGCCCTCGAACCGAATGGCCCTCTACCTCGGCCGCGGGGTCATCCCCATCCTGATCTCGTTCGCGACGGTGACGGTGGGACTTGTGTATGCCGCGCTCCTCTTCGGCGTTTCGATCCCGCTCTCCACGATCCCTGGGTTGGCGGTCTCGGTCGTGCTCACCGCAGGCGCGATGGTCGGCTTCGGCCTCCTGCTGGGGGGGGTCGCCCTCTACCTGCGAACGTCCATCATCCTCGGGAACATCTTCCTGTTCATCGGGCTCCTCCTGTCGGGCGTGAACTTCCCCGTTTCGAACCTTCCGGTTCCACTCCAGTATGCCGGGGACGCCCTCCCGCTCACGTGGGGACTCGCCGCGATCCGGGCCGCGATTTCCGGCGACTCCTTGGCGACCATGGGATATCTCTGGGGCGCGGTCGCGCTCTCGGGGATCATCTCCATCGGCCTCGCGATGGGGCTCTGGGGGTTCTTCGAGCGGCGCGCACTCGCCACCGGAAGCATCGCACGTTTCTAGGACCACCCCCGGACAACTCGTCACCCCCGGGAGGAACTGCCGCGGTTTCGGGCCGAATATGCGTCTCGGCCCGCCCAAGAGATTTTCTACCTCCCCCCGGCAGTACCGTCGGTCATGGAAGCCCGTCCCGTCGAGGTCAGCGGCCTGAAGGACCAGATCGTCGCGAGCCTCAATGATTCGCCGGATCGCCCGATCTGCGTCCACGGGCTCTACGAGTCGCTCAAGGAAGGCTCCCCAGGCGCCGGCCGCGACGACATGGTCGAGCGCGTGCGTCGGGCGGCCGAGCACCTCGTCCAGGAGGGCCAGGCGCACCGGGCATTCGTTTCCGCGATCGCCATCGGCGCGCACTGCGAGGACGAGGTATTCTGGTCGGCCCGCTCGCCCTACCGCACGCTGGAGGACTTCGGTCCCGAGTTCGACCAACTGGCCGTCGCCCGCCGGCTCGCCTCCCACTTCGAGTGCCACGGGTTGTAGGGGCCGAGCGGGAGCCCGCCGGCGAACGGGGCGGCCCCGGGATGGACTAAGGGAGTCGAGGTAGATCGAAGAGGCGACCCGGTACGAGCGAGGTCGACCCGATGGTGGTCGAATCCATGTCCGTCCCTTGCCGGAGGTGGGGGGGTATGGGGTTGAGGGCTTCAGCCAAGACCGCGCGCATCCAGGCGGGAGTCTCGGGGGTTTTGTGAGCCGAGGTGCTCTCCGGGATCTCCCCGAACGGACCCGTACGCTCCTCTACACGGGGCCGCACCACGACTCGGTCGGCGACGGTAGGGATCGTCAGCTTCATTCCCATCTGCGCCGGTTCGACCGTCGCGATATCGAGCGGGAAAGCTTCCGCGGAACTCTCGGCGGAGGGGAAGAAGGCGGACTCGGCGATCGGTGGGATCAGTTCGACCGGCAGCTCCCCGACCTCGGCCGGCAACCAGTGTACCCACAGTTGGTCGGCGGCCGACGTGGGTGTGAAGAGCACGCGGGCCGAGCGGCTGGAGGCCCGCAGGCCGTCCGGCAGGTCGAACCGTCGGTAGAACTGGTCTTCCCAGCTGACGGTGACGTTCTCGTCCGCTTCCGGGAGGTCCACCTCGTCTACCGGCAGGTATGCCGGGGGAGGGGTCGCGGGTACGGAGGCCGGGGCGGGCTGGGTGATCCGGAGGAGGGCGTACCCGAGCGAGGTGGCCAGGGTGACCGACCCGAGGGCGAAGAAGGCAAACGGAACGAGGCCGGTCAGACCCTCCGGATCGCGCACAAGGGAGATCCCTCCGAGGAAAAAGGCGAGTCCGGAGACCACCGGTAGGACGTATCGATGGGAGGCATGCACCATCGTAGCCCCAGATCGGGCCACCTGCTCGGGGGTTAGAAATCGCGACGACACGGTCACGCTAAGACTCGGAGTGAACCTCCCGTGATGGCAGTATAAACCTGCCGTCCAACTGGCGGGGGTTCGACCGCCCGGCACGGTTTGCTGTCTCCGGGACGCCCGCCGGAAGGCGCACCGGGTCGATCCAGCCGAACCGAATGGCCGTTGCAGACTGATAACCCGGGCCGAGTCTGACCCACGCGATGAGCCGGGCGTTCGCGGTCGTCCTCGCGGCCTACTCGGATGCCATGGTCGAGGGCGTCTGCTCTCAATTTACTCGGTTCCTCCGCCCAGGTGACGAGGTCGACCTGGTCTCGGGAAACCATGACCGTCCCCTGGCGCTCCCCGATCTGGGCCGCTGGGTCTCGGAACTGACCGAAGCCCTCTCCGAGGAGGTCGCCCTGGACGGCCACACCTCCGGCCTAGCGAATGTGGCCCAGCTGGCGGCCGGTGCCCCGGAACGGATCCGAGCAATCCTCCTCGATTACGAGCCAAACTGGGACCCCGAGTTCACGTGGGATCTGGGAGCCACCCAAACCCACTTCGACCGGTTCGCTGAGATCTGCCGCGCGCACGGACGACGCGCGATCGCTTACCCGACCGGCCGTCCCTTGCTCGAGCCGTCCCTCCAAGTGTACGGCTGGGACTACGCAGAACTGGCCCGCCACGTCGACGACCTCTATCCGCAGACCCAGCACTGGGCCTCGCCGGGGCCGGGCCGCTGGGCGGCCGCCCTGGAGAAGCTGCGCGGGCAACGATCGGCCCTAGGGCGCAGTCCTCGAGACCTCACGCTTCAGCTTACCCTTGGGGATCGGTTGAACGGAATCACTGCCCGGGATGCCATGGCCCGGGTGCAGGAAGCCGCTACGGGCGGTCTATCCCGGCTGTTCCTGTGGTGGGCGCCCTCCTCGGCGAGCGACGTACTCGAACTCCTCACCGCCCTCAACGCCTGAGCCCGACCTCGAGTTGGATAACTCGGCTCCCGTGGACGACCAAGGTAAATGTAGGGGTGGCGGATTGGACCGGCCCGTCGGGTCCTTATGAGGCGGATTCGTTCGACCCGTGGCGGGGTCCTGCTCGACGCGGTCGTTGCGCTCGGGCTGTTCGTGGTCGCTGCCTTCGCCTTGAACCGATTGGGGATTACTTTGCCGGATCTCTTGTCTGGCGTCCGACACTTCCTCCACGGGTAGCGCAGATCGAACTGGGGTGGGGTCCCATCACCCACGCGGGACAGAGCGCCTAGGGTAGGACCCCGGCACCGCTCGCCGGACGCTTCGGGGGACCATCGGGCTTCAACCAGCATGGAACCCCCAAAGAGAAGAATACTGGGCTACAAACCCCAAGCGGGTAAATGGCCCCCGTTTCCCGGGCCCGTATGAATTGGTCTATGACCTAGGACGAGCTGGTCGTGACCCATTCGATCGTTGTCTCATCGATAGAACTAATCCGGTGACCCCTGTCGCCGCCCCGAGAATCGTGCCCATCAGGACAACCGCGATCCCAAGGGGGAGACCTAGAATCGTTGCGGTCGGACTTGGAGATGACGGAAGTTGGGTAAAGTGAATCGTCACTCCGACAAAGTCGTTATTGGGCTTGTAGAAGGATCCGACGTCGGGGCTGGCAGAGTAACTAGAAACATTGCCGATTTCGTAATAGTACTTCCCGGGAGGGAGCAGGAACGTTTGGTCCTGGGACTCGACTGACCACCAGGTGTAATTGAGGTAGATCTTCCAAACGGTGCCGACAGGGAGCCCGGTTTCATGGAAAGTCACGAACGTTCCAGTCCCAACGCAACTCGACCAGCATGTGGGAGTCTCGCTTGAATGAGGACCACTCAGTACGAGCGTGGTCGTGTTGCCGATCCATTGGTCCCACACAGTGCAGTACGTCCCGGCGGGTCCAAGAGTAGAGTTGTCGCAGGGAGCCACCCAGTTGAGCAGGTAGACGACGTGTAGGCTGCTACTGTTGGGTTGCGGTACGAGGGAGGTGGACAAGTTCTGCGCCGCCCAATAATTGCCGCTTTGACCGTTCGGGAGAATCCAATAACTCCACTCCCAACCACCCCATGCCGTGAGGATCTCTCCGAACGTTTCGTTGACGCACAGCTCGCCCCAAAAGGCAGACGCGTTGTACGAGATCGGACCGCTGCTTTCCGCTCCGGGGTCTGGGCCTAGGGAGCTACAATCGCGTGTGGCGTTGACTCCGCTTTCGATAATGCCTGCCGGAGCCACTCCCCCCAGGTGATCTTCCGGCATTAGAGACCCTGCGGCGTTACTCACAGAGAGCAAGGTCGCGACACCGAAGACGATCGCGCAGACCGACGGAACCCGTACTTTCATACTCACCTGGCCCGGTAATGGGCACGTTTCGTTTGACGGCTCTAATCTTTAGAAACGCACGCTCCTCATTTCGCTATCGGCATTGCCGGTCCGAAGCAAGCCTTTGTGAATCGACCATACGGGCAGGAAAGGGTCCGGGAGCCGAAGGGTTTGGCTCCCCATCCGTGGAGGACCGAGCGGAGCGAGTACGTTCGGCGAGGGTGTCGAACTGACGGGAGAGGTCCTCGGGCGTCAACTGCCCGGAAAGGCTCAAATTCGGGCGATTTCCCTGACGGCGGGGCCCATAGCTTAGTTTGGCTGGAGCACCCGGCTGATAACCGGGAGGTCGTCGGTTCAAATCCGACTGGGCCCACTTCCCAGCAATTCTCAAGGCACCTCTTCTTGATCAGAGCCAAGTGCGGCCAGGGACCTGGCCCGGCGGGCAGGACTCCCTTCTCACGACCGGGGCGCAAAGGAATTCAAGTGCTCACCTTTGGCGCGGTCCTCCTGATGACGGATGAACCGGTCGTGAATCCGCTAGTACGGGGCAAGTTTTCTCGCAATCGCCAAACGGCCCGATTTGTTCAGACGGTAGGGATTGCGATTTTAGTCCTCTCGTCAGGTATCGCGTACGCTGGGCTTCCTGCCCCTGTCGGAGTCCAGACTCATCCGGTTCCCTCGTCTATCGAAAACCGAGCAGAGCAGGCACCGGGACTGGCCGCGAGCATCCCCACAAAGAGTGGTGGTTTAGCCGAATCCCACTCGGAGCTCTCCCCCGCGGGCCAGGGCGCTCAACCATTGGGGCCGGAATCCAGGTGGCCCAGCACCAGCCCTTCGAAGGAGGTTCACCTTGGAACCTCGACCGAAGGCGCCGCGCGGGTCCGCACTGTCCCCCCAATCGAGAGCGCCGGCTCGTCGAGGAGCAGTAACGCGGAGGCCCTGTCTGGAGTGCCGATTCGCTTTGCCGAGTCAAGGCCGACACGTATCCCAGACACCCTCAGCAAGTTTGGTGTTTCGGACTTTTCACGTCTGTTCAAGGGTCGGGAACGGACGACGCAACTGGAACAGCACCTCATCCGGGACGCCCTAACGGGTTTCGACACTTCCCGGATCTTCGAGCTCGGGATCGGGCTTGGTCGGCTCACACCAACTTTCCGCGCACCGACTCGGGAGTTCGTTGGAGTCGATGTAAGCCTGGAGCTTCTGGAGCATTTCCGGGATCGGCTCCCCTCGGGTGACCGCCCCCTGCTGGTGCACGCCAATGTGCTGCACCTCCCGTTCGTTAGTTCGTGTGCCTCGGGCGCCAGTCTCGTTCGGGTGTACAATCACCTCGACCGGCCGGCCGCGGCGTTCAATGAAATGCGACGACTCCTCGTGCCCGGCGGAAAGTTCATTGTGAGCGCCTCCCTCCGCCCTTCGCTCGCCACGATCGAGCTCGATCTCAAGTCCGGACTCGCGCGTCGTTCGGGGGTGGCGTTCCACGGT
>JBEKJG010000017.1:0-29879 GCA_050011355.1 Thermoplasmata archaeon | reverse complement strand
AGTTCCCACTCTAGAGCCCGACATTCCCGCCGGGGATTCGGGTCCCGTCCAACGTTCGGAGCGGGCGCGCCGGCCGTACCGCCCCTTAGTTGCGTTTGAGGAGCGGCTTAACCGAGGTCGGCCGGTCGTCCGCCCGCTCATGCAGGAGGCCTCCTCGATGAAGTGTGAAAAATGCGGCCAAGAGTCCGACGGCAAATGGAAGTCCTGTCCCAAGTGCGGCTTCGCCACCACCGCGCACCCGGTTCCGGTCGGTCCGCCCGGAACGGCGGGGCCGGCGATGGCCAACGGCTCGGACGAGGTGCGCAACTCCGAGGTGCCCAAACCGGAGGCTCCCGCACCGGAGCTCGCCAATCCCGGCCGCCCGCCCGGCCAGATCGTCGAAGGGGCGGGCGGGTAGACCTCTCCCGTTCGGGGTCGGCTAGCGACGGCTGCCCCGACGCTTGCGCCGCGGGACGACGGGGATCCCCTTCGGACCCCGGGCGGGCCGGCCGTCGCCTCCCGGCTCCTCGCTGCCGTACAGCGCGTCGACGGTGACCGGGTGGTCCTCGAGCCAGGCGACCCCTTCCACGTAGGCGGCGAACGCCTCCAGGCTCGTGAACAGCGGGATCCCGAGCTCGATCGCCCGCCGCCGCAGGACGTACTCGTCCTCGAGCATCCGCTCGAACTTCTCCTGGGTGAGCGAGAGGGGGACGTTGAGGAGCAGGTCGACCCCGCCCCGGTCGATCTCCTCGAGGACGTTCGGGTGGCGGTCGGGCTCCGAGACCTTGTGCAGGATGCGGACCCCGCGGATGCCGCGCGACCGGAGGAACGCCCCCGTGTCCTCCGTCGCGGCGATGCGGAGCCCGAGCCCGCGCAAGCGGCGGGCGACGGGCAGGAGCTCCTCCTTGAGCCGCGGCCCGCCGACCGAGAGGAAGGCGGACCCGCGCCGGGGGACCAGACGGACCCCGGTGGCGACCAGCGCCTTCACCAGCGCGTCCGCGAACGTCGGGCCGAAGCAGGCGACCTCGCCGGTCGACTGCATCTCGACCCCCAGGAGGGGGTCGGAGCCGGTGAGCTGGAGGAACGAGAATTGGGGGACCTTCACGCCGAACCGTCCGGGAGGAAGGGGGGCAACCCCCTCGCGCGAGATCGGCCGACCGAGCATGGCGCGGGCGGCCTCGCGGAGGAGCGGCACCCCGGTCGCCTTCGTGAGGAACGGCAGGGAGCGGCTGGCGCGCAGGTTGAGCTCGATGATCTGGTAGGCCTGGTCCTTGACGAGGAACTGGACGTTGAACGGCCCGCGGATGGCGAGGGTACGGGCGAGCTGACCGGCCGCCGCAAGGAGCTGGGACTGCACCTCGGGGGAAGTGTGCCGCGGAGGCAGGCAGAAGATCGCGTCGCCGGAGTGGACCCCCGCCCGCTCGACGTGCTCGAGGATCCCGCCGACCAACACCCGCTCCCCGTCGGAGATCGCGTCCAGCTCGACCTCGTCCGCCCCTTCGATGAACTTCGTGATGACGACCGGGTGCTCGGGGGAGATCCGCGTCGCCTCCGAGAGGAACCGGCCGAGGTCGTGGCGGCCCCAGATGACGCGCATCGCCTGCCCGCTGAGGACGTAGGACGGTCGCACGAGGACGGGGTAGCCGACCTCGTCCGCGAACCGGCTCGCCTCGTCCTCCGTCGTGAACGCCCGCCACGCCGGTTGCGGGATGCCCAGGCGCTCCAGAAGACCGGCGAACTGGGCCCGGTCCTCCGCCATGTCGATCGATGCGGGGGCCGTCCCCAGGATCGGGATCCCGCACATCTGGAGCAGCGGCGTGAGGTTCTGGGCGAGCTGGCTGCCGACACAGGTGACGACGCCGCGGAAGTGCTCGGCCTCCGTGATGTCGCGGACCCGTTCGAGCGTGATCTCCTCGAAGTAGAGCCGGTCGGACCGGTCGTAGTCGGTCGAGACGGTCTCCGGGTTCGAGTTGAGGACCGCGACGCCCGGCACCCCTTCCGCGCGGAGCCCGTCCGCGAGGTTCATGGTCGACCAGTCGAACTCGACGCTCGACCCGATCCGGTACGGTCCGGCCCCGACGACCAGGATCGAGCCGTCCGGCATCGGTCCCACGTCGTCCGCGTCCGCCCGGTAGGTCAGGTAGAGGTAGTTGGTCTTCGCCGGCCATTCGCCCGCGAGGGTGTCGATCATGCGGGTCCGCGGTCGGATCCCCGCGTCGAGCCGCCGGCGCCGCACCTCCTCCTCGTCGAGGCGAGCGGCCCGGCCGACGGCCCGGTCGGAGAGTCCGAGCTCCTTGGCGCGCCGGACGAGGTCGGGGGAGAACGTGCCGCCGGGCCCGGCCGAGAGCTCCCGGTGCACCGCCTCGATCTCCGCGAGGCAGTCGACGAACCAGCGGTCGACCCACGCGGTCTTTCCGATCTCGGCGGGCGGGATCCCGGCCCGGAGCCCCTCGAGGATCCAGGAGAGGATGTCGGGGGTGGGACTCGCGAGGTCGGCGAGGATCGCCGCCGGGGCGCGCACCTCGGAAGGCGGTACGAGGTCGGCCCGGGGGTCGCTCATCCGGACGGCCTTCGACAGCGCCTCCGGGAAGGAGGCGCCGATCCCCATCACCTCCCCGACCGACTTCATCGCCGGTCCGAGCCGGCGGTCGGCCCGCTCGAACTTGTCGAGGTCCCAGCGGGGCAATTTGACGACGACGTAGTCGAGCGCGGGCTCGAAGCAGGCGGTCGTCACCCCGGTGATGCGGTTCTTCAGCTCGGGGAGCGTGTAGCCGAGCGCGAGCTTCGCGGCGACGTAGGCGAGGGGGTAGCCGGTCGCCTTGCTGGCGAGCGCGCTCGACCGGGAGAGCCGTGCGTTGATCTCGATCGCATAGTATTCCTCGGTCGACGGGTTGAGACAGAACTGGATGTTGCACTCGCCGACGATCCCACACGCCTCGACCGCGCGGAGCGCCGCCTGCCGGAGCATCTGGTACTCGTGGTCGGTGAGGGTCTGGCTGGGGGCGATGACGATGTTGTCGCCGGTGTGAACGCGCATGCTGAGCACGTTCTCCATGTTGCAGACGGTCAGCGCGTTGCCCTTGGCGTCCCGGACGACCTCGTACTCGAGCTGCTTCCACGTGCCGACGTAGCGCTCGAGGAGGACCTGGCCGACCGGGCTCGCCCGCAGGCCGCGCGTCACGACCTCCCCGAGCTCGTCCCACGTGCGCGCGACGCCGCCGCCCTTTCCCCCGAGCGTGTAGGCGACGCGCACCATCACCGGGAAGCCGACCTCCTTCGCGGCCTCGCGGGCGGCCTCGAGCGAGTAGACGGCCCGGCTGGGGAGGGTCGGGACCTTCGCCTTGGCCATGATGCGGACGAACTTCTGCCGGTCCTCGGTCGCCTTGATCGCCCACAGCGGCGTCCCGAGCACGCGGGTCCCCGACGCCCGGAACGCGCCCTTCTCGGCGAGCTGGACGCCGCAGTTCAGGGCGGTCTGGCCGCCGAAGGAGACGAGGATCCCCTCGGGCCGCTCTTCCGAGAGGATCGGCGCCACGAACTCCGGGGTGAGGGGCTGGAAGTAGACCCGGCCGAAGCGCGGCGGGTCGGTTTGGAGCGTGGCGATGTTCGGGTTGACGACGATGGTGTAGACGCCCTCCTCCTCGAGCGCCTTGAGGCATTGGCTGCCGGAGTAGTCGAACTCGCCGGCCTCGCCGATCTTGAGGGCACCGCTGCCAAGCAACAGCACCTTGCGAGGAAGTTGTGGCGTCATGCGCGTCGCTTCACCCTCTCCACGAAGCGGTCGAACACGAACCCCGCCTCCTGGGGTCCGGGGTGGCCCTCGGGGTGGCCCTGCAGGGCGAGGACCCGGCCGCTTCGGTCCCGGAGCCCTTCCAACGTCCCGTCGTCGGGGTTGGTCGCCCACGGGCGGAGCGGCGAGCCGCTGAGCGACTTCGGTTCGACGGCGTACCCGTGGTTCTCGCTGACGATGAGCGCCCGGCCGTCGGGGAAGAGGATCGTCTTGTTCTGGCCCCGGTGCCCGTACTTGAGCTTGAACGTCGAGCCTCCGTGGGCGAGGGCGAGGAGCTGGTGGCCGAGGCAGATCCCGAGCGTGGGCAGGGTCCGGTTCGCCGGCCGGGCGAGCTCGGCGACCGTGGCCGCCAACTCGCCCGGGTCGCCGGGACCGTTGCCGACCAGGAGCCCGTGCACCCGCCGCCCCTCCCACCGCGTCGGGACCTCGTGGTCGTACGGAAGGCGGAGCACCGAGACCCCGCGGTCGAGCAGCGCGCGGAGGATGCTCGTCTTGATGCCGCAGTCGAGGACAGCCACGAGCGGGCCGCCCGGACCGGAGATCAGCGTAGGGCGCTTCGGAGCGACTTCCGCCATGAACTTCTCCTCGGCGTAGGCGGGGGCCCGGCGGATCGCGGCCCGAAGATCGTCGTCCGTGGGTCGGTCGGTCCCCGCGCGGACGTCGAGGATCCCCCGAACGACCCCTTCGGCGCGGAGATGCTCGGTGAGCCGACGGGTGTCGACACCCTCGATCCCCGGGACGCCCTCCTCCTCGAGCCAGGTACTGAGCGAGCGCCCGCTCGACCAGTGATGCGGCTTCGTCGTGCCCCGCACGACCACCCCCCGGACCTGGACCTCCCCGCTCTCGAGCTGGGGGAGCCCGTAGTTGTCGGTCGAATGCGCGGGAGGCACTCCGTAGTTGCCGATGAGGGGGAACGTGAACGTGAGGATCTGTCCGCGGAACGACGGGTCCGTCAGCGATTCGGGGTAGCCAACCATGCCGGTCGTGAAGACGACCTCGCCGACCCGACGACCGGGGGCGCCGAGTCCCGCCCCGTCGAAGCGCGTTCCGTCCTCGAGAAATAGAGTCCCCCGCAGCTCGACCTCGGCGGAGCGCGCCGGCACGGGCGTCAGGAACCCGAAGGGAAGGAGGAGGGGTTTCGATTTTAAGATTTGCCGGTCGCCGACAGGAAAATCTTCGCTCGACGGGGCCCGCCCGAGGTCCGCCCCACTCGCTCGCCGGACCCGGGCGGGTCGCGGTCGAGAAATCGTCCGGAAATGCGGCGCTCGGGCCCGGGCGCCAAATCTAAAGGCCACCCCCCGCTCAAGAAGGTCGGATGCTGGTCGACTCGTACGGGCGCGGGGTCACCGACCTTCGGGTGAGCGTGACCAAGCGGTGCAACTTCTCGTGCGTCTACTGCCACGACGAGGGGCTGGGACCGGTCGCACGGCCCCGGGCCGCCCACGGCGAGGAGATGACCCCGCTCGAGGTCGAACGGATCGTTCGTGTGGCACGGGAGTTCGACATCCATTCGGTCAAGTTCACCGGCGGCGAGCCCCTGGTCCGCACGGACATGGAGGAGATCGTCGCCCGGACGGTGCGTCACGTGGAGGATGTGTCGTTGACCACGAACGGCTCCATGCTCTCCGGTCGGGCCGAGAGTCTGCGGAACGCGGGTCTCAAACGGGTGAACATCTCGGTCGATGCGCTCGACCCGGTCGCATTCCGGGAGATCCGCGGGGGATCCCTCGCCCCGGTCCTCGCGGGGGTCGAGACCGCGCTCCGCGTCGGCTTGAAGCCCGTGAAGCTCAACCTGGTCGTCTTCCGACCCACGCTCCCGCACATCCCCGAGCTCATCCGGTTCGCGAGCCGTTCGGAGGGATTGCGCCTCCAGCTGATCGAGTTCATGCCCGAGCTGGTCGGTCACAACGACTGGTCGGTCGACATCGACGGCGTGAAGCGGTGGCTCGAGACGCGGGCCGACAAGGTCCTGGTGCGCGAGATGCATCACCGCCGGATCTACCTGTTCAAGGGGGCGGAGGTCGAGGTGGTCGACCCCGTCCGCAACCCGGAGTTCTGCATGAACTGCCATCGGATCCGCGTCACCCACAAGGGCGAGCTCAAGGGATGCCTCAACCGGAACGACGACCTCCTTCCGACGCGGGGGCTGGACGACGCCGACCTCCGGGAGGCGTTCCGCTCGGTGGTCGCCGCGCGGGTGCCCTACTACGGCGGCTACGTTCGGGACTATCCCCCCCGGGAGGTCGGGACCTCGCTCATTCCTCTCCTTCCCTACGAGCCGGGCACCTGAAGTCCAGGGAACGGGACCCCACCGCTGACCGAGCGGGTTCCGGCGGGATCCGGTCGAAAACTCCGTAGGCCGACCGTAGGTCCGGAGTTCTCCTTCCATTCCGTGAGGTCTGCTCAAATCCTCCCGCGGTGCTCGTGCGGACATGAAACAGATCCACGTCTGGCCCAACCACGTGCGCATCCGACACCTCGACCTCGTGCTCTTCCGCCGGCAGGAAGAACCGCTCGCCCACACGTTGAAGAATCTCACCCGGCTGGGATTCGATACCCGACCGGGCAACGTCGAGGTACACGAGGGGATCCCGGCCAACTAGGGGGGCAACGGGCGGCATCGCTCCGTGGGCCACAGAGCCCGCGTCTCGGGGCCAGAGTCTTCCCCGGGCGGACGGAGTGGGATGCTCCCGGCGGGATTCGAACCCGCGTTACCGCGTCGAAGGCGCGGAATCCTTGACCGGACTAGACTACGGGAGCGTCCGGGGTCCGTCCTCTCCGACAGGCCCGGTTCCGGCTAATGAGCTTTCGCGTACGCGAGGACCGCGCGCCCCCGGGGTTACGGGCTCGGCGGGGGTTCGCTCCCCCAGGTCACCCGATGGGCGAGCCTCGGGAAGTACTCGGGACGTCGCTCTCCCGTGATGGCGTAGACCGACTTCTCGGCGATCTTGCAGGCGTTGTCCCCGACCCGCTCGAGGTGCCTCCCCGCAAGGAGCGCGAGGGCGAGGCGCTCGGTCGGCAGCCCACCGGCCTGCAGGAGCTCGATCAGCCGGTTCTGGAGCTCGTGGTGGATGCGATCGACATCGTCGTCCATGGCGAAGATCTGCTTCTCCGAGTCGGCATCGCCGCGGACGAACGCGTCCACCGCCTGCTCGACCATCGCCCGGGTTCGGGCATCCATCTCCCGGAGCAGCTCGACCGGTTTCGGGTCGGGGATGGGCGGGCTGTCCCGCAGGTTCCTCGCGAGGTCGTAGCCGAGGCGACCGACCCGGTCGATGCAGTTGGCGATCTTCAGAACGGCCCCCAGGGTACGGAGGTACACCCCTTCGGGCTGGAGCTTGGCGATCAGGCGCATGGTCTCCGCCTCGATGTCGATGTCGAACCGGTCGAGGAGCGGGTCCTTGGCGATCACCGACTCCATGCGGACGCGGTCGGAATCGAGCATCGCGATGGTCCCTTCCGCGACCATGCTGACCGCGAGCGTGGACATCTCCGCCACGTGGTTCTTCAGTCGGGCGATCGCCCGGTCCGGGTCTCCGTAGACTACGCTCTCCTTCGCTTCTCCGTCCGTCATCCGAACCTTCCCGTGATGAACTGCTGGGTGAGCGGGTCCTTGGGCCGCTCGAGGATCTCGTCCGTCGGCCCGAGCTCGACCAGGTGCCCCGAGTGAAGGAAGGCGACCCGGTCCGACACCCGGGCGGCCTGGCCAACGTTGTGCGTCACCAGGACGAGCACGATCTCCTCGCTCAAACGCTCCATGGTCGACTCGACCCGCTGCGTGGCCGCGGGGTCGAGGGCCGACGTGGGTTCGTCGAGCAGGAGGACGCGGGGACGCACCGCGAGCGCACGGGCGATGCAGAGGCGCTGCTGCTGGCCCCCCGAGAGCGACATCGCCGAACGGTCGAGGTCCCCCTTCACTTCGTCCCAGAGTCCGGCCCGTTGAAGAGCCTCGGTCACGGCCGTGTCGATGTCGGCTTCTGCCTCGTGAACGATCCGCAGCCCGAACGCGGCATTCTCGAAGATCGACATCGGGAAGACGGTCGGCCGCTGGAAGACCATGCCGATCCGCCGGCGGACCAGGACCGGATTGACTCCGCGCCCGTAGATGTCCTGGCCGAGGTAGAGCACCGACCCTTCGACGCGGAGCCCCGGGGTGAGCTCGCTCATCCGGTTGAGGGTCCGCACGAAGGTGGTCTTGCCGCACCCCGAGGGCCCGACGACCGCGGTGAGGCTGTGGGGAGGGAAATCGAGCGAAATGTCGTCGAGGATACGGTGCTCCTTCGCTACCACGCTGAGATTCCGGACCGAGAGGACGGAACCGTCGGTGGCGGCCGCGGGGGCGCTCATTGGTACAGTCCCTCCAGGCGCTTCTGGTAGCGCGCCGCGACGACCCGCACCACGATGTTGAGGGCCACCACGACCACCATGAGCAGGAACGCGGCCTGGAATGCGAGGACGAAGAACGGGGAGCCGGATCCCTGATTAAAGCCGTCCCATATGATCGCGGTCAGGAACGTCACCGGCGAGGTCAGGCTCGTGGGGGCGAGTTTGCCCGCGGTGGTCGTCAGAACGATGGGCGCCGTCTCCCCGACCCCGATGGCCATCGCGAGGAAGATCCCCGTCAGGATCTGGGGCAACGCGATCGGTGTGGCGATGCGGAGGATGTACTGGGTCGGGGCCGCTCCCGACCCGAGGGCCGCCTCCCGGATGTGGCGCGGGACCGACGTGAACGCGAGGTCCGCGGTCCGGAAGATGTAGGGGGTCATGAACATCGAGAGGGTGACGGCGCCCGCGATCAGCGAGAGCCCCCACCCGAAGTACAGGACGAAGACGAAGAACCCGAAGAACCCGATGATGACCGACGGGGTGCCGACGAGCATGTTGGCGGTCATCCGGACCACGCTGGCCGCCCGGGGGGAGAGGAGTTCGGCGGTGGCGACCCCGCCGAACAGGCCGAGCACGACCGAGAGAAGGGTCGCGATGAGCATCAGCTCGAACGTGCCGATGATGGGGACGCCGAGCTGGTCGGTCGCGTACGGGCTCTGCCCGACGATGATCGTCCACGTCAGCGTGGGGAGCGCCTGCTCCGAGACCCAGTAGACCATGCCCAGGATGGGAAGGATCGCGACCAGGAAGAGGAGCGGAAGGAGCCGCCCGATCCACCGGTCGAAGCCGATCCTCCAGCGGGTACGGGCGGACCGGTCGAAGAGGATGTTGTCGTCCAGGTCGGGGTGAGGGGAGAGCACGGTCGTCATGTTCCTCCTACAACCCCGAGATCTGCTCGGAAGAGAACCCGGTGATCAATCGGCGGCCGACGATGTTCACGACGAGGCTGATGGCCAAGAGGATGAGCGCGATCTCCGCGAGCGCCTGGAGGTAGTTCGAAGACCCTTGGGCGGCGTCCACCGTCTGGAAGATGACCGCCGCCATGGTGTAGGTGGTCCCGAAGACGTTCGCGGGGAAACTGGCGACCGACCCGATCACCATCGCGACGGCGACGGTCTCGCCGAAGGCCCGTCCGAAACCGAGGAATCCGGCGCTCAGGATGCCGCGGCGGCTGTACGGGATGGCGACGCGCCGCATCACCTCCCATCGGGTCGCGCCCAGGGCCAGCCCGCTCTCCCAGAGGTCCTTGGGGACGGAACGGAGCGCATCGCGGATCAGGAGGGTCGTGATGGGGAGGGCCATCAGGGTGAGCAGGAAGATGGCGAGCGGGAGTCCCTGTCCTGAGGCCTGGGGGGGGATCCCGCCAAACCCGGGAAGGAAGTGGAGGTGGGAATAGAGCCACGGGTTGGTGACGGCACCAAAGTACGGTCCCACGACGACGAACCCCCAGATGCCGTAGACGACGCTCGGGATCCCCGCCAGGAGGTCCACGAACGGGTCGAGGAGTCGCGAGACGTTGCGCGGAAGGTAGGTGGTGCCACCGATGCCGATCCCGAGCCCGATGGCCATCGCGAGGGCAATCGCCGGGATGGCCGTCATGAACGAGCCCGCGACGAACACGCCGATCCCGTACTGCGGGTGGGCGATCGACGGGTTCCAGTCCGAAGAGAAGAAGCCGGGGAGGAGCTCGAGTTGACTCTTCTCGAGGAGCACGACCACCATCGCGACCACGATGGCGGCCGGGACGAGGGCCGGGATGCCCGAGAGCAGCCTGCCTACCGACAACCCGTGCCCAGAGGAGCTCCGTGCGGGCGCCTCCGGGGCGGCGGTGGGAAGAGGTTCCCGGCCCCCGGCGGATGCGGGGGCCGGCGCCTGGCTCACGGCGATCCCTGCGGTTCCCGCGATCCTACTGGATCGTCGCGAGCTCCTGCATGTCGTACCCGGCGACCTCGGCCGTCAGGGGGACGAAGCCGATGGGCGTCAGGTACTGCGCCGCGTTCCCGTAGGAGATCGCCCACGAGAGGAACCCGACGATCGCCTGGGAGTTCGCCTGGGCCGTGGTCTTCACCAGGGTGTACTCGAGGTTGGTGATCGGGTAGGGCGTCGTGCCGGGGGTCGGGTTGCTCCCGCCGCCGCCGGTCTGCAGCGTGATCGCCCCGTAGGGGCTGCCCCCCAGGATGAGCGTCACGGCGAGGCCGTAGGTGGCGAAGTCCAGGTGGGTCAGTCCCAGGGTCGCGTCCGCCGAGACGTTGGCGGGGCTCCAGAGGACGTAGTTGGCCGAGTTGACTCCGCCGCTCGCCGAGTTGGAGAGGTTGTCGCCCAGCGCCGCGTAGTTCAGGCCCGTGCCCGAGACCTTCGACATGTAGCTGATCCCGATGTAGGCGATCGCACCGCTCTGGCCCTCGACGCCCGTGACCATCCCGGAGTTCCCGGTATCGAACGTGATCCCGGAGGTCTTGTCGCCCGAGAGCGCCGTGGTGGAGGCTCCGAACGTCCAGCCGCTCCAGGACATGTCACAGTACGACGAGAACAGGAACGTGTCCCCGCTCGAGTCGCCGCGGGCGATCAGGTGGATCGTCTCGCTGGACAGGCCGTTCAGCGCCGTCACCTGGGCGGCATCCTGGGCCGCGAGGATCAGGGGGTTGTTCCAGGTCGTGATCGCGCCCGAGTACATCATCGCGAGGATGGTGCCGTTCAGGTTGAGGTGGCCGGGGACGCCGGGGAGGTTGTACCAGATGAGCTGCGAGGAGATCGCGACGGGGACGTTGATCACGTTCGTCGCACTCGCGTTCGCGAGGTAGCCGTCCGACGCGCCGATGTTGACCAGTCCCTGTTCCGCGTAGGACTGACCGGTACCGCTCCCGGTCGAGGCCGGGGAGAGGATCACGTTAGGGGTGTAGTTCGTGTAGGCGGGTCCCCAGGATTCCATCAGCGGATAGAGGAGGCTCGACCCGGTCTCCGTGAGCGTGGTCTTGGAGGTCGAGGTCGTGCTCTTGTTCAGGTACGTTCCCAGGAAGTAGCCGCCGGCGATCCCCACCAACAGCAGGACGATGGCGATGGCCACGGCGGCACCCATGCCGACCGTGCCCGACCGCTTCCGGCTGGGGCTCGAGATCTGGTCCGACGTGGTCGTCGTTGTTCCGCTCGGGTTCTGCGTGCTCATTTCGGTTCACCAAGTCCTTTCATTCGGTGACGAGCGGGGCCAGCCACGGGGCGGTTTCGTCTCGGGGGCTGCTCATCGGTGGCGGGGACCCGGACGACGGAGATATAGAAAACCAATGTAGAATCTATATTGCACTATAGGGCCCTCATAGCGGGCCATATGCGAGGGGGTGGCACCCCTCTACGGACCCTCCCCCGGGAGTGCTCCCCGTCAAGAATCCACGGGGGGTGACCGTTCTACGACGCGGCACCTGGTCCGGTTCGGTTACGACGGTGCGGGCTTCCATGGCTGGGCTCGTCAACCGGGTCGCCGAACCATCGAGGGGGAGATCCGGCGAGGGCTCTCCCGCCTCGGCATTGCATCTCCCCCCAAGTTCGGTCGGCTGGAGGCCGCGAGCCGGACCGACCGCGGAGTGAGCGCCCGGGGGAACGCGCTCGCCGTCTCCTCCTCGTTCTCCTCGCCCGCCCTTCTGCGCGCCCTCAACGGGATCGACCCCGCGATCTGGTTCACCGCGGCCCGCACGATCCCCGAGGATTACCGGGTGCGTGGCGCGGTCCGCCGAATTTACCGGTATTTCGAGGCGCCGGACGGGAAGCCCCACGACCTCGCCGACGCGGCGACCGCCCTCTTTTCCGGAACGGTGGATGTCCGGTCGTTCGGTCGGGGACTTCCCAGGGAGACCCCCGTGCTCCGGTTGATCGAGGCCGTGACCGTCCAACGTTCCCCCGATGGCGGGCGGACGCTCGAGGTGCGGGCCCCCTCGTTCGTGTGGGGAGAGGTTCGCAAGATCGTCGCCGCTCTCCGGGAGGTCGACGCCGGTCGTTTGGACCTCGACCAGCTCCGGGCAGCCCTCGCGGGGGAGAACCGTCTGACGCTTCCGACGGTCGCGCCAGAACCCCTGGTCCTGTGGGAGGTCGAGTACTCCGAGCCTTGGGCCCAAGTATGGGCGAGACCCCACCGTCGACAACGGGCCTATCTTGCGGAGGAACGGGAGCGGTGGTGGAGTCGGTCCCAGTGGCTGGGCGACTTCGGGCCCTGACCCCCGCCGAGAGTTAGCCGACCCGTTCCCAGCGCTCGAGCTTCTGCACCGTCCCCAAGGTCGACCCCCGCTGGATCTCCTCGCGGACCCGGTTCTCGTGTTCGAGGACGTCCAACGAGCGGTTCGCGATCTCCGCCGCCCGCTCCCGGGGGACGACCACCACGCCGCTGAGGTCGCCAATGATCCAATCCCCCGGTCGGACGCGCTGGCCCCCGACGACGACCTCGACCCCGATCTCGCCGTGGCCCTTCGGCTCGCCCGCGTCGGGGCTCACGCTCCGGCTGAAGAGTGGAAAGCCGAGCTCGAGGATCGCGTCCACGTCCCGGGCCGCCCCGTCGATGACGACCGCCGCCACGCCCCGACCGTGGGCGCTCCAGCTCGCGAGCTCGCCCCAGATCGCCGTCGTCCCACCGCCCGCGTCGACCACGATGACATCCCCGGGACCCGCCCGGTCGATCGACTCGACCGGCTTGGCCCAGTCCCCGTCCCGGGTGACGACCGTCACCGCCGGGCCGGCG
Organism: Thermoplasmata archaeon; assembly: GCA_050011355.1. GTDB lineage: Archaea > Thermoplasmatota > Thermoplasmata > Lutacidiplasmatales > UBA184 > Lutacidiplasma. The sequence goes on along the minus strand of JBEKJG010000017.1, from coordinate 17,004 downwards.
ACCCGAACGGTCGGGCTCTTCAGGCGCGCCACGATGCCGTGCATCGCGCCGCGGCGCTGCATGGCGTCCGTGACGTTCGGGCTCGAGACCTTGAGGAACGCGGCGCGGAGGTCCGTCCCGGAGTACCGCCGGAAATGTTCGGTCACGACCTCGGTCTTGGTGTCGATCGCCTGGCGGATGAGACGGGTCGCCTCCGTGACCTGGGGGCTTTTGGTGATCGCGCCTCCGACGATGAGGATCTGCGCGCCGGCCCGCACGGCGGCGGCGACGGTCTCGGAGTTGAGTCCCCCGGCGACCGCGACCGGGATCGGGGAGGCCTTCGCGAGGTCCGTGAGGACGTCGAACGGGGTGCGTCCCTGCATCTGCATGTCGATGCCGATGTGCCAGCAGACCGCGGCCGCGCCCAACTCGGCGACCCGCTTCGTCCGGGCGATGGGGTCCGGGACACCGAGGAGGTCGACGACGACCTCCGCCCCGTAGAGCTCTCCTCCGCGGACCCCGTCCGCGATCGTGTCGTCGTCCGCCGCTCCCAGGATCGTCACGATGTCCGCGCCGGCCTTCGCAGCGATCTCGACCTCGAACGCCCCGGTATCCATCACCTTCAGGTCCGCGACGATGCGATGGTCGGGGAACGCCTTCTTCAGTTCACGGACCGCGTCGAGCCCCTCGCTCTTGATGAGCGGGGTTCCGGCCTCCACCCAGTCGGCCCCACCCGCGACGGCTTCGCGCGCGGCGAGGAGCGCCCGGGAGAGGTTCTCGAAGTCGAGCGCCACCTGGAGGACGGGTCGGTCGAGGCGCATCCCTTCGAGGAGGGGGGGCCGCTATTAACAGTCTCCCCGGTCCGCCGACCGTGCCCTCTCCGCCGACGGGAACGGTTCGATTGCTCCGGGGCGATGCGCGTCACCTGGACCGCGTGGCGGGGGAGAGCGTCCATTTCGTGGTGACCTCTCCACCGTATCCCATGATCCCCCAGTGGGACGCCCTGTTCACGTCACTCGGGGCGCGCGACTATTCGTCGATGCTGAGGGTACTGGAGCAGGCCTGGGAGGAGTGCCATCGGGTCCTGGTGGACGGCGGCCTGCTCGCGGTCGTCATCGGCGACGCGCTGCGGTCGGGCGACGAGGGGTTCCGCCTCTGGCCGAATCACGCCGAGACGATGGTCTCCGCCTCCCGCGCGGGATTCCGACCGCTCCCGTACATCCTCTGGAAGAAGCCGACCAACAAGCCGAACGCGTTCCTGGGCAGCGGGTTCCTTCCACCGAACGCCTACGTCACCTTGGACTGCGAGTTCATCCTCCTGTTCCGGAAGGGCGACCTCCGTCGGTTCCCGGCACACGACGCCCAGCGTCTTGCGAGCCGCCTCACCCGGGCGCAGCGCGACCACTGGTTCAGTCAGGTCTGGGCGGACATACGGGGCACACCGCAGCGGCGGGCCGGAGGGCGGACCGGGGCGTTCCCCGCCGAAATCCCGGAACGCCTCGTCCGGATGTTCTCCGTCCGCGGGGACACCGTGCTCGACCCGTTCGCCGGTACCGGGACCACCCTCTGGGTCGCCACGGCCCTCGGTCGCAACGCCATCGGCGCGGAGTACGAGCCGAGTATCTACCGAGCGCTCGTCCGCGAGGCCGAACGGCGACGCGAACGCCTGCTCTCGTTCGACCCGCTCACGGGTCCGGGTTCGTAGTCGACGACGGGGCGGGCGGTGCCGCCGCGAGAGGCGGCGCGCGGTGGTCGAGTTCCTCGTCGAGCGCGGTGCGCAGGTAGCGAAGCGCCGTGTCGCTCAGCCGGTCCATGTGGAGTAACAGGTAGTGCAGGTAGATCCGCTCCGGGCGGCGGAGCGGCCCAGGGGCCGGCCCCCCTTCGGGGGAGGGGTGGCGGTCGAGGGTCTCCCGATGGTGTTCGTATTCGGCACCGTGAAACTCCCGGCCCGTGGCCCCGACGAGGGGTGGAGAGAAATGGCCCACGGGGTCGTACGGCGGCTCGTCCGGGTTCCGGTGGAGGGCGGGCGCTGCGGCGGCGCGCGGAGCGAGCCGACCCTGAAGGTACGGGTGGACGGGGCGATCCGGGTCCTGCAATTCCTCGATCGGCCGGCCCGCCACGTCCTCGACGATCGTGCGTAGGCTCCAGCTCGTGCGACGGCGAGGGGGACCTTCGGCCGTCGCCTCTTCGGCCACGCCGGAACCCGGCGGACCGGGCCTCATAAACCATCCCTTGGACCGGCAGGGGAGCCGCTGGAGTGCAGGGTCCGGGACAGGAACTCGAATTCCGGGGTCGACGCGACGATCGCGAGCGGGAGGTGGAGGTCGGCCACTCGCCAGAGCGACTCGGAGTAGCCCGCGGTCCTCGGTAAGCGCGCCTTGGGAAGCCATCCGGCCTCCGCCCCGGTGAGGCCGAAAAAGGTCGACGCCTGGCTCGACACCTCGGGCAGGTGCAGTAGCGCGGTCGCGTACAGGTTTCGCAACGTCGACCGACCGGCGGGCGTGGTCAGGAAGTCGTCCGGGTTCTGGCTCAAAAGGAGCAGCCCCGCGTTGAAATGGCGCAGGTGACGCACGACCTGGTCGAGGAACTCCGCGGTGGGCCCCTGGTGGGTGAGGAGGTGGGCCTCGTCGACGAGGATCAGCTTGGGGCCGGTTCGCTGGCGCAGCCTGCCGTAGGCCCAGTCCAGGAGGTAGGTCAGGTGGAACGCGCGGTGCTCTGCCGCCACTCCAGAGAGGTCAAAGGAGAGCGGGGAGGCTTCTGTGCGAATCGTGGTCGGGCCGTTGAGCGAGCGCAACGACCCGCTCCGGAACACCTCCAGGAGGATGCCCAGTCGGCCACCACGATCGGGGTCCTGGTCGAGCGTGGCGAGCAGGTCATCGAAGGTAGGGACCGTCGGGCCGCTATCGTACAGGCGCATGATCGCCGCGTCCAGCCGCGCGGCCTCCTCGTCCCGCAGGCTCGGGAAGAGCGCCCGCAACGACGCAGCGACTCGGGACGCCTTTTCGCGTCGGTCCCCTCCGGTCGTCACCGGGTCGAGTGGGTTCAGCCGCCCGGACGCCGGGTCGGCGAGTCGCACGACTTCGCCACCCAGTGCGCGGACCAGGCTCCCGAACTCTCCGAGCGGGTCGAGCACCAGGAGGTCGAGTTCGGGGCGGACCCACCGACTGCGGAGCAGGTAGAGCGCCGCGGCGAACGATTTTCCGGAGCCCGTGGTTCCGAAGATCCCCCACGAGTGACTCGGGTGGCTCCACCGGTCGAGGAAGACCGGGCTGGCATCGGAGAGTGCCAGACCCACGAGGATCCCACCGGGCTCCAGGACTGTCTCGTCCCCGAACGGGAAGAGCGAGGCCACTCCATCGGACGGGAGGGTGTGCCAGTACCCGCCCGGGCGCGGCCCGGGAAGATCCGGGTCCGCCGGCCGAAGCGCGTTCGAGACCTCGTACCGAGGAATGCGGGGGCGGAAACCCAGGGCCTGGAGACGGTCGGAGAGCCGGGCCCGGACGGCTTCGACCCGAACCCGTCCGGACGCCGTGGCGACGAAGGCGATGCCGACCCTCCAGAGTTCCTGAGACCTCCGGGCGATCGCGAGGCCCAGGTCGTGGGAGGAGTCCCGCTCGACCTCGAGCCGGGAGGCTTCAGCCCCTCGCCCCGGCTCGGTCAACTCCACCTCCGCCACCGAGAGGGCACGGTCCACCATCTCGATCGCCCGATCCGGCGGGATCCGATGGAGCTCGAGGTAGAGGTCGACCGGCTCGGTCGTGGGAAGCACCCGTTCGAGGAAGCCGAAGGCTACTTCCGGCGGCAGTTCGCGCAGGAGCAGCGGCGCGCGGTAGCGCTGTCCGACGCGCTCGGTCGTCGCATCCTCCGCCGAGGGGCCCCACCTCTGCTCGCTCACGATCCTCCCGGCGCGAGACGACGGGCGACCGACCAGAGCGGGACGAGAGAGAGGCCGAGCACGAGACCCCGGTACGGCTCCAGTCCCCCGGTTCGAGCGAGGAAGAGGCCCGCTCCGAACCCCACCGAGACCAAGGCCAGCACCCCGCGGACGCTTCCGAAATGGCGGGGAGGCGAAGGAGTTCTCCGCGCGAGGGCGAGCCAACCGGCGAGAGCGAGCGCCGCGAGCGACGCAGTGAGGGCCCCGAGCGAAGGTGCGACCACGGACAGGGCGCCGCTAACGACCGCCGCGCCCACGCTGACCCCGACGACGTCGAACTCGCCGGACCACGAGGGGTCACGAGGGCCGCTCACGGGGCGCCCCCGGACAGGGTCCACCCGAATCCCCGGACCGACTCGGCGAGCGCGTGGTCCCGGAGGATCGTCGGTTGAAGCCCAAGCGCGGAGAGTTCGTCCACCAGCCCCTGCGCCCGCTCGAGCAGTCGTCGCTCGGGATCGGACCCCGAGACCGACGCGGTGACGGAGATATCGACCCGCCGAGAACGTCGCCGTCGGCAAAGGACCTCGACCAGCTCACGGTACCCGGTGCAGGCGGTGCGCTCGGCCTCGGAGGCCCCCTCGCCACGGGGGAGGACCACGGCTCCACGGAGCGGAACCGTGGTCGACCGCACGACGAGGGAACCTTCCGATACGCGGAGGAGTCCGCGGAACCGATCGAACACCGTGGCGAGGTCTGCGGGTGGACGGTAGGCCAGTGGGACTCCTCCGGCGCGCACGATGGCCACCGAACGACCGTTCGCGAGGTGCGACACGGACCCGCGGACGGGGGTGAGGGCGCGGCGAGAATTCAGGTTCGATCCCTCCGAGTGACGGAGTTGGAATCGCAGCCATCGTGCCGCACGTTCGTCGACGGCCTCCCCATCGGGACGCCAGACGGAGATCGCGAAGCCACCGGCCAGCACGGGGATCCAGGCGTAGGGGCTCGCGAGCGGACCGAGCACCGCACCGGCCGCGGCGTAGCAAACGAATTTGAGGGCATCTCTCGCGCTCGGGAACGGACCGAGGCGGACGCGGCGGTCGACCCGCTGCGGAAGCTCGACGACCGGCGCGCCCGGCTCTGGACCCTCCATCTCACCTGCCGCCTCCGTCTCGCATCGGCGGCCATCGCCCGCTCCCCGCCGAACCCGCGTGCGGGAGGTGTCGCAGCAGGTGAAGCGCGGTGTGGCCAAGCACGGTGCCCGCCGCGAGCGGCGCAGACGCCGGGAAGGAGGCGGTGCCTGCGGCACGGACGGTGCCGGCGATCGCGCGACCGGCCGCCCCCCGGCCGGCCACCGCCTGCGCTGACGGAGAGGCGACCGAAGAGCCCCCGGACGACGCGGCCGACAGTCCTCGTTGAAGACCCCCCGAAACCGTCCCCCCACTCGCCGGAAACCCGAACGCCACGAGGTGGGTTCCCGCGACCGATAGCAGGTACGGAGAGGCGAGCGCGGCCGCGAGATATCCGACCAGGAGCACAGGGCTCGAGGTCCCCACGGCGAGCTGGAGAGGAACTACCATCACACACGGGAGGAACGCGAGTTCGAGGAACAGCAGCCAGGCCCGCCGGGGAATCGAGGAAAGGGGTCGGAGCGGCCAGAGGAGGGTGAAGAGCGGCAAGAGGACGAGAAGGACCGACAACAGTGCGTCCCGGATCCCGACCGCGAGGACGAGCGCAAGGACCGCGAGGAATTCGACGATCGAAAGGATGAGGGCGAGGGCCCCGTTATCCCACGAGAAGGAGAGCTCCCCGAACCCTCCCAGGTTGACCCAGTGTTCCCACGCCCCGCCGTTCCAGCCGGCCAGGACCGGATAGAGGGCCCCCGCGAGGTCGAGGACCCCTCCAGCGATCGGTAGGGTGAAGTTGGAGACGATGACCGCGACCACGAGACGAGGAAGGAGTCCGGACAGCGGCTCGGCCCATCGCGCGACGACCGACCGGGCCAAGAAGAGGACCGCGACGCCCACACCGACCAAGGCGATCGCAGGGTCGACGAGCGTGACCAAGGTGTAGGACGAAAACCGAACGGCGGTGGAGAGGTAGTCACCCGGTCCGCCCCCCGTGGCGCTGAGGGCCGGATACAGTGCCGACGGCTGGAGCAGGGGGACGAGCAAGTTGTCGTAGGTGGGGCCGGTGACGGCGGCGACGATCGCCGTGAGTGCCGAGAAGAGCCCGAACAGGATCCCCTGGATGACGCTCGGCCAGTCGACGGAGAGTGCGAGCAGGGGCCACCCACCTCAGGACCCTGTGAGGACCCAGTGGGCGAGGCCCCAGAACAGTCCGGTGATCGCTGCGACAAAGAGCAGAGTCCCGATGAGCGCGTCCCGGGCCCGGTCCTTGGCCTGCACCTTCTTCGTGATGTCATTGGAAAACCAACTGAGGGCAACTCGGGCCCAAACGAGCGAGAGGAGGCCGCTGCCAGCGAGACCGAGGAGCTCGACCAGACGGTCAATCGCTGCCGAGAAGTTTCCGGGCGCCGATGAAGCGCCTACCGCTCTTGGCCCCGTCCCCCCGGAAATCGGCTCCGCGGAATGGGCGCGGCTGGTGCCGATCCCGCCGGCGAGGAGGACCGCGATCAGGACCAAAGCGATCCCCCGGGAGACCGTCCGGCCGGCCCGTGCGGATCCCAGGCGCTTTACTCGCCCGCCCACGCCAGCACCTCCCCTCCGTCCGGCTCCGCCTCGGAGCGGACGCGCCCCTCACGGACCAGCCGGTCGAGCGTCTCGTGCACGACCTCGAGGGGAACGCCCTCCTCCTCGGCCATCAGCTCGATTGTGAGTCGGTCGGCGCCGTCCGCCGGACGGAGCAACCGCTCCAGTACCGATTCCGGATCGGGGGGGGATCGAATCGCTGGGGGTTCCCGTCGGCGCCACCGGACCCAGGCCAGGCCCGCGGCGCCGGCGATGAACGACCCGGCCACCAACTCGGGTGCGACGCTCGCCTGAGTACTCTCGGAGGTAAAGGGAGGAGCAGTGATGGAATGATCCGGGGCGACGGTGAGGTTGCCCACCACCCGAACGCCCCGCGCATCCTCGACGGTGACCGAGGCCGTCACCGGCCCACTGAGATTCCAGTCCACCACCACGAGGTAGGGCCCCTCCGCCGGGTCACTCCCATTCCATAGCTCCGAACCGCTCGAGTTGACCCAGAGGTCGAACGGGGGCACCCCCCCGGAAATTGTGAGCGAGAGGTCAACTCCGGCGGTGCCGGAAGTCGGGACCGTCCCGTTGAGACCGACCATGGCGAGTGCGAGAGGAAGGGCGACCGAGACGGGGGAGACTACGACCGAACCGGCGGGGTCGGTCAACTCGGCCACGAACGTTGCAACCCCTTCGGAGGTGGTCGTACCGGACCAGGCGAACGAGCCGTTGGACGTCGTACCGGAAGGGGTCGTAGTCGAGAGGACGGTGGAGCTCGTCTGGATGCCCCAGAAAGCCGGTGACGTCCCCCCCAAGATCGTTGCACCGATCGTCACCGTCGAGGCGGTGCGGCCAACCACCACCGTGGGCTGGAGCACGAGTTCAGGGGTGCGAGCCAGCACCGCGCGCACGGTCGGGGATCGTTCAGTGACCCCGAGAGAATCGGTCACCGATGCGTTCAGCTCGGCCACGCCCGGGGCCCGCGGTGTCCAAGGGATCAGGAACGACCCGTCCGCCGGCGCGTCGGCACGTTCTGCAACGGGGCCGGTGAACGAGGAACAGTAGACCTGGAACGGAGGGACTCCGCCAACGATGGTGACCCTGAGATAGGTGCGGGTTCCCGCGTCGACCCCGGCGGACTCGGGCCGAACGAAGACGCTGACCGACGGTGCGACCGTCTGGTTGAGGGTCTTTTGCGCGACGAAGTTGGGCACCGGTGCCCCGACCTTGAATGTGACCGGGAGGCTCCCGGGGGCGGTTGGGGTGCACGTGACGTTCGTGACGAAGTATTCCGGGTCCACGAGAGGGTCCGTCCCGCACGCGATCGCTGCACCCCGGTTCGTCCCCGGGCGCTGCACCCACCCGTGGAAGGCGATCGGCACTCCAACCTCGGCGAGTGGCAACGACGCGTTGATCGCGAGGGCCGTTTCGTTGGTCACCTCGACCGGCTGCGGGATGGTGCCCCGCACGTCGATCCGATCGGCGTCCAAGATGCCCCATCGTAGGAGGAAGGTCCCGTTCGTGTACAGGTGGGGAACTTCGAACGGCCCGGGGGCGTAGAGTGTGCGATTGGTGTATGTCCCGTCGCGCCAGTCCACCCCCAGAAGGTACGGTGGGCGGCCGCCCGCGACGACGCCCCGGAACTGTACCAGGCCCGGAGCCGAGGTGGCGCTGGGGTCGACCGAAGCGTTGACCACCGAGAGGGTCGCGTAGGTCGTCACGTTCGCGAATGCGATCGATGCGAGCGTCCGATTCGCCGCTCCACACTCCAGGTTAGCGTCGGAGCGGACTCCGACCTCGGTGATCCCTTCCGTAAGGTTGGTCGGGACGAGCAAGGTCTGCGCCCGATCGGGGCTCAGGAAGGTTCCGCTCGCGGACGAAGGTGATGGGAGGTACCACTCCGCCCACATGGGCTTCACCTCGCAGCCTGTGGGGGGAGCACCCCACTCCGCGGTGAGCGTCGTGTTGGCCGTTCCCTTCTGAGGGAATTCCGGTAGTGCGATCGTGAGATTTGGGGCAGGGACCGAGGGCTCGGTGATTGGGGCGACCGCGGGCGACCGTCCGTTCGGGAGGTCGGCGATGGAGGGTGTGGACATGGTGGGAAGCGCTAGGAGGAGAAGCAGTCCCGCGCACCCGGCGAACCTGAGGACACCGCGGAGCTTTCTGGCGAACTCCTCGTCCACGCTTCCACCCGAATCGAGGAACGGGACCTGCCTATTTCGGGCGGCATCCGGCAACGAAGTATGAACGGTGTCGGGGGCCCGCCGGCCGGGGTGGGCGCGGTCACCGGGAGCGGGTCAGCAACGCCACGTGGTCGCGGGCGAACGGAGATAGTCCGACCTCTGCTCGCACTTCCATGCCTCCTCGTTGCAGCTCGGTCCGGGCGTCCCGAACGATCGATTCGGAGGGCCGGGACTGGGTCACCGAGCGGACCTTCAACATGAAGATCCCGCGGCCCCGGGGCGCGAGCGTCGCCCGCGCGTTCTCGACGAAGATCGCGGCCTGGTTCCGTTGGGCCACGTCCTGGTAGATCAGGTCCACAAGTCCCACGTCCGCCCGGTACCGCTCGGGGAGCTGGGCGTCGGCCAGCAGCGGGAAAAGGTTCGACCGCCGCCGGGAGAGCGCGAGAAGCGGAGCGAAGGATGTGGGGCTCTTCTCGACGACGTAGATCGAGGCCTGGGGGAGGATGTCCGAGAGGTGGCTCACGGTGGTGCCGTGGGCCCCGCCGAGGTAGAGTACGGAGCGGGACCCGCTCCACAGGTCGTTCGGAACGCCGCCCCGGGCGAAGAGCGCCGCGAGCTTCGACCGAAACGGGTCCCACTGGCGGTACTCCACCGTCCCGACCGTGCGGAGCTTCTCCCCGTAGACCCGGTCCCCGGGCGGGCCGTGGTTCGCGGTGTAGAGGTCCCGACCGTCGCGGAAGACCCCGTCCCAGGCGGTCGGCTCCACGGTCGCCTACTCGACCGCGACGACCAGCTCGACCTCGACCGCAGCTCCCAGCGGCAGGGAGGCCACCCCGATCGCCGCGCGCGCCGGCCGGCCGGGTTCCCCAAAGATGTCCACGAGCAGGTCGGTCGACCCGTTGGCCACTTCGTGCTGGCGGACGAAGCCGGCGGAGGAGGCGACGTAGACTGTGACCCGGACGATGCGGTGGATCTGGTCCAGTGACCCGAGGGCGTGGGCGAGCGCACTCAGCCCCTGCAACGTCGCCCGGCGGGCGAGCTCCTTGGCCGTTTCGACCCGCACGTCCTGGTCCACGAGGCCGGGCGATACGACGCGACCCTCCTCGGTCACGATCTGGCCGGAGACATAGGCCAAGCCACCGTGGACGACGACGGGGGCGTAGGTGCCCTTCGGGGTCGGAGGAGGGGGGAGGACGATCCCGAGCCCCTCTAGCCGGGCGCGGTTTCCGGAGGTCACGTCCCCCCCAGTCGCCCCGGTAGAAAACACCGCGGGCCCGCTCCGCCCGCAGGTCTAAAACCTGCCGCCGCCATTCCCCGGCGATGTCCTTTCTCCGCCGGCTCCGCCGCGACAAGGAGGAGTCGCCCCCGGCGGAGGAGCCCAAGAAAGAATCGAAAGAGGAGACGTCCGACGAAGACGTGAGGGTTTACGGGGCGGACGAGCTTCCGGCGTCTCCCCGTCCACCGAAGCCCACGGCCGCTCCACCGGCGGAGGAAGTGGCGTCGGAGGCTACTCCTGCCCCCAAGAGCCCCACGTCCGAACCGGCCCCACTTCGCCCGACTCCGCCGCCGACCGTACCCCGGGGCGCGCCGCCTCCGACCCCGATCGCGCCGCTGTCGCCGCCGGCCGGAGGCGAACCTCCGGTTCCGAAGGCCCCGTCGGGTCCCCCCCCGCCCCTTCCCGAGAAGGGACCCGAACCACCGCCGACCTCGGTTTCCACGGCACGATCCGATACGAGCTGTTTCGTGTGCGGTACCCCCCTCGAGGAGAAGTTCTGCCCGCTCTGCCGGATGGCCTGGGTGGAATGATCCCCACCGCCTCGAACCGACTAGTGTTTTGAGCCCGGCCCGCTAGACGGGGCGCACACCATGAACGACCCGCTCACCACGACACCCGAGATGGACGCGATCGAGCGGGAGATCGTCGACCACGTCTTCGTCCTCCAACCCGGCTCCGGGGTTTCGCTCGGGTTGCACCAGTACGACGGGATCGTACCGGACTTCTCGTCCTCGGCGACGGCCCAGTGGGCCGCCCGGTCGGACCGGTTGCTCGCCCGGCTGAAGGAGGTCGCACAGGGGCGGATCGGTGCCGACCGCAAGGTCGACGCCTTCCTCCTCCGGCTCCTGCTCGAGAGCCCGCTCTTCGACGTGCGGGACGCGCGGGACCTCGACCGCAACCCGATGTCCTATGTCGGCTCGATCTCCCTCACGTCCTACCTCGTGCGCGACTACGCGCCCATCGCCGACCGGGTCCGCGCGGTCGTTCGGACCCTCGAGAGCGTTCCGCAGCTTCTGGACGACGGGCGCCGTCGCCTGGCGGGGCCCCTGCCCCGACCCTTTGTCGAGCTCGCCCTCGCGATCGGCAACGGTCTACCGGCCCACTTCGGCGAGGCCGAGACGTTCGCCGGACGCGCCGGGCTCGCCCGGGACGTCCACGCGGCGCGGCAGCCCGCGGAAGCGGCGGTGGCCCGGTTCCTGGGATGGTTGAAGGACGAAGAGCTCCCGCGCTCCGTCCCCGAATTCGCCCTCGGCCCCGAGCGGTACCGACGCCTCCTGTTCGTCCGCGAGGGCATCGAAGCCCCGATCGAGGACGTCCGGGCCGCCGGGGCGGCCGACCTCGCGCGGAACCAGGCCCGCCTCGACGCGATCGCCGCCGAGGAGAAGGTGGCGGTCGCCGAACTGTTCCACCGGCTCGCGCTCGACCATCCGACCGCCACCGAGGTCGTCTCGACCGCGAACGCGTTCGTCGAGGAGACGCGGGAGTTCGTGCGGGCGAAGGCGCTCGTCACCATCCCGGAACCGGTACAGGTCCGCGTGGAGGAGACCCCGGTCTGGGGGCGGGCCCTCTCCACCGCGAGCATGAACTCGCCCGGGCCGTTCGACACCGGTCCCGAGGGCGTGTACTACGTGACCCCCGTGGACCCGAAGTGGAACCCTGTCCAGCAGGAAGAGTGGCTGCGCTCCCTCAACCGGACCATGCTCCGCAACATCACCGTCCACGAGGTGTTCCCGGGCCACTACCTGCAGTTCCTCCACCTCCGCGCCGGCCGCGGCAGCCTCGCGCGAAAGGTCTACATGTCGCCCTCGTTCGTGGAAGGGTGGGCCCATTACACCGAGCAGCTCGCGATCGAGGCGGGGTTGGGGGCACCGCGCCACGACGCCGAGGTCGCCCAGATCCACGATGCGCTCCTGCGCGACTGCCGGCTCCTTTCCTCCGTCGGGCTCCACACCGGCGGCTGGTCGGTGGAGCAGGCGACGGAGCTGTTCCAGCGCGAGGCCCACTTCGAGCGGCTGCCCGCCGAGCGGGAGGCGATCCGGGGCACCTTCAACCCCGAGTACTTCTGCTACACGCTCGGGAAGCTCGCGATCCTCACCGCCCGCTCGCAGATGCTCGCGTCCCACTTCGGGGGAAGCCTCCAGAAGTTCCACGATGCGCTCCTCGGGTTCGGCTGTCCGCCGATCGGGCTCCTCCCCACGCTCCTTGCGGGTGTCTCCACTCCGTGAGTGGTACTCGCCCGTCCAAAGGGACGGAGTCGACGAAACGGGCCCCCGCCCGGTAGCGTCGCGGACGAGGGGCGCAGCTCCGGCCCGACCGTCGGTCCGAGCGGTGGCCCGGCCGAGGGGGCGTCCGGCCTATGCGGGCGGGATTACGGGCTTGCCGGCGAACCAACCCTGGCGGTCGAGCTCCGCGATGATGAACTCCGCCGACTGGGCGGGCGTCAGGGTCTGCGTCTCGACCACGATCTCCGGGTGCTCGGGCGGCTCGTACGGGTCGTCCACGCCGGTCATCTCCTTGATCTGGCCGGAGCGGGCCTTCTTGTACAGCCCCTTCACGTCGCGCACCTCGCAGACGTCGAGCGGGGTGTTGACGTAGACCTCGACGAACCGGCCGATGGTCGCGCGGGCGTGGGCCCGGGAGGTCCGGTAGGGCGAGATCAGGGTGACGACCGGAATGGCGCCGTTGCGGGCGAGCAGTTTCGAGAGGAAGGCGACGCGCGAGGCGTGCGTCTCCCGGGACCTCCGGTCGAACCCCAGGTCCGAGCTGATCCCAAGCCGGATCTCGTCCCCGTCGAGCAGGTCGGCGTACCACCCGCGCGCGACGAGGCGCGGAATGAGCTCCTTGCCGATCGTCGTCTTGCCCGCGCTCGGCAGTCCCGTCAGCCAGATACAGAATCCCGGTGGTCCCCGCGTCATCGTGGTCCTCAATTCGTCAGTTCGCCGCCCGGCCGTCCCAGGATCGCCGCGACCTCCGGTCGGAGGATGTCGGACGGCAGCGGGGTTCCCGAGGCGAGGGCCTCCCGGATCCGGGTCTGGCTGGTCGCGCCGTGGTCCGACTCCGGATGCGAGCAGGTCTTCCGGCTGGCCATCCAGCCGCACCGGTGGCAGAAGAACGATTCGTCGTACCGGAGCGGCTGGACGCCGATGTCGAACTCATCGAAGATCCGATGGCAGGCGTACGGGTCGTAGTACTTCCCGACCCCCGCCTGGTCGCGGCCGACGATGTAGCTCCCGCAACCGTAGTTGCGGCGGACGATCGCGAGGAACAGTGCGGCCTTTGGGCCACCGTAGCGCATCGTGATGGTGAGCGGGCTCAGCGCCACCCGATCCTTCGGGTAGTAGTTCTGGACGAGGGCGTCGTACGCCTCCATGATGACCTCGGGCCGGTAGTCGCCCTTCTTGAGGCGTCCCACGACCGGGTGGATGAAGAGTCCGTCGATGTCCTCGCGCTCGAGCGTGAGGCGCTGGATGTACTCGTGCGCCGTGTGGGGCGGGTTCCGGCACTGGTACGCGGCCACCTGCTTCCAACCCCGCCGCGTGAACTCGGCACGGCTCTCCGATGGCGTCCACTCCGCGCGTCCCCCGAGCGTCGGGAGACGACCCACGAGGTCGACCTTGCCGGCCCAGGCCGCATCGCTCCCCTGCAGGAGGTCGGCGACGTTGGGATGCTTCGGGTCGTCGGTACCGTAGGTGGCGCGGGCGATCGCGGCGCGGTCGAGAGGGAATCGTTCTTCGACGTGCAAGAGCCCCAGGAGCGGGCCGGCCGGATCGAGCAGGCCGACCGTGTCCCCGACCCCGACGCCCTTGAGCGCGGGATCGGTGGGGACCGGGAAGAGGATCGGGATCGACCAGGGAAGACCGTTCGGCAGCCGGCCCGTGGAAACGACCGACGCGACCGTCGCCGAATCCATGAACCCCTCGAGCGGGCTGTAGGCCCCGATCCCGATCTTCTCCGCGTCGCAGAGCTGGTCGGTGAACGGAACGACCGTGGGGAGGTCTCGCCGCTCGGACTGGCGGCGTTGCCGCTCGGTCTCCGAGACCTGGCGGTCCACCAATCGTCCGCCGTAGGGTTCGACCATGGAATGTGACGGCTCCGGGGCGAGGCGAGATGCGTGAGTAATTAAGCCCGCTCGGGAGAAGCGGCGACCGGGACCGGGGCCGTGACCGCGGCCGTCTCGCGCCGGATCCCCACGACGTTGATCCCGCACTCGACCTTCCCGAACCCCTTCCAGCGCCCGGCTCGCTCGGGCTCTCCGGCGGCGACCGGCATCGTGCAGGGCGCGCAGCCGACGCTCGCATACCCCTTCGCCCAGAGCGGGTGGCGGGGGAGGTCGTGCATATCGAGGTAGCTGTCGACCTCAGGGAGCGGCCAGGCGACCAGTGGGTTCACCTTGTACAGCCCGGTGCCCGAATCGGAAGTCTCTTGCCATTCGACGACCGGCGTGCCGGCCCGGGCCGGATGCTGGCTGCGACGTACGCCCGTCATCCAGGCCGCTCGACCCGCCAGGGCACGACGCAGCGGCGCCACCTTGCGCATCTCGCAGCACTGGTCCGGAGTGCGGGCGAAGAGGTTGGACCCGTACGTCGCATCCTGCTCCGGGACCGTGAGGTCCGGCCGGACGTCGACGATGTTGAGGTGGAGCTCGGCGCGAAGCTGGTCGCGGAATGCGAGCGTCTCTGGGAAGTGGTAGCCGGTCTCGAGGAACAGCACCGGGATCTGGGGGCGAAGGCGGCGCGCGATGTCGATGATGACGAGCGAGTCCTTGCCGAAGCTCGAGCCGACCACGAGCCCGTCGCCGAACCGGTCGACCGCCCATCGGATGATCTCGGCGGCCGGCCGGCCCTCGAGCTCGCGCGACCACTCCTCGGCTTGCGCTGCGCCGTTACGTGACTGCAAGGTACCGCTCGCATCCGCGCCTCAGGTATTTGGCATCGGCTCCAGGTGCGAAACCCCGGGTCTAGCGCTAAATCTGCGCAGACCCCATGGACATCTGCGCTGTCTCAGCACCATTTCCGGAATGCGACAGGCAGTTTACCCGCTCGCTACGGTCGATGGCGAACCCCGCCGACCGTGGACGCCGTCACGCCGGAATCCGGCGCGACCGCCTCGGGGGCGGCGGGGGGCACCACGACCTCCCCGTAGATGTAGCGCTTCCCCCGGAACGCGGAGATGAGCGCGCTGACGGCCGTCACGCACCCCGCGAAGAGGAACGCCTCCGAAAGCGCCGAGCCGAACGCCGCCTGGATCGCGTTGGCGAAGAAGTGCGGGGCGAGCAGGGCATTCGCCGTGGCGGGCGGCAGGGGTTGCCACCCCGGGATCGTCGCCGCACCGGCCAGCAGAACGCCCATCGGGTTCTCCCCGAGGAACGCGCCGAAGAGGGCCCCGGTCGGGTTCGAGGCGACCACCGACGTGAGGATCCCCTGGTCCGGCGGACCGACCTGCGCCGAGGAGAGCGCGTGGCTCACTGACGTGCCCAGGCCCGACGAAAGGCCGACGATGACGATCGTGAAGAAGATCGCCATCGAGATCTGCTGGCCCGCGTTCTGGAGGGTCGCGAGCATGCCGGACGCGGCCCCGCGGTTCTCTGGCGGCACGGAGTTCATCACCGCGGCGGCGTTCGGCGCGGCGAACATCCCCATCCCGCATCCCTGGACGAAGAGCAGCGTCCCCATCTCCCAGTACTGGAAGTTGAGCGGCAAGAGGGCGAGCGCGAAGAACGTCGCCGAGCCGAGGGCCATTCCGATCGTCGCGAGGGTCCTCGGCCCGCGACGGTCGGAGAGCCACCCGCTGATCGGGCCGGCGGTGAGGAACCCCAGGATCATCGGCGACATGAACAGCCCGGCCCAGAGGGGGATCTCCGAGAAGGTGTACCCGTGGAGGGGCAGCCAGATCCCCTGGAACCAGAGCACGAGCAGGAGCATCATCCCTCCTCGGGCGATCGACCCGAGGAACGCCGCCGAGTTCCCTGCGGCGAACGACCGGTGACGGAACAGCTCCAGCCGGAACATCGGGTCCGCGACCTGCGTCTCGAGGTACAGGAAGAGCAGGAGCAGTCCTCCACCCGAGGCGAGCCCGCTGAGGACCCACGGGTCCGACCAGCCCATCGGCTGCCCGTCGTAGGGCAACAGGCCGTATGTCACGGCGACCAGGAGGAGTGTGAGCCCGACGGCGAAGGTCGTGTTGCCGAGGTAGTCGACCTTCTGGTTCGCCCGCCGGACCGAGGTCTCGCGAAGGCGAAGGTACGCCCAGATGGTGCCGACTACCCCGATCGGGACGCTGACCAGGAAGATGAGCCGCCAGGTCGGGAGCACGTAGGGACCGATGTGGAGGTCGGGGATCCCCGCGAGGATGCCGCCCGCCACCAGGCCCAGCATCGAACCACCGATGAAGGCGACCTGGTTGATCCCCATCGCCTTCCCCCGCTCGTTCGGCGGGAACGCGTCGGTCAGGAGCGCGGCCGAGTTGGCGAACAGGAACGACGCGCCGACCGCCTGGATCAGCCGGAACCCCACGAGCGCCCAGGCCCCGGTGCTCCCCGACCAGGGCTCGACGAACAGGAGGATCGACCCGGTGGAGAAGATCGCGAACCCGAGGTTGTACATTCGGGCCCGGCCCCACATGTCGGAGAGCCGACCCACCGTGACGAGGAGCGTGGCGGTGACGACCCCGTAGCCCAGCAGGAGCCAGATCAGGATCGGGAAGCTCGCGGGGAGGAATGGGTCGACGCCGAGCCCCTTGAAGATGACCGGGAGCGAGATGAGGACGATCGTTCCGTCCAGGGACGCGAGCAGCGCGCCCATCGTCGTGTTGGACAGGACGGTCCACTTGTACTCGACCACGTCAACCGACCCGATCCTGCGGAGGGGGCGGCGGACGTCGACGCCAGGCCCGAGAACGGTTCATGGTGGTTTTTACCGACGTCGGATATATCACGGTAACGAAGCGCACGCTCCCCCCCGCTCGAGGGAAGTTTCGAGAGGACGGGACCGGCGAGCG
>JBEKJG010000016.1:0-32392 GCA_050011355.1 Thermoplasmata archaeon | reverse complement strand
TGGCAGATCCCGTTCCCGGGCGGAACGATGTGGTAGTTCGAGTAGGCTTCCTTGGCCCACTGAAGGAACCGGTATCGCTCGTGGTTGCGCTCGTACTCCCGGTCCAGGTTGATGAGGAGCGATCGGGGGGAGCCGAAGCTATCGACCTGGACAGAATGGTCGACGATCAGGTGGACCGGGACCGTCGGGTTGATCCGTTCGGGGGCCATCCCCCGCGCGACGGCCGCGCTTCGGAGCGTGGCGAGATCGACGAGGACGGGGACCCCGGTGAAATCCTGCAAAAGGACCCGCTCGGGATAGTACGCGAACTCGACCCGCTCGGCGAGCGGGGCGCCGTTGGCGAGCGCGACCAGGTCGCGGAGGTCGGAGCGGCCGGGGTCGAAGTGCCGGGCGATGTTCTCCAGGAGGACCCGGACGGTCCGCGGACGGCGGGCCAGCCGCCCGGGATCTACCCCGGCGAGGCGGTCCACTCGGACGATGGTCGCTCGCTCGCCCCCGAGGTCCACGACCTCGGAAACGTGTAGGGGGTCGGTCGGGCTCATGCTCGCTCGAACACCCTACGGTTCTTGGCGTCTTTGGCCGGAGCGACGGCCCCGGTGGGCAGGATCCGGACCGACCGGGTCCACGTCCCGACCACGACGTCCCCCGGGAGGGGCAGCGGACCTTCGTCCGGACTTCGGGACTCGACCCGCTCCCCGGTCGTTGTCCTCAGGACCACGAGCCGTTCGCCTCCCGTGGTCCCTGCCGCCACCACCCTCAGGGCGGAGCCGGCGCCCCCGACCGGCCCGAGTCGGAGGTCCCGCGGGTCGACGGCCTCGAGGCCGCTCGGGCCGGGAAACACGTCGTAGCCGAGGAAACGGGCCGCGCGGTCCGTCCCGGGATCGTTGAACAGGTCGCCCGGGGGCGCCGATCGGTCGAGACGCCCGTCAAACAAGAGACCGACGCGATCCCCTAGGAACAGTCCCTCCGGCCGGTCGTGCGTCACGTGGATCGCGGACGTCCCCGCCGCACGGAGCGCCCGACGGAAATCGGCCCGGAGTTCCGCCTTGAGTTCGGGGTCGATCGAGGCGAACGGCTCGTCGAGGAGGACCAGCCGCGGGCGGGCGGCCAAGGTCCGGGCCAGCGCGACCCGTTGACGCTCGCCCCCCGACAGCCGGTCGGGCGCGCGGTCCTCGAACCCCGCGAGCCCGAGGAGGTCCACCTGACGCCGAACCTCCTCGTCGACCTCCGAGCGGGGTCGTCGCTGGAGGAGGGGCGCGTAGGCGATGTTCTCGTACACCGACCGGTGCGGGAACAGGGCCGCATCCTGGAACATCAGGCCGATCCCGCGTCGGTGGGCCGGCACCCGGGCCAGGTCGGCCCCGTCGAGCAGGACCCGACCGGCCGAGAGAGGTTCGAGGCCGGCGAGGCATCGGAGGAGGGTCGACTTTCCGCTTCCGTTCGGACCCAGCAGGACGAACAGCTCGTCCCGCCCGACCTCGAAGGAGACCTGCTCGAGTACCGGGGTCGTCCCCCAGGCTGCGGAGAGGCCCTCGACCCGGAGGATCGGCTCAGAGCTCGACACGGCGACCTCCGAGGGACAGGGCCAGGAACACGGCGAGGCTCAGCAGCAACAGGAGCCCCGCCGCGGCGTCCGCGAGCGGGAGCTGTCGGGCGCCGACCAACCCGTACAGCGCGACCGGCACCGTCGTGAAGCGGGGCGTGACCAGGAAATACGTCGCCGTGAACTCCCCGAGCCCGAGCGCGAAGGCGAAGAGGCTCGCGGTCACGAGACCGTCCCGCACGCGCGGGAGGTCGGCATCGAGGAACGCGGAGAACCGTCCGGCACCCAGGCTCTCGGCGGCTTCACGGCCGGCGGGGGAGAGCCCGGCGAGCGGGATCCCGAGGCTTTGGAGAGCGAAGGGGAGCGCGAGCACGGTCTGGCTCACGATGACGAGCACCCAGACCGAGCCCTCGCCGCCGAGAAGGGGTCGCCAGAACGTCG
Source organism: Thermoplasmata archaeon (assembly GCA_050011355.1). Lineage (GTDB taxonomy): Archaea > Thermoplasmatota > Thermoplasmata > Lutacidiplasmatales > UBA184 > Lutacidiplasma. The sequence continues at coordinate 30,408 of JBEKJG010000016.1, read as the reverse complement.
CGAGGGAAAGCGCGAGCACCACCGGGGAGAGGAGCAGGGGGACGAAGAGGAACAGTCCGAGGCCGGAGCCCCGCCCCGGTCGCCGGAGGACGGCGAACGCCGCGGGCACGGCCAGGACCACGGTGATGCCGGCCGCGGCGATGGCGAACAGGAGCGTGTTGCCGACCGCGGCGGGGATCCCGATCCCCAGCCGACGCGCGGTCCCCGGTCCGAACAGCGCGGACCAGGCCGAGCCCGGACCCGCCCCGCCCACCGGGACGAGCGTGCGGAACAGCACCGCCCCCAGGAGGACCGCCACCGCGGTGAGCACCGCGCCCGTTTCGAGGACGAGCGCGATCGTCGTGGCCGACCGGTCGAGGGGCCGAGCGCGACGCGCCTGTCGCCCCGACGGGGTGGCCAAACGACGGACGAGGTAGAGGTAGCCGAGGGTCGGGGCGAGGAACAGGACGACCATGATGAGGGCAAGGGCGCCCGCATCCGAGGGTGCCAGGAGGACCTGGTCGAGCGACCAGATGCGGGCCTCGACCGTGTAGCACCGCTCGCCGCAGAGGAGGAGCGGCGGGGCGAACGAGAGGGCCGAGAAGAGGAACGTGAGCAACCCTCCCGCGGCCGCACCGATCCAGGTTGCGGGCCCCCATGCGTCCCGGTATGCCCGGGCGGGCGAACCGCCCAAGGTGACGACGGTCTCCTCGAGCTCCGCCGAGGCCGTCTCGCACCCGGCGGCCGTCAGGAGGACCACGAGCGGCACGTTGAAGATGAGGTTCGCCGCGACGACCCCGGGAGTTCCGTGCCCGAAGAAGCTCAGGTCGGGGAACGGGGTCCCGAGGAGACCGCCCGCACCGAACAGGTCCTCGATCCCGAGCACCACGATGAGGCTCGGCAGGAGGAAGGGGACCAGGAGGAGCGAGCGCACCAGTTCCCGCCCGGGCCATCGGTACCGACCCAGGAGGACGCCGGCCGGATACCCGAACGCCACCGCGAGCGCCGCCGACAACCCCCCTTGGAGGAGTGAGTTGGCCACCGAATGCTGGTTGAGGGGCTGCGTGAGCAGGCTCCCAAGCCCGGCGATCCCCCCGACCGCGGAGAGCGAGGCCGCGAACAGTAGGCCGACGGGGAGGAGCGCGAACAGCGCGACGAACGCCGCGATGGGGACGAGCATCACGAGCTCGCCGAGGGAACGTCTCATGGGGTCCCGGAAGCGATCGTCAGCCAGTCGTCGACCCATCCGGTGAGGTTCGCGGCGACCTGGGAGGGGGACGTGTCGGCGTTCAGGGGTACGATCGAAGTCGGGTCGATGTTCGCGTCGTACACCGACGGCAGGGGGATCGTCTCGTTCGCCGGATACTCCCACTCGTTCAGTGGGATGAGGGATTGGACCCGTCCACCGAGGAACCAGTCCTCGAACTGCTCGTCGAGCGAGAGGTGGTGGGATCCTGCGACGATCCCGATCCCGTAGATCGTCCGCCATCCGTAGGCAGTGCCGTTCCACCAGGAGACGGTCGTGTTGTACTGCCCGGCCTCACCGTTCGCCGCGGCGTACGCCGGGTCGGTCGTGTACGACGCGACCATCTGGGGCGCGGGCGGGGGACCGGTGAATTCGTCGAAGGCGGTCCCCCAATCGGTCGCCGGGGCGAACGCCATCTCCGGAAGGACCGTCCTCCAGAATCCCTGCCAGTCCTCGTGGAGGACGTGTTCGTAGTATTCGATCTCCCAGACCAGGAATTCCTCTCCGGTGATGTCGACCGAGGGGTCCTCGACCAGGAGCTGCCGTGCCCAGCTCGCGTTCGAGACGAAGTCGGGGAACGTGGCGTTCGCCACGGCCCCCCGCGTCTGGGCGGCGAAGCTCGAATTGTAGTCGATGCCGAGGTAGCCCCACTCGTACGGCACGACGGCGTCGTCGGGGGAGAGTTCCTGGACGAGCGTCGGCGAGACGTTTCCGAGCTCGGGCGGTGCGTACGGCACGAGGAGGTGGTCGGCGTCGGCCTCGGGAGCCGTGAGCTCGTCCAGGCCGATCACGAGGTCGGCGCCCGGGGCGTTCTGTTGGGCGAGCAGCGTGCTCGCCAGCGTCCCGGCGGGGCACTCCACGTCGATGTGCACGTCGTGCGCGCTCTCGAACGCGCCGAAGACGGTCGACCAGTTGGCCGCACCGCAGTCCGCACCGCCGAACAGACTATCGTACGTGTAGATCACCAAGGTGGCCGTCTGCTGGCTCGCGAGCGTGTAGAGGCCGAGCCCGGCGATGATCACGACCACAGCGGCGAGGATGGCGATCAGCACGCGTCGTGAGCGCCCGGGGCCACGGAGCCGACGAGAGGGCGACGACAGTACGGGTATCCCGCTCATCCCTCCGCAGGACCGGCGGAGAGTCGCCTCAGATGTCGCATCGCGTTCCCTTCGCGGGCATTATCCCGTGCAGGTTCCTGGGGTCGACGGGGTCTCCCCCGTCCTCTCAGCCGGTTCCAGCTCCCCCTGCAGGGGTGGCACCCCGGCTGGACACTTAACGATTTTTCGGTCCGCCGTTCTCTTATACACAACCGCGCACTGACGCGGGTGGGAAGGTTTCGATGGCAGACCCGATCCAGAAGCTCCGGTTCGGCACGGAGCTCGTCAAGCGCGGATTCGCCCGCATGCAACAGGGCGGCGTCATCATGGACGTCACCACGGCCGATCAGGCATCCATCGCCGAGGAAGCGGGCGCGGTCGCGGTCATGGCGCTCGAGCGGGTTCCCGCCGACATCCGCGCCGCCGGTGGTGTGGCCCGGATGGCCGACCCCGTCAAGATCCGCGAGATCGAGGACCGGGTCTCCATCCCGGTCATGGCCAAGTGCCGCATCGGCCACACGGCCGAGGCGCGCATCCTGGAGGCCCTCAGCGTCGACATGATCGACGAGTCCGAGGTCCTCACGCCCGCCGACCCGTTCTGCCATGTGGACAAGAAGGCGTTCAAGGTCCCGTTCGTTTGCGGCGCCCGCAACCTCGGCGAGGCCCTCCGGCGGATCGATGAGGGGGCGGCGATGATCCGTACCAAGGGCGAGGCCGGCACCGGCAACGTGGTCGAGGCCGTCCGCCACATCCGCCAGATCCGGGGCGAGATCGACGAGCTGGTCGCGATGCCGAAGAAGGACGTCACCGCATGGGCCAAGAAGGAGCGGGTCACCGAGGCGGTCTGCGCCGAGGTCCGATCGCTGCGCCGCTTGCCGGTCGTCAACTTTGCCGCCGGAGGGATCGCAACCCCGGCCGATGCGGCGCTCTGCCGCCTCCTCGGGGTCGACGGCATCTTCGTGGGCAGCGGGATCTTCAAGGCCGAACACCCGATGAAGGTCGCGCGGTCGGTCGTGGAGGCCTCCCTCCACTTCGACGACCCGGAGGTCCTCGTGCGGGTCTCCTCGGGCCTCGGGGAACCGATGAAGGGAATCGACCTCGTCGGTCTTCCACCGGAAGCGCTCCTCCAGGGACGGGAATCGTCCCCGCAGGGCACGGTCCGCCGGGGCACGACCGAGGCCTAGCGGGCCGTGAGGATCGTCCAGGTCTCCCCCTTCTTCTACCCCCACACGGGAGGCGTGGAATCCCACGTCCGGACGCTCGCCCGGGAGTTCGCGCGGCAGGGCCACGCGGTCACCGTCATCACCTCCCGGTTCCGCCGCGGCCTGCCGGCGGAGGAAGCGTTCGAGGGGTATCGCATCGTCCGGACCCGGTCGCTCGGGCCGGTCGCGAACACTCCCATCGATTACGGCACCCGTCTCGCGGCCCGTCAGCAGAACGCGGATGTCTTCCACCTCCACTACCCGCCCCCGCTGACCTCGTTCTTCGCCACCCGGGGCCTGACCGACCGGAACGTACCGGTCTGCCTCACGTACCATTGTGACCTGGACCTCCCCGGGATCGCCGGACGACTCGCCGCGCGGACCTACCAGCGGGTGTTCCTCCCTCCCACCCTTCGTCGGGTCAACCGGATCATCGTGCACACCCGCAGCTACGGGATCACGTCCGCGAGCCTCCGCGGCCGGGAGCTGTCGGTGATCCCCTCCGTGGTCGACCTCGAGCGGTTCCGGCCCGGGCTCGACCCGGGTCCGTTGCGCGCGAACCTCCAGCTCGAGGGGAAGCGGGTGGTCGTCTTCACCGGTCGTCTCGTCCCCCACAAGGGCGTGGACGTCCTCCTGGATGCGCTCGCGGAGCTGCCGAAGGACGTCGTGCTGGTCCTGATCGGCGCCGGGCCCCGGCTCCCCGGCCTGCGCGCCCGCGCGCGGCGGCTCGAGATCGAGGACCGGGTCCGGTTCTGCCCGAACGTTTCGGACTCCGAGCTTCCCATCTACCTCGCCCTCGGCCACGTGTTCGTCTTCCCCTCGGAGAACCGTCTCGAAGGGTTTGGGCTCGCTGTGGCAGAGGCGATGGCGGCTGGACTCCCGGTCGTCACGGCCGACATGCCCGGGGTCCGCGAGGTCATCGAACCCGGGGTCGAGGGTCTGCTCGCCGAGCCCCTGCTCGCCCACGACGTGGCGGAAAAGGTCCGTCGGCTGCTGGACGACCCTACCCTCGCCCGCCGGATGGGGGCCGCCGGTCGTCTCCGGGCGGAACAGCGCTACGGGCTCGCGACGGTCGCGGGCCAGCTGCTCACGCTCTACGCAGACCTGATCGCAACTGGTTGATCTGCGTCTTCACGCGCGCGGCCTCGGCGGAGGCGGCGCGCTTCCAATCCTTGCCCGCGGAGGCGTAGATGATGCTCCTCGAGGCACTGACCAGCAGCGCCCGGCCCTCGGCGTCGACCCCGTCCCGCACCGAGGTGGCGAGCGAACCGCCTTGGGCCCCGATCCCGGGGACGAGCAGCGGGACCTTGTTCCCGAGGGTCGTCCGGGCGAGGCGTACTGCGTCCGAGAACGTCGCGCCCACGACCGCTCCGACGTTCCCGTGGGCGTGGGAGAGCCGCCGGACCTCCCCGATGATGGCGAGCCAGAGGGGGCCGCGGGGAGTCGGGATCTCCTGGAAGTCGACCGATCCGGGGTTGGAGGTATGCGCGACCACGAAGATACCGTGCGTCGGGTCGGCGAGGAACGGCTCGAAGCTCTCCCACCCCAGCCACGGGGTGACCGTCACCGCGTCGAACCCCAACTCCCGGAACGCGGCATCGTGGAAGAGGCGCATGATGTTGGGGATGTCGTTGGCCTTGAGGTCGAGGATCCGTATCTTCGTGGGCCCGATCTTCTGGGTGAGGCGGGTGAGTGCGCGAAGTCCCGCCTCCCCGAAGGGGAGGTAGGTACCGAGCTGCATCTTGTAGGCTGCCGCATAGGGCGCGGTCGCGTCGACCATCCCGTCCAGGAATCGGTCGAGCCGTCGGCCCTTCGGGAGCGCACGGACCGGCTTGGGGAAGAGATTGGGGTCGGGGTCCAGTCCCACGCACAACAGCGAATCGCGCGCCTTCAGCACCCGGTCCACCCGGTCGATGAATCGCTGCGGCACCGTGACCCGGAGCGGCGACGGTGGAAAAGGATTTCCCGGACCGACGGTCGGCCGACCCTCCATCCCCCAACCGGCTCCCGACCTTTTTATCGCCGTCAGGGGTCCCCGGGCGGGGAGGCCTCGATGACCGAGAACGAGCCGGCCTCGGGGCCCCGAGAGGTCCGGTTGCGGGACCTTCGTCCGGGCGAGGGCCCGGTCGAATTCGTGGCTCGGATCGTCACCTGCGACCGCCGCGAGGTCAGTCGGAAATCCGACGGGGGCCGCCGGGCGTTGCTCTCCGGGCTTCTCAGCGACGGCACCGCGACCGTCCGGTTCACGTGGTGGGACCCCCCGCGCGAGGGGGTCGAGCGTGGCCTCGTCATCCGGGCGGTCGGTCCCGAAGTCGGAGAGTACCGGGGCCGGACCGAAGTGACATTCGGCTGGAAGAGCCGGGTCGGTCCCGCCAGCGAGGTCGAACTCCCCGCCGTCGATCCGGCCGAGGTCCCGGAACGGAAGGTACGGGACCTGGCGCCTCCCGGCGAAGGGTTCCGCGTCTACGTGCGCGTGGTCCGTGTCACCGAGCGGAGCGTTTCGGTCGGGCAGGAGCGACGTGTCGTCTACGACGGACTCGTCGCGGACGAGACGGGAACGATCGGGCTCTCCGCCTGGACCGACTTCCACCTTCGGGTGGGCGAGACCCTCGAGATCACGGGAGGGTACCTGCGTGCATTTCGCGGAGTCACCCAGCTCGTCCTCGACGAGCGAGCGACCGTGCGCCGCGTCGATCGACCGGAACTCCCCGACCCGGCTTCCGTGCTCAATTCCCCACCCGTTACCATGGCCCAACTGGAGGAACGTGGAGGAGGTCCGTCCGCCTCCGTCGAAGGCCTCGTCGTCGGACTCCTACCGCCGAGCGGGCTGGTGTATCGTTGCCCCGAGTGCCGCCGGGGGACCCAGGACGGGAGCTGCCGGGTCCATGGCCAGGTGGAGGGGGTCGCCGACCTGCGGGCCCGCATCGTACTGGATGACGGGACGGGTGCGGTGACCGTCAACGCGGGGCGGGCGGAGACCGAACGCCTCTGGGGGGTCACCCTGGAACATGTTCTCGGACGGCTCAAAGAACGCCCCGACCCGGCGGTGTGGGAGGGCGAACTGCTCGAGACCCTCCTCGGACGTCGGTACCGCGTCCGGGGCCCGGCGTCGCACGATGAATTCGGCGTGACGATCCAGCCGGAATCGATCGAGGCGGCGGACATCGACCTCGATGCGACCGCGGAGCGGCTCGCGGCGCGCGTCGGCGGCGGGCGACCGTGACCCATCGAGAACCGGCCTGGAGGGTCGCCGCGCGGGAGCTCGAGAGCTCCTTCGAGGAGGAGCGCGGGGCGGGCGAGCGCTCGGCGTCGTACGTTCTCTCCCCGTTCGGGGCCCGGATGAATCGCGTCCTCCTGACGGGTACCTTGTCGCCAGCGGAACCGATCGGCAAGGACCCCGCGCAGCCGTTCTGGCGCTCCCGGCTCTCGGACCCGACCGGCGCGGTCGCCGTCACGGCGGGGAGCTTCCAGCCGCGCGCGATGACCCAACTTCGCTCGTCAAGCGCGCCCCGCTCGGCGATCGTGGTCGGAAAGGTCCATCTGTACAAGGGACGGGACGGCACCGGTTACCTGTCCGTCCGGGCCGAGGGGATCCGCACGGTCAATGAGACCGAGGAACGGGCGGCGCTGGCGGATGCCGTCCGTCAGACCCTCGACCGCCTCGACCTGCTGGAACGACTCGCCTCGAACCCTGCCGTCACGTCCGAGGAGCTCATGGACGAGGGCGTCCCTGCGCACTGGATCACCGCGGCGCGCGAGTCGCTCCTCCGGTATCCCGAGGCCGACCGGGCCCAGTTTCGCGGCGAACTCCGGGCCGCCGTCCGCCGCGTGGCGGGAGTCGCGACCCCCGGCGAGGCGCCGGAACCCCCCCCGACCGTGCAGATCCGGAGGGACCCTCCACCCCCGGCCCGCGCGGCGCCGAGCGCCTCCGAACGTGCGGAAGAGTCCCTCGTGCTCGAGTTCCTCGACCAGGTCGCGGAGGCCTCGCTGGACGCGTATGCCGACCGGCGGGAGCTCCTCGCCCGGGTCGGCTCGAGGGGTCTTGGGTCCGACCGGGCCGAAGAAGTGCTCACCCGGTTGGAGGACGAAGGGGTGGTCGAGGAACCGATCGTCGGCAAGCTACGTCGCGCGTGAGACACCCGTGGGGCGGCCGCGGTGCGAATTTCCGGGGCCTGCGCCCGTCGCGAGCATTTATATCGGGCCCGGACTCGGGGCGCGGGGGAATGAGGACCACCTGTCTCTCCGATCCGTGACGAGACCTGCGACGAACTGACCCCCACCGCTCCATTCTCATCAAACCATGGCCGAAACTGGACCCTCCCGCCTCCTGCTCACCATCGTTGTCGTCATCGGCCTCATCGCCGGCGGGGTCGGGATATGGGGCGCCAACTACGTCCTCCATCCCAAGGCCCAGAGCGGGATCCTGACCGTCCAGCTGGGCGACAACGCGACCGTCAACTACATCGGCAGCTTCGGGAGCGGGCCGGAGATCGGGCGCACGTTCGACACGTCGATCTTCAGCGTGTACGAGAACAACGCGACCTACCCCAAGTCGCTCTACTTCCCCCTCAGCCACAGCGGGAACCCGGCCAACTACACTCCGCTCCCGACGCACATCGGACCCTCGGGCCAGTACACGATCGGGAACCTCAGTTTCGGGACCGTCGTGACGGGATTCTGGCAGGGCCTTCTGGGGATGGCCGGCAACCAGACCCGGTTCATCGTCATCCCGCCCAACCTCGGGTACGGACCCCTCAACCCCGCGTGCACCGAGACGCGTCCGCTCGCCTACTCCGTGCCGGTCTACGTGTCGGTCCCGGCGAGCCAGTTCTCGACCCTCTACCCCGGGATCTCGGCCACCTCCGGAACGACCTTCACCGACCCCACCTACGGATGGACGGACCTGGTCCTCAGCGTCAATTCGACCTCCGTGGTCGTCAACCATCTCCCGAACCTCGGCCAGACCACACGATTCGGGAGCTGGAACATCACCGTCACCAACATCTCCACGACCTCGATCTCGGTGCTCAACCTGCTGACCCCCGGCAACTACGGGCGGGTGCTGGGGACGTTCGCGACCGCCCAGACCTGCAACGGCCAGTCCTCGGGCCACTACCTCATCTCGGCCGTCAACCTCGCCGCGGGCACGTACACGATCAACTGGAACACCGAAGTGACGGGCCAGACCCTGATCTTCCGCGTCACGGTCGTCAACATCTACCAGGGATAGGCGCGTCACCTGAGCCGTGGCCCCTGGGGGGCCCAACACGGCAGAACGGCCCTAACCGCCGAGCGTGATCTTGCCCCGCTTCAGGAGCTCCTGGAGCTGGGCGTCGGCGAAGTTCGTGGCGACCTCGTCGTTGGTGCGCCCCCGGGGGCGGGTGTACGCACGGAGGGTGCGCTGGGCCTCCTCGCGCCGTGCGCGGCTCTCGCCGAAGATCCGTCGGGCCTCCTGGTCGAGGGTGGCCATCTCCCGGCTCATCCCGTCGATCTTCTCCATCAACTCGGCCCGCGCCTTGCCCTTGGCCCGCATCTCGGCGACCATGCTGCCCGCCGCCTCGAGTTTCGAACGGATCGCCACCATCATCGCGTCGCGGTCCGCCTTCGCCTGCCCGAACTCGGCGCCCAGACGGTCGACCTCCGCCCGGCAGGCCTGCACGCGGGCGTCCGCTTCCTTGCGCAGCCGCTCGTGCTCGGCGACGGTCGCCGCGCGGGACTCGGCCGACTTGAGCTCGCGGCTCCGCTCCCGGATCCGCAGGATGAGGGCGTTCTCCTCTTCGATCGGCAGCGCGGAGGTCTGTTGCTTCAGCTCGAGCTCCGCGAGCTCGCGCTTCAGCTGCTCCGGACGCACGCGCTCCCCCGCCGGGAAGGTGAGGCGGAGCTCCCGGACGGCCACGATCGCCGCCTCCAGGTGTCGGCGCGCCTTCTCCCGTGCGGAGCGTAGCTCCATGAGCCGCTTCCCCAGCGCCCCGTGCTCGTCGTAGATCCGCTCGACCTCCTGTTGGGGCGCCTGGCGGCGGTCGTAGAGCGACTTCTGTTCCGAGGAAAGTCGACGCATCTCGTCGATCAGGGTCCCGCGGCGGGTCTCGAGCGAGCGGAACTTCTTCTCGAGGTCCTGGAGCCGGTCCCGGTCGTCCCGGTCCTTCTGTTCCTCCTCTTCGGAGAGGACGACCCGGGGGGGCATGCCCGACCGAGGAACCGGAGGCCAGAAAAGCCCTTCGCGCCCCGTTCCCTCACGGTCGGCGGTCGGCAACGTACCAAAAGTGGAGGCTCTCCGGGAACTCGGTCGCGACCCGCTCGAACCCGAGCCCCGTGAGCCGGTCCAGGCTCTCCCGGCGGAAGTACCGGTAGGGCGCCGTTCCCGGGGTCCGCCGCCAGACGTCCGGGGCCACTTCCTCCCCCTGACCGACCATCGGGTCGGTGGTGGAGCGGACCGCGAAAAGGTGCAACCCCCCCGGGTGGAGCACGCGGTGCACCTCCCGGACGACGGCCGTCAGCTCGTCGTCCGGCAGCATCATGTAGACCGCATGGGCGTACACCGCATCGAGGGACGCCGTGAGGGTGTCCCGGAGCGCGGAGAGCGCATCCATCCGGCGAAAGCGGATGAGGGGAGGGTTGTCCAACTCTCGCCGCGCCCGTTCGATCGCCGTCACCGAATAGTCGACGGCGGTGACGACGTAGCCGCCCGAGGCGAATTTGCGGGCGTCCCGGCCGGTGCCGCAACCCAGTTCGAGCAGCTGCCCGCGCGGGAACCGCTCCGACAGCCGTTGGAACGCCCAAAGCCCAAACCGGCTGGGGGGACCGGTGAACCGGTCCGGGTTCCCCCGGTAGATCCCCTCGGCCCCGGCCTCCCGGATGGCGAGCGGCGGCCAGGGCGACGGGGCCGATGGATCGGTCATCGGTTCTTTCCTCGGTGCGCCGCAGCCCCCCCCCACCCTGGGGAGCGGGCGAACCGTTGCGCCGCGAAAAGGGCCGCGGGCACGGCCGCGTCGATGTTGACGACCGCGAGGGGGGCGCACGATTGGAGCATCGCATTCAGTGCGGCCTCCCCTCGCCCGCCCCGACCGTAGCCGACGGAGGTCGGCACCCCCACGACCGGTGCCCGAACGAGGCCGGCTACCACGGTGGGAAGGGCGCCCTCTCGGCCCGCAAACACAAGGTACACCTCCGGCTGCCTGCGTTCGATCCGACGAATGACTCCCAGCAGTCGGTGGAGCCCCGCGACGCCCACATCGTAGGCCGTCACCACGTCCACCCCGAGCTCGGCCAGGACGACCCGGGACTCTTCCGCGAAGGGCACGTCGCTCGTCCCCGCTGTGAGGATCGCCGCAAGCCCGGGGCGAAACTCGGCGCCGAGGGGGCCCTCCAATCGGACGATCCGACCTCCGGCGAGAACCCGGAGCGGGACGCCGTCGGCCCGGAGCCCCTCGACGGCGCGGAGCTGGGCGGAGGTCGGTCGGGAGATCAGTGCTCCGAGGCCCAACCGGTGCAGTTCCCGAAGGATGGCGACGACGTGCTCGACCGTCTTGCCCTCCCCCAGCACCACCTCGGGGACCCCGACCCGCCGGGGGCGGTCTCGGTCCATTCGGGCGAAGCCACCCACCCTAAGTTCCCGACCCGAACGGGTCCGGCGGCTGGGCGTTCGAGGGGGACCCATCGACCGGAGCATCGGCCTCGAGACTTAACCTCAAGGAGTCGGGGATTGCGCCCGACCCGGCGGCGTGTCTCGAATTTCGATGGGTGGGGAGATTAGGAGCTCGGGATGGTCTCCAGCCAAGCATATGACCCCATCCGGTTTGTGCGCGGGGTCGCTGAGGGCTTGAAGCGAACTCGGGGCCACCTGGTCGCCGTTTGGGCCATCGTCCTCCTGGCCGCAGCCTCGGCGGTAACGCTCGGCATCGCGTCGCACCCTGGCCACTCGACGGGCTCGATCACCACGGTCCGGGATTCTCCAGAGGTCCACAATGGAACGGGAGCCCCCGTCGTGACCGACCGCACCGACCTCGGGGCGATCCGATCGAGTCCCGCGACCTCTCGACCCGATTCCGGACCGGCATCGAGTGGATGGGCCGTTGCCAGCACGCTCGTCGTGTTCAACAACACATCGATCCCGGGGGATTACGAGGTCGCAGAAAATGGCGCCCAGGGCGACGTCATCGCGATGGCCTTCGACAATCTGAGCGGGCAGGTGTTTGCTCTCTCCGAGGGCGGGGTCGTTAGCGTGGTCTCGGACGTCACGGACGAGGTCGTCCACTCATTCTACCCGACGTATCTCGGCACGCCGGCAGGGATCGCCTTCGATTACAAGGATAACGAGCTGTTCATCCTGTACTACAATTACCTCGCCGCGAGCTATGTCGAGGTCGTCTCCGCGTCCACGACATCGTTCGTTGCGACCGTCACCGTCCAGGACGGGGCGGCGGGAATCGCATACGATAGCGGCCTCGGAGAGGTCTTTGTCTCGAACGCCCAGTCCGAGAATGTGAGCGTGATCTCCGCGGCCACGAACTCAGTCGTGGCCACGGTGTACCTCCCGGTTGGGGTCCCCGAGTCGATGGTGTACGACTCTGGCCAGCACGAGGTGTTCGTGCTCAATGACCAGTACGACCTGTACCACACCAACGTGACCGTGATCTCGGACGCGACGAACACGGTGGTCGCGACCATTGCTGCCCAGTACGGTGCCATCTCCTTAGCCTACGACAGCGGAAAGGGCGAGGTGTTCGTCGGGAGCGACATCTACGGCGCCGGCGGCACGTGCAATGTGACGGTCATCAACGACACCACCAACTCGATCGTGGCGACGATCGATGTGGGCATCGACCCCAAGGGGATTGCCTACGTCCCTTCTCTGGGTGAACTTTACGTAACCAACACCGGCTCGAACAACGTGAGTGTGATCTCGGACGCGACGAACGCGGTGACCGCCACGGTGCCGCTCGACTGCAACCCCAATGTCCCTGTAGACTGCTACCCGGAGTATCCGGTGAACGACCCCGGCCAGGGGGAGGTGTGGTTCTACGGGGGGTTCCCCGGCTATGTCATCGCAATCTCGACGTCCACGCACGATGTTGCTCCGGCGGCGTGGCTCACTTTCGCTTCTCGATACTTTGCCTACGCCAGCGCCAACCAGGAGGAGTATCTCGTGGACCCGGTGGGGTACGTCGCGGTCGTCTCCGACCTGACGGACCACCTCGTGGCGGAAATCCCCGCGGGGGCGGGCATCTACCAGGCGGCGTATGACTCGGGGAAGGGCGAGGTGTGGGTGACCAACAACGGGGGACCGGGCAACATCTCGGTCATCAATACGACCACCAACACCGTGATCCACGTCTTCAGCATTCCCGGGGTCGGTCCGACGGGAATTGCCTACGACCCCGCCCAAGGCGAGATGTTCGTGGGCAACGAGTACTGCCCGCCCTGCAGCAACGTCACGGTCATCAACGACACAACGTACGACGTGGCCGGGGTGATCGCCACCCCCGGATTCGTTCCGTTCGACCTGGCCTACGACAGTGGCAAGGGGGAGATCTTCGCCTCCAACATCGGGGGCAACGTGACCGTAATCAACGCCACCACCGATACCGTCGTCGCGATGGTCGGCACCGGCATCCAGGGCGGCTGGGGGATGGCGTATGATAGTGCGAGCGGAGAGATGTTCCTCACGAACGTGAACAACAACAACGTCACGGTCATCTCGGACTCGACCAACACGGTGGTCGCGAACATTTCTGGCGTCCCCGGGTCGTGGGGAGCCAGCTATGATCCGGCCACGGGCCAGGTCTTCATCGGCAGCGACGAAGCCTCCGCCATCACGATCATTTCCGGCACGAACAACACCGTGACCGGCTCGATCCCCGACGGGCAGGCCCCGAGCTCGGTGGCCTACGACGCCGAGACCGGCGATATCTACACGTCGGACCAGGACCTCGGAACATTCCAGGTCGTCGCTCCCACGGGCGGCACCGGGCCCACCCACTATCCGGTGACCTTCATTGAAACGGGCCTGCCGACCGGTAGTCGATGGACCGTCACCTTCAACGCGACCCTGGGAAGTTCGACCAGCAACTCGATCGGCTACTCCGTTCTGGACGGAACCTACTCGTACACCGTCGGCACCGTGGCCGGTTACACCTCGAATGTAACCGGCGGACCGGTCGTGGTCGACGGGGCGGCCGTGCATGTGGAGATCGGCTTCACCTCGACCGGGGTACCGACTTACACCGTGACGTTCGACGAATCGGGCCTGCCTTCCTCGACCCCGTGGACCGTGACCCTCGAAGGTACCCCCGTGGGCTCGACCACGTCGACCATTCAGTTTACCGAAGCTGACGGAACGTTCTCCTTCTCGGTCGGGGCGGTCGACGGGTACACCTCCGCTCCCTCCTCCGGGGCCCTCACGGTCAGTGGCTCGGCGGTGACGCAGGACATTGTCTTCACGTCGACCTCGAAACCACCCACGACCTACCCCATCACGTTCACCGAGAGCGGACTCCCCTCCGGTACCGGTTGGTCGGTGACGCTGGACGGAACCGTGCTTCCCTCGAGCTCGTCTACCCTCGCGACCTCGGACGCGAACGGAAGCTACCCCTACACGGTCGCCGCCGTTACCGGGTATTCGTCCAGTCCGACCTCCGGCACGGTGATCGTGGCCGGTTCCGGTGTGACGGTGCTGATCACCTTCACCGCCTCAACATCCACTCCCCCGCCGCCGGCCCCGTCGTCCGGCTTCTTGGGTCTCGGCGGTTCGGACGGCTACATCCTCCTCGGCCTCATCCTGCTCGTGATCGCGGTGTTGCTGCTGTTCCTGCTCCTGGCTTGGCGGGGGAAATACCCGGTGGTCTTCACGGAGTCGGGATTGCCCCCGGGCACCCACTGGTCGGTCCGGTTGAAACCGTCCAACGAATCCTCGACGGCAGAATCGATCCGCTTCCGCCGGGCAAGCGGCACCTACGAATACGAAGTCGCTCCCGTGGCCGGGCGTACTCCGATACCGGCGACGGGATACGTGGTCGTAGAGAAGGAAGAGACGGTCATCTCGGTCCGGTTCGATGGGCCCGCGAAAGGGCCGTAGCCGCAGCAGTATTTCCCCTTCGGTCTCGGCACATCGGTCCCTGGGCGTCATCTCCACGCGTCGGGGGCAGGGTCATTTCCGGACGTCCAGCAAGGTTCTTGGGCGTGGGAGGCCGGAGTATCTCGGAAGCGCCTCTGCGGCCCGACCTCCATCGGTCATTTTAACTCGAAGCCAGCCGTACTAAGTCGTCGATGGCCGCCCGCATGGCAGATTTGTTTTGCACAAACTGCGGCCAACAGTTCACCAACGGTGACTCGTTCTGCCGGCGATGCGGAGCCCGGCTCACCGGTCCATGGCTTTCGGGCCCCGGCCCCTACCACACCACGCCTTCGGCGCCTCAACGGTCCGGGCCGACCGTCGCACTCGTCGTTGGGGTGGTGGTCATCGTCGCGGCCGCGGCGATCCTGGGAGGCGCTGAGTACGGCGTCTTTCTCGGCCGAGCGTTCTGCGACTGTCCCGGCAATACCCCCATCGGCGCCGCCTTCTCTCTGGGCGTACCGACGACCGGCCATTGTTCTCCGGCGGACACGTTCGTCGCCGACGGATGTCAAGGGCCGGCCGACTTCTATTATCGGATCGGGATAGTCAACTCCACGGTCACCTTCGGGTCGGTGTGGCTCGTTGTCCAGTCCTCGTCGGGGGCAATCGACGTGTCGTCGGGCGCGCGCGGGTTCACGATCCTGTACGAGAACGGCAAGGTCGCGGCACAGTACGCTACGTCCGGCGGCTCGATGGCCATGGTCACCGATTGGAGCTACGGGACCGGCGTCTCCGACAGTACCCCGGTCTCGACCACGGAGTACATCGTGATCGACATGGGCGCCCAGAATCCAGCGGGACAGGGTCTCGAGTTCTTCGCCCACGGGGTGGGAAGCTACTCGGGGACTACCAATCCCATCGCCCTCCCCTAGTCGGCCAATCTAGGCCCGCCGAAGGACCTCCGGGATACGGGGCCTCTGACTGGAACTGTACCAGATCCCTGGAAAGAGGACCGTACCGGACCGCAAGTCTAGCTTCACTGTCCGGCGGACCCAAGCCGTGATATAGCGGGTTCCGGTGGCTCGCTGGTCCGTCTGAAAATGCCCGATTTCTCACTGTCCGCGGAGCAGGAAAGTCTCCGGGATATGGCCCGGAAGTTTGCCCGTACGGAGATGGCGCCGCACGCCGCCGAGTGCGACCGGACGCCTCGATTCCCCGACGAGATCTACCGCAAGGCATACGATCTCGGCCTCATGAACCTGAACGTCCCGGCCGAGTACGGCGGCACCGGCCTCAACGTTCTCGAGCAGTGCCTCATCGTGGAGGAACTCGCCCACGCCTGCGGAGGGATGACCACCTCCGTGATCGCCAACTGCCTCGCGCTCGAGCCGATCCTCCTCGGCGGCACGCCCGAGCAGAAGGAACGGTTCCTGAAGCCGTTCTGCGCCGAGTACCACTTTGCCGCGTTCTGCCTGACCGAACCGTCCGGCGGGAGCGACGCGGGCGGGCTCAAGACCCGGGCGCGCCGGGACGGCGACCAGTACGTCCTGGACGGCGAGAAGTGCTTCATCACCAACGCGCCCCACGCTTCTCTCTACACCGTCTTCGCGACCGTGGACCCCGCGCTCCGCACGAAGGGGATCACCGCGTTCGTGGTCCCGCGCAGTGCCGCCGGCCTCAGCACCGGCAAGGACGAGGAAAAGATGGGCCACCGCGCGTCGTCCACGAGTACCGTGCGCTTTGAGGGCGTGCAGGTTCCCGTCGCCGACCGACTCGGCGAGGAGGGCGGGGGCTTTTCGATCGCGATGCGGACGCTCGACCAGACCCGGACACCCATCGGGGCTCTCGCCACCGGAATCGCCCAGGCCGCCCTCGACCACGCCGCCGCGTACTCCCTCAAACGCCAGTCGTTCGGGAAGCCGATCAGCGAGCACCAGGCAATCCAGATCAAGCTCGCCAACATGGCCCAGGCCGTCCATGCGGCCCGGTTGCTGACGTGGCACGCCGCCTGGACAATCGACCACGGCCAGAAGGGCACGCTCGAGTCGTCGATCGCGAAGTGCTTTGCCTCGGACGCCGCCCTGCATGTCGCCGACGAGGCGATCCAGACGTTCGGCGGATACGGGTACATGAAGGAGTATCCCGTGGAGAAGCTGCTCCGGGACGCGAAGCTCACGCAGATCTACGAGGGCGCGAACGAAATCCAGCGAACGGTCATCGCCCGGGAACTGCTGCGCGAGTACGCCTGACGCCGGAGGCGGGCGTGGAGATCGTCGTCTGCATCAAGCCCGTCCCCGAGGCCGAGACCCGGCTGCGCGTCGCCCCGGGCGGGCAGACCCTGGACGGGGAGGGCGTGAAGTTCGTCCTGGCCGGATATGACGAATCGGCCCTGGAGCAAGGCCTTCTCCTCAAGGAGTCCGTCCCCGGCTCGAAAGTGCACGCGATCTCCTTCGGACCCGCCCCCCGGACCGAGGAGGTCCTTCGGGCGGCGATCGCCCTGGGCGCGGACCTGGCGACGTGGGTAGAAGCGCCTCCGGGCAACGCGGTCGATCCGATTCTCGCCGCGCGCGCGCTGGCGGGTACGATCTCCGCGGTCCCCCACGACCTCGTGCTCTGCGGCAAGCAGGCCGGGGACGACGAGGCCGGGCTCGTGGCCTCGGCGTTGGGCGAGCTGCTCTCCGTTCCCGATTTCGGCTCCGTGGTCGACCTCCGTTGGGACCCCTCCGTATCCCGGCTCAAGTTCCTCCGCTCCACCGAGGCCGGTGGAGAACGGTGGGAGGCCCCGACCCCGTGCGTCATCGGCCTCCAGCAGGCGTGGAACGACCCGCGAACGGCCAAGCTCCCGAGCATTCTCAAATCCCGCAAGGCGCCGATCGCCAAGCGGCCGGCAGAACCGGCGACGGGCGGGGCCCACAGTTCCCCGAGCACCTTCGAGCTGCCGCCCCCGCGCACGGGCGCCCGGATGATCGAGTTCAAGACCCCCGAGGATGCCGCCGTGCAGCTCGTCCGCATTTTGCGTGAACAGGCCAAGGTGTTCCCGTGACCGGCACGATCCTGATCGTGGGGGAGGCGCAGGATGGCAAGCTCTCGGGCCCGACGCTCGAAGCGATCTCGGTCGCCCGGAGCCTGGCGGGAAGTTCCCCGACCCTGATCGGATTCCTTTCCGGGAGCTCGGCCAAGGCGGCCGCGACGGAGTTCGGTCGCGTTGGAGTCTCCCGCGTGCTCGTCGCGCTCGACCCTGCCCTCGATTCGGCGCCGGTCGCCGCGCTGGCCGCGGTCGTGACCGCCGCGGCCGAGCAGGTGGGCGCCGACACGGTACTGGTCGGCGGCACGACGGTCGGCCGCGACCTCGTCGGGAGGCTCGCCATCCGATGGAACGCGGCCGTCGCGACGGGAGTCACCGAAGTCCGACGGGACGGCGCGACCGTTCAGGTTCGTCGACCGATCTTCGGCGGGCGCGCCACCGAGACCCGAGGTCTCGAGGGAGCCCACGTGGCCCTCGCGCTCCGTCCCCACGCGTTTGCCGCCCCGACGGAGACTCCGGTGCCGGTCACCGTCGACGAGGTCGCCCCGCCCCCCCTCCCCCCGGCGTACACCGCGCCGCACCGCGTCGCGACCGAGACGGCGGCCCAAGGGGCCGGGCCCTCATTGGGCGACGCCTCGATCGTCGTCTCCGGAGGGCGCGGGGTCCGCTCGGCCGACAACTTCCACCTGGTCGAGGAGCTCGCCGCGTCCCTTGGAGCCGCCGTCGGGGCGTCCCGTGCGGTCACCGACGCGGGCTGGAGACCCTCGTCGTTCCAGGTAGGCCAGACCGGCCGGTCGGTATCCCCGCAGCTCTACATCGCCGTTGGGATCTCGGGCGCCATCCAGCACCTGGTCGGGATGCTGAGCTCGCGCGTGATCGTCGCGATCAACTCGGACCCGAGCGCGCCGATCTTCCGGGTGGCGGACTACGGGATCGCCGGAGACCTGTTCCAGATCGTTCCGGCGCTCACGGCCGAGATCCGGCGCGTCCGGTCGCAGTAAGCCGACGCGGCGGCGGGCCGGCCCACGAGGGGCGGCGCAGCCAGAGACGCATCTCGGCCGTCGGTTCGAACCCGAGC
Source organism: Thermoplasmata archaeon (assembly GCA_050011355.1). Classification (GTDB taxonomy): domain Archaea; phylum Thermoplasmatota; class Thermoplasmata; order Lutacidiplasmatales; family UBA184; genus Lutacidiplasma. Next base: position 11,728 of record JBEKJG010000016.1, on the reverse strand, counting down.
CGCTCGTACACCGGTCGCCCCTGGTCGGCCGCATGAAGGGTGACCCGGCCGGCGCCCGACTTCCGCGCCACGCGCACGAGCTCGCCGACGATGGCCGACGCGATCCCCCGGCGCTGATGCTCCGGTCGGGTGTACATCGACATGATGTACGGGACCCGACCCTTCGGGATCCCGGGCCTCGGCTCCTGCGGCATGAACCAGAGCGCACCGGAACCCACGACCTCCGTTCCGACCACGGCGACGAACGCGACGACCTCTCCCGACGCGAGGCGAGGTCGGAGCCAGCGGCGGTACGGGGCCCCGTGCGTCCGGATCTCCGCGGCGGTGTGGTGGCCGATCGACCTCCACATCTCCTGCCGGTGGACCGTCAGGTCCGCTAGGTCGTCGAGCCCGGCCTTCCGGAGCCGAAACCCCGACGCGGTAGCGCGACGGCCGGTTCGGACTTGGGCCGTCATCGGGGTCAGAGGTCTCGGACCATGTCCGCCCCGTCCTTGAGGAGCGAGAGCGACGAGAGGCCGGCGGCCTTCTGGGCCGCACGAACGACCCGCCGGATCGGCTTCTTTCGGGCGCCGGTCTCCGTCATCAGGGCATGGAAAAGCTCGGTGGCGAATTTCGGGTACGCGGTGTAGAGACGGGAATTCCATTTGACGCGGTCCATCTTCTCGAAGTCCCGGAAGTCGGGGAGGACGCCGGTCGACTCGAGCCGGGTGTCGTACCCGGCGAGCTGCGCCGCACCTGCGGAGCCCGCCTTCTTTGCCGCGAGGGCGGTCTCGGCCGCCTCCAGCCCCGTGCGGATCGCGTAGTTCATCCCCTGGATGACCAGTCCGTTGGAAAAGGTGAACCCCGCGGCGTCCCCCGCGACCATCCAGCCATCGCCGTGGAAGGCTGCGGGCCGACTCGCCCAACCCGAACTGATGAGCTTGGCCCCGTACTCGACCAGCTCGGCGCCCTGGATGCGCGCCGCGATGGTCGGGTGGAGACGGAACTGCTCGATGAGCTCCTGGGAGTAGACGCCCCGGCCGAACAGTGAGCGAAGGTTCAGGATGAGGCCCACCGAGATCGTGTCGGCGTTCGTGTACAGGAAGCCGCCCCCCATGACCCCGGGCGCGAACTGGCCCGCGACCCACTCCTCCGCGTGGCCCTCGCCTGGTTGCAGCTGGAACCGTTCCTCGATCCGGCCCGGGTCGAGGCGGTAGACCTCCTTCATCCCGAGCTCGGTGGCCTCGGCGTCGAGTCGGGCCTGGGGTCGGATCGGAGTCCCGAGCGCGAGCCGGGAGTTCGTCCCGTCCGCGAGGATCGTGACCGGGGCGGTCATCGTTTCTCCGCCCTGGACGATCCCGTGCACGCGCGAACCCTCCCAATTGAGGCGCTCCACGGGCACGCTCGTAACGACCGTGGCCCCGGCCTCCTCGGCCTTCTTCGCCAGCCATGCGTCGGTGCGGGCGCGGAGGACCGAGTGGGCGACGTACGGCTCCTTCCTCCAGGCGGCGTCGTCGAAGTCGAAGGAGACCGCGCTGTCGGAGGTCAGGACGCCGAACCGTTTCCGGACGATGTGGCGTTCGACCGGCATCTCGTGCCACCAGCCGGGCAGGATCCGGTCGAGGTCGTGACCCCAGAGGATCCCTCCGGAAAGGTTCTTGGTCCCCGCCTCGGCGCCACGTTCCAGGAGCAGTACATTTCCACCACCCTGAGCGACCCGGATCGCGGCCGAACAACCGGCCATTCCAGCGCCGACTACGATGACATCAAAATCGTCCGGCATGGCCGGTCGTCACGAGGCCGAGCGGCAGTTTAACGCTGGCGCGACGTCCCGGGAACCGAGTCTCAGCGGCGGCCCCCGATGCGGGGGAGGCCCTCCTCTAGTGCGGCGGAATCTGAGCGCCCGAAGCGGGCCCAGACTGGGGGCCGGAAGTCGAGGGCGTCGGGTACGGCGTGTCGCGGTTCTGGGTGGCGTCCTCGATGAGCTTCTGGAACCGGAACGGCTTCGGGATCCCCTTCCAGTCCTCGTTGCCCACGCGCGTGCCGCCCTCCGAGCTCACCCGCACGGACCCGTAGCCCAGCATGCGCTGCAGGAGGCCCTGGTGGACATCCACGCCGCGGACCTGGGTCACCGGGATCTCGTCAAAGTCGCGGCCCAGGATCCCCTTCTGAATGATCACGCGCCGGGAGGTGACCGCGTAGACGGTCCGGATCCATCGGAGGTAGCGGACCAGGAGCCAGAGGAGCGTGACGAGGAAGATGAGCGCGTAGAACAGGGTGACGTACTTGGCGAAGGTCGCGTCGCTCGAGATGAAGTGGAGGCTCGCATCCTGCGCGAGGGTGCCGTTCGAGCCGAAGTACGCCGCTTCGGCCGAGAGCAGGGTGAGGGCGCCGAAGATGATGGCCCACAGGGCCGGGCCCGGAAAGTAGTACCACTTGGTGGCGCGAGTTTCCTCGAGCAGATACTCGCGGTCGGCGAGATAGGTCGCCTTCAGGTGCTTGGGCATGATGCGGACCGCGCCGGGGGAGGCCATCGTTCGGGTCCACGCCTCTCCCCGCAGATAACCTCTCGGGCGGAGTCCGTCGGTCGCGGCTTATATCGGGGAACGGCTCGGCTGGACCGATGGGCGTCACCGACTGTCACGTGCACATCAACCCGATCTGGGAGATGCGGCCCGACGCCGCCGAGTTGCTCGGGTATGCCGGGACCGCCCCGGCCCGCTACTTGACGGACCCGCCGGCGTTCCTCGAGTACCTCACCGCGTCCGGCGTCGAGCGAGCCGTCCTCATCAACTACGTCGCCCCCGAGGTCATCGGCTACACGGAGAAGGCGAACGATTTCGTCAGCGAGTACGCCCGCGCGGACCCGGAGCGCCTCCTGGCCGTGGGCGGGCTCCGGCACGACCATCCGGACCCCGGCGCGGAGGTGGGTCGCCTGGCCGATCAGCTCCACCTTCGCGGGATCAAGCTCCACCCTCCGCACCAGGGATTCCGCCCGAACGCCTACGCCGACGGCGACCATCCCGGATTGCGCGACCTCTACGCGGCGTGCGTCCGATATGAGCTACCGGTGATCTTCCATACCGGCACCAGCGTCTTTCCCCGGGCCCGCAACCGGTACGCCGATCCGATGATGATCGAGGACGTGGCCCTCGATTTTCCCGAGCTCACGATCGTACTCGCGCACGGAGGCCGACCGATCTGGATGGAGACGGCGGTCTTCCTGACGCGCCGCTTTCCCAACGTATGGCTCGAGGTGAGCGGGATCCCGCCGGCGCGCCTGCTCGACTACTTCCCGACGCTGCCTCGACTTTCGGAAAAGGTCCTTTTTGGGACCGACTGGCCCGGTCCGGGCGTCAAGGACATCCGCGCGAACCTGGACGCGTTCCGGGCCCTTCCGATGCCGGCCGATGCCCAGCGGCGCATCCTCGAAGAGAATCCGCTCAAGGTGTTCCCTCGCCGGGGGCCGACCTGAAATACTGCGGTCGGCTCGGCGATACGTGAGTCCTGACTCTGGCCCGGCCGACGCCGAAGGGACGCCTCCCGCCCCCGAAGGGGAGGAGCCTCCACCGGTCGTCGAGGTCGTGGAGGAGACCGGCGATGTGGGCCGACTCCCGCTTCCCCGGCGCACCCGCGGGGAGGTCTTCGGGATCGCGAATCAACTCCTCGGTGCCGCGCGGATCCGCGTGATGTGCGAGGACAACGTGGCCCGCATGGGGCGAATCACCGGCAAGATGAAGAAGAAAATGTGGATCCGGGAAGGCGACCTCCTGATCCTCCGCCCGTGGGGATTCCAGGAAGGGAAGGCGGACATCCTCTTCCGGTACAGCCGGACGCAGGCCCAGTACCTCGCCCGGCGGAACCTCCTGCCCCCCTCGGTGAACCTGTTCGGTTCTTCCGAGGCCAAGGCGGAGACGGCGCCCTCGACGTAGGAGGACCATGGGGGTCCCCCTCGGGCGTGCGGTCACTTCGGTCGAGACGGCCGTCGCGGAAGCCAACGCACAGGCCCTCGGACTTTCCACCGACGTCCTCATGGAGAACGCCGGGCGCGTCGTCGCTGAGGAGGTCGTCCGGGCCCTCCCGACCCCGCAGGCGCGGCTCGCAATCGTCGCGGGGCCCGGGAACAACGGGGGCGACGGATTCTGTGCCGGCCATTATCTCCTCGAATGGGGATACCGGCCCGAGGTCTGGCTCGTCACGCCCCCCGCCCAGATCCGGACCAACGCGGCCCGCCGATGCTACGAGCGGATCGCTCGCAGATGCCCATTCCATATCGGTGTGCCCTCGGCCGAGGAACTGGCCGCCTTCCCGCTCGTCGTGGACGCGCTCCTCGGGACCGGCCAGTCCGGTACCCTCCGCTCCCCGTTCCGGGAGGCGGTGCGCGCGGTCCGGGAGAGCGGCGTCCCCGTGCTCTCGATCGACGTGCCGACCGGCGCCACGGACCCGGAGGGACTCCGCCCGCAGCGCACGGTGGCCCTGGCCGCGCCGAAGGCCGAGTTCGCGGACAGCTCGCCCGGAGAGGTGATCGTCCGGGACATCGGGATCCCCGAGGCGGCGTGGCGGGAGACCGGGCCGGGCGACTTCCTCTACCTTCGTCGCGCGGGCGGCACCGACGGCCGGGGACGCACCGGTCGACTGGTCGTCATCGGAGGGGGACCGTACGCCGGAGCCCCCGCGCTCGCCGGCCTCGCCGCGCTACGGTCGGGGGCCGAACGCGCGACGATCTTCGCCCCCGGCGGGGCTGCGGATCGGATCCAGTCGTTCAGCCCGAACTTGATCGTACGCGCGTTCGGGAAGGACCGGTTCACCCCGGCGGACGTCGGCCCGATGCTGCGCTACCTCGACCAGACGCCGCCCCGGGCGGTCGTGATGGGGATGGGGGTCGGCACCGAATCCGAGACGCTCGAGGCCCTCCGGGGCCTGACCCGGTCGATCGTGGGGCGGTACCCCGTCGTGATCGACGCCGACGCCCTCGCCGTGCTCCCCGACATCGTGCGGGGCCGGGCGCTCGCGCACCCCGTCCTCGCCACCCCCAACGGCGGGGAGTTCATCCGGGTCTTCCACGGGCCGAAGGACGGCGCCCCCGAAGAGCGCCGGGCCGTGGCCCGTACCGCGGGCCAGGAGCTCGGGATCACGATCGTTGCCAAGGGAGACCCCGACCTCATCACGGACGGAGTGGAGGTCTACGAGAACCGACACCATGCCCTGGCGATGACGGTGGGCGGCTCGGGGGACGTGCTCGGCGGCGTCCTCGGCAGCCTCCTTGCCCAAGGGCTCGGCGCGACCGGAGCCGCGCTTCTCGGGACGTACTGGGTGGGGGAAGCCGGCCTTCGGGTCGCCGCGACGAAGGGCGATGGACTGGTCGCCACCGACCTCATCGAGGAACTGCCCGCCGCGCTCGTGGCCGGCCTCGGGCGGGTCCGGCACTCGGCGTGAACGGGACTAGGAGTACCGCATCCGCCCGCGGATCTCCTTCGCGCGCTGGCGGACGTCCTTCGATCCGTCGGGGTTCCCCTCGGCGTACCCGTCGTGGAATGCGCGGATGAGACCCTCCGCCTTCGGGTGAAGCGCCCGGAGATCCCCCTCGGCCAGGTGCAGGTCGATCCCGAGCTCCTCGACACCGGGGCTCCGGCTGCCCATCGACAGGTCGATGAACGCCGGGGTTCCGCCCGGACCGTCCGGGTAGAGGACGTTCGAACTCGTGAGGTCGCCGTGGGAGATCCCGCCGGCGTGGAGCTTGCCGAGCGCCGCGCCGAACGACCGAACGGCCACCGTGACGAGATCGGGAGTCTGCTTCGGGTCCTCCAGGATCTCCTTGAGCGTGGGTCCGGGAAGTTCCTCCAGGATGAGGCGGTGGCGCGCGAGGTCGATGTCGTAGAGGATGGGCGTCCGGACGCCCAGCCGGCGGGCGTCGACCAGAAGGCGGGCTTCGGTCCGGGTCCGCTCCCGCCGGAGCCGGTCGTCCAGCGCCTTCGGCCGGTAGGCCTTCACATCGCGTTCCTTGGCGAGCGCCGGGAACCCCCACCAGTCGACCTTGCGAAGCGCCGCCTCCGCCCCGCGCGCGGACGGTGGGGGTTCGGGGGTCTCGGTCACCGGCTCGGGCTCCTTTAGTGGGTCGAGCGGCTGGCGGTGCGCCGGACGATCGCCTCGCGCGCGAGCCGGGCCGCCAGCGCGCTCGTGTTGCCGGTGTCGTAGTGGGGGCTGACCTCCATGATATCCATACCGACGAGCCGGGGGGCGGCCTGGTCGATGATGAATTTCACGTCGCGGGGAGTGAGCCCGAACGGCTCCGGGGTTCCGGTCCCTCCCGCGTAGGCGGGGTCGATCGCGTCGATGTCCAGCGAGATGTACAGCCGGTCGGTGCGCAACATGTTGAGGGCCCGCGCGACCGCGGACTCGATCCCCTCGCGCGCGATCTCGTGCGCGGTCACGAACGACATCCCGAGGTCGCGGTTGTCGTCCATCTCCTCCGCGGAGACCGAGCGGACGCCCATGACGACGATGTTCCGGGCGCCCACCTTTTCGAGGATGCGGCGCGAGGAGCAGCCGTGACTGCGTCGGTCGCCAAGGTAGCTCGCCCGAAAGTCCATGTGGGCGTCCAGGTAGAGGACCCCAAGGCTGGGGGCCCCGTCCGGGTACGCCTCGACGACCGGCGGCGAGCACGCGTGGTCCCCGCCGAGCACGATCGGGACCTTCCCCGCGGCGTACAGGGGACGGATCTCCTCGCGGAGCGAGTTCGCCATGTCCTCTGCGCTCCCGAACTCCTCGGTGTTCCCGAGGTCGTGGATCGGGATGTCGGAGAGGTCGAGCCCGGTCTCGAGGTCGTACGATTCGAAGTTCCAGGAGTGCTGGCGGATCGAGTCGGGGCCGAACCGCGCGCCGGGTCGGAAGGAAGTGGTCCGGTCGAACGGTACGCCCACCACGACGTACTCGGATTCTTCGAGAGAGGCCGACGCGTCGGCGAACGTGGTGGGACGGAGCACGGGCAGCGAACGTCGGTGGGCTATATCACGTGGTCAGGAGACCGGGGGTCTCTCCGTCGTGACGAGAGGGACGTCCGCCGGCTCCCCCATCAGGCGCGACCGGATCCCGACCTCCCCGTAGAGGACCTCCATGACGGCGAGGGAGATGACCGTGGTCGCGATCGCCATCCAGAACAGCCCCGCGTACCCCCAGACCGCGAGGAACACCGCCCCGACCAGAGGTCCGGCGCTCCACATCGTCGAGTTGATGAGCGAGAAGAAGCCGAGGTATTCCGCCCGGTGACCTTCCGGCGCGATCTCTGCGACGTAGACCTGCATCCCCGGGCCGACCAGCGAGAGTCCCGCGTTCCGAACCGCCTGACCGGGGATCGTCTCGGTCCAGTTCGTCGAGAAGAGGAAGATCCCGTAAGATGCGAGCGTGAGGGCGGTCCCGTACCAGATCCCCCGGATCGCGCCCCGCCGGTCGATGAGCCGGCCGAGCGGCAGCGATACGAGCGCGCCGGTCAGGAGGCCCGCGATCGCGACGATGCTCACCTCGAGATCGTTCGCTCCCAGGCTGTAGGCGAGGTAGCCATAGAACGTCGCCACCGCGCCGCTCCCGATCGCGCGGATGGAGACCGCGAAGGAGAACGTGGCGACATGCTTCATCTCCCGCCAGGGGCGGCGGTGGGGGGTCGGGGTGACCCGGCTCTCCGGCACGAGGAAGATCACGACAGAGAGGGTCCCGACCATCACGGCGACGACGAACGGGAACAACACCTGGAGCCCGAACCAGTACGTCAGAACGCCCGCGAGGACGAACCCGACGACGGCACCGGCGTTCGACGTCGCGTTGAGCAGGCCGTACCCCATTCCGCGCTCGTGCCGGCCGGTCACGTCCGCGACGTAGGCGGTGTAGGCCGGTCCCCCGATCGCGAGCGCGAGTTCGGCCGCGATGAACAGGGCCCCGGCGGCCACCCACCCGGGCGCGAACGTGATCGCGAGGAACAGCGGGAACGCGGCGGCCTCCCCGATCAGAAGGAACGGTCGTCGCCGCCCCAACCGGTCCGAGAGCCGCCCGACCAGCGGTCCGATGAGGCTCGCGGGGATGTACGCCAGGCTCAGGATGACGAGGGCGACCGGAAGTGAGGCGCCCTTCACCTCGACCAGGTAGAGCGGGAGGAATACGATGAACAGCCCCCCGCGGTTGCTGGCCAGCAGGGAATAGAGGGAGAGCGACAGAAGCTCCCGGCGTACCACGACCGGCGAATCGGACGCGTTAGATAGGCTCCCCCTCGCACGCCACGGACCGACTCTCGCCCCGGCCCCTAGGATGCGTTAAAAGGCGAGAACGGCCTCGTCGACCCCGAGGTCGGTCGATGACGGATGCCGGGCTCGTCGGTCGGAAGAGCGAAGAGGACGGAGTCGAGGTCCTGGTTCTGAAGAACCCGCCGGTCAACGCCCTCAGTACCGCGTTGCTCGCGGCGCTCGACGCCCATCTGACGGCGATCGAAGCCGACCCCAAGGTCCGGGCCGTGATCCTTACCGGGGATGGCCAGTACTTCAGCGCCGGAGCGGACCTGAAGGAGATGGCCACGCTCGACCTATCGACCGCGCCCGACGTCGTCCGCCGGGGCCATATGCTGTTTGCCCGCATCGCCGCCCTCCGGCCGCCGGTCATCGCCGCCATCAACGGCCTCGCGCTCGGCGGAGGACTCGAGCTGGCGCTCTCCGCCGACCTGCGGGTCGCGGGGGACTCGGCGAAGCTCGGAGCACCCGAGGTCAACTACGGCCTCATGCCGGCGTACGGCGGGACCCAGCGCCTCCCGCGGACCGTCGGTCTCCCCAAGGCCAAGGAGCTCATCTTTACCGGGGCGATGATCCCGGCCACCGAAGCGCTCCGCATCGGCCTGGTCAATAAGTGCGTCCCCGCCGGTCAGGAACTCCGGGCGGCTCGGGACCTTGCGCACACCATCGCCCAGAAGGCGCCCAAGGCCGTCCAGGCTGCCAAGCGGGCCATCAACGAGGGGAATGCCAAGCCCCTCCCCGACGGGATCGACCTCGAGACCCGACTGTTCGCCTCGGAGGTCCTGACCTCGAGCGACCTTGCGGAGGGGATCCTCGCGTTCGTCGAACGACGCCCGCCGAAGTTCCAGGGAGCCTAGCGATGCCGATCGAGTTCTCGTTCACGCCCGACCAGATCGCGTTCCGCGACGCCGCGCGGGCGTTCCTCCAGAAAGAGGTCGCCCCGATCGTCGCCGACATGGACGAGAAGGAGGAGTTCCCCGCGGCGTCCGTCCGCCGGATGCAGGAGGAGGGGTACTTCGGGATCCCGATCCCCGAGACGTTCGGCGGGCTTGGTCTCGGCAAGGTCGGCTACTGCATCTTCCTCGAGGAGCTCGGAAAGGTCGACGCGTCGCACGGGGTGATCGTCGGGGCCCACACGTCGCTCGGCACGACGCCGCTGCTCTGCTACGGGACCGTGGAGCAGAAGCGGCGATGGCTTGTCCCGGCCGCAAGGGGCGAGCGCCTGCTCGCGTTCAGCCTCACCGAACCCGGGTCGGGAAGCGACTCCGGCGCGGTGCGGACCGTCGCGGAGAAGAAGGGGGACCGGTGGGTCCTTACCGGCAACAAGATCTACGTCTCCAACGGCCGCGAGGCGGGCACCGTCGTCCTCCTCGCCGGCAACGACCTCAAGCTCGGGCCCAACGGGGGCGTCACGGCGTTCCTGGTCGATACCGACTCCGCGGGGTTCAAGGTCGGTCGGTGCGAGAAGAAGATGGGCCTCCACGGGACGTCGACCGCCGAGCTGATCCTGGACCATGTCGAGCTCGGGCCGGAGTGCGTGCTGGGGGAGGTCGGCAAGGGGTTCCATGTCGCGATGACCGCGCTGGACGTTGGCCGCGTTTCGCTCGGGGCCGCCTCGCTCGGCGGGATCGAGGCCGCCCTTTCCGAATCGCTGCAGTTCGCACAGAACCGGACCCAGTTCGGACTGCCGATCAGCGAGTTCCAGGCGATCCAGTTCAAGCTCGCCGACATGGCGATGCGGGCCCAAGCGCTCCGCCTGCTGGTCTACCACGCGGCCGCCCATCAGGACCGGATGGGCACCGACCCGAAGGCGTGGAGCCGGCTCGAACGCGCGGAGAAGACCCGCGAGTCGTCCATCGTGAAGTGCCTCGGCTCCGAGTGGGCCAGCGAGGTTATCGACGAGGCGCTCCAGATCCACGGCGGGCTCGGCTACATCCGGGGGACCCCGGTCGAACGGGCCTACCGCGACGCCCGCATCAGCGAGATCTTCGAGGGGACGAACGAGATCCAGCGCCTCGTGATCTCGCGGGACCTCATCGCGCGGGGCTGGTAGACGCACCGGGCGTCGACGCGGTCGCGGCCGCCAACGCCTCGTCCTTCAGGACGCGTCGGAGGACCTTCTGGACTCCGCTCCGGGGCAGGCTCGCCCGGAACTCGATCGACCGGGGAGCCTTGTAGTGGGCGATCCGCTCCCGGACGAACGCGATCAGTTCGGCTTCGGTCGCCTGCGCGCCCGGCTTTAGGACCACGAACGCCCTCACGACCTCCCCGCGCTCCGGGTCGGGGAGCCCGATCGCGGCCGCCTCGGCGACCGCCGGATGCTGGAACAGCACCTCCTCGACCTCCCGCGGGTAGAGCTTCATCCCGCCGACGTTGATCGTGTCCTTCTTGCGATCGACGATGTAGGCGAACCCGTCCGCGTCGATCCGGGCGATATCGCCGGTACGGAACCACCCGTCCCGCAGCACCATCGCGGTCTCCGCGTCGTTGTGAAAGTATCCGAGCATCACCTGCGGTCCGCGGACCGCGAGCTCGCCGACTTCGTCGGTGCCGAGGACCCGGGTCCCGGTCTCTGGGTCGACCACCCGCTGGTCGGTGTTGCGCACGGGAATCCCGATCGAACCGGCCCTCCGCTCGCCTTCGGTCGGATTGACGTGCGTCACCGGGGAGGTCTCGCTGAGCCCGTACCCTTCGATCAGATTTCCACCGGTGAGCGACTCGAACTGCTTCGCCACCTCGAGCGGGAGCGGCGCCGAACCGCTGACGCAGAAGGTGATCGAGCGGATCTTGTGCGTCTCGATACCGGGGGTATGGATGAACGCCGCGTAGAGGGCGGGCACCCCCGGGAACGTGGTCGGGGCGTAGCGGTCGATGAGCTTGATGAGCTCGGGCACGTCCGGACGGGTTTGGATGACGATCGTAGACCCCTCGGTGAGCCCGGCGAGCAGGGCGACCGTGAGCGCGTAGATATGGAAGAACGGGATCGAGGCGAGGATGACCTCGTGGCCCGGGACGCGCCGCGTGTTGCACGCGTTGATCTGCATCACGTTGGCGAGCAGGTTCCGATGCGAGAGCATCGCCGCCTTCGGAACGCCCGTGGTACCGCCGGTATACTGGAGGACTGCCACGGTCGTGGCGGGGTCGCCGTGGAAGGTCGGGGCGGTCCCACGGTAGTGGACGGTCCACGTCCACGGGCGCACCCCCGGGTCGTGGCGCGGGTAGGCGGTCGGCATTCCCCGTTTTCTCAGTACGAGGTTGACGAACGGCCGGGTCCACACGGGGTAGAACTCCCGAAGGCGAGCGACGTAGAGGACCGGGACGGTGTAGTCGGCCCGCACCTTCTCGAGATTCGGATAGAGGATCTCGAGGGTCACGATCGCCTTGGGGGTCGAGTCCTTCAGGATCCGGGTAAGGTCCTGTCCGATGTACAGCGGGCTCACCTGGACCACGACCGCGCCGAGTCGAAGGATCCCGAGCAG
>JBEKJG010000015.1:0-47410 GCA_050011355.1 Thermoplasmata archaeon | reverse complement strand
GGATATCCCGTCGACCTTGAGGTGGGAGAGGAGCTTCTCGACGCGCATCGCCATGTCCTGGGCCCGCGGGATCTCGGGGTGGGTCTCGGGGTCGAGACCCTCCTCCCGCGCCTTCTGGGCGATGACGTAGGCCCGGTCGACTTCGGACTCGACGGCCCGAAAGTAGGGCTCCACGGGCGGCCCACAGTCCACTCAAGGATAAGTGCGTGCGAGCCCGCTCGACGGCGGGTCGCTCGCGAGACCGAGCGGAGGCCGTTCCAGGCTCCCCTTTAATCCCCCGTACCCGCGTCATGCCGACGGTACGCGTGTCGGGTCCGGACTTCGTCGCTCCCTCGATTCCCCCTCACTCCTGGCTCCGGCGAAACCTCCCTCTCCTCGCCCTGATCTTCCTCGCCTTCGGCATCCCGGAACTGCTGACGGGGTCGACGACGGTACCCGGCCTGGCCACCTCGGCCAACCTGCTGCTGGGCCTCCCGCTGTACGGGAGCGGGGTCGTCCTGGCCCGCGAGTCCGCCCTCCGGTGGAGGAAAGGCTGGGTCGGGGTCCTGCTGCTCGGGCTGGCGTACGGCATCGTCGAGGAGGGGCTCGCCACCAAGACGATGATCAACCCGGCCGCGGCGGCCGCCGGTGCCCTCGGCGTGTACGGCCACTTCCTCGGCGTCAACTGGATCTTCGCCGTGGAAATCGACCTGTTCCACGCGATCTTCAGCATCGGGCTGCCCATCCTCCTGGTCGGACTCGTCTGGCCCGAGCGTCGCGCGGAGCGGCTCGTATCCGACCGGGGACTCATGGTCGCCCTCGTCGTCCTGGCGGCGGAGGCGGTGCTCGGGTACGAAGTGCTGACCCGGGGCTACATGCCCACGACTCCGGTCCTCGCGTTCCTGCTCGCGACGATCGCGGGCCTGGTCGTTGCGTTCTTCCTCGTCCCGACGGAGTGGTTCCACTTCCGGTCCCGCCGGCCCACCGCCTCCCCCCGTCAGTTCGGGTACGTCGCCGGAGCGTTCGTGTTCGCGCTGTTCGGCGTCATCCTCCTCTCCCCGTACCTCCGGATGCCGCCGGTGCTCGCGGTCGTGGTCCAGATCGCGCTCGCCTCCGCGGCCTTCGCCTTTCTGCTCCGGTCCGCAGGCTACGAGCAGAACGAACTGGCCGAGGTCGCGTTCGCCGCCGGCCTGCTCTCATTCTGGGTGCCGTGGGACGTCGCCCTCGAGCTGTTGGGCGACACGGGAGTCCTCGTGATTCCCTTCCTACTGTACGTCCTCCTCTATCGGCTCTACCGGCGGTACAGCTCCCCATCCGTTCCGTCCGGCGGAGCACGATTCGCTCCCTCGTGATGGAAGTCGGGGGACGGGCGGCTCGATCCCAACCCCGGGCCGGGGACGGGAGAGGCACTTTATTCCGCCCACTCTGACACCCGCCGGTGGTGCCGCTGGAGGTCTCGAACTCGTACGGGCCGGCGACCTATCGACGGGCAGTCCTGCCGGACGCGGGACGACTCGCCGACGTCCACATCCGGGTCCTGATGGTCGCGTACCGGGGCCTCGATCCCCAGGAGTGGCTCGACAGCCTCCCGAAGCAACTGGGCGAACGCGAGGAGCGGTGGAAGTACCGGCTCGCCAACCTCCCGGACGACCCGGTCCACGTGGCCGAGGTGGATCCCGCGGGGATCGTCGGGTTCGCCGTCGGAGGTCGTGCACGAGGCGAACCGCCGATCGGGTACGAGGGGGAACTGATCTCGCTGTACCTGCTGCCCGAACACCAACGGCGTGGGATCGGACGGGAGCTGGTCCGGCGCGTCGCCCGGTCCCTCCTCGACGCGGGGTACCGGGGCATGCTCGTACGAGTCCTCAGCGCCAACCCGGCCCGGTTGTTCTATGAGCGCCTCGGAGCCAAATCCCTCGGCACCGACACGGTGAGCATCGGTGGCCAGGAGCTCGAGGAGACCGTCTACGGATGGTCGAACATCGACCTGTATTTCCCGCCGTGAGCTGCGGCCGCCGGGGGAGTACGGTCCCGCCCACCAACGGATCTGGTTCACACGGACGAGAGGATCGTGCCGATCGACCGAATGGTGGCCCATCCCCGGGTGGTGGCGTGCACCGCGAATGCGCGCTCGACGACGGGGTTGGGATACACGATGCGATTGCGGAGACGGCGGTACGCACCGAAGACGTACCGTCCCTGGGCTGCGATGATCTTGGCCTCCCACGCCGCCTCGTCCGGAACGTGGATCGGGAGAGGCGGGGGATGCGCCGACGGTGCGGCGAGCACGGTCAAGCACGCTTTCGCCTCGGGAGGGAGCGGGCCGAACCGGTCCGACCGGAGCAGGTCGAGGATCTCGCGACCCGGGCAGACGAGGACCTCGGTCGTGAACGGAAGGCGGTCGAGGATCGCCCGTCGGAGCGTTGCCTCGGGAACGGTCGCCTTCGCCACGAACGTGCCGGCCGCGCCGAGGTTCACCACCTCGAACTCGGACAGTTCCTTCGCCAACGCGCTGGGAAGGAACTTGCGCCCGCCGCCGACGTTCACGCCCCGCAGGAACACGACCGAACTCATGCCCACTTCCCGGTCCCTCGCGCCGAACGCGCAGGCCAGCTCTGCCCGCGGCCCCGTTAGCTCAGGGGGTCCTTATAGGACCGATTCCTCGGGGTCGCCGATGTCCCCCGGCCGGTCGACCGATCCGCAGCAGTGGATGTGGGCGACCCCGTGAAGGTCCTCCTGCTCGGCGGCTCGGGAATGGTGGGTCAGGGGGTGCTCCGCGAGTGCCTGCTCGCCTCCGACGTGACGAAGGTCCTCTCGGTCGGACGGAGCCCCACCGGCCGGACCGACCCCAAGCTCCATGAGATCGTCCGGGCCGACCTCACCGACCTCGGACCCGTCGAAGCGCAGTTGACGGGGTACGATGCCGGATTCTTCTGTCTCGGGGTCTCCTCGGTGGGGAAGACCGAGGCCGACTACCGCCGGGTAACCCACGACCTCACACTGCGGGTCGCCGAGACCCTCGCCCGGCTGAATCCGGGCATGACGTTCGTCTACGTTTCGGGCGCGGGAACGGACAGCACCGAGAAGGGTCGGAGCATGTGGGCACGGGTCAAGGGACGGACCGAGAACGACCTCCTCCGACTCCCGTTCAAGGCCGCGTACATGTTCCGACCGGGCGCGATCCAGCCCCGGCACGGGATCCGGTCGAAGACGGCGGTCTACCGGCTCGCCTACCTCATCGTCCGGCCGTTCCTGCCGATCATCTCTCGCGTCGCCCCGAATTCGATCACGACGACAGACAGGGTCGGTCGCGCGATGCTCGCTGTGGTTCGCCAGGGGCCAACCGAGCACCGGATCGAGACCCGGGACATCAACCGTCTGGGAGCCTAGGCCCGTCGAGCGCGCCGGGCCAGAGCCTTGCCGAGTCGATGCGGAGCGAAGGCGGCTCGCCCATTCAGGGCGACTGGAGCCACTCCGCGAGCGGCTGGATGCTCCGGTAGAGGGACTGGCCGGAATCGGTGAGGGCGTAGGCGCGGACGGGCCCGCGGGGTCCCTCCGCGGGTACGCGATGGATCAGCCGGGCACGTTCGAGGGAGCGGAGGGTCGACGTCAGCGTGGCCGGGCTGACTCCCGAGAGGCACCGCTGGATCGGGCCGAACCGGACGGTCCCGTTGGCCCCCAGCAGGGAGACGACACAGACCGCCCATTTCTTTCCGACGACATCGATGAGCCCTACCGGAGGGCAGGGACACCGCAGGTCGCCCTCGGCACACTGCGACACTACGTACGTACGTAGCGGCCCCTTATGACCACTTCACCTATTGAAGTGGTCGAGGTCATGGTCGGATGAAGACGAAAGCGGGACCCAACCTTTCCGACGAAGCCACGAGAGCCCACGTCCGGGAGCGGTACGGGACCATCGCGTCGACCGGAGGCGGTGGCCGCTCGTCCGACGCGGGGTCCTCCGGCTGCGGTGCTTCCGAGGGATCTTCGTGCTGCGGCGCTTCGGGCGGGTCCTCGTGCTGCGCCGAATCCCCGGTCGGGATCCAGCTCGGGTACAGCCCGGAGCAGCTCGCGGCCCTTCCGGAAGGGGCCAACCTTGGGCTCGGCTGTGGCAATCCCACCGCCCTACTAGGCCTGAAGGCGGGCCAGACCGTGCTCGACCTGGGCAGCGGGGCGGGGATCGACTGCTTCCTCGCGGCGCAGAAGGTCGGTCGGAGGGGTTCGGTGATCGGCGTGGACATGACTCCCGAGATGCTGACCAAGGCTCGCGAGAACGGCCAGAGGGGCGGCTACCGGACCGTGGAGTTCCGACTGGGTGAGATCGAGCACCTTCCCGTCGGCGACGGGTCGGTCGACGTCGTCATCTCGAACTGCGTCATCAACCTGGCCCCCGACAAGGGGAAGGTCTACCGGGAGGCGTTCCGGGTCCTCCGCTCGGGCGGCCAGCTCGCGGTCTCGGACGTGGTCGCCACGCGCGCGATCGGCGAACGGGAGCGCGCCGACCCCTCGCTCTGGTCCTCGTGCTCCTCCGGAGCCCTTGAGGTGAAGGAAGTACGGAGCTTGCTCCGGCGCGCGGGTTTCGTGGATGTGAAGGTCGCTCTCCGGGTGCCCGACCGCGTACCCCACTCCCGGACCGGGCCGGATACCCTCGGTGTGGTTTCGGCGGACATCGAGGCCACGAAGCCCGGGTCGAGGCGCCGGTGAGCGACAAGCTCGTGTTGTTCATTTGTGTCGAGAACGCGGGTCGTTCCCTCATGGCCGAGGCGTGCTTCAACGCGGACCCCCCGCCCGGCTGGCATGCGGTCTCGGCGGGAACCCGTCCGGCCGCCGCGCCGAACCCGCGGACGCAGCCGATGCTCCAGGAGGTGGGCCTGTCGATCCCCGACCATCCCCCCCAAGAGCTTAGGCCCGAACTCATGGATCGGGCGCAGGTCCGGGTCACGATGGGCTGCCTGGATGACGCGAGCTGCCCCGCCCGGCTGAAATCGCTGGAGCTGCGCGACTGGCGCCTCGAGGACCCGGCCCGCTTGGATGACGAGGGGTTCCGTCGGGTCCGGGACAGCATCCGGCGCCGTGTGCGCGGGCTTCGGACGGAACTCATCCTCGCGGATCGGCGGGCCACCGAGCTCGCGAGCACCGCACGACATTGAATCGCTCGATCCTGGGACGCGCGCTCGCCGAGGCGGCCGGGACCGCGCTCCTCGTCGGGATCGGGACCGGAGCGGTCGTTCTCGCCGCGCGCTCTGGCGGGATCCCGCAGTGGGCCGTGGCGGGCGCATGGTTCCTCGCGGTGCTCGTCCCGATCGTCCTCCTTATCGGGGAGTCGGGAGCCCACCTGAACCCCGTCGTGACCCTCGCCTTGGCGGCGAGCGGGCGCATCGCCTGGCGCGAACTCCCGGCCTACGTCCTCGGACAGTTCGCCGGGGCGTTCGGGGCGAGCGGCCTTGTGCTTGCCACGCTGGGCGACCACGCCCACCTGGGGTCGACCTTCCCGGCCCCCGGGGTCGGCGGCTGGACGTTTCCCGCCGAATTCGTGTTCACGGCAGCGCTGATCGGCTCGGTGTTCGTCCTCGCGGACCGGGGCGAGGGATGGCATCGGTGGCGCCTCGCCTTGCCGCCCGCGGTCGTCGCGCTCTCGACCTACGTGATCGGCCCCTGGACCGGCAGCTCGTTGAACCCGGCCCGCACGATCGCTCCCGCCGTCCTTTCGGGCACCTACTCCGACCTTTGGATCTACCTGACCGCCGTCCCCCTCGGCGCCCTGGCGGTCGCGGCCTTCTGGCGGCCGAGAGCGGTGGACCGGCTGGACCGGGGTCCCGGACGGTTGAAGACGGATCGCTGAATCCGTCGGGGTCGACCCAAGGCCGAACGTCGGCCGATTCCGGGGCGGTGCGCCGTGCGACCGGAAGTTGCGGATTGCTCCGCTCTCGGCGGCCGCCGCTCAGTCGCAGAAGATCCCGCTGGACGTGATAGCGAACGGCCGCCATTCGGGGTCGTGCGCCGAGCCCCGCAGGCGGACCACCTTGAGGAATCGTATCGAGCGGTCCCCCACCCAGGCTCGGGAGAGCTGGATCTCCCCTCGGGTGAGGATCTCCTCGGGCGTGAGGGCCAGCGGGTCGCCCGTCGTGGCCGTGACGAGGGTGGTCGCGCCCTTCTCGCTCAGGAAGCGAAGCAGCGACTGGACTTCGCTCCGGCGCGCCTGGAGATCCCCCGTGCTCCCTTGCGTGAGCTTCCGGATCGAGCTGATCGAATCCACCACGACGCGGGCGAAGTACTTCCGTCCCATTCCCTGCCGCAGCTTCGAGTGGATCGCCTGGAGCGTGATCTCGCCGCCCGCCGCCGCCCGGGGGCCCTCGTCCGAGAGCTCGCCCAACGAGTGGAGGTCCGAGAGCGCACGTCCCGGTGGCGCATCCCCCTTCCCCCGCATGACCCGCGTTCCGGGGTTGGCGTCGAGCACCTGCACCCGGGAAAGGTCCCATCCGATCGACCGGAAGTTCTCCAGGATCTCGTTCGGGGGTTCGTCCACGGCCACGAGGAGCACGTTTTCACCCCGCCGGAGGCCCTCCGCCAGGAACGTCAGCCCCAAGAGGGTCTTGCCCGCGCCCGGACCACCGGTCACGAGGTAGGGACGACCCGGGATCAACCCTCCGCCGAGCGCCTGGTCGATCCCGGCGTTTCCCATCGACACCCTCGCCATCGGCGCGGCCCCCTCGCGGAACGGGGAAGGAGGCCCGGCCGGAGCGTTCGGTGGGGAGAGGTTCAGCTCGGCGAGCTGCTCCTGCACGATCGTCCGGGCGCGGTCGACGTGGAGGGGGACGAGGTCCGTCCGGTGTTCCCGGTGTGCGGTCCGTGCGTGCTCGAGCTCCTCGCGCGCCGAGGCAGAGTCCCCTCCCAGCGCGGTCAGGTAGTTGATCTCGGCAACGACCCGGACGATCTCGATGGCGGGGGCGAGGTGGGTGGGGGAGCTCCGGCCCACGGAGGGCGCCCCCGTCGTAGGGATGCAGCCGCAAGTCGTAGGCACTTCCCCGGAACTTTTCCACCGCGATGGCGCGTACGGTTCTTCCCTCGTGGTCCCACCGGAAGAGCCGAATCGAACCTCGGGCGAGCCGCCGTGCGACCGTCTCGGACTCCTCAACCGGGGTCTCCACGGTGAGGAGGGTAGTCGCCCCCAGGTCCGCGAGGAGCCGGAGGAACGTCTGGGCACCGACCGTCTCGTCGGACCCTTTCATGTTGAAGTACTCCATCGCGGTCAACGAGTCGATCACCACCCGCGTGAAGCTCTGCCGAACGAATTCGTTCTTCAGCATCTGCTCGAGCGCGGTGAACGAGACCACTACGCTCGTCAGCTCCGGGCTCTTGCGGAGTCGCTCGCCCACCTCAGAGAACGGCACCGCGCGTCGCGCCTCGGCGATGTCGGTATGGGGGACCGGTTCGTAGCGCATCACATCGGGGATGGCATCGAGCACGTTCACCCGGTCGAGGTCCGGGAGGAGCGCCGGGTGGTTCAGGCGCAGCTCGTTCGGCGGCTCCTCGAGCGTAACGAGGAGGACGTTCTCCCCGTGACGGGCCCCCTCGCAAAGGAACTGGAGCGCGAGCTTCGTCTTCCCGGTCCCCACCGGTCCGACCACGAGATAGGGGCGCTGGGCGACAAAGCCCCCGTTCAGGATGGCGTCGAGTTGCGGATTGCCGGAGGAGACTCGGGGCGGGGGTGGTTCGCTCACGCGAGTTCGCTGGGCCCCTCCATCGGGTTAGACGGCGCCCGAACCTAAGTCTATTCCGGCTCGCATACGCGCCGGCACCCGCACCGTAGGCGGAGCAGCGTGTCAGGACACTGCTCTCGAGATTTCTGCAGTACCATTGAACGGAGGTTGTCGGAGAATGAGCCAACTGTCGGAATATCCGCCCTGCGCATGTTCGGGTGTCGGAATATTCAGATTCCTCTCTGTCGAGGTAACCACGGCAACCTAACCCGGCCCGATGTATCCTGGGGGCTTGGTTTTCAAGGTCAGCCGTTCCGCGGGGGTTTATCGCCATGAACGAATCCCCTGGCATGCCGATCGTCAAGACCATAATGGTGGGCCTGGGTTTGATTCTCTTCATTGTAGGGTTCCTGATTCTCCCGGGTTGCGCAGGGAACGGGACCCCCTACCTGTTCTTCGCAGGGGGGATCTACCTCCTGGGGATCGGACTGTCAGTCCCTCCCGGTGGAGTGTGGCAACTTGGGTTGGGGGCTGCCATCTTTGGAACGACTATTCTCGTGATTGGCTACCTGATCGGGTTTGGAGGGACTAGCTGCATCATTTGACGAGGGATAGACCGATGACAGGTCCCCCCTCGGCAAGCAAAGGGCCCCCAAAGCGGGACATGTTGCGTGCCCTGGCCATCGCAATGATCGTTGCGGCGGTATTGATCAGTGGCTACGGGCTCGTCTCGCTTTATGGACTAAACCGCTCTGACTTCTACACCGCCTTGGTAGGTGCCGCGGTAGGGCTCCCACTCGGCATGTGGCCGATCCTTCAGTACCTCTTCAAGAAGCCCGCAGTTTGACGGCACTTTTCACCCTTCCGACCCACGGTAGGCTTGACAACGGACCACCTCACACCAGTGTCATGGACCTCGTCAGAGTCTCATACTGCCTAGATTGCGGAGCCGATCTTCGAGTCGACCCACGCTTGGTCGACCTCGCTAGGCCAACTCAGTCCCCTCTGTGCGGTTCAGGCATGATCTTGTCGAGTATGCCGAGGACGATTCTGTAACAACGCTGCCTAACTCAAGGGAAGAAGGATTCTTCGTCAATCTCATGTCTGACCGCGTCCCGCAGCTTTACCTGACTTGTCATGTCGATCCCGGTCCTCGACTTGAGCCGAGCCAATGTAAAATCTTCGGCAATCGAGCAAACCGAGCAGTTAGTGTCGCAGCTACAAGCCATCAGGTGGGCCGCTGCAAAGAGATCGAAATCCCGTCCACCGGCCATTACCCCCCATGAGTGGCGACGGCATTTTCGAGCA
This sequence comes from Thermoplasmata archaeon, assembly GCA_050011355.1. Classification (GTDB taxonomy): domain Archaea; phylum Thermoplasmatota; class Thermoplasmata; order Lutacidiplasmatales; family UBA184; genus Lutacidiplasma. The sequence continues at coordinate 38,420 of JBEKJG010000015.1, read as the reverse complement.
GCCGGGTCGAGTTGCCGCTTTACCCGGTAGAACATCCAGAGCTCCAAATTAGGCCCATGCTCCGGAAGATCGAACGCGACGATTAGTTCGGTACCACTCTTCGCCATGTTGTCGTGCTTGACCTCCCGCCAAGTATTCTTGAGTCGATGGCAGAGTTGTACGGATGTTCTGAACTCGATCTGGCGGATGCCCAATAAATCTAGCGTAGTGATTCGGTTCCCGTCCTGTGCCTCACCGATCACATAGTATGGACTGAGCCGGGAAACACGGGGGCCCAGGTCGAATTCCTTATCCCACTCCGGATCGCCACACCGCGTGCAATTGCCATGAGGGATTCCCGAGGGGCGGTGTAGGGTTTGGTCGCACTTCCTACACTTGACGTTGCCGGAATCTTCGTTGGGGGCCATCATCGACTCACACCGGTGGGCGATTAGACCCCTTCCCGGCCTCAGGGGACGCGAGACGCGTAGTGTACGGGCCCAGTGTCACAACCAAACCTTGAAGGGCCAGCCATCGTTCCTCGGTTTGATGTCTCCGCTGAGCACGGCGTGGCCGGATTGCGAGATCGTCCAGGTCTTGGTATACATTCACGGGAATTGTCCAGGAGACAATCTGCCCACGACCCCATGCGGTGGTGGCCCGTCAAAGGCAGTCGAGATCAGGGGGGCACCGACTCATGCCAGCGTGACAGGCGAAAAAGTCGCTGGGCCGGTTCATTCGTTTACGCTCTGTCAGCACCACCGGAAGGAAGCAGCCGTTCGGTCAGCTAAGCTCTCTCCCTGACCCCGCCAAGCGGACATGACTGACTCACCCCAACCGACGCCTGAAGACTCTCCGGCAGAGTTCACTAAGTGGTTCTCACGAGAATTTGACAGGGGAAACCTTGGGGTGATCATCGCAAGTGGCGTGATGTTCGCAATTATTGTCGCGACCCTTGCCATCCAGATTGGTCTGGTCATCGTCCTCTGGGTCTACGTCTATCCTACAGCAGTCGGGGCGACTGAGAAGACTGTCGTTATAGTGTCGTTATTCGGCGGGCTCGCCGTCTTTCTCGGAGAATTGAGCACCGTCTTCCAACAAAGCTTGGTCTTCCAATTCCTTTCTAGACCTAATCGACGAAGACCGGTGAGAAAGTTGGATAGCGGATAGTACTTTACGACCTGATACCCGAGCCGACAGCAATCCACCTTCTCCCCGGGAGTAAGGGAGCTTGCTTTGATCACCGGATTGGTAATTAATGCCGCACTCTTGCAGCCCAAAGGTTCGAAACGACCCTCAGGACTCGACTGTCAGGGTTTCTTCTGGGGTGGTCTCTTGCCGAGGTCAATCAGGTTGAGGACTGCGTTGATCGCAGATACAACGCTCTGAAGTGCTAAACGAAGTTGACTTCGAACCAGTTCGACGACCGACTCATTGACCGTGCCGCCCTCATTTGCCTCTCCTTGCAGGGTGTCCAGGTCCCCTATTTCGAAGTCGTTCGTGTGAGCAAGGGTTCCACCAGGTCGAACTGACGTTGCCGCAACAATCGCTACCCTTCGACCGCTTTTCTCGTGCTCAAAGACCAATTCGAGCCTAATGGGGCCGGGCTCCAGTTTCTCTTGTAAGGATAGTTCCTTGAATTGAGTATCATTGTCGCCCGAAAGGGCTTGGACAACATCTTCACTGTATACCTTCAGTTCCAGGACCCGATAGCCCGACTCTCTTGGGGCGATCTTCCCGAATACCTCGTTGATGACGCTGATGACATTCTGAAGGAACGAAGGTTCAGCATTGGGCGGCATTATTTACTACTCCATTTCCACACGCAGTATGTTTTAAAGAGAAGGGGTTGGTCGCGTGCTATCTTAGAGCGCCCTTGCGAGCTCCCGGATCACCTGGCCGACCTTCGGTGTCAGCCGGTAGTACTTAGCCGCCCGCCCAGTGACGGCAGAATGATGAGTGGGGGGCTCAATCTCTCGGAACTCACCATCGACGAATCCATGCTGCGCCAACGTGGCAAGGTGGAACGAGGTCACGCGTGGTGACTCGCCAATCTCGGCTGCAATCTCGGTGATATACATCGGTCGGGGAGACTCTCGTAGCAGCTGGATTATCTTCTGGCGAGTGGGCTGCAGCAGGACGTACAACTGGCCCGCGGTGTCGATGTTGGTGGCGTTCTCTTCGGTTTTCATTTTTGCCCGAGGGGGGCACCCGTCAATGTGTCTTGCATATATATCTATGTGTTCGACGAAAAGCCCTTACTAGTCAGAAAGGAAATGTATAACATCTGCGGGCAAGGTGAGACCCCGAAACCCCAAACCCAACCGTCTTGCATAGAAATGATGCCTAGGGAAATCGGAGTTCAACCTGTGTGTCGCCAGGAAGAATCTCGACTATACAAGTGAGCCGCGGACTGAAACAAGAGCCATGAAAGTCCGGCGACCATGAAAGTCAGTGACACGTCGATGGAGATTACCGCCCTCGCTGGTCCCAGCACGACGGCGACAACTGCCGCGAATGCGGAGATGCTGAAGTGTAGGTGCACGATGAAAACAGACCGTCTGTCAGGGTGATCCACTAGCATTAGCGTGGACCAGACGCCCACCGAGAGGCCGGATGCAATCCCAAAGTAGAGTAGAAGGAACTCCTCCGATATCGTCTCATGAAAGCTGTGCCAAACCGTAAAACCAACGATGATCAGCATGAGGGCGGTGGCAAGAAGTAGGCCGACTAAGATCCAACCCGGGGATATCTGTCCCTGATCAGTTCCAGCCGCATCCTTCCCTCCCTCTGGGGGGTTGGATTGGCTGCCAGAAGATTGCGTCAACAGGTCCACCTAGAGCGCAGCCCGAATCTCTCGGACGTCCGTCAGGATCCGGGTAATGTCTGATGCGGCGGTCTTCTTCCTGGAGAGGTAGGGGACGTATCCGTCGTCCTTCTTCGAGGCTGACAGACTCTCGGTGATTCGAGCGCACTCTTCGGAGTACGCCGATACCCTGTGGACTCGTAGCCGCTCTTGGATGGAATGCGGAGCACCTTTGTAGATATCCGATACGCTCGAGCCGTCGCAAGTGGCACATTCACAACTGAGAGGCTCACCCTTGAGCGCCCCCCGCCGGTATGCACCGTAGTCCGCTACTCGGTAGTATCGAAGCTTCTCCGGGTCCAGCGTGCCGGCGCCCCACATCTGACCACTGGTGCTGTCGACTCCGTATGGGTGAGTGATGATGTCAGAGAGCGGAGTCACATCTTTCGAGGACTTCTTGCTGGTCGCCGCATTGAATACGTGCAGGTAGTACGTCTCGCCCTGAGCGCGGGAGCGTCTTTTGAGATTGAGCCGTTCCCGAATCGACCGGACGACTGATCGCATCAGTGCAGGTTGGTTAGACGCCCCGGAAAAGTCGACCCCAAAGAAGCGTACCCCAATCTTCGCGTAGGTTGTGACCATGTCGCGCACAAGTTCTAGATTGTCCGTCGTAGGAATGTAGCCGATGATGTCCTGTTTCCCGCTAGAAGTTTGGACGGCGACCCGGGTCCTTTCCAGACATCGTCGGAAAAGTGCCTCGTTCGACAGTCCAGTCGGGAGAGGTGGGATGACCAGACTCGCCCCAGCCTCAATTTGGACGTCAACCAAAGCTGAGGCACGGATGTCATCAAGTGGGGGCATGGGCAACGGGACCCCCTCAGAGGTAGTGAAACGACCGGGAATTCGGGTGTATACGAGGTTGATGCAGTCGTCCATGCGCCGAGAGCCGAGGCGTCTGATCAGCTCATCCGTGGACGCTTTGCTGTAGCCGACTGTCTCGAGCGTAGGGCGTGCCAGTGGCTCGCCAGCGATCGCTAGGGTTGGCTTGGAAGGCCCGGGCTTCCCCTTACGCGAGATCAAGGTCCTCTCTCCCCGAGTCGTGGCGTGGAGCGGAGACACGACCTCCGCTTTGAGGGGGGCGAGAGCAGACTTGCCGTCTACCCTAAGCTTCGACGCGTGAGCAAGAGAATCGGAATCCTCGAGGAGCCACTCGATTTCCATCTCTATACGCTTCCGGATGGTTTCATATTCAGGCTACGTATCTCCCTGAGTATAGCGTTTTCCACCAACTGGCCCAGAGTGACATCGCGCTCTAGAGCTGCTCGCTTTGCCTGCCTCCATATATCGGGAGATAGCTTAATCGAGATGGTCACCCGCTTAGTTGTGTTGGGTTCGGTCATGTTACACTTAGCCGGGTAATCTAGTTTGTAAGTAATATGCTTTCCTGGTACGTCGGCGGTAATATAGTAATACGCCGGTCGTCCTCTTGATGACGTCAACTCGGGAAACCCTAACGCCGGTATGCCCCCAGGTCGAAAGCCAACTCAAGCCCCACCTCTCGGGACTCTTCTCGGGACTGGTTAGAGGGTACCTGCCCCAAGCTTGGTGCTTCACCACTGAAGATGGCACGGCAACGCTCCACGTAGATTCTGCCGGGAATGCAGTCGTACTGGACGGAGCACCAGCCCCGCTGGATGTCAGCATCAGCTGGGGTCAGGCGCAACTTGAGTGGGCCATTATCAATCAGGGCAGGGGCCCCAGGCCTCCGGGGTCAGATCCCCAGGTCACTTTCCACACCTCCAAGGGTAGGACGGCTTTCGGCTTCCTGCGGAGTCGGTTCAACCTGTAGTATCTCTAGACCGTTCAATCGTCGGAAGCGAGGATCAATGCAATAATATGACGAACTGTACTTTCTGCCCTGAACCCAGCGTGGCCTATCTTCAGGTATTCCAAGGTCGGAAGAAAACCGGGTCGTACCCCGTCTGCGTTCGACATGCCGCCTGGGGATATGGGTTTCAGGAGATCGGGCAAGACTGGGCTCGGACCGCCCTCGCGGAATTCTTCGGCGTGAAGAAGGGGAAGCTCCCCCGGGTCAAGGTCAGCTTGACACCGTAGTGTGCTTTGTCGCGGAACCTCATTTGTGAAGCAGAACCCTCCCGGCCTGTAACGCACCCGCACCCCCCATCTGTTGAGCGGCTTGACGCGGGAAACATGCTTCGCAGGCGTCAGGGCCCGCCGTCTTGACAGTTGGCTTCCAACGTCCCACTTGTTGAAAATCGCGCCGCGGGCTCGCCAGAGCACCCGGTGGGGCCTCTGGAGCCGCCACCGGGTCCAACACCTTCGTTAGTGTTTCGGGGCCGTGTTCTGAGCGGTTCACGAACCAGCAAGGCAACCGATGTTAGGGGTTCCGAGCCCGTCCACGCCGCCTGAATGACCCCTCATCGCATAGAAGCAACCCGGGAAGAGGTGCCAATAGGGCATGCTGTCGAGGGAATATTCAGAGTGTTGGCGCCGGGCATATGCTGATTGGGCACAAAGTCGCATTGAAGTCGATTACATTCGTCAAGGAACTCGGTGTGTTTGGCAGTAGAAACACCCCAAACAATGTCATTGAACTGAGAGTGTCTGCAGGTACGTAGGTCTCCAAGCTCTCCACTGAAAGCCAAGGAAAAACACAAGGCGCAGGGCTGCAGCCAGCTCCCTGGACGGGAAATGGTCCCGATACGTTGGTGAAGACCCAGAATGACAGATTTACAGGAGGGTACCAAGTTACGAGCGGGATCCTGATAGCGGCTCCTGCCTGGGCTCCAACCGGACAAAATGCACAGCTGTCGTTCGTCGTCGGGCCGAAGTACCCTCCCCAATTCCCCTTGTAGACAAGCTGCCTATCGACACCGTTTATCTCGATGATGATTGGATTCTCCTCTGAAACAGTGGTTCGAAATGGGAGTGCGCCGTTGTTGAGGACGAGGATTGTTGTTAGAATGAGCAAGATGGCTGCAAGGACAGCAGCGACTACGGTTGGGACGCGCCGAACCACCCACGATCGGTGCGATATCTGGGGTTGCTCGTTTCCGGTCAAGACGTGTGGGGACTCGGGTTTAGAGTCTTTACTGCGTCCCCCATCAACAGTGTTCACAAAACCCCCAAAGTATTCGCCGAACTGCTTCCAGGGCCATATCCTTTTTCTGGACGCGAGGAGGGTAATGGTTCGTCGATGAGTACAGGGGCGGGAATGATGGGGACTAGTCCCGCACGACGCGACAAGTTCGAAGTGTGCATTTGAGTTGCTAGCCCGCAAGTAGCCCGGGGAGCTAGTTCGTGACGGCCCCGATCCAATTTCCAACCCGATTGATTCACACCCCGGGGGTTCCGATGAATGAATGGGTGACTTGGTTTGTCAGTGCCTCGGATAAAATGCTGGAGAGCGATGGATCATTGTCCCCCTGATGTAACGGATGCCTATTTTCAGCAGCTGCTCACAAGCCAGGTATGTGCCACAATCGCGTTAGAACTCGAAGAACTCGAACCGCCCTGTGTGTTGGTCAAGAAATACGCGTATGTGCCGACTGAGTATGGGTTGGTGAATGTGAAAGTCACGGTCGTGGAATACCCCGATGTGGACTCCAGCGTGTTCTGAATTGGCACGTCGACCTGCAGCCCAACACCCACGCCGGTACCATCTGATTGAACACCCAGAGAGAAACCTAGTTCGACATCGTATCCCGTTTGGACCTCGTAGGATCCAGCGATTGTCAGTGAAAAAGTAGCGGATGAAGTATCGAACTTGGTGCACGCACCGCTGGATGGCGTGGTGGTTTGCCAATCATGCCATTGGTTGAGGTTGAAGGAATACCCAACCTGATCGAAGAAGTTCAAAGTCGACAGCGTCGGCTGCCGCTCGTTGTTCACAGCATTTATCGTCAGCGTGCCCGTGGTCCACTCCTCTGCATTCGTAGTCAAGTTGTCACCTGAAGGAACGGAGGTCGTGCCCCATTGACCGACTGCGGAGACGCTCGTTGAAGCTCCACTCCCTCCCAGGTCAACTATGCTGCCCGTCGTTGTGTAGATTGAGGAGGAGTAACTGGATATGTCGGCGTACTTGGTGTGAACAAACTCTGTGCTCGCCGGCACGTATGTCTTGTAGTTTTGTGGAGCCCATATCGTGTAGAATCCGGGGGCCCAGATTGTTGTGGAAGTATTCCAGTGCCCAACGCCGCTGACTAGCCACCAGGGGGCGGTCTGGCAGTCGGGGTTACCTTGAATGACGATGCAATTGGTACCCGCCACGTCGCTATAGTTTAGAATGAATCCAGGTGACTGCATGCAACTACCGGGGGTTATCGAGAAGGTTCCTCCCGACGCGATAAATGTCTCAAAGGTTTGGTCCCCACTGCAGAGCGGTTCGTAAAGGGATACGATCTGGTTGGCAGGTGCGAGGTTATCAGACTGGTCTCTTACAACCCCCACGATCCTACTCGAGGAGTCCGACCTAGTATTCCACGAGGCGGTATACGTGGAGCTTGTATGGTACATGTGGACGCCCGAATCATCCTTACAACTTGACCATCCCCATAGCCAATAGCTATAGGTCGAGGACGGCTCCAAGTAGTCGAGGAAGACACTCCCGGCAGTTGGATATGCGGTTCCCAGAAAGTTTGTGAGGGCTAGAAAGTCCGAGGAACTTCCGGGTCCCCAAGTCAAGTTGACGTAAGAATATTGTAACGAGTCCGTTTCTATAAAAGAAATGGTGGTATTGGTATCGTTCGCCTGGACCGAGATGGTGTAGGTTAACGAGATGCCAGTCGGACAGTTAGCGCAAGGGTCGCACGCGGTACACGGCTCACAAATTACACCGGGACCTGCGATTGCTACTCCGCTTGCAGAGATGAGTGATCCTCCGGCCGCTAGGAATGAAAGGGAAATGAGAACCGATATGATGCTTCGCGAGTCAATTCCCTTCGGTCGAACCCTCGCGGACTCCTTGGTTTGATTCCGCTCCATTGCGGCTCACGATCCGTCGGCGTTATCTCACGATCGGCGTGAAAATGTTCAGTCAAACTCTGTTGACGAAAGAACTGAAATAATGGATGATTACGATGGTGCCTACCGGGCCGCGCTCTCTGAACTCTTGCACAAAGCCGTCGCCCCCCACGCCAGGGCCCCCCAAGGCCCCGGGATAGCGAGCGGCCGTTCCGCCTCCTGCCTAGTCCGACCGAATAAAATAACAAGTCGGGGAATAGAATCACAGAGCACCCCTCTCGGGCATTAAAATCCCAAAGCCATCGGCGTGCAGCTCTCTCTAGAATCTGCACCAATCGAATCATATCGGCCGGGGTCGGCTTGTCCTGGTACCATTCCCCGACGGCCGGCTTTGCCCTACGTCCTTTGTGGCCGTTGGGGAGACGTAGCGGATTACCCGAGTTCGACCAATTGTCTCGCCGTGGATCCGACCCTTGGCTTCTAGACTGATCACTGCGCGGTCTACTCGGGCCCGGACCAACCCACCCACCTGGACGAACTTGCTGACGCTCCACAGCGCGGATGGGTTTTGCTCCATTAGCTCGATGAGCTTGGCCTCTGCCCCCTTGTCAGCGAACGTGTCTGACACGTCAAGGACAAGTGCACCCGACATGGTCAATCTATCGACATGTGTCACATGATTAAAAATGTGACCATTGATTATTCAGATAATACACTTATAATCATCTTCGAAGATTAGTGGTATTAATCCTCCGAAGCGTTTCATCCCGTGCGAACTCGATTTGATCGCCCATCGCGGAGCCCTCCGTACGAGGGCGTCCAGCGTCGGTTGGACTCCTACTTCTTCGTCGCAGCGTCACCCTGCGACTTCGAAACGATTACTCGAGAGCCCTTAGGATCCAAGGTCCACCTGAGGGAGTCACCGGCGTCAACTCCGAGTACGTCGACGACGGTCGATGGGACGGTTGTACGCAGCGAATCGGATCGCTTGATGGCCTTGACCAGTTTGGACTCGATCGCTTTCGACACTGGATTCACCACGGACGAAGTCCTGGCGATACTTGAGGCTTTTGACCCACAACTGGACCAACCAGTAGGGCAATATGTGGGATTAAGGCTTAAGTACTCTCGACTTGTAGGTCAATATGTAGGACAACGCATGATTGACCTCTCCGAGAAACTACCGGTCCGGGAGCTGCGTGCTCTCGAGATGCTCCGCCGCGGTGTGCGGGCACTCGAATCTACTACGCCCGGTCGATTCCTGGTTCCGTCCGAGAAGGGAACTGGCTTCCACGCGGTCAATGGAATTGGTATCGGGGGGGCCGGCGAGGCCTGTGATTGCGAGGACTTCGGCCGTCGGGAGCCGGCCCCTTGCAAGCACATCTGGTTCGCCCGCCTTTGGATTCAGGATTCACTGACTCTGGCGGCGCAGTTTCGTGGGCAGACTTCAACACGTCGGAAGAAGATTGACTGGCCAAGTTACAATCGGAGTCAGGTCGATGAAGGTCGGCTGTTTCCGATCCTCCTCCGAGAACTTTGCAAGGGCGTTGCCGAACCCGACCGGGACCCTCACCGAGCGGGCCGACCCCGTATACCACTTCGGGACCAAATTTTCTGTGCCGTGGACAAGGTCCGGGACGGTGTAGGTTGCAGACGAACCGCCGAGCTTCGTGTGGATGCTGCGGCCAAAGGACACATCGGCGCGTTTCCGACTTGGCAGGGCATTTCGGACTTTCTTTGCCAGCCTGAAATCACGCCCGTCCTGCTCGACATGGTCGCTCGGTCTGTCCTGCCGCTTCTCGCGATTGAGAACCGATGCGCAATCGACTCGACCGGATTCCGGACAACTCGATTTCACTACTACCGAAACGAGAGGTACACTCCGGAGCGCAAGAACATGTGGATGAAGCTCCACGCAATGGTTGGGGTGCGAACTCATGCAATCCTCGCGGCAACAGTCACCGAAGGAACCGCAGGTGACGCTCCCCAACTTCCTCTCCTCTTGGAGCGGGCGGCCGCCACGGGATTCAAGCTCCAAGAAGTCCTGGCGGACAAGGCCTACGGATCTCGCCGAAACTTCGACGTTGTCGCCGACTATGGCGCACTGCTTTTCAGCCCGCCCAAGTCCAACGCCACTGGCAAGGCAAACGGGAGCCGAATGTATCATCGGATGTTCCAGTACTGCTACGCCTATCGAGAGGATTTCGACAACCACTATGGGGATCGTGCCCAAGTAGAGTCCGCATTCGGGGCGATGAAACAGACGCTAGGGGAGACACTACTCTCGCACAAGTTCGATTCCCAAACCAACGAACTCTTGTGCAAGGCCATCGCCCACAACATTCGGATGCTCATCCACGCGATGGTGGAATGCGGCGTCCTGCCAAGCTTCCTTACTCCGCCACCACTTGACCGGTTGGACGTTCCGGCAGGCCTGACACCGGAAGCGAAGGCCATAATGTCGGAAAATTGGCAGGGACCCGACATGGGTGTCGGAATATCCCCCCCTCCGGGGTGATTCTCCGACAACCTCCATTGAACGCAAACGTTTATGTAACAACCCCCCGACTGCTTCCCCAGAGCGTATGACGCTCGTCTGACAAACAGGATGGGATACGCACCAATGAAGTCCATCATCCAAGAAGCGATCGCGAAGCACCAGGAGAACCAAACCCTGGTCGACGACAAGAAGCCGACCGCGCCGACCTACGGCAGCGCCGACGACGCGGAACTCGCGAAGTTGGCGGAAACGCTGAAGGTCAACATCCGGATCGTCGGATGCGGAGGCGGTGGCTCCAACACGATCAACCGCTGCGTCGAGGATGGAATCCAAGGCGCGGAAATGTGCGCCATCAACACCGACGCTAAGCACCTCTTGACCATCCACGCGCCCCGGAAGATCCTCATCGGCCGACGCGCCACCAAGGGTCTCGGCGCTGGCGCTCGCCCCGAGATCGGGGAAGAGGCCGCGCGCGAGAACGAGGAGGAGCTGCGGGCGTTCCTCAACGGGGCCCACATCGTCTTCGTCACGGCGGGCATGGGCGGCGGAACCGGTACCGGCTCGGCCCACCTCGTGGCCCGGTTGGCCAAGGAAGCCGGCGCCCTCACGATGGGCGTCGTCACCCTCCCCTTCTCGGGCGAGGGCGCCGCGCGCATGGAGCAGGCTCGGGACGGACTCGAGCGTCTGCGCCGCGTCTGCGACACGACCATCGTCATCCAGAACGACAAGCTCCTCGAACTCGTCCCCCGCATGCCGCTGGACGCGGCGTTCAAGCTGGCGGACGCCTGCCTCATGACCGCGATCAAGGGGATCACCGAGATCGTGACGCGGCCCGGGCTCGTCAACCTCGATTACGCCGACATCCTGACCGTCATGAAGGACGGCGGGGTGGCGCTCATCGGACTCGGCGAGAGCGAGAGCGCGACCGACCGTGTGACCGAGGCGGTCACCGAGGCGCTCACGTCCCCTCTGCTCGGCTCGGTGGACCTGAAGGACGCGACCGGGGCCCTCGTCCGGGTCATCGGCGGACCGACCATGACCGTCAGCGAGGCCGAGAAGGCCGCGGCGCTGGTCGGCGGCAAGATCTCCAAGCGGGCTCGGATCATCTGGGGCTGCTCCGTCGAGAACTCGCCCGACCTCGAGAACACCATCCGGGTGCTGCTCATCATCACGGGCGTGCGCGCGACGAGCCTCCTCGGACAGAAGGGAGGCTACGCCGCCGGTGAGTCCGAGGAAGTCATCGACCTCGTCCGCTAGGTCGTCGGACCCTCGACCCCGCTACCTCGGCCTCGAGGTGGCGGGGGAACACCTTCCCGCCCTCTCCCCCCGATGGTGGGAGGGCGCCCTGCGTCGCCGTTCCGAGGCCGCGCCCTCGGGCGTCCCGTTCCGGTTGGTTCGCTCGGACGGTCCCCGGGCCGTGGTCGAGGTCGAACACCTTCAGGTGGCGATCGCCCGCGCGTTGTGGTCGGGGCCGCTCGATGGTCAGCTGACGCTGTCGACCGTCCAGACCTGGGGAACCCTCGTCGGGGCCAAGGCGTGGCTGGGCACGGCCCGCGGACGTCGACCGCGCTGAGGTCGGATACCTAGGCGAGGGCGAGCGAGAAGATCGTCGTACCGATCTTGAGCGCCTGCAGGTGGGTGGTGGGGATCGTGATCGTCACGACGCCGAGCGGACCGCCCTGGGTGTAGGTCCCGGTGCAGAGCGCGGCCGGGGCGCACGACCAGAGTCCCGCGAACGCGAGGTCGCCGTTGAGGTAGGAGTTCCACGCCTCGGCGAACGGGGTGCGGATCACGAGGGTGATCGGGACGTTGGGGTTGATCCCGAAGGTCGAGCCGGTGGCATTGATGCGGTACGTTGCCGTGTGGAGCAGGCCGAGGTCGAGCGTGGTGGTGCCGATCCCGGCGGCCGACCCGACCCAGTTGGAGAAGTACGGCAGCCAGATCGAGGCGGCCGTCACCTGACCGCCGACCCCGCCGAGGACGGTGAGCGCGATGGAGGGCATGTCGATGAACACCGGGTAGGCCCCGTACTGGGCGTAGACGACCCCGCCCTCATCGTAGGCGACCTCGCCGGAGGGGGCGTAGGTGTTGACCAGGTTCACCATCGGCCCGGTGCCGGCGGCGGCGGGGGACTGGAGCGCGATCGCCTGCCGCGCGAACAGCGGGCAGGTCGTCTGGCTGACCACCTGGTCGTGGACCGTCCACGGGGCGGCGGGGACGACTCCCGTGTAGTGGGTGTTGTTGAAGTAGGCCATGTAGGTGGCGGACGCTCCCGTACCGTGGAGCCCCTCCGTCTTCGAGACGTTGTCGTAGGGGCAGAGGGAGGACGAAGGGACCGTCGAGTTGAACCCCGTGACATAGGCGGTGTAGGTCATCGCGGCGGTGGCATTGGCCGTGATCGAGTCCGAGTTCCCGTACGAGATGACGAGCATCTTGCCGGCCGCCGCGGAGCTCTCGTAGAGCGCGTTCGAGGTGCCGTAGTTCCGCACCACGACGTTCGCGGTGCCGGTCGCGCCGAGGTTCAGGTAGTCGTTGTTCCCGATGACCGTCACGTTGATCGAGGTGCCGCCGAGGACCGAGAGCGTGATGCTGTTGTTGCTCCCGTGGACCTGGAGGTCGACCTTCGTCCCGAGCGTCGCGCTGACCGAGATGCTCGAGTGGTTCGTCGAGTAGTTGAACGCGTAGAGGCCCGTAGCGAGGAGTGACGTGATCGTGAACGCCTTCGAGTTCCCGGAGAAGTTGTAGGCGAGCTTCGTGAGCGCGGCCGTGCAGGCGATGCCGACATCGGCACCGGAGGTGAAGGCGCAGGACGCGGGCAGCGCCGGACCGCCCTGGGTCGGCCCGAGCGGGGGCGAGTAGACGGTCGCCCCGAGGAGACCGAAACTCAACGAGGCATTGGAGCCGTTCTGGACGTTCCCGACCGTGGAACCGTCCTGGGCGGCCCACGGGGCGACCCCGTCCGAGCCGAGGGTGAGCGGTTGGACGATCTGGTTACCCGTCCGGCCCTGGGCGCCGGCCGAGGAGAGCAACGCCGCCAGGCGGCCGAACTGGTTCTCGACCAGGATGACGTGGTTGAGGTCGTTCACCTGCATCTGGTTCGGGACGACGGTCGTGAGGAAGTTCGCGATGAACGTCACGACGAGGAGCAGGCCCAGCAGGGTGGCGACCGCGGCGACCTGGCCGCGACGGCCACGCCGACGCCAATTCCGGGTCCTCAACGCGCGGGCCAAGTCCACCTCGGTCGAGGGTACAATTTACCCTGGGACGCGGTATTTAGTCTTATGGCCGGGGTCCCGCCCCCGGTGGACCGCGCACGCGGCGTTCCGCGAGACTTATCCCTCCCCCTACCTCCCCATTGGGGGTACGGCTGGTGGCTTCGGAAGGGCCTGCGGTCCGCATCGAGCGGGCACTGCTCTCGCCGTACGACAAGACCGGTCTGGAAACTCTGGCCCGGGGGCTGGACGAGCTCGGGGTCGAGCTCTGGGCGACCGGAGGAACTCGGACCAGCCTCGTCGCCGCGGGCCTGCCCGCGCGGCCGGCCGAGGAGCTCACCGGGATCGGGGCCTGGTTCGGAGGTCGGGTAAAGACACTGCACCCCGCCCTGCTCGGCGGGATCCTCGCGCCGCGCACCGAGGAGGGACGTCGCGAACTCGAGGAACGCGGCCTGCTGGCGTTTGACCTGGTCGCGGTCAACTTCTATCCTTTCGAGCAACACCTCCTGGACGCTCCGGGAGCGACGGACCGGGAGGAGTTCATCGACATCGGTGGGGTCACCCTCGTTCGGGCGGCCGCGAAGAACCACGACGGGGTCGCCGTCCTCACGGCCCCCCCGCAGTACGGCCCGTTCCTCGAGGAGCTCCGTCAGCACGGGGGTAGTCTATCGGCCTCGACCCGAGCCGAGCTTGCCCGGCAGGCGTTCGAGCGAGTGGCCGAATACGACACGGCCATCGCCGCTGGCCTGTTCGCCCGGCCTCCGCCGGACGACCATTTCCCACCGAACCTCGTCCTACGACGCGAGCCCCTCCGCCTGCGATACGGGGAGAACCCGCACCAGCGGGCGGCCATCTACCAGGGCGGGCCCGGATGGCGGACCCGGCCGTTCGAGGTGCTGAAGGGCGAGAGCCTCTCCTACACCAACCTCATCGATGTCGACACGGCGCTCGAGATCGTCTCCGAGTTCCCGTTGCCGGCGGCCGCGGTGGTGAAGCATGCCTCGCCGTGCGGGGTCGCCGAAGGGACCACCGTCCGCGAAGCGCTGGAACGGGCGATCGCGACGGACCCGGTCGCCCGGTTCGGCTGCGCGGTGGCGGTCAACCGACCGGTCGGCGCCGACGATCCCGAGGCCCTCCACGGGGTCTTTGTCGACCTGTTGGCCGCCCCCGAATTCGACACCGCCGCCCGGGAGTCGTTCGGGCGACGGCCGAAGCTCAAGCTGGTGCGCACCCGACCTCCCGATCCGGAGCTTCCCCGTTGGGAGGCGCGTACGAGCTTTGGCCGCCTCCTGGTCCAGGAAGCGGATCGGCGCCAGTTGGCTCCGGGCGAACTCAAACCCGTCACGTCCCACCGGGCCACGCCTGAGCAGCTCTGCGCGCTCGACTTCGCCTGGAGGGTCGTGCGCCACGCCAAGTCGAACGCGATCGTCCTCGCCCAGGGACCGACCACCGTCGGGATCGGTTCGGGCCAGCCGACGCGCGTGAAGGCGGTCGAGCTCGCCTGCGATGTCGCGGGCGCCCGGGCGAAGGGGGCGGTCCTGGCGTCGGACGCCTTCTTCCCGTTCAAGGACGGGGTCGAGGCGGCCGCTCGGGCCGGTGTCGTGGCGATCCTTCAGCCGGGCGGCAGCCTTCGCGACCCCGAGGTGATCGCGGTGGCCGAGCAGGCGGGGATCGCGATGTACTTCAGCGGGTGGCGGGTGTTCCGGCACTAGGCCGGGTCGTCTCGGCGAAGTAGCGCCGGAGCATCGACCGGAACGCCGTCGGGTTCACCGGCCCGACCTCTCGCCCTTTCTCCTGGCCCGACTCGACGAACACGTACGTGGGGATCGAGTGGATCCCGTACGAGCGCGTGACGGTGGCCGCGTCATCGATGTTGACCTTCGCGAACTTGATGCGGCCGGCCCAGCGCACCGCGAGGTCGGCCAGGACCGGCTCGGTGACGCGGCACGGCACGCACCAGTCGGCGTAGAAGTCGACCACGACCGGAAGCGGGGAGTGGATCACCTCGTTCTCGAACGTGGCGTCCGTGACCTGAACCGGCCCTTCGCGAGGTTCCATGAGCTGCTCGTCGCGTTCGATTTCGCCATGCTCTTTAAGCACTCTCTTCCTCGGGCGGCCGTCCGTGAGCCGCCGCACCGCGTCCGGTGTCCATCCGACCGTCCCCCGCGATGCGGGCACGGCGTTGCGGAGGTGGTTTCGCACCCACCGTCGGCCCCTCCCCTGGCGCCGGGACCGGGACCCCTACCGGATCTGGGTCGCCGAAGTGCTGCTTCAGCAGACGCGCGTGGAGCAGGCCATCCCCTACTACGACCGGTTCCTCGCGCGATTCCCGACCGTCACCGCGCTCGCGCACGCGCGCGTCTCCGACGTGATGAAGGCGTGGGAAGGGGCGGGGTACTACGCCCGGGCCCGACACCTCCATGCGGCGGCCCGGGTCATCGATTCCTCCTTCGGCGGAGCCGTGCCGCGGACCGTTCCGGAGCTCGAGACCCTCCCGGGGGTCGGCCCCTACATCGCGCGGGCGGTCGCGAGTCTCGCGTTCGACGCGCACGAGGTTGCCCTGGAGGCCAATGCCCTTCGCGTCGCGGCCCGCTGGACACGGGAGGAAGGGGACGTCCGGACGGCAACGGTTCGCGACCGCCTTCGGTCGGCCCTCGAACCCCTCCTGCCCGATCGCGACGTGGGGCAATTCAACGAGGCCGTGATGGAGCTCGGCGAGACGGTCTGCCGGCCGCGAGCACCGCTCTGCGGCCGATGTCCGGTGCGGACCTACTGCCGCGCCCATCTCGAACTCGACGATCCGGGTTCCGTTCCAAGACCCCCCGTTCGTGCACCGCGCCCCCACGTCGTCGCGGCGGTGGCGGTACTCGAACACCGGGGTCGATGGCTGGTCCAGCTCCGTCCTCCGAAGGGGCTGCTCGGCGGCCTCTGGGAGTTTCCCGGCGGCAAGGTCGAGCCGTCCGAGACCCCACGGGACGCGGCCCGGCGCGAGCTGAGGGAAGAGACCGGGATCGTGGCACCCGCCCTGGCTTCTCTCGGGGCGGTCGAGCATGCCTACAGCCATTTCTCGGTCACGTTGCACGTATTCGCCGGTTCGGTGGCCTCGCTCCCCCCGGCGGCCCGCGGGAGATGGGTGACCCCTCGCGGCCTCGGGCGCTTGCCCCGGCCGAAAGCTACCGAGAAGGTCGCGGAGCTGGTCGAACGCTCCCGGGATAGAGCTTCCCCGGGTTCAGGATCCCGTCCGGATCGCACGCCCGCCGGACCGCCCTCAGCAGTCGGAGGGCAGGCGTGCCCAACTCCCGCTCAAGCAGCCCCCGTTTCAACCGCCCGATCCCGTGCTCGCCACTGATCGTGCCCCCCCGCGCCAGCGCTTCGGAGCACACGGCGGTCCGGATGCGGGTCGCGGCGGGGGAGGCGGGATCCGCCTCGTAGTTCGGGTGAAGGCTCCCTTCGCCCAAGTGGCCGAAGAGGAACAGCCGCACCTTCTCTTTCCGGGCGATCCGTTCGAGCGCGCGGACGAGCCCGTCGACCTCCGGGAGCGGGACGGCGATGTCCTCGCGGACGCGGGGACCGTACCGTTCGTCCAGGACGCGGCTCGCCTCCCCCCGCAAGCTCCAGAGCCGGTCGGCGTCCTCGAACACCGACGGTTCGGCGGCGACGCCGCCCCTCTTCAGGGCGGCCCGGACCCGGAGGGAGCGATCGTGTACCTCCCTCCGTCCCGACGCCTCCATCTCGAGAAGGAGCAGCGCGTAGCCCGACGGCCACGACGCCCCGCGGTCCGTCCGGAGCCCTTCGGCCGATGGGCCGTCCAGGTACTCGATCGCGGAAAGACCACTACCGGCGATGCCCGCCAACGAGGCGGCGAGCCGACCGAGACGCGCCCGGGCCGGAAGCGGCACCGCCCATCCCCGCCGGATCTCGGGGATCGGGGCCAATCGGAGCGTGAGCGCGGTCGCGATCCCCAACGTCCCTTCGCTCCCGATGAACATCTGGAGCAGGTCGGGACCCACCGACCTCTTCTCCGCCGAGCTCCCGAGGTGGACCCGCTCCCCGGTACCGAGGACCGCCTCGACCTCACGGACCCATCGGCGGGTCGGGCCGTAGCCGAACGATCGCGGGCCGGATGCGTTGGTGGCGACGTTCCCGCCGATGGTGGAGGTCGCCCAGGAGCCCGGGTTGGGAGGGTAGAACAGACCGGACGGCCTCAGCGCGCCCTGAAGGCTCAGGTTGACCACGCCCGGACCGACCCGTACCGAACGGGTCGGAACGTCCACCGTTCCCACCTCGCTCCACGCTGAAAGGTCCACCGTAACTCCTCCTCGGAGCGTGGCCGATTCTCCGTCGAGCGACGTCCCCGCCCCTCGGGCTACCAGGGCGACCCGGTGACGGCGGGCCCAGCGCACGAGCGAAACCACATCTTCCGCATCCACGGGCCGGACCGCGGCGAGCGGCGGGCCGTGGACGTGCGATTCGTCCCGCCCAAGCCGGCCGAGCTCGGCCCCATCGAAAACGACCGACCCACGAACCGCCCGGTCGAGCGAGTTGCGAAGTCCTCGCGCCACGAACCGGGGAACGCGGGGAGGCGCTTACGGTTGACCGCTGCCGGTCCGGGCCGCGCCCGGGACCCGGTCGAGAATGTCTTCGCCTCGTGCCACCGCCTCGACCGAGGCGACGAGGTCCCGGATGGCGAACGGCCGGTTGAGCACGCCCTTGACGCCCATGCGGCGGGCTCGGGCGATCAGGTCGGGGGTCCGCTCGGCCACGATGAGGAGGGGGAGGAGGCTGGGCTGGCGTTCTCGTGCGGCCGCCAGTTCGTGGGGCCACTCGTCCCCTTCCCCGTCGGCCACCAGGATCAGAACCTGCGCGGGATCGTCAGGGACCCCGAGGTCCAGCTCCTCCGCGGTCGCCTTTTCGGACAACACGCGGTGGTGGTGGAGCCGCACGAGGCCCCGGAGGAGCAGGCGGGTCTCGTCGGTCCCGCCCACGATGACGGTGGCGATCTTCGGTCGGTCGACGACCGGCGCGGTACGGCCGGTCGGCACTTCGGCACGTGGCATGCTTTCGTCGTTTCGGCGCATGGCGCGGCGGGCCCGGTCCCGCCATAGGAAACGAGCAGGGCCTAGGATATGGACCTGCTGATAGAAGCGCCTCCTGCCGGGAAATGAGCCCACCCGCCACCGTTCCGGGGGCCCCGTCAACTATATAGACTGACCCGGACTTATGTTTATTGGCCTCGGGCACCGACTGCCGGGGAACCGGGTGGCACCGTCCAAAAGACCCGGTGACTGGGCAGCCGGTGCCTTCCCCGTTCTGCTCCAGCGACAGGTTCTTTTATCGCACGGGCGAGGAGCGCCCATGCCCGCTCTCTTTGGACCTTCCTCCGCCGACCTTGAACACCTCCGATCCGCCGTCCGGGCCCTCGGGACCACGAGCGTCCCCGGATTGGCCGCGGCCCTCTCCTGGCGGGAGCGCAAGACCGAGAAGATCCTCGCCCACGAGCTCGCGCTGCCGAACACGCCGCTGCTCTACGACCCGTCCCGTCGGACCGTCCGGTGGGGGTTGGTCGTGGCACTCCCTCCGATGACGGTGCAGTCCGCCGTGGCCTCGGCCCCGACGCCGTCCTCACCGATGGCACCCCGCGCCCCCTCCCCGGTCTACACCCCGACCGGCCTCAAGACGCTCTGCCCGAACTGCCAGGTGGCGCTCCAGTCGACCGGCTCGGCGGGCCTCGTGGTCTGCCCTCAGTGCGGACGCCTCTCGAGCGCCCGCAGCGGCGGTATCGCGAACCGCGCCTCGGTCTCCACCAGCCCACCGCCGCCGCCGACCGTCGCGCCGGCCCCCCGTCCGGCCGCCCCGCCGTCGGAGACCTCGCTCTCCGATCGCCGGTCCCAGGAGCTGTTCGCGGCGTGGGTGACCAACCAGCCGATCCCCTGCCCGAAGTGCCGTACGCCGCTCCGTCACCGCGGAGTGAGCGAATACTCCTGCCCGTCGTGCGGGCAGTCGGTCCGTTTCCCCAGCCCGGCCGACGCCGCGCCGACCATCACGACCGCGAGCCGCTAGGTCAGAACGGGACCTGGGCGCGAACCTCGCGCACGAGCGCGCCCGAGCCGAGGTCCTCGGTGACGCGCGCGATATCGGCGGCGGGACTCCGGTCCTGGGTCCACGGTGCGACGCGGCCCCGGACGGCCCGGAGCGCGGCCTCGCTGCCCCGCCCCCCGGTGCGGGGGTGGCGCAGTTCGAGCGCCTGGCCGGCCACGATCCATTCGACCGCGACGACCCGGCGGGTGTTCTCG
Organism: Thermoplasmata archaeon; assembly: GCA_050011355.1. GTDB lineage: Archaea > Thermoplasmatota > Thermoplasmata > Lutacidiplasmatales > UBA184 > Lutacidiplasma. Next base: position 18,647 of record JBEKJG010000015.1, on the reverse strand, counting down.
AGGACCTGCCGGAGCTTCGCGCCCGCCCAGGGACCCATGCTCACGTAGTCCTCCTGGTCGGCCGAAGTCGGCAGGCTGGACGCGCTCGCGGGGTGGACGAGCGTGACGTTCTCGTTCACGAGCGCCGCGGCGAGATACTGGGGAACCATGAACCCCGAACTGACCCCGGGGTCCGGTGCGAGGAACGCCGGAAGCCCGCGGTTGAGCGCTGGGTGGAGTAGCCTCGAGATCCGCCGTTCACTGAACGCGGCGATGTACTGGGTGGTGAGAGCGAGCGTGTCGAGGGCGAGGGCGAGCGGCTGCCCGTGGAAGTTGCCGCCGCTCACGAAATCGTCCGGGCCGAACACTACCGGATTGTCGGTGACCGCGTTGAGCTCGCGGGCGACGATCTCCTCGGCGAACCGGAGCCCGAGCCGAACCGAACCGAGCACCTGGGGGAGGCAACGGAGGGTGTACGGGTCCTGACCGGTCCACGAAGTTCGAGGGGCGGAGAGGGCGCTCTCCGCGAGGAGGGTCCGCATCGCGGCCGCGATCTGGCGCTGCTCCGGGAAGTTCCGGATCTCGCCCAATCGGTCGTCCAGGGATTCCGGGTTGCCTTCGAGGGCATCGAACGACATCGCCGCCCCGATGAGGGCGGCGTCCAGCACGCTGCGAACGTCCTCGACCGCCAGCGCGAGGTAGGAGGCCATGAGGGCCGTGCCGTTCAGGAGGGCGACGCCCTCCTTCTCGACCAACTCGAGGGGAGCGATGCCGGCGCGATGGAGGGCCGGTCCGGCGGGCTCCGGTTCCCCACCGCCGGCCGGGACGAACGCGCCCTCTCCCGTGAGCGTCATCGCCAGATGGGCCAACGGGGCGAGGTCCCCCGAGGCGCCGACGGAGCCCTGCTCCGGGATCCAGGGGACCAGGCCCCGGTTGAGCAGGTCGAGCAGGCGTTCCACCACCTCGACCCGCACGCCGGAGTTCCCGCGGGCCAGCGAGTTGGCGCGGAGCAGGACGAGGCCGCGGACGACATCGCGCGGGAGCGCGGGACCCGTGCCGCTCGAGTGGCTCCGGACGAGAGAGACCTGGAGCTCGCGCGCCTGCGCGGGCGTGATCATCTTGTGCGAGAGGCCGCCGAACCCGGTCGTCACCCCGTACACGGCCCGACCGCTCGCGACCGCCTGTTCGACCGCCCGTCGGCTGGCCGCGATGGCCCCCTTCGCGTCGGGAGCGAGCGCGACGGGGCGCGGACCACGGGCGACCGCGAGGAACCCCTCGAGCGAGAGGGAGCGTCCGTCCACCGGGAGAGCGTCGACCATCGACGACCGTCCCTACGACCCGTCCCGCGCCGCGGAGGGTCTCGGCACCCACCGGGGCCTATGCGCCGGGGACGACGAGCTCACCACCGGGCTTCTGCATCGAGGGCACGCGGCGGGGCTTGGCGCCCTTCGCCTGCCAGAAGATTTCCGAGAACTCCTGGACGAGCTTCAGCAGATCCTGCGCGTCCGCGAGGGCGGTCCCCTGGCGGGCCTTCGAGGCCTGCTTCATGATCTTCCAGGTGAGCTCGTGGATCTGCGGGAACTGCTTGGCGTGGTCGGGGGTGAAGAAGTCGCCCCAGATGACCCGCACCTCGGTCTTCAACTTCTCGGCGTGCTGCTCCTTCACGGTCGTGTAGCGGGAGAGCTTCGAGACGTAGGTCGCGCGGTCCTCGGGCTTTGCGTCCATGGCGGGCGCGGCGAGTTCGGCGATCAGCTGGTCCATCCGGACGATCGTCAGGGCCGAGAGTTGGGCGTCGATCGGGTCGTAAATACCGCACGGGATGTCGCAGTGGGCGTATACGGCCCGGGGGGGGACGACAGCGTCCACGAAGCGTTCGACGATTCCACGAGATGAGCTGCGGGCGACGGACATGCTCCCGCGAGTCCAGCGAGTCGGATAAGGATGCCGGACGCGGCACCGCCGGTGAGCGCGGGGACCCCCGCGGGACCGCCGCCCGGGCTCCACCGCTGGACGAGTCGTCGGGTCGAGGTCCACGACGACAGCATGCAGCCCACCCTCCGGCCCGGGGACCGGTTGCGGGTCGATGTCCGCATCTATCGAACGCGGGCTCCGGCCGTGGGGGAGATCGTGGTCGTGGTCGACCCCGCCGCTCCGTCGCGCTGGCTGGTGAAACGCGTCGCGGCGGTCGGGCCGGGTCGTTGGTGGCGGACCGCCCGAGGCCTCGTCCCCGACGTGGGCCGGCGGCCCGGGAGCGACGAGGGACGGCCGGGGGACGCGGTCGAGACGATCGAGCTCGCCCCGGGGTCGGTCTGGGTCCTCGGCGATGCGGCGGATGCCTCCCGCGACAGCCGACGGTTCGGGGCGATCCCGCCCCCGGGGATCGTCGGGCGGGCCTACTACCGATACGCGCCCGCGGCCACCCGCCGAGACCTCTGAATCGCGACCGGGCCCCGCGGTGCAACCTCATAAGCGATGTGTGAATCCGACACATCGATGGTGGCGAAGGCAGTCATCTACGTCGTGGTGATCGTGGTGGCCGTAGCAGCCCTGGCCGGCGGGTTCGTAGCAGGGTACGAGTACCGGGGCTCGCCCGCGTCGAACCCGAGCGGGACGGTGAACTCCACCCTGACCGTACTGGGCGCGGGCACCCTCGACACCCTCTTCCCGGAGCTCGCGAACGAACTGGCCAACGAAACCCCCGGCACGAATGTGCCGTCGGCGGCGCAGACGTACGAGGGGTCGATCGACATCACCACCGCGATCACGAGCACGGGCGCGCGCGCCGACGTCGCCGCCGTGGCCGACTACCGCCTCATCCCCAACCTGCTCGAGCCGACGTACGCGGGGTACGAGATCGTCTTCGGGACGACCCCGGAGGTGCTGGCCTACAATGCGAGCTTGCCGGCGTTCTCGGGGATCAACTCCACGAACTGGGCCCAGAAGCTGATCACCGATGTCACGACGTCGGGGAACAAGCCGATGGGGATCTGGAACGCGTCCACCGACCCGAACGGCTACAACGAGATCTTCGCGATGGAACTCCAGGGGATGCTCTACAACGGTAGCACGAGCGCCATCTACAGCCACTTCTACACCACGGGTTCCAACGGGGTCGCAGTGGGAAACCCGTCGACCACGATCGGTGAGCACGAGTCCCAGGCTGCCACGCTGATCAAGACCGGGGTCATCTCGGCCGTGATCACGTACCGGTCGTACGCTGTGGTGAACGACCTGTCGTACGTCTCGTTCAACCCGATCGTGGGGCTGGTGGCCAACAACAGCACGGCCCTCGCGGACTACGCCAAGCTCTCCACCGACATCCTCAGCTCCACGCTCACGATCGAGCCGGTGGCCGCCGCGCCCGTGCTGTTCTCGGTCACCGTGCCGCTGAACGCCCAGAACCCGGCTCTCGGGGCGGCGTTCGTCCACCTCCTCCTCTCGCCTCAAGGGGCGGCGATCCTCTCCGAGGGCGGGGCGTTCACGCCGATCTTCCCCGGCTGGAGCGACCACCCCGGAGCGGTGCCATCGGTACTCGCCCCAGACGTCGTAGGACTACCCTCGTGGGCGGCATCGATCCTGGCCGGGTAGGGGGCACGAACGCCCCCGCGGCCCCCGCCGGGCGGCGGTGGCGCACGGGACCCTACTGGCTCGCCCTCCAGGTGGTCCTTTCGGCGTCCCTGCTGCTGCTGTTTCTCCTGCCCATCGTCGCCCTGTTCACCTATGCGCCGGTGAGCCGGATCTTCTCCGAGCTGAGCAACGCCCAGGTGCGAGAGGCGCTGTGGGTGACGTTCCTGGCCTCGGGGATCGCGGTGCTTTCCGCCGTGGTGTTCGGCATCCCGCTCGGCTACGTACTCGCGCGCCGGAGGTTCCCGGGCCGTTCGGTGGTCGAGTCGTTCATCGCCCTGCCGATCGTCGTCCCCCACCTCCTGGTCGGCCTCGGCCTGTTCTTCCTCGTCCTTCCGGGGACGCCACTGTACCGGCTCACCCAGTCGCTCGGCCTGCCGATCTACGACACCATCTGGGGAGTTGTGCTCGTGATGGTCTTCGTGAGCGCGCCGTACACCGTGCTCGCGAGCGAGCTGTCGTTCCGCGCGGTCGACGGGCGGGTCATCGAGGCGTCGCGCTCGCTTGGGGCTGGGGCGGCGACCGCCTTCCTGACCGTCACGCTCCCGCTCGCCGCCCGGGGGATCGTCGCCGGCCTCCTCCTCACCTGGGCTCGGGCCGTCAGCGAGATCGGCGGACTCCTCATCCTCGCCTCGTTCGTCATTCCCGGGGGCGTCTACTCCGGACCGGTATCGACCACGATCTCGGTCTTCATCTACAGCCTCTTCAACCAGGGGGACCTCCAGGACGCGGCCGCCGTCAGCTCGCTCTTCCTCCTCTTCGCCTTCGCGATCTTCCTCCTCGTCCGGCTGGGGGAGCGCTCGGGATGGCTGCCCTGGGGGCGGGGGGAGCTCAGCCCGTGACGCACTGGGTCGTCGACGGTCTCGAGACGGACCTCGACCACTTCCACCTCGGTCCGGTCGACCTCGACCTGGCGCCCGGCTCCGCGCTCGCCGTCCTCGGACCGTCCGGGGCAGGCAAGACGACGCTCCTGCGCACGCTCGCCGGGTTCCTTCCGGTCCGGCGGGGCGCCATCCGGCGCGACGGGGTCGAGATCTCGGACTGGCTCCCCGAGGAGCGCGGGCTCGGGTACGTCCCGCAGGGCCTCGGGCTGTTCCCGCACCGGACGGCCGAGGGGAACATCCGCTACCCCCTCGAGCTCCGCGACCGCCCCGGGGCCGACGCGCGGGTCCGCGAGCTCCTCGACCGGTTCCACCTCACCTCCCTCGCCCGCCGCTATCCCTCCCGCCTGAGCGGCGGCGAACAGCAACGGGTCGCGATCGCCCGGGCGCTCGCGGCCGACCCGGAGCTGATCGTCTGGGACGAGCCGTGGCAGGCGCTCGACGTCCAGGCCCGGTACGACCTCGGGCTCGTCTTCCACGAGCTCCGGGAGACGGAGCGGGTGCCGGTCGTCGTCGTCACCCACGACCCGGGCCTCGCCTTCTCGGTCGCGGACTCGTTCCTGGTCCTCCGGGACGGACGGGTCCGGGGCCGGTACGACGCGGCCGCCCTCCTGTCCGCGCCGCCCGACCCGTTCACCGCGCGGTTTGTCGGGTTCGAGAACGTCTACGACCGGGCGACGTTGGAGGCGCCCCCGCGCACCCCGCTGCGCTCCTGGCTCCTGGACCGGGCGGGCGACGACGGGGTCGCGCTCTCGAGCCCGACCTTTGCGGCGGGCGAGCCGTCCGGTCCGGTGTGGGAAGGGACGGTCCGCAGCGCGCGACCGGGCCCGCTCGGGCTCACGGTCGACATCCATTCCGACGACCTCTTGGTCACGCTCCGGGTGCCCCCGCCGTGGTCGCCCCCCGTTCCGAGCCTCGGCGCACGGGTGCGGTTCGCGATCGCCGAAGGGTCGGTCCACCCGCTCGGGACGCCGCCGGCCGGGGGAGCGAGGCCGCCATGACCGCCCGGCCGAGCATCGTCACCGACACCGACGTCGCGCTCCTTCGGTCGCTCGCGCGCGAGGCCTCCGTGGTCGCCGCGAGCCGGTCGGTCGGGATCTCGAGGGACCGGGCGACGTACCGTATCGCGCGCCTCGAGCGCGCGTTCGGGGGCCCGGTCGTCACGGGCGTCCGGGGCGGCCGGGCGCACGGGGGCTCCTGCCTCACCCCGCTCGGGGACCGGATCGTGCGGGAGGGGTTCGATTCGGTCGAGCTCCTGCTCTCCCACCCCGTGGCCCCGCTCTCCCATTCGAACCGCCTCGAGGGGACGTACCGGGCGGCGGCTGCCCCGGAAGTGGAGGTGGGCCCCGGCCTGCGCCTGCGGGTCGCGTTCACCGCGCGGGAGGGGGAGCGGGTCGCGTTGCTGCTCGACCCGGAGTCGATCCTGGTCGCACGGCAGCGGTTCCCCTCGAGCGCGCGGAACGTCCTTCCGGGAGTGGTCGAGGGGGTCGAGCACCCCCCGGGCTCGGGCGGGACGACGCTGGTCGTGCGGGCGGGGCGCGTGGCGTTCCGGGTGGCGATCACGGACGAGCCGATCCGCCAGCTGCACCTGCGGCCGGGCGCGCGCGTCTGGCTCTACGTGAAGGCGACGGCGATCCGCCGGGTGGGGCCGGTCCGGCGCGCGCCTACTCGCGGATCCCCTCGGTCGTGAGCGAGAAGACCGCCTCGCCCTCGGGGAGGTTCGGCGAGTCGATCAGTCGCGCGATGCGGCGGGGCGGCTTCGACTTCCGCAGGTAGATCCGGTACGTCGCGGCGTGGGCCACGATGTTCCCGCCGATCGGGCGTGTCGGGTCCCCGAACAGGATGTCCGGGCGCGCCGAGACCTGGTTCGTGACGACGATCGCGGCGTTGTAGGTGTCGGAGAATCGGAGGAGCTCGTGGAGGTGCTTGTTCAGCAGCTGCTGGCGGGGGGCCAGCTCGGCGCGGCCGAGGTACTCCGCGCGGAAGTGGGCGGTGAGCGAGTCGACCACCAGGAGCCGGATCTTCTTCTCGCGCGCCAGCTCCTGGGCCTTCTGGACGAGGAGCATCTGGTGGTTCGAGTTGAACGCCCGCGCGACGTGGATGTGCGAGAGCGCCTCGTCCGGGTCGAGCCCGACCGCCTTGGCCATGTCGACGATCCGCTCGGGGCGGAAGGTGCTCTCCGTGTCGATGTAGACGACCTCGCTCTCGAGACCGCCCTGGGCGGGCGGGAGCTGGACATCGACGGCGATCTGGTGGGCCAGCTGGGTCTTCCCCGAACCGAACTCACCGGAGAACTCGGTGATCGCCTGCGTCTCGACGCCGCCCCCGAGGAGCTCGTCCAGCGCTTTCGCGTTGGTCGTGATCCGCCCGAGCTTCTTGCGCCGCTCGAGCAGGGAGGTCCCGCTCTCGAAGCCCCCGACGTCCGCCTTGCGGCGGGCCTCGCCGATGATCTTCTGGGCGCTCATCGTGCCGATCTCCGCGGCCTCGGCGACGTCCCCGGGCGAGGCGACCGCGAGCTCCATCAGGTCGGTGTATCCGGCCTCGCGGAGCTTCTCCGCCGTGGCGGCGCCGATCCCGGCGAGGTCCTCGAGGGCGAGCTCGTGCTTCGGCTCCGGCGGGGTCTCGGTCGACCCGGGCCGGGCGGCGGTCTTGGGCGGCACGAGGAGACGGACCGGCCGTAGAGGGATAAGGGTGGGGGAGGGGTCGCGGAACGGTGGGCGGTGCCCTACGTCCCCAGGGCCTTCGGGACGAACGGCTCGCCCGTCAGCCGCTGGTAGACCGTCGTGTAGAGCCGGCTCACCTCGTCGACCAGGAGCGGAGGGAGGGCCGGGATCGGCGGCTCCTCCGCCTTCGCCTCGCGCGCCTTCGCCAGCCGGTCGTAGTAGCCGGTCGTGCGGTAGTGCTGGCGGACGAACTCCTTGGAGAAGTCGACGTGGCGGCCGCGCTCGTACGCGTCCTTGTCCCAGAACCGGTCCTCGTCGGCGGTGCCGAACGTGTCGACGACCATGATCGTGCCTTCCGCATCGACCCCGAACTCCTTCTTCCCGTCGACGTGGAGGAGCCCCCGGGGCCCGATCTCCTTCTGCATCGCCTCGTCGATCCGGAGGATCGTCTCGCGGATCCCGTCGAGCTGGCGGCCGTCGAGCGCGGAGAGCTCGAGCGCCTCCGCCCGGGTCAGCAGCCGGTCGACCGGCTCGAGCTTGGTCGTGACCTCGAAGTGGGGCTCCGGGAGCGGCACCCCGTACTCGAGGGTCCGGCCGGCGGGGAACCCGAGGGTCTCGGACTTCACCGCCCCGGACTTGACGCGGTCCCACATCGAGCCGGCGAGGTAGTAGCGGACGATCACCTCGAGCGGGACGAGGTAGTCCTTCGGGTGCGGCCCGAGGGTGCGGGGCTTCGGGACGATGCGGACCCGCTTCACGCGCATCGACGCGGGGCCGCTCTTCTGGAGGAAGTGGTGGGGAACGCCGAGCCGGGAGCAGACCGCAAACCAGTGCGCGGCGGTCCCGTTGAGCGTCTCGCCCTTGTGCGGGATCTCGCTCGGGATGTGCTTGTCGAAGACCGAGATGTCGTCCGTGAAGCGGAACTCGAGCTCGGTCGGCGAAACCTCGTAGACCTCTTTCACCTTGCCGCGGCGCAGGTATTTCGGAGCGCTCGACGCCGGGGCCGACGGGGCGGGGCTCATGGGCGGTCGACGGGGCCGGGGAGGTTTAAGGTTGCGGGGCGCCCGGGCGCTAGAGCGACCGGGCATGGCGGCCGGTGATCGCGCGGAACCCGCGCTTCGCGTAGAACCGGCTCGCGATCTCGTTCTGGGAGGGGAACTCCGCGATGACGACCCCCGCACCCTTCGCCTTCAGTTGGGCGGAGATCTCCTTGAGGAGGTACTCGCCGACGCCGTGGCGGCGGTAGAGCGGGAGGAGGTAGATGTCGACGATGACGCCCTCGACCTCGGGCGTGTAGAACGGCCGCTCCCGCAGCACCGCGTGGACGAGCCCGACGACCTTGTCCTTGTCGGGCCCGACCCCCTCGGCGGCGAGGACGATCGCCTTCGGGTCCTTCAGGCTCGCCTGGAGCACGTCGCGCGCCTGGACCTCGGCGTCGTCCCGGACCCGCAGCAACGGGTCGAACTCCTCGTTGAGCCGCTTCAGCCGGAGGAGGAGGGAGACGAGGACGGGAAGGTCCGCGGCGCGGGCGGGCCGCAGGTGGATGGGGACCGAGGTGGACTCTCCGCTGGGGGAGTCTCCCGAGGCGCTCGGGGCACCGGTCATCGGGCGCGCCTCCGGGGGATGGCCGGGGTGGTCCGGGGCATGGGGGGGACGAGGTGGGAGCGCTGCAGGGCCTGGACGAGCCGGCGGGACCGGGCCATCAGCGTCACGGCCCGTTGGAGGAATTCGTCGTGCCCCAGCTTCCGTCGGGCGATCCCCTGGCGGACCGCCGCATCCGCGACCGCCGCGGCCACGTGGGGGAACACCTCGGTCTCCTGCATGGTGGGGAGCAGGTGCTCGACGGATAAACCCCGGTCGGCCGCGTGCCGGGCGAGCTCGCGGGCGGCGGCGAGCACGATCTCGTCGGGGATCGAGCGGGCCCGGGCGTCCAGGACGCCCCGGAACACGGCGGGGAAGACGAGCGAGTTGTTGACCTGGTTGGGGAAGTCGCTCCGCCCGGTCGCGACGACGGCGGCACCGGCGTCCCGGGCGACCTGGGGCCAGATCTCGGGGACCGGGTTCGCGAGGGCGAAGACGATCGGGTCGCGGGCCATCGAGCGGACCTGCGCCGCCCGGATCGTGTTCGGGTCGGGGGTCGACGCGGCGAGGAGGACGTCCGCCCCGTCGAGCGCGACGGAAAGGTCTCCCGTCCGCCCCCCGCCGTTCGTGCGGAGCGCGAGGCGGTACTTCCAGGGGTTCCGGACGCTCAGCTCGTCGACGTCGGAGCGCTCGGCATGGAGGATCCCCCGGCTGTCGACGATCGTGAGCCGCGCGGGGTCGTGGCCCAGTGCGAAGAGAAGGCGGGCGGTCGCGACGTTGGCGGCCCCGGCGCCGAGCAGGACGGTCCGGATCTCCTTCACCGAGCGGTGGGTGAGCTCGAGGGCGTTCAGCAGGCCCGCGATGGTCGCGGCGGCCGTGCCAAGCTGGTCGTCATGCCAGACGGGGATCGGAAGGCGCTTCTGGAGCTCCTCGAGGATCCCGAAGCATTTCGGCGAGGAGATGTCTTCCAAGTTGATCGCCCCGAACGCCGGGGCGATCCGCTCGACCGTCTCGATGATCTCGTCCGGCGAGTTCGCGCGGATCGGGAGGGGAACGGCGTCCACCCCGCCCAGCCAGCGGAACAGGAGGGCCTTCCCTTCCATCACGGGGAGCGCCCCCTCGGGTCCCATGTCCCCGAGGCCGAGGACCCGGGATCCGTCGGTCACGATCGCGATCGTGTTCCAGCGCCCGGTGAGGTCGAAGGAGAGGTCGGGGTCGGCGTGGATCACCCGGGAGACCTCGGCGACCCCGGGGGTGTACCAGAGGGCAAAGTCGCGGAGGGAACGGACCGGCACCTTCGGGACCGTCTCGATCTTGCCGCCGTAGAGGCGGGAGAGCTCGACCGCGCGGCGTCCGAGCTCGTCGGTCTGGGTCTCGTCGTCCGACGTCCGACGCTTGGGGCGGGCGCGCCGCCGCGGTTCTCGCCCGCTCTCGACGGGGACCGGGACGCTCTCCGCCATGCCGGGGGGATTCACCGAGGGGGCCTTTATTAACACTTTCCCGAGACGACCGAGGAGTTCGTCAATTGACGCACTTTCGAGCGCCCGCCGCCGGGGCCGGCGACGGGGGTGTAGGGAAGGATAAGTATCGGCGGCCGGGTTGAGGAGCAGAGGACGCTCCGCTTGACCGCCGTCGCCCCCGCTCCGCACCCGTACGCCCGCCCACCCCGCACCGGGGCCGTGCCCCTGGTCATCCCGAAGGAGCTGGACGGCCTCCTCCGTGGCCCGGACCCACCACTGCTCGTGGACGTCCGGCCCGCCGAGGAGCGGCGCCTCGGCCATTTCCCCGGGGACCGCCATGTGCCTCTCGACCAGTTGCCGGCCGCGCTCGGCGCCCTGCCCCGCGACCGGGCGATCGTGGTGTACGACCACCTCGGATACCGCGGCCGGGCCGCCGCCGATTTCCTCCTCGGGCGGGGATTCGACCGGGTCGCGGCCCTGGAGGGAGGGATCGAGGAGTACGCGCGGGTCGTGGACCCGTCGCTCGGCCGGTATTCGGACCACGTCCGGGGACCGGACCTCGTCGTCCGGCAGATGCCGCGCCTCGAAACCGGCTGCCTCAGCTACTTCGTCGGCGACCCGCAGGCCCGGGTCGCGGTCCTCATCGACCCCGGCCATGACGTCACGCCCTACCGGGCCGCCTTGGCGGAGGGCGGATGGAAGCTGGCGGCGATCGTGGAGACCCACACCCACGCCGACCACCTCGCGGGCCACTCCGCCCTCCATGCGGCGACCGGTGCTCCGATCTACGTCAGCCACCGCTCGCCGGCGCAGTATCCCCACCGCCGGCTGACCGAGGGGGAGGCCGTATCGTTCGGCGGGCAGGAGCTCGTCGTCCTGGAGACCCCCGGCCACACGATGGACCACCTCACGCTCCGCCTCCCGGACCAGGTCTTCACCGGCGACACGCTGCTGCTGGGGTCGTGCGGGCGCACGGACCTGGGAGGCGGCTCTCCCGACCTCCTCTGGGAGAGCCTCCACGAGAAGATCCTCCGGCTGCCGAACGAGACGGAGGTCTACCCGGCCCACTACGGGCCGCACCACGCCCTCCCGGACCGGTTCGTTTCCACCGTCGGCTTCGAGCGGGCGACCAACGAGGCCCTCAACCAGGGCTCGCACGAGGCGTTCGTCCGGTACATGACCGACGGCTGGCCGCCGAAACCCAAGGACTTCGACCGGATCGTCGAAGCGAACCTCGTCGGCTAGCGGGACCTCACGGCCCGGCCGAGAGGACCTCGGGACCGGCGGGTCCGACCAGCACCGTGTGCTCGGCCTGCGAGACGAGGCCATGCCCCCGCTCGACGAACACGGGGTAGGTCTGAAGGTACCGCCGCCCGTGGGCCAGCGCGGTCCGTTCCGCGTCGGTCGCGACCCAGCGGAGCGTGAAGGGCAGGGTCCGAAACCGGGCGAAGAGGCGCGCAAGCTCGGGGTCCTTCGCGCCGGGGTCCGAGCGAAAGCGCACGATGTTCCCGAACGGGCCGTTCTCGATCATGCCGACCCCGTTCGTCGCGAACGGCTCGATCGCGATGATCTCCCCCTCCCGCAGCGAGTCGTCGCTCATGCCGGGGACGTTCGGGATCGCCTTGCCGGCGTGGAGGAGGTAGCGCTCGATCGAGTGCCCGGTGAGGTTCTCCATCGGCTTGAGGCCGCGGGCGCGGATCGCTCCCGCGATCGCGCGGCTGATGTCGTTGACCCGGGCACCGGGGCGGACCTCGGCGATCCCGGCCCGGAGTCCTTCGCGGGCCGCCCGCACGAGGTTCTCGTGGCGGTGGGTGCCCCCGACCTCCACCGTGTCGGCCGTGTCGGCGATCGCCCCGTCCAGATGGGCCCCGACGTCGACCTTCACGACATCCCCGGCGACGAACGTTCCCGCGTCGTCCGGGTCCGGCGTGTAGTGGGCGGCCTCGTCGTTCCGGGAGAGGTTCGCGGGGAACGCCGGTTGAGCACCCTCCGCGCGGATCGACGCCTCGATCGCCTCGGCGACGTCGCGGCGTCGGGCACCGGGGAGGATCAGGCGGAGGCCCAGTTCCCGTGCGCGCGCCGCGATGCGGGCGGCCTCGCGCCACCGTTCGAGGTCGGGAGGGTAGTCGGCCATCTTACGCCCGTGCGACCCGGATGGGGAGGTCGCCGGAGAGGTCCACGAGGACCGACGGCCGGCCCGAGGGCTTCGGCGCCGCCGGCAGGTAGACCGCCACCCGGTCGCCGAGCGAACGGCGGGCTTCGGCCAGCGTACGGGAGGTCGGCTGGCCGTGAAGGTTCGCGCTGGTGGACGTGATGGGGCCGGCCCGGCGGGCCAGCTCGCGGGCGACCGGGTGGTCGGGTACCCGCACCCCGAGGAGACCGCCCGCCGGGAGGATCGAGGGCCCGAACGAGCGACGGGCGCGGGCGGAGGGACGGACGAGGAGGGTGTACGGACCCGGTAGGTGCCGGCGGGCCCAGGCCCGCGACTCGGCCGAGAGTTCCCCCCACTCGTCGACCTCGTCGAGCGAGCTCAACGCCACGGAGAGGGCCTGGCCCTTCGGCCGTCCCTTGGCCCGCTCGAGCCGCTCGACCGCGGCCCGGTCGGACGCGTTCGCGCCGAGCCCCAGGAGGGTGTCCGTGGGGTAGACGACCAACTCCCCGCGCGCGAGGGCGCGCACGGCGGGGTCGATCGTCGCGCCCATCGATCTAGGCGTACTCTTCGCCGACCCGGGAGTAGGCGAGGTACTCGTCGGGGGTGAAGTAGAGGGCGAGCTCGCGGGCGGCCGAGGCGGGCGAGTCGGAGGCGTGGACGAGGTTCGGGGTGATCCCGAGTCCCCAGTCGCCCCGGATCGTTCCGGGAGCCGCGGTCTGGGGGTTCGTCGCGCCCGTCAGCAGGCGCACGACGGCGATCGCCGAGCGGCCCTCGAGCGCGAGCGCGAGGACCGGGCCGGAGGTGATGTGCTGGATGAGGGCCGGATAGAACGGCTTACCCTCGTGCTCGGCGTAGTGGCGCTGCGCCGCCTCCGGAGTGATCCGGATCGCCTTGGCCGCCACGATCTTGAGCCCCTTCTGCTCGAAGCGGGTGAGGATCGCTCCCACGACGCCGCGGCGGACCCCGTCGGGCTTGATCAGGACCAGCGTGCGCTCGGAGCTGCCTTCGGTCATCGGCGGGTCGAACCCGGCGGGCGCGTAAAGCTTTCCTGCGGACTCGCTCGCTCCCCCGTTCGGGACCGCCCATGGTCGCTCGGCGCGCGCAGAAGGACCGGTTGGCCCGCACCTTCGACCGTTCGGCCCCCCTCTACGAACGGGGGCGGCCGGACTATCCCGACGTGGCGATCCGATTCGCCGCGTCCAGGTTCGGCCTCGGGCGGGGTTCGGTCCTGGTCGACCTCGCGGCCGGCACGGGGAAGCTCACCCGGGCCCTCCTCGCCACCGGTTCGACGATCGTCGCGGTCGAGCCGATGCCGGGGATGCGCCGGGTCTTCCGGCGCGTGGTGCCCGGGGTGCCCGTCGTGGACGGTCGTGCCGAGGCGATCCCGCTGCCCACCGGCTTTGCCGACGCCGTGTTCGTGGGGCAGGCGTTCCACTGGTTCCGGGGTCGACATGCCCTCCGGGAGATCGCGCGGGTCCTCCGGCCCGGCGGCGTCCTCGTGCTCGTTTGGAACACCCGGGACGACCGCGTCCGATGGTCGCGGAGCCTGACGGAGATCATCCGGGACGCGGGAGGGCCTCGCCAGAAACCGTACCGCTCCGAAGGAGATTGGCGCCGGTCGTTCCGCGGGGTGACGAGCCCGTTCACCGCCCTCCGATGGAAGACGTTCTCCCATACCCAGACCGCCACGCCGTCTACATTCATTGCCCGGGTCCTCTCGGTCAGCCACGTCGCGGTCCAATCCCCGGCCGTGCGGCGCCGGATCGCGCGCGAGGTCCGCGAGGTGCTCGCCACCGACCCACGGACCCGCGGTCGGAAGGTGGTCGAGCTCCCCTACACGACCGAGGTCTATTTCACCCGAAGACGACCCGAGCGCCGCACCCGGGCCCGGTCGGCCTAAACGACCCGGGCGTCGCAGACTTCGCGCCAGGGGCAACGGGTGCACCGGGCGAGGGAGGGCGTCGCCCGTCCGTCGTACGGTCGCGCGACCTCTTCCCGGAGCCGGAGTAGCTCTGCGCGTGCCTCCCGGTCCCACGGGACCGGTGCCTCGCCGCCGTCCCCGTACCGGACGACGCCGTACGGGGGCGACACCCCGGTCGTCTCCTCCACCAGCAGGCAGTACGCGGCCACCTGGATCCGGTGCGAACGGGGCACTCCGTTCCGCGGCGAAGGCCGGCTCTTGTACTCGATGGGCACGACCCGCCCGTCCGGTCGGCGGCGGAGTTCGTCCGGCCGCCCGGAGATCCCGTAGCGCACCGACCGGAGCAGGGGCGCCGACCCGGGCGCGTCGTCCACGGACACCAGGGTCCCGTACCGGGACTCCCGTCGCCGGAGCGTGAGGGCGTGCGCACCGAGCGCCACCGCCCCGATCCCGGCGAAGATCAGGACCATGGCCGCGACCTCGGCTAGAGCAACCACGCGAGACCTCCGAGGAGGACCAGGACGCCGACGACCAGCAGGACCCAGTACGCCACGCCGCGATCCGAGCGCCGCCGCTCCCCACCCAGCTGCCGGACGTGGGATCGGGTGCCGGCGGCCGAGCGGCGGACCGAGTCGCGGGCCGGACCCTCCGGCGGCGGGTGGTACCGATACCAGTGCGAGCGAGGGCAGTAGGCGTAGTCGGCGAGGTCGGAAGCGGAGACGACCGTCGGGTCTCCAGAGGACATCGATCCCCGGAGTCCCGGGTCTCGACCTTACCGATTGCGCTGGAGGCGCACGAAGGGGCGCGGCCTACGGGGTGTCCTTCGCCTTCTCGGCCGCGGGCTTCTTGGCCCGGGGGCGGGGCTTCGGGGGGGCTTTGGGCCTCGGCTCCTCGGCCGCGGGCGGGGCCGCGGCGACCGGTTCGACCGGGGCGGCGGGGGCAGATTTCGCTTCCGGTACGACGGCGGGAGCAGGGGCGGGGGTGGGCTGGGGGCGCTTCGACCCGCGGGCCGGCTTGGCACCCGTCGGGCGCGCGGCGGCGGCGGAGCGGTCCGCGGCCTTCTTGAGTGCGTGGGCGCGGGTCCACTTCAGTCGGTGGCCTACGCGTCCCAGGTGGAGCTGCTGCTTCCGGCAGGAGGAGGTGCAGAAGTGGAAGATCGACCCGTCGCGCTTGACGAACATCATGCCGGTGCCCGGCTCGATCTCGGCGGCGCAAAAGGAGCACTGGCGCTTGACGACCATCGACGCGCTCCTACCGGACCGACAGCTTTCGGGCTTCGCGCGCGGTCTCTCGGAGGATCAGGACATCGCCGAGACGGATCGGGCCCGCCACGTTGCGGGTGATGATCTTCCCGCGGTCACGTCCCGCGAGGACGCGGACCTTCACCTGGGTGGCCTCGCCGGCCATCCCCGTGCGGCCCACGAGCTCGACGACCTCTGCGGGGGATCCCTTGTCTTCCGCCATGGTCTAGAGTTTCCGGTCCGACGGTCGCCTACTTCTTGAGGGTCAGGAACTGCGCCGAGATCTCTTCCAGCAGCGCCTTCGCGTCGCCGGGCTCGACGATCGCCACGCTCGCCGCTGACTTGGACAGGCCGGCCGACTGGCCGAGCCGCTGCTTCTTGCCGACGTAGACGTAGGGAATGCGCTTCTCCTCGCACAACATCGGGATGTGGACGAGGATCTCGACCGGGTCGACGTCCTCGGCCATCACCACGAGCTTCGCCTCGGCGCGCTCGCTGGACTTGGTGACCTCGTTCGTGCCGACCCGGATCTTTCCGGTCTCGCTCGCCACCTGAACGAGCTGAAGGGCCTTGTCGGCCAGTTCCGTCGGCGTCTCGAAGCGTACGTAGATTGGTCGCGCCATTGTTCCTCGCGTCAGCGGAACCCCCGAATGGGGGGTCCTCGGCTCACGGGGGGTGGGGTAGGGGACTCGCTATTTAACGGTGCCCAAACTCGCTCGCCCGCCGCCGGCCGGCCTCCGCGCCGGAACTCCCGGCGGCGCTGGGAGGCGCAGGAGCGGTCAGACGCTCCCGGAGACGGCGAGGAAGATGACCCCGAAGACGACGAGGATCAGACAGTAGATCAACCCGAACCCTCCGAGGAAGTCGAACGCTGCGACCACCAGGAACACCAACCCGATCAACAGGAGAACGATACTGACGACGGACCGCGCGGCACCTTCTGCACTCATCTCATGACCTCGCTTCAAGATCAGTGGGGGCGGGCCGGTCGATAAGGCGTTCCTCAACTGGACTCAAGAAGGAACTGGACCCGGACCCACGGTGAACTGGGGCTCCCTCCGCCGTGCGGCGACCCCCGGTGTCTGGGGTCCCGCACGAGGCCCCTCGTCCGGGCCGCTCCGTCAATCCGGGTTGAGGACCCCTCTAAGTGGCGTACCACTCCTCTCCGCTTCGTCCGTTCCCCAGAATGGGCTCAAGGGTAGTGAATCATCATGTCCGCCACGGAACCCGCGGCCCGGACGCTCCCGACGAACTCGCCTCCGCAGGCATCCCACGCTCCATCGGAACCTCCCCAGGAGCTCCTCGCGGTCGACCCTGCCACGGGCGAGGTGTTCGGCCGGGTGGACGTCACCCCGGAAAGTCGGATCCCCGAGATCGTTCGTCGGTCCCGCGCGGCCCAGGTCGCGTGGTCGGGGCTCTCCTTCCACGACCGCGCGGTCGCGCTCCGACGTCTGCGCGCGGTGCTCGACCGGCGCCGGAACGAGGCCGCCGAGGCGGTCTCGAAGGGGATGGGAAAACCGCTGGGGGAGGCGATGGGCCACGACGTGGGCCTCGTCCTCGATACGCTGGACGATTACATCGACCACGCCGGCGACTACCTCGCCGACGAGCCGATCGCCATTCCCACCAAGTTCGGGCTCGACAAGGCGGCGCTCGTGCGCTTCCATCCCCGGGGGGTGGTGGTCGTGATCGCCCCGTGGAACTACCCCCTCGGCCTCGCGCTCGATCCGGTGATTACCGCGCTCGCGGCCGGTAACTCCGCGATCCTCAAGCCCACGTCCGCGGCCCCGCTGGTCGGGGTGTTCATCGAGCAGCTCGTGCGGGAGGCGTTCCCGGACCGGCCCGACCTCGTCCAGGTGGTGCACGGCCCGGGCGCAATCGGCAGCCGGCTCGCCGTCGCCCCCGGCGTCGACTTCGTGGCCTTCACCGGGTCGACCCGGGTCGGCCGAGAGCTGCAGACCGCGCTCGCCCCGCTCCTACGACCCGCGCTCATGGAGCTGGGGGGGAGCGACCCGGCGATCGTCACGCACGACGCCAACCTCGAACGCGCCGCGAACGGGGTCGTCTGGGGGCGGTTCACCAACAACGGCCAGGTCTGCACGGCGATCAAGCGCGTCTACGTCGACGAGAAGGTCGCGCCGGAGTTCCTGCGGAAGGTCGTGGAGAAGGTGGGCCGGCTCAAGGTCGGCCCGTACACCAACCCGAATTCCGATGTCGGGCCCCTCGCGAACGGCCGGGGCCTGGAGAACCTGCGCGCCCAGTTGCAGGACGCCCTCGACAAGGGGGCGAAGCTCGAAGCCGGAGGTTTCCCGAAGCCGGGGGAGAAGGGGTACTTCTGGCCTCCGACCGTCCTGAGCCGGGTCGACGAGTCCATGCGGGTGCTTCGGGAGGAGGTCTTCGGGCCGATCCTGCCGATCCGCGCGGTCCCGACCGAGGAGGAGGCGATCCGTCTCGCGAACGATAGCGAGTACGGCCTCGGTGCCTACGTCTTCTGCGGCGATGCCCGTCGGGGGAACGCGATCGCCAACCGGCTGGATGCAGGTTCGGTCGACGTGAACGATTCGGTCGTCCACTACGTCATCGAGGCGCTCCCGTTCGGGGGCGTCAAGCAGTCCGGGATCATGCGCTACCACGGCAAGGTCGGACTTCGACTGTTCGCGGAAACGAAGGGGATGCTATTCGTGGACGGGAAGTCGGACCGGGAGCCCTACTGGTTCCCCTATGGCAAACCTGCCGCGGCACCGTCGCCTCCGAGGGCCCCCTGAGTCTCGAGAAGGGGTCTGCTTCCCGCGCCCACGCCCCTCGTTCCAGCCGATCCCCGACGACCCACCGGGCCCCGTGCCGCCCGACGGGCCGGTGGAGTGGAGTCACCCTCGACAAACCAGATATTATTTTATACAAGTGATAACTTATACATAATGAATGCTCCGAGGCATCACGATGACGAACGATATCCAGGAACCAAAGCCAACGACCAATCCGGGTATCGACTCGGACCGGGTCCTGGAAGAGCGTCGCGCACAATTCTACCGTGACTTCGGGCTGACGGCGAGCAGGAGCGGGCACGCCCTCGCCGACCGCCGCGGACCGGCGGGGTTCTTGCGAGCGGCGATGATCGATGTCCGCGACACGGGCAAGGCCTTCC
>JBEKJG010000014.1:0-43604 GCA_050011355.1 Thermoplasmata archaeon | reverse complement strand
CGTTCTCGTTCTTCGTCGCCGCCACCGAGCAGACCAACCTCGCGCAGCAGACGGCGCTCCACATGAAGAACCTCGAGAATGTCACGATCCAGGCCGTGGTCAATACTCCCACGAACGCTACCTTCCCGGGCTCGATCGTGATCGTGCTGTCGAGCTCCGACATCTACGCGACCAACCTCACCGACATCGCAGTGGGGGGGAACCCGGCCACTCGATTCTGTCAGACCGCCGGGGGCTGTAGCCTCACCAATGCGAGCGATGCGGCCAACTTCCAGACATTCACCGCGGCCGGGGGGTCCGGTTACGTCAACCTCACGCCCTTCACCGTAACGGCGGTGACCATCAGCTACACCTCGTTCTACATACAGCCATTCGCCTTCAACGAGAAGTCGCTGCTCGTGCAGATGGGCAGCGCCCGAGGAAATGAGTTCGTCTCGACCCTCTTTCCCCCCATTCCGGAGTTCGGCGTCACGTCCATTTCAGGTTGGCCGGTGCTCGACGGGACCCAGTCCTACCAGCCCCATGCGAGCGGATCCCCGACGGCGTCCATCATCGGATGGCTATGGAACGTGACGGATCCGTCCGGAACGGCTTCGGGGGACGGCAACTACTCGGGCCAACAGGCGCAACTCAACGATCAGCTCACTCCCGACGTGGTCTACACGGTGACCCTGACCGTGACGAACACCTTGGGACTCTCGGCCTCTTCGTCAGAAACGTACGAAGTCAAGTGAACGGGTGCTCGGAAGCGCCGAGCGCATTCCGACACTGAGATACTCGGGCGATGGAGGCCCCCGACGGTCCTCGAGAGCTCGGGCGGCCCGCTCGCTCCCACCTCGGTTTCACGTCCCTCGGGGAGGCGGGTCGCTATGACCTGCCCGGTGAGTCGCATGTCGTCACGGGAACAGGATGGCGAAGATGACCGCCGTGGCGGCCACCAGGGCCAGGGAGTGGAGGATCCCGTAGCGGGCACGCCCCTCGGTGAACGCCCCGATGATGGCACCGGTGCCGAGTGCGTTGATCAACATCAACTCGAAGAACCGCTCCTTGAGCACGGAGAACGCGAGGTGCGGAACTCCCGACGAGGCCGACTTCGAACCGGAGGAGAGGGGTTGGCTGAACCCCAGGAAGCCGATATTCAGGCTCCCGAGCTCGGGAGCGATGAAGAGTAGCGCCACGAGCACCGCCGTGAGCACGCCGAACGCGATGTAGATGACCGCCACCGGCAGGAGCAGTTGCTTCTCTCGCTCCTCCTCGATCTTGACGAAGTCGTCCATATCCTTCGCCGCGCGGTAGACGACCGTCGCCGTCTCTCCGCCCACGGAGGTCGCATCGGCGATGAGCCCGGCGTACCGGGAGATGAGCTTGCTCTGCATCGGGGCGACCATGTCCCGGAGGACCGCGTCGAACGGGCGCCCGAGCCGCACTCCGTCGGCCGCAACCCGAAGGTGCTTGCGCAGAATGTTTGTGTGGGTCTTGGACAGCTCGACGATGGCCTTTGCGGGGTCGATGCCCCCTCGCATCGCATCGGCCATCTCGAACAGGAGCTGCGCGAACGCCCGCTCATAGGTCCGGATCCGGAGCATCTCCCGGCGGGAGTCGATCCCCCAGAGGGTGAGCGCGATGAAGATCGCGATAATGAACACGTAATCGGGCGCGTTCGACGGAAGACCGGGGGTGGTGTAAACGTACAGCAATCCGATGATTACGAAAGCGAACGCGATCCCGATGGGGATGTAGAGCACCAGGTAGTTCCGCTCGACCGGATGCGTCGCGAAGTACTTCCGGAAGGTGAACCGAGTCGTCTGCTTCAGGAAGAGGATGTAACCGCCGACCGCGCCCAGCGCGACGGCCGCCCCGACGCCCACGTAGATGAGCACGGTCGTGATCTTGAGGCCGCTCAGGGGATTCGGCGCGACCACGAGATTCGTGTTGACCGAAAAGTTCCATGAGAGAGAAGCCGAGTTCCCGAGGTTGTCGATCGCGGTGACCGTTACCGTATGGTTGCCGTTCGACAGCGCCAGGATCGAGGGCGGCGTGTAGCTGACCTGCGTCGTGCTGACGTTGAACCCATTGACCCCGGTGACGTTCGTTCCGTCCACGAACAGGTAGACGGTAGCCGGGTTGACCGTTCCGGAACCCGCGTCACTGTACGTAGCGACGATCGTGGGAGTGGTGGAGGCGACCGTACTATTGGGCGAGGGGGAGACCGGGGCGATGAGAATGGGGCTCAATGCGGTCGAGCTCCCCCGGGTCGTCCCAACCGGCGCCAAAATGGCGAGGGCAATCACCAGGAGGAGCACGAGCGCGCCGAGCAGACGGGCCAACCGCTTCACTCGGCCCTCGCATACGCGATCGAGATCAGGATGATCGTCATGGCGACCGACACAGGCACCAGACCGAAGGTGAGCAGGAGGAGCAGCTCGTTCGCATTCAGCCCGGCCGCCGTGCTGCCGAGGGCGTTGATGAGGAACGCGGCGACGGCGATCATGAGCACGCCCACGAGGACCAGGCTGACGTACATGTCGAGGAACGTCGTCAGTCGCTCGATAAACTCCTCTTGGACGAGACGTCGGAGCTTGAGCACATCGTCGGACTTGGCGCGGAGGTACTCGTCGAGGCTGCCTCCCTGGTGGATCATGTTGGCGAGGTCCCAGAACGCCTCCCGGACGGAAGTGGACGGGGATTCCTTCGCCGTTTCGGCGAGCGCGGTGATGAGGTCCTTCCCCTGGACGTCCGTCTTGTAGACGACCCGTCGGAACTCTCCGGTCATCGCCGGGTCGTGGTCACGGGAGGCCATCCGCCGCACGAGCCGGATCGGGGAGGATCCGGTGCTCGCGAGCACCGAAAGTTCGCTCAGGGTGAACGGAAGCTCCCGCTCGAGCTCATCCTTCCGGTTCGCGATGCGGGACGTGAGCAGGAAGTTGAACCCGCCGACCGTCGCACCGACCGCGATCGCCGTGATCACGAGGACGTAGAGGAACCACTGCGTACTGTGGAGCCCCACGAAGAACAGCAAGAAACTCACCGCGAATCCGACCACGGCAGCGATGACCGCGGTGAGGGCCTCGACCGAGTAGTGCATTCCCGGGGTGATGTTCATCCCCGCCCGCTGCAACCGCTCGGCGATCGCTTCCTGACCTTCCCCGGAATCGAACCGTTGCCCGAGCAGGCGGTAGCAGAAGGTCCGGTATCTCGAGACGAACGGGTCGACGGGCTTGGTGGGCATCCCGGGTCCGCCCTCGGTGGGGGCCACGACGGGACTCTCGACCGTGGTCGCCATCTTTCCTCAGCCGGTGGCGCGCTTTTCGAGGGTTTCGACGGCCTCTCTCGGGTCGGTGTAGTACGACGCGATCGCGCGACTCACGTCCCGGAAGTAGGTCAGGTTCAACCGATCCATCAGATTGAGATAGTGCTCCTTGCGGGTCATTTCCGCATTCAGAGCGTCCAGGTCTTTTCCGGTCCGCTCGGCAATGTGCTCCAGCACGAAGCTCCGACCCAGGAACGTGAAGGAGTCCGATGCCGGCTCCCAGTGGAACACGTCGTTGGTGAGCAACTCGTTCGTAACGCTATCGACCTCGAGGATCTCCGTGACACCAGTGACTCGTCGGACCCTCGAGTCACGAACGACGACTTGAGCGGGAAACGCTACCGCATCCAGCGCCTGGAACAGGACGCGTGGGATGTTCATCGGCTCGTTCTCCACACGGTGAAGGAGCTCGGCAATCGACCCGGCATGAATGGTCGACATGGATGCATGTCCGACCGAGATGGCCTGGAACAGGGTGAACGATTCGACACCACGGACCTCTCCGACAATCACGTACTCGGGACGTTGCCGGAGGGCCGCGACCAGCAAGTCGAAGAGCGTGACGCTGCCGGCCGTTCGTCCGCCGCCTCCGCCCACCCCGGAGACGCCGGAAGCTCCCCCGCCGGTGTTCGACATGCCGTACCCAGTACGGGCAACGGACTGGATCCAGTTCTGGTGGTCGATCTGGATCTCGGGTGTGTCCTCGATCGAGACGATCTTGTCCTCAGGGCGAACGAACATGCAGATGGCGTTCAGGAACGTCGTCTTTCCTGCGGCCGTCCCGCCGGAAATGAGGAGGGAGCGATGGTTCTCGACGAGGGTCCAAAAGTAAGCGAGCTCGTACGCCGAGACTGAACCGAACTTTAGCAGGTCCACCGGCGAGACCGGATCGTGGGAGAATTTACGGATGGAGAACGTCGAACCCTTCCGGGTGACTTCCGTGCCCAGGGTGAGGTTGATGCGGCTCCCATCCTGCATCGTGGCGTCGAGGATGGGCTGGTAGATCGAGATGTGTTTCCCGGCGATCTGCGCGAGTCGGAAGATGTACTTGTTCAGCTCGATCTCTCCGCCGTACGAGACGTTGGACCGCATCGACCCGTAGACGCGATGAAACACGTAGAGTGGGATGTTGGGACCGAGGCAGCTGATGTCCTCCAGGAAGGGGTCGCGAAGGATGGCGTCCGTCCGCCCGAGACCTACGAACTCGCGCTGAAGATAGTAGAGAAGGACCGGCCGCCGCTTCGGCGCGACGTCGATGTCGTACAGGTCGAGGACCGTGAGAAACCGCTTGCGAAGATACTCCCGAAGTGCCGGGGACTCTTCGAGGGATTTCCCGTCATGGACCGGCAGCTCCTCTTGGGCCATGATGGACTCCATCTTGGACCGGATCTGGACGATCTGCTCGTCTTCGTGGGGCTTGAGCGTCGGCTCATGGGCCTCATACCGCAACTCGGAGTCCTTTGGGCTGAAGTAAATGCGAACGAACGCGAACGGGGGGTTGACCGGGTAGGTCACGTCCACCGACTTTCGATCCTGAAGGAGTTGGCGGCGCATGTATCCTAGCTCCGATTGGATCAGGATCTTCTCGGGAATCGACGAGCGCGTGATGAGACGTGCTTCCAGGGCCCGAGCGGCCCTCTGAAGACTCGCCCGGTCCTTTGGTGCCGCGGGGGCGCCCCTTCCCCGCGACGACGAGGAGGTCGACCGCTCCTCCGTCGAAACGGCCGTGCGGCCGGCGGCCCCGGAAGTGGTCATTCGGGCTAGCGAGTTGTGGGGGCAGGATTAAGCGGACCGCACGTAGAAGCCGTAATTTCCGTAGCCCTCCGGCTGGCTCCCCTCTCACGGTCTGGATACCGACTCGCTCGGATTTCTCGACGCGTTACGGCTTCTCATTTGGCCCGGAATATGAACGCCCCGGCCCGTGCTCGCTCCGCAGGCGGTCCCCGAAATCGGGGACCGCAGAGCACCAAACCAACAAGGGGGAAACGAAAGAGAGATGAGCGGAATGAATGCGACCAAGAGAGAACGAAAGCTGAGGTACCTCCGGGGCCTCCGCGGGGAGAACAAGGCAGTGTCGCCCGTCGTGGCGACGTTGATCTTGATCCTCATCGCGGTCGCGGCCGCGGCGGCGCTTTACCTTTGGTTGGTCGCCTGGCAGGGCAACATCACGGGCGGCATTGGCCAGCCCGGAGCCCAGACCACGGTGTCCATCGGAGGCAGCACGTCCGTCTACCCGTTCAGCCAACTAGCGGCTACCTGGTTCCAGCAGAACAATTCGGACATCGCCATTAGCGACAACCAGGGCGGCACAGGTGCAGGCATGCTTGCCGTGTGCGCGGGCCACATCGATGTCGGCGCGGCTTCTACGCCGGAGACTCCGGCGGGTCTCGTTGCCAGCGATGGATGCCCCTCCACGCCGGGCATCACAGTCACGACGATCGCATACGATGCGGTCGACGTTGTGATTGCCAGCAGCAACGACCACGGTCTGCTCAGCATCAACTTCGATACCCTGACGCTGATATACGACCGGGCGTCCACGACTACGCCGACCCTCGCTGCGACCACGATCAACGGGATTGCAATCCCCGGAGGGTACCCAGCGGGCGCCCTCACGTGGGAGGACATCCCCGCCTCGGTTGCCGGCGCAGTCATCCCCATGACCGCCCCGGTCACTCAGGCCCCAGCAGCGGGCTTTGGCCTCGGTGGACCATGTGCAGGTGCGACTGGCGTCGTCGCTAATGACATCTGTGCGGCGGGTGGCGACTCCCCCTGCGGATGGCTGGTCTGCGCGGGCGGGAACATTGCCGCGGCCGCTACCAACCCCATCGTTCCGGAGGAGCGGTCGGATGCGAGCGGCACGACCCAGACGTTCGAGGCCAAGGTCCTCGGCGCGACGAGTGCGACTGCTTTCGCGACTAGCTTCGCGGGCCTAGGATACAGCGGCTGTGGTTCGAACAACCTGCTCGCAGACTGTGGAATCGCACTGCCGGGCGCACAGCAGCAGAACGGCAACCCCGGAGTCCTCAGCTCAGTGGCGGCCAATCCGAACGCGATCGGATACGCCTCGGATGGGCTCGCACGCACCACGACCGGTGTCGGGGCGGGCGGAATCGTTCCGTTCGACGCCGTCGGGCAGCAGGGCGCCCTTGTCGTGAACACCGGTGCGACCGTCTCGTACGGCGCCGTTGTTCCGAGCACGGGAGCGACGGGTACCATTGCCGCGGGCATCACGGACAGCGCGACCGTCAACCAGTACTCTGGCTGGCGCCCGTTCGAGTTCGTGACCCTCCAGCCCCCAACCGGTGAGGTTCAGCGGTTCATTCAGTTCATCACTGACCCCGCGAACAACATCGAGCTTGCGACCGTGACGGGCGAGGTGAGCCTCTACTCCATCTAGAGGAGAGTAGGTCTCGCACGAGCAACCCTTTCCGCCCCCAGGGGAAACCCTGGGGGAGACTCGTTTTGATTTACACTCGATGAGGCCTTGGGACATGACTCTCAAGCGATTGTTCCTCCGAAATGAGACCTGAACGATTTCTGGCAAATCAACGCGAAGCCCGTGCTGAATGGCGTAATGTCCTCGACTGAGGCACGCAAGATCTGCACCTCGCCATAGTCGACGACGCGATTCCCATCGCTCCGTTTAGCGGTCGCTTCCCCGAGTGAAGCGATTTCGGCCTTAGTGAGGACCGCCGCCGGTGCTCCCCCCGCAAACCAC
This sequence comes from Thermoplasmata archaeon, assembly GCA_050011355.1. Lineage (GTDB taxonomy): Archaea > Thermoplasmatota > Thermoplasmata > Lutacidiplasmatales > UBA184 > Lutacidiplasma. The sequence goes on along the minus strand of JBEKJG010000014.1, from coordinate 36,573 downwards.
GACACGAACGCAAAGCGGGACACATAGCAACCAAGGGGAGGGATGAGAGAAGTGAGCGGAGTCAACCATGGGCGCAGTCGCGACGGCTTGGGCATGCTCAACGTGGCGCCCTTCCGTCAGACCCGGGCACTTACGTTCCGTTAAACTGGAACTAGATCCTCGCGAACAACGTCGTGCGGGCGACTGTGACGGGTGATGTGCACCTCTGCCCCCAATGAGGCCCCCGTTCCACGGAAAACAACCTCTTCCCCCAGGGACACACCCCGGAGCTGGTGTGCGAGGGGTCGGGTCCGAGTTGGGCACCGTGCCGGGGGCTGTCTCGGCGCGGCGTGTGAGGGGGCGTTACGGGCCAGACCCCGACGGACCTCTCGGTGGGGTGGATTCCTCAGCAGGGGCGAGCGGGTGGGTCCAAGGTGTGGTGGGCGGGGGCCTTCGAGCCCGGCCGGCGAACACCGCGGTCGTTACCCCGAGCGCCGCTGCCGCGACAGCGAGGAGGCCGATGATGATCCAACCCGTGCTGTCGATTCCCGGAACGGCTACATTCGGGGTGACCGGGCTCGGGTCCCCAATGAGGTTGACGTCCAGGATGATGGTCTCGTTGCTGGCCAGATCGACCTCGGTGTAGTTGGTCGCGTACCCGGTCGCGGTCACGATGACCGAATACAGGCCTGGCTCGAGCGCAAACGAGAATCCGCCCCCCACCTGGATGACGTCTCGGATCCCGTTGATGTAGAGAGACGCCGTACCGACGTCGACGTCTCCAGTAATGTACCCGACCGGAGGGAGGGCCGCGCTGAAGGTCACGGGGATGCGGATCGCCCCGGCGACATTGGCCGAGCCGTTCGCCGGGCTCGCCTCATACCCCTCGGCGGATATCGTGTAGTTGAACGGCCCGACGGGAACGAATATGGAGATGTTCGGACCGGCCCATGTCAAGTTCGGGGAACTTCCGTTGCCACGAATGGCGACGGTCCACGAGGTAAGATTTGAAATGCCGGTCTCAGTGAATCGGACCGCGAAGGCGGGCAAGAAATGTATGGTGACCGGGAGCGGGGCGCCGGACACGGTGAAGGTGGCGTTGATCCGGTCGGAGGTGTAGTTGGCGATGTTCGCGGACGCCGTAAACGTGTACGTACCGTTGCTCCAAGACTGGGAGATATTCCCTCCCATGGTGCTCGTGACCACAACATAACCGGTCGCGGGCGTGATCGTCGCCACCTGCCAAAGAGTGTCGTCGGGCAATCCGGTGGCGTCAAAGGTCACATTGAATTGCGCAGCCTCCACGGCCGAACCGATCCTTGCCGGTGGCACGCTTGCTCGGGTTGCTGCTCCGGTCATCGCACTATGAGACGGCGACGAGGTGGGCGGGGCCGCCAGCGACGGGGCGGCAAGGGTCACCCCGGCGAGAAGGGCAACCACCAAGACGATCAAGCTCAAGGAGGCGTTCGGCGAGCTCCGCTTCATCGGGTCCTTCGGCGCCTCGCGTGGCATAAGCGTTAGGAACGTGGGGTACGCATCCCGCCGTACCCGTCTCTCGGCTCCATAGGGTTCCGTAATCTATGGGGTAGCTGCGGAGGCCGAGTGCCCCCATCCGGCCCGGTGGCGGAGCTAGACGGATTCCTCGATCTCCCCCGCCTGCGGGACGCCGGCGAGTCCTTCCGCGACCGAGCGCAGGATGGCGAGGTGGCGGTCGACGTCCTGGTCCGTGTGCTGGACCGAGATGGTCCACTGCTCGTCCGGCCCGGTGCCCGACGGGATGAGGCCCTTGTTGAGACAGAGGTAGTAGTAGAGCATCGAACGGTCGCCGTCCACGGTTAGGAACTCTCGCCAGTTCCGGACCGGGTGGTCGGCGAAGACCACCGTGCCCGAGACCCCGTCGGCCGAGACGTGGGCCGTGACACCGGCCTCGTCGAACACTTTCGCGTACCCTTTCGCGAGCCGGGTGTTGAGGCGGGCGGAGTCCGACAACGCCTCGTCCGTGAGGATGTGGTCGAGCGACGCGATGCAGGCGGCCATCGCCAGTGGGTTGGAGTTGTACGTCCCGGCGTGGGCGACCTTGCGGGGACCGACCTCGTCCAGGATGCCCGACCGCGCGGCGATCGCCGACATCGGGACGCCGCAGGCGATCGACTTGCCAAGGGTGATCAGGTCGGGCTGTACTCCGACCCGCCCCGCTCCTCCGTGAGGATACTTCGCTCCGGTCTTGATCTCGTCGAAGATGAGGAGGCTCCCGAGCTGGTCGCACAGTGCGCGGAGTCCAGGGAAGAACCCCTCCTCCGGGAGCACGAATCCCATGTTCATCGGGATCGGCTCGGCGATGATGGCGGCGAGGTCGTCGGCGTGCTCGCGGGCGATCTTCTCGGTCGCCGCGAGGTCGTTGAACGGTGCGATCAGCGTGCGTTCGGTGACCTCGGAGAGGATCCCCGGCGAGGCCGGGGCCGAGCGGGGGTGTTCCGGTGGGCCCGCGACTTCCGGTCGGGGCTTCACCCCGACCAACAGGGTGTCGTGAGAGCCGTGGTACGACCCCTCGAACTTGAGCACGTAGCGCTTCTTCGTGAACGCCCGGGCGAAACGGATGGAGTGATGGGTCGCTTCGAGGCCGGTCGTGCTGAACCGGACCTGGGCCATACCGTAGCGCCGGCAGATCCGTTCGGCGACGTCCGGGGTCTGGTCCCATTCGTAGCCGTAGACGCTTCCATTCTCGATCTGGCGGCTCAGCGCCTCCACGAGTTTCGGATGGGCGTGCCCGCTCTGGAGTGAGCCGAATCCCATGTTGAAGTCGAGGAATTCGTTGTCGTCCGCATCCCAGAGGTGGACACCCTTCGCCCGATGGACGTAGAAGGGGTACGGGTCGAGGAAGCGGTAGTTGGAGTGCACACCGAGAGGGCTCCAGCGGCGGGCCCGCTCCCAGAGTTCCTTCGAACGGGGGGTGCGGCGCTGGTATTCCTCGTAGGCAGCTTTGAACCGGGGGTCCACGATCCCATCTCCAACGGCGGAGAGCGACTTCCGCCGGCACCCTCCCGAGGAGGAGGGGTTACAAGAAGGCGCCCGGGGGAGTGGGGGATCGGAGTGGGGCGCCCCGAGAGGGTCAAGAACCCGCCCGCCTCCCGAGGCTGGAGGAGCCCGTGGGCGGTACGGTCGAGCTCGAGAACTTCGTGGCCGGCCGGTGGGTCCCGGCGTTGGCGTCGGGTCGGCTAGACGTGCCGGACCCCTCGGATGGCACCCTGCTGGCCCGCGTACCCCGCTCGGAGGCGGCCGACGTCGACGCCGCAATCCGCGCGGCCCGGGCGGCATTCCCCGCGTGGCGAGAAGTGCCCGTCGCGGAGCGGGCGCGTCGGGTCCTCGCACTCCGGGCCCTGCTCGAGACCCACGCCGACGACCTGGCCCGGACGGTCTCCCGGGAGAACGGGAAGACGCTCGACGAGGCCCGGGGGTCCGTCCGGCGGGGAATCGAGGCGACCGAGTTCGCTGCTTCCGCCCCCACGACGACCCAGGGATACTTTCTCGAGGACGTCTCGCACGGGGTCGATACGACCCTCCTACGCCAGCCGGTGGGCGTCGTCGTCGGGATCACCCCGTTCAACTTCCCGGTGATGATCCCGCTTTGGATGGCGCCGCTCGCCCTCGTCTGCGGCAACTGCTTCGTCCTAAAGCCGTCGGAACGCGTTCCCCTGTCCGCCGTGCTCCTCGCCCGGCTCGTCTCGGAGGCGGGATTCCCTCCCGGCACGTTCAACCTGGTCCACGGGGATTCATCCGCCGTCAATGCGCTGCTCACACACCCCGGGGTCGATGCAGTGTCGTTCGTCGGGTCGGCGCCCACGGCCCGCCACGTCTACACTACGGCGGCAGCCCATGGAAAGCGGGTGCAGGCCCTGGCCGGGGCGAAGAATCACCTGCTCGTCATGCCGGATGCGGACCTCGACCACTCCGTCCCGGCGATCATCTCCAGCGCCTTCGGCCAATCGGGAGAGCGGTGCCTCGCGGGCAGTGTCGTCCTCGCGGTCGAGCCCGGTGCCGACCGGCTGGTGGAGCGCCTCGCCGCGGCGGTGCGGTCGCTCTCGGTCGGTCCAAGCTCGGCAGCGGATACCGACGTCGGGCCCGTCATCCGCGCGGACCACCGAGACCGGGTGCACCGATGGATCCAGGAGGGGGAGGCCGGGGGGGCCGTCGTCGCCGCCCGGGGGTCGACCCCCGCGGGGTCGGACGGCTTCTACGTCGCCCCTGTCCTGTTCGACCGCGTGCAGCCGGAGATGGCGATCGCGCAGGAGGAGATCTTCGGCCCGGTGCTCTGCGTCGTCCGCGCCCCCTCCCTCGGCGAGGCGATCCGGATCGCGAACCGGTCGCGCTTTGGGAACGCGGCCGCGATCTTCACTCGCGATGGCGGGGCCGCCCGACAGTTTGTCCACGAAATCGAGGCCGGGATGCTGGGTGTGAACATCGGCGTCCCGGCTCCGGCCGCGTACTTCCCGTTCGCCGGGTGGAAGGGTTCGTTCTTCGGCGACCTTCACGCCACGGGCCGGGACGCGGTCGAGTTCTACACGCGCAAGAAGGTCGTGACCACGCGCTGGTTCTAGTGCGCCGAGGTTGTTGCCGGGCTCGGCATCTCCGCATCGGACACGAGCAGGGCCCGGTCCAGTACGTCGAGTCCGTGGTCGAGCTCCTCCCGGGTGATGATCAACGGCGGCGCGACCACGAGGTGGGAGATCCATGCGACGCAGAAGACCCCCTCCTTCATCATCGCCGCCGCGACCTTCTCGGCGACGAGCGGACGTCCGGCCAGCTTGTCGTCCTCCGTGTTGAACGGAGTCCGGGACTTCGGGTCCCGTACGAGTTCTACGGCCGCGAAGAGGCCGAGTCCACGCACTTCCCCCACGGACGCGTGTCGTTCCTGGATCTCGCGGAGCCGCGCCAGGAGGTACTCTCCGTCCGTGCGGGATTTCGTGATGAGGTCGAGGCGCCGGTACTCCCCGATCGCCGCGACCGCCGGGGCGAGGGTGAGCGGGTGGGCCTCGTAGGTGTGTCCGTGGGGGAAGTAGGTCTCGGCGAAGACATCGTGGAGACGGGCGGTGGTGGCGGTGAGACCGAGCGGGATGTGCGCGCCGGTGATCCCCTTCGCGGTCGTAAGGATGTCCGGGACCACGTCCCAGTGGTCCACGCCGAACCACTCACCCACGCGGCCCCAACCGGTCATCACCTCGTCCGCGATCAGCAGCACCTCATGCTTCTTCGTGATCTTCCGGATCATCGGCAGATACTCGGGGACCGGCACGAGGACGCCGTTCGTCCCGACCACGGGCTCCACGATCATCGCCGCCACGTCCCCCTCCCGTTCGAGCTGGTAGTCGACGTACTCGGCGCAGGCGACGCCGCAGTCCGGATAGGTCAGACCGAAGGGACACCGGTAGCAGTAGCAGTCCGGTGCGAAGACCGTTCCCGGGACCTTCTGGAGGCGTTCGATCGGACGGCGGCGGGGGTCCCCCGTGACCGAGATCGAGGCGGCCGTCGCCCCGTGGTAGGACCGGTACCGCGACAGGATCTTGGTGCGGCCGGTCGCCACGCGGGCGATCTTCAAGGCGGCTTCGTTCGCCTCGGTCCCCGAGGTGCTGAAGAAGAAGCGGGAAAGGCCCGAAGGAAGGACCTCGAGCAGCTCGAAGCTCAATCGGGCCCGGGCCTCGGTGGCGAACCCCGGAGCGGCGTAGGCCAGCTGGGCCGCCTGCGCGGCGATGGCGGCGACCACCGCCGGATTGGAGTGGCCGAGGTTCGTCGCCATCAGCTGGGAGGAGAGGTCGAGGTAGGCGTTCCCGCGGTCGTCCCAGAACGTCGAGTCCTTGGAGCGGGTCACCACGAGCGGCTTCCAGCCCGCCTGGCGCCGCCACGTGACGTAATTCGTCTCCTGCACGATCGAACGGATCGCCTCGCCGTCCAGCGGGCGGGGCGGCGGGTCCGGTTCGGTCACGGGGGGATCGCCCTCCCGGCGCCGGAGCGACCGTCACCGAACAGACGGCGGGCGTTCCCCCCGAGCATCGCCGCCCGCTCGCTTGGCGGCAGGTCCAGGCCGTCCACGAGGGAGACCGCGGTGCCGAGGGACTCGAGAGGCCAATCCGACCCGTAGAGGATCCGCTCCGTCGAGCCGATCGTATCGACCACGGCCTGGAGGACCTGCCGGGCGCGGGTGACCATGCGGTCGAAGTGGGGCGTCTGGGGATGGGCCAACAACCCCGACGTATCCGTGTAAACGTTCGAGTTCTTGTACACGACCTCCGCCGCCTCCTCGACCCACGGGTTTCCGAGGTGGCACAGGACGAACCGAACGTCGCGGTACTGCACCGCGACCTCGTCCATCTCGATCGGGCGGGCGAACTTGATCCGCCCATCGGGCGAGAGGGTGTCGCCCTGATGGACCATCACGGGAAGGTGGTGACGGGCGGCGTACTCGTAGACCGGCGCAAGCACCGGGTCGTGCGGGTAGAAGGCCTGGTAGCCGGGGAACAGCTTGACTGCGGCCAGGTCAGCGACCGCATCCCAGGTCCGGACGACCGACTTCACCAGGTCGCGTCCTCGGGTCGGGTCGACCGTCGCCACCGGCCGGAGCCGGCCCCCACTCGCGTGGGCGTTCGCGACGGACTCCCGCAGCGAATCCTCCGCGCTGGGGCCTTCATAGACCGGCAGTGCGAGACCGGAGTCGATCGAGTTCTGGTCCATCTCCGCGAGGAGACCCGGGACGGTGTAGTCGAGGTCCCGCGTGTATCCAGTTCGGGGGAGGTCTGGCCACCAGCGGGAGAGGTGCAGGTGGACGTCGAAGTACCGGTCGGGATCGGCCACGGGTGCCCTTCGAAACCGAATCGGCGGGGGTCCATAACCCGTCCGGTGGCCGACCGAGGAGTGATATCACCTCGGGCGGTAACACGTCGGGGAACCTATGACCGAGCCGGAAGGGACGGGCAGCTACCCGGACGCCCCCCGGATCCTGCACCCGCCGCCGGGGCCCCGATCCCGCGAGCTGCTCGCCGAGCAGGGTCGCTGGGAGACCGATGCGGTCGCCTACTCCCACTACTTCCCCATCGCGGTCCGCTCCGCCCGCGGAGCGACCATTGAGGACGTCGACGGGAACCGGTTCATCGACTGGGTCGCGGGGATCTCGGTCCTCAACCTGGGGCACCGCCACCCCCGGCTCACCGCCGCCCTGGAGACCCAGAGCCGGGAGGTCTGGCACGCCCTCGAACTTCCCACCGAGGCGCGGGTCCGCTTCCTGAAGGAGCTGGAAGCCTCGCTCCCGGGGACCCTTCGCAACAACGCCCGCATCTTCTTCACCGTCACCGGCGGGGACGCGATCGAGACCGCGGTCCAACTGGCCGACTACGCCCAGCAACGCCACGGCACGCTGACCTTCTCTGGGGCCTACCACGGTGTCCACGGGGGCGCCGTGCGGCTCACGAGCGGCCGGCGCTACCACGTCAACAGCCCGTTCGTCGGGGGGGCCGTCGTCCGGGTCCCGTTCCCCGACCCGTACCGCCCGGTCCTCGGGGCGGACCAGGGGGCCGCGGGGACCATCGCCTACCTCGAGCACCTCGTCAACGACCCGTACTCGGGCGTCGACAGTCTGTCGGCGGTCCTCGTCGAGCCGATACTGGGGGAGGGCGGTTACGTCGTCCCGCCGGACGATTTCCTTCCCTCGCTGCGCGAATTCTGCGACCGGCATGGGATACTTCTCATCGCGGACGAGGTCCAGACCGGCCTCGGCCGAACGGGGCGGATGTGGGGAGTCGACCATTCCGGGGTGACTCCCGATATCCTCTGCATGGCCAAGACCGTCGGCGGGGGAATCCCGCTCTCCGTCGTCGCGTACCGCGCCGACCTCGTGAAGGAACTCCCGCGCGGATTCCATCTGGGCACCTACCGGGGGAACCCGCTCGCCCTCGCCGTGGGGACCGAAGTGCTGAAGGTCCTTCGGGAGGGGGACCTTCTCGCGAAGACCACCCATCGCGGGGTCGCGCTCATGGACCGGTTCCGGGAGATCGCCGTACGGCACCCGTCGATCGGGGACGTTCGTGGCAAGGGGTTCATGGTCGGGGTCGAGTTCGTCCAGGACCGGGCCACCCGCCGCGCCTGGGGCGACCGGGCGAAGGCGATGCGCTCGGCCCTCTTCGCCCGCGGCGTCCTCATGCACACGTGCGGGGCCTGGGACCAGGTACTCCGCTTCATGGCGCCCCTCGTGATCGAGGACGCACTGCTCGAGCGGGGACTCGTCGCGTTCGAGGACGCGATCGAGTCGCTCGACGGCCCCGCCGGGGTTCCGGCGGGCCACCGCATGAAGGTCCCCTCCTCCGTGCCCGAGTGGCACCCGTCCGCCGGACCGGAGCTTGGCCTCCCCGGACCGCCCCCGCCGCCCGGACCCCACCCGGGCGCCGACGGCGAGACGGGCGACCGTTAGTCCGGCTTACGCGTTCCCGTAGTTCACCGAGATCAGCTTGACCTCGGTCATCTCTTCCATCGCGTAGCGCAGCCCCTCGCGTCCGAGCCCGCTCTCCTTGATCCCGCCGAACGGGAGGGCGTCCCACCGAAGGTTCGTCGGGTCGTTCAGGTGCACGCCGCCCGCGCGGATCCGCTTGGCCAGCGCGAATCCCTTGGCGAGGTCCTTGGTGTATACGGCCGCCTGGAGACCGTACGGCGTGCTGTTCGCGATGCGGACCGCGTCGTCGATCGAGTGGAAGCGGAGGATGGGCGCGAGCGGCCCGAACGGTTCCTCGTGGACGACCCGGGCCTCCTCGGGCACAGCGTCGAGGACCGTCGGCAGGTAGTAGGTGCCCTCGCCCTGGTCCTTCGGCCGAGCCCCGCCCGCGAGGACCTTCGCGGAGCGGCCCCGGGCGTCCTCGACCAAGCTCTCCATCCGGTCGACCGCGCCGGAGTCGATCAGTGGGCCGACCTCGGTCGTCTCGTCGTCCGCGGGCCCGACGCGCAGCGCACGGGCCCGTTCCGCGAGCGCCGCGGCGAACCGGTCCGCCACGCCATCGGCGACCAGGAACCGTTTCGACGCGGTGCAGACCTGGCCGGAGTAGCTGAACACCCCGCGGGCGGCGGCTTCGACTGTCGAGGCGAGGGGAGCATCGTCCAACACCACGAACGGGTCCATGCCGCCCATCTCGAGGATGACCCGCTTCGCGTGGCGACCGGCCTTCTCCGCGATCCCCTTGCCGACCTCGGTGGAGCCGGTGAACGTGATGAGGCGGGTCCGGGGATGCTCGACGAGGGCATCCCCGACGCTCCCTCCGGGACCGACCACCACATTGAGGGCACCGGCCGGCAGGCCGGCCGCCGCGAGGTGCTCGGCGAGTCGGAGCGCGGTGAACGGCGCCGCACTGGGCGGTTTCGCCACCACGGGGTTCCCCGCCGCGAGGGCGGGAGCGACCTTGTGGCAGAGCAGGTTGAGCGGGAAGTTGAACGGGCCGATCGCCACGACCACCCCGATCGGGTCCCGCACGCTGAACAGGAACCGGTCCTCGTTCCCGGCGGGGTATTCGTAGGCATCCGCCGGGTAGCTCTCGCCGCCCAAGTGGCGGATCTCCTCCGCTGCGAGCTGGAAGACCCCGGCCGCCCGCGTCGCCTCGACACGGGCATCCTTGATGGGCTTGCCCACCTCATGCGCGATGAGGAGCGCCAGTGTATCCCGGTCCGCACGGATCCGTTCGGCCGCGGCACGAAGGATGCGCGCCCGGTCGTGTCCCGGATGACTGCCCCAGGACTCCTCGACCGACGCCGCGGCATCGATCGCGGCCCGGGCCTCGTCGACCGTCGCGACGGGTGCCTCCCCGATCGAACGCCCGGTCGAGGGGTCGACCACGGGGCGGTACTTTCCGCTGCCCGGCCGCCGCCACTCCCCCCCGATGAAGAGGGAGCCCTTGCCGCCCTCGGGGATTCCTGCGATCATGTCCCCCCTAGGCCGGGTCGCCGTAGACGGTGTAATGCCAGCCCTTGCGCGCCTGACCCGTGAGGTCGATGTAGATCGTCTTGAGGACGGTGAAATCGTTCAGCGAATCCGCGCCGAGGTCCTTGCCGAACCCGGACTGCTTGAACCCGCCGTGGGGGGTTTCGGAACCCAGTGGGAGGTGGTCGTTCACCCAGACGTCCCCGAACCGGAGCGCATTCGCCGCGCGGATGGCGGTCCGGACGTCCGTCGTCCAGAGGCTGCCGGCCAGGCCGTACTCGACGCCGTTGGCGATCTCGACCGCCTCATCGAACGTCGAGAACTCGATGACGTCCAGCACCGGACCGAAGATCTCCTTCTGGGCGATCGCCATGTCGGGAGCGACCTCGTCGAAGATCGTCGGGGTCACGAAGGCGCCGTGCGGGTGCTGGGCCTGGGCATCCGTGCCGCCGGTGACCAGCTTGGCCCCCTCCTCCTTCCCCTTCTCAATGAAGCCCAGCACCCGCTTCTGGTGCGTCGGGTGGACCAGCGGACCCAAGTCGGTCGAGCGGGAGAGTGGGTCGCCGAGGCGGATGGTCCCCACGCGCTCGACGAGGTGCTTCAGGAACTTCGCCCGGACGTTCTTGTGCAAAATGAGGCGGGTCGCGGCGGTGCAGTCCTGGCCTCCGTTCACGAACCCGGCCACGACCGCGCCCTCGACCGCCGCGGCAAGGTCGGCGTCCTCGAAGACGATGAACGGCGCCTTTCCGCCCAGCTCGAGCTGGACCCGCTTGACGGTCCCGCTCGCGGCGGCCATGATCGTGCGGCCGGTCGCGGTGTCCCCTGTAAGCGACACCAGGTCGACCTTGGGGTTCCGGGAAAGCTCATCCCCCACCTCCGCGCCCGGGCCAGTCACGACGTTGAGCGCACCCTTGGGGAGGCCAGCGTCCGCGAAGACCTTTCCGAGCTCCAGGCTCGTGAGGGGCGTCCAGCTGGCCGGCTTCAGGACCACCGTGTTCCCGGTGATGAGCGCCGGTCCGAGCTTCCAGACGGCCATCATGATCGGGTAGTTCCACGGCGTGATGGAAGCGACCACGCCGACCGGCTCGCGGCGGAAGAACGTCGTCCCGTCGCCGGTGAACTCGCCCGGGCTCCGGGCGTCCAGCGTGCGGCCGGCGCCGGCATAAAAGATCAGGTTGTCGACCGAGAAGGGCAGGTCCGCATCGGCGGCCTGCTTGATGGTTTTGCCCTGGTTGCGGCTCTCGAGCTCTGCGATCGCTCCGAGCCGCTCCTGGAGGAGCGCGGCCGCTTTGAGATAGACCTCCCCGCGGGCCCGGGGCGGCAGTTTCGGCCAGGGACCGCGGTCGAACGCCTCCCGCGCCGCGTCGATCGCCCTCCGCGCGTCCTCGCGGTTCCCCTTGGGGACGGTCCCTAGGTCGGCGCCGTCGAACGGGCTCCGGACCGGGGTCGTTTCCCCGCTCGTCGCCGCGACCCACTCGCCCGCGATCAGCATCGAACGTGCCGCCATGGTCCCCTCGGCAGACCGAGGGCGAACCCCTAGAAGATGGTACCGGAGGCCCAGAACGCCGAACTCGGCTTTTCAGAACCATATCGAGGGGGCCTCATGGCGGAAGGAGGCACGAAGTACCGCTAATGGACCCGAAGTGGCGGAATGTCACCGCGAACATGCGCATGTCCAGCTACGCTAACACGACCTTGGACTAGGGCGTCCTGACGGCGGTCAGCACCCTCATTTCGGCCAACCTGACCCTGCTCTACGCCAACATGACTGGCATGATGTACGAGAATTACGGGGACATCTCGCCGGAGGTACCGAAGTCATTCGCTGTGTACTCGAGCCTCCTCCACGGTGTCATCAAGGACGCCATGGCGAGCGCCGAGCCGTTCGCCTTCTCGTTCAACACTCAGTACGCCACCTAGCGGCGCGGGGGGGTGGCCGACGGCGGCAGGGCCCCAAGTGAGAGGTTAAGCCAGGCGCCGGCCCTTCTCCTACCTCCGTGACGGTCGACGCATCGTCGGTCGCGGGCTCCCGGGGACGGACCCGACACGCCTGGCCGCGCGTGCTGCCCCCCGCCCGCCTCGTCTGGATCTCCCTGCTCGTCCTCGGGGGATACGGAATCAACTTCCTCCACGGACTCGGGGAGTTCTCCTTGGTCGTCCTCCCTCTGGTCGCCGTGCTCTCCGACTTGGCGTTCCAGGCGGCCCGCTTCCCCAAGCCCCGCTTTCCGGACGCCGCCCTCGCAACGGGACTGTTCCTCGCGCTCTTGCTTCCCCCCGTGGTTCCCCTGGTGCTCGCCGGCGCGGTGACGTTCGCCGCTATCGCAATCCGCCACGCCCTCCGGTACCGGGGCCACCCCCTCCTGAACCCCGCGGCGAGCGGAGTCGTGCTGGGCGGGATCCTCTTCGGACTCGCTCCAGCGTGGTGGGTCGCCGTCGGACCTCTGGGCGAGGTTCTCATGCTCGGCTCCGCAGCCGTCCTTCTGATCCGGTCTCCCCGAAGCTGGCGAGCCCCCCTGGGCTTCTTCGTCGCTTACGGCCTGGTAGTCGCCGCGGTCCATCTCCTGGTGAGCGCATCGGTCGACTCGAATGTCCTCGTCCTTGCCGTCATCGACCCGACCACCCTCTTCTTCGGCCTGTTCATGGTCACCGAGCCGCGGACAGCGCCGTCGGACCCGGCGTTGCTGGCACTCTACGGAGCGGGGATCGGGGTCGGCGCCGCCGTACTCCCGCTCGTGGTCCCGTCGTTGGGTGTCCTCGTGGCGCTGCTCGTCGTCAACTCGACCGTTGGACTCCTCCGGGTGGCCGTGGCGCTCCGGGTCCCGCGCCCCGCGGCCCGCCACTCCCGGCCCAAGGCTAGACGAAACCGCTCCGAGCCCCCGACCCGCTGGCCCGTCGCCTACCGGGTCGCCGCCGTCTTCTTCGTGCTCGTGGTCCTGTTGGCTGCCGGCGGTCTCTCGCCCAATGTCCACCCCCAGCCTCTCGGGGTCACGCCTCCGGGGACCGGCGGGGGCTCCGGTTCCGGTGGTGGGGGCGGAGGCGGCGGCGTGGTCCTGACGAACTGCTCCCGCGACAACCCGACCATCCCGGCCAGCACGCTCTCCTCCCTCCACCAGCTCCTCGGTCCGTCGGTCATCCTCTCGGACAACCCGAACACCGGCGTCGTCGTCTTCTACGACCCGGTCAACCACGTCACGGTCACCGAGTCGGACCTCTACGAGGACTTCGGCTACGCCGAGTTCAACGGGGACGATTACGCGGTGAGCGGCTGCCATCCCTGAGCGCGGGGCACGACGCGCTCCCACCCTCCTCGGGGGACGACCAAGGTCCAGTCGAGCCCGTGCCGGACGACGGGCCGCTCCCCACCGAGCACCCCATGAGGGGGAGCGGCTTCGGGCATTCGATGCTCGCACTCGCCGATGTGGCCGTGGTCGTCTCGAACGCGAAGGAGTCCGCGAAGTGGTGGGAGAGGAACTTCGGCTTCGCCACCTACACCATCGGAGGAGGAGCCGGGCATGCGATGATGGTCGCCCCGCCGGGCGACCGGTTCGTCCTCCACCTCTGCGAGGGGTTTGCCCCGCTCGAACCCGGGAACACCGGGATCCTCTTCATCACCGACGACCTCGACTCCCTCGCGGCCCGGCTGTGGAAGGGCGAGGTCGAGTTCCCGGAGCCCCCGCACCAGGAAAAGTGGGGGAAGAGCGCCAAGTTCGCCGACCCCGACGGGAACATCTTCTGGCTGATGGAGGCACCGGGCCCGATGGTCGTGGCGACCCTCAAGTCCCGGGCACCCACCCCGAAGCGCGCACCGGCGAAACGCCGGACCCGTCCCCGACGAAAGGGCTAGGAGCTTCACCGGTTCCGGCAACGGGGTTCACTGCCGGAGCGGTTTCGCCCCATTTCACCGATCGGTTCCAGCCCAGGGCCTCGACCCTCACGGGAGGGCCGTTCCTGCGCACCTCGGCACCCTCAACGTGCCGTAGCCGCGCCGACTCGCCGGTCGCGGGGCAAGAATAATCGACGGTGTTATACGAGAGGGGCCAGTGCCCTTCCCATGGTGGCCACGGAGCCCCGCTCGAGAGCCCTTTGGGTCTTGCCGATCGTCTTGGTTGTCGCCGCGCTGATGGTCCTGCCGGGAGCGACGTTGCTCGCTTCGGCCGCTGCTCGATCGCCGGGCAACGCACCGGTCAACCCCGGCGCCCCCGCAGCCCTACCGCCCGGCCTCGGGGCAGATGTCACGGGCACGACCGCCACCCACTCCGTGCTCTCCGGCATTCCGGCTCGCCTTAGCCAGGTTCCGTGGATTCGTTCCCTCGCGGGTCAAGGCCCGACGTTTCGGCCACTGACCTCGCTTCCGAACCTCGCTCTCCTCAAGGACCCCCTCACATCCGTCGCGTCGCACGTGAACCCGTTCTACGTGGCCGAGCCCGCCCCGCTCGGCCTCGCCGACTACGGCCTGGGTGCGACGACGTACTCCTACAACACCTCCCACTTCCTCGGACAGGTCACGTTCCAGACCCCACCCAACGTCACGGACCCGGCCTCGACCGGTGTCATTGAACCCGGCGGCGCCCACGACGGATATGTCGGTAACTTCTACGAGTTCGGGATTCAGCTCAACACGGTCGCCGAGAACATCTCGATCCCCGGCTCCGACCAGGGATTCTTCTGGACGCAGAACGTGGTCGACTGGAACGACACCGGCATCCACTTCGTCGACGACACCTTCAACCTCACGTCGGCGACGCAGGACCCCTTCTACATCGCCCCCGGGACGATTGCGTCGGGATGCAACAACAACTCCGCCGGCGTGAACGTCATCCTCTACAACTACGGTGGCGTGTTCCAGTGTGTCGGCGCCACCATCCCGGTGAGCGCGGCCGCCTACCCCGTCACGCTCCAGCTCTACAACAACGCGACCATCAACTCCCACCACGAAACCCAGGTCTCCTACGGCTACCGGATCGTCGAGGCCGGCATCGGGAAAGTCTACACCGGCGTCAGCGACACGGTCGTCTTCAACAACCCTTCGGGAACCAAGCCCCACCACACACCGGGCTTTTCGGTCGACGGGTTCGCCGGCGCTCCCGCGGGCCTCTTCCGGGACGCCGAAATGGTTTTGGTCGGCAACATCGGCGGCGACAACTCGGTGTTCCGCTCCCTCCAGGGCAGCATCCAGCTCGAGTACTCGAACGCGACTTCCGGCGGGTTTGCGAGCGTCCCCTCCGCCTACAACTGGGGCGGCGACACGGGAGAGACCTCGACCGGGATCGCGGACTACTGGACCCCGAGCCACGTGCTCGAGATCAACCAGGGACCGGCGATGCTCTACGGACTCTGGAACGCGGCCCCGTGGGCGTCGGTCAGGTCCGGCGACATCCACATCGCGGGCTCGATCACGCCGTCGTACGGGTTCGTCTTCGTCAGCAACACGCCTCCGGTGCTCGACCCCTGGGGGACCGGCGAGCGCGCCAACCTGAGCTGGCTGCCCACGACGAGCGCCGGGACGTTCAGCACCTACCTGCCGCCGCTCGGAGCGCCCTGGACGACCCAGTACTACGTCCAGGCGTTCGCGGCCGGCTACGCGGAGACGAACGGGAGCGCGATCACCGGGTCGACGACCCACTACCACCTGGACCTGAAGCACGCACCTGGGACGCTGAACGCCCCGCTCTACGCCTTCTCGAACGCGCAGGCCTCGTGGCTCGCCAAGGTCGTGACGGGGTCGGCGGCCCCGCCCTACGACTTCAACGGGTTGGTGGTGAACATGAACCTCTCGTTCAACCACGTGAACGACTACGGCTACCCGACGTTCGTCGTCTTCATGGCGCAGGACGTCAGCAACGCGATCGACGTCAACAACACCTACCAGGGGTCCGACTCGCCGACGGGCAACTACTACCTCATCGACTACGCCCCGAACGGAGCGTCCACGGGACTTCTGACCCCGGCACCGGCGAACACGTCCTCGCTCCTCTACTTCACCTCCGGGATCAACATCTTTGACGGCGCGAACGACCTCGTGACCAACCAGATCGTGGCCGCCGACGGCTACGGCCTCCAGGTGAACCTCTGGGAGGATTCCTACGCGCAGGCGTGGTACGTCACCTCGTTGTACGGCGGGTCCGGCGTCTTCGTCGGGGACTCGACCTCCACAACGGTGGGGGACGTGGCCGTGACGACCGGCGCGACCGGCGTTACCGACATCGGGTCGACGCACACCCTCGCGGAGTACGTGGCGGTCACCGGCAACTTCAGTGTCGGGGTCAACGCCCTCAGCAGCTCCGGCGGCACCGACTCCTGGATCAGTGCGTCGGACGGGGCCCGGGGCGTCGTGACCGGTGACGACTACGGCGCTGGGGCCGACAACGACCCGTACTACTACCTGACGGGGACGAACGGGGTGACCGTGAACTACCTTACCGCGACCGACAACGCGACGGGCGCGAACATCAGCCTGTCGCGCACGACGGTACTCAACCACGTCTCCGCCTCGGAGTACTCGACCGGGGTCTTCGTCGACGCGGCCTACGGGGTGAAGGTCATCCAGGCCTCGGCCCGGGACCACTCCACCGGGATCCACGTCAACGATGCGTCACGGATCACGATCGACTACGTCTACGCCCGGGCATACTCCCTCGGGGTCTACCTGAACGACGTCTCGAAGGTCCGGATCGCGCACGTGAGCGCGAAGGACCACTCGGTCGCGGTCTACATCGCCTGACCCGGACTCTGAGGGACCGGGGGGTCGGGCGACTGACCCCCCCGCGCCGCGACGCGTCCGATGGGGGGCCAAGGCCCTCGGGGAGGGGTCGGGGTCCCAAGACGTGCCCGCCCGACCCCCCGTGGGAGCCTTCCGGAGGGGCCATGTGCCGCCCTAGCACACCTTAAGAAGGAGAGGGGGAATCGGCGGGCTCAGCTCTCCGGGGGGCGATTTTCGCATGGATCCGAGGCGACGGAACATCATAGTCATCGTCATCGTCGTGATCTTGGTCGTGGCGGGCATCGGGACCTACTTCGTCCTGCGCACCTCCCCGGCCATCGCAAGTTGCGGGCCGAGCGAGACGGGGACCATCTGCGTCGACCAGGCCGAGATTCCGGATTCGCTCGACCCGGCCGTCACGTTCTCCACGCCCGGCTGGGCCGCCGTCCAACAGGTCTATCAGGGGCTCGTGAATTACAACGGCTCGAGCTCGACGAACTTCTCGGGGGTCCTCGCCCAGAGCTGGACCGTCGGCTACGACCCCGCCACCGGGTTCGAATCCTACACCTTCGAGCTCCGGCCGGGGGTGACGTTCTCCAACGGTGATCCCTACAACGCCTACGTCCAGTGGTACAGCCTCTACCGGAGCCTCCTACTCATCCAGGGCCCACAGTTCATCCTCGCGCAGAACTTCTACTCGACCAACTTCAGCACCACCGACCCCCTGTCCTACTTTTCGAGCAACGCCAGTGTGCAGGCGGCCAACGCGACCCTTGTCGCCGACCTCAACAGCTGGAATTTCGACAATCCCACCGCCTCCGAAATCTCCCAGATGGAGGTGGTCAACCAGTCGTTCCAGGTGATCAACAATCTGACGATCGCGCTGAACCTCGGCTACGGGTATTTGGACAGCAACTACACCTACCTGCTCGCGTCCATCTCGGCCCCTAACTCCTACGCCGTCGACCCCACGTGGGTCGACGCCAACGGCGGGGTCCAGGTAGGGCAGGTCAACTCCTACCTCGCCTCCAACACGATGGGGACCGGCCCGTACCTCCTGCAGAACTACAACGGGGTGGGCGGAGGGGGCTACACGCTCTCCCCCAACCCGCACTACTGGGGTGCAGCGGCCGCCAAAGCCGGGCCCTGGAACATCAACCTCCCGCCGGCGAACACCACGGTCGACGTCATTTTCCAGGACGCGATCGACATTACGACCAACGACCTCACCAGCGGGGCGGTTCAGGAGGCGTCATTCGCCTACATCGGTCCCTCCACGATCGCGCAGTTGATGGGCCACTCGAACGTCGTCGTTCAGGCCCTCCCGACGATCTACGGGGCGACCAGCGGCTCGTGGTGGATCTACCTCAATTCGAGCGTCTACCCGTTCAACAACCTCTCCGTCCGGGAGGCGATCACCCACGCGATCAACTACCCGCAGATCATCCAACAGGCGTTCGGGGGGTACGCCCAGCAGTGGGTCGGTCCCGTTCCGCCCGCCTACCCGTACAACAACAACGTGACCGCCGACGAACCGTACTACTCGTACGACCTGGCGTTGGCCCAGCAGGAGATCGCGAATTCTCCCTGCGCGAACAACGCCTGCGCCGGGACCACGATCAACTACATGTACCTCAACACGGGGAACGACTGGGTTGAGACCGCCCAGTTCCTCGAGGCGGACCTCAAAGCGATCGGAATCACCATCAATCCGGTCGGTGTGGGCCTGGACGCGCTCTACGAGGAACAGGGTCTCGACACCAACGGCCAGTGCGTCTCCGCGACCAGCGCGAACGGCGGACCGTTCTACATGGGCCAGGAGTTCTACACGTCGGACTACATCTCGCCCGACGACTGGACCCAGAACGACGCCTACTCGCTCGGCAGCGCCAACATGTGCATGGCCGGGTTCGCGAACTCGACCGTGGACGCCGACACCTTCGCCGCGGCGAGCAGCAACCTCCCCGCCAACCTCACGGCCTACTACACGAACATGACCAACATCATGTACGGAAACTACTCCGAGATCTGGCTGGTCGTCCCGACCTCCTTCGCGGTCTACTCCTCGAACCTCCGCGGGTTCGTTCAGAACCCCATGGCGAGCGCCGAGCCGTTCGCGATCGGCTTCAATACCCAGTGGCTGGCCTGACGGGCGGGCTACCCGGGGACCGTCGACGCCACCGTTCCCGGCGGAGCGGTCGGTGCGTCGGCGGCGACGAGGAACGACTCGGGCGGGATGTCGGCGACCTCTTCCGCACGGATGCACGCCACGACCCGGCCCCCCACCCCGGGGTGGGGCACGAGCGGCGGGTCCGCGGTGCGACAGGCGTCCTGGACGAACGGGCACCGGGGAGCAAAGCGGCACCCGGGCTTCGGGTCGATGAGTGACGGGATGTCGCCCTCGATACGGTAGCGCTTCTTGCGCCGCCCGGGGTCGGGCTGGGGGACGGCGGCTAGCAGCGCCTTCGTGTAGGGGTGGACGGGCCGCTCCAGCACTTCCCGAACCTTCCCGTACTCGACGACCTGGCCGAGATACATCACCGCCACCCGGTCGGCGGCAAACCGCACCGCGGCCACGTTGTGGGTGATGAGGAGGTAGGCGATCCCCCGCTCCCGTTGGAGCTCGACGAGCCGGTTCAGGATCTGGGCCTGGACCGCGACGTCGAGCGCGCTGGTCGGCTCGTCGAGGACGATCAGGTTCGGTTGGACGATCAGCGCCCGGGCGAGCGATATCCGTTGACGGCCCCCACCGGAGAATTCGTGGGGGTACTGGTCGAGGCAGTCGGCCGGGAGCCCTACCGAGGGCAACATCGCCACGACCTGCTTCCGAACCGCGGCCACGGTTAGGCGGCGCGGGATCGGGGGGAGCGGGGGCGGGGCGGGAACGGCGACGGGGGGCTCGGGCGGGCGTCGGCGCCGGCGCGCCCGGTTCTCGCGACGGGCGCTCGCGAGCGCCGCCCGGTACCGGGCTCGGACCCTCTTCCGCTCCCTACGGGCGGACCAGCGGTTCATCTCCGCCTGCGCCCGAATCGGCTCGCCCACGATCTGCCAGACCCGCAGGCGGGGGTCGAGCGAGCCGACCGGGTCCTGAAAGACGACCTGGACGTTTCGGCGCCAGAGGCGGAGCTCCTCGCCCGCGAGGTGGGTTACGTCCTTTCCTTCGAACCGGATCTGGCCGCCGCTCGGTTCGTGGATGCGGGAGATGAGCCAACCGAGCGTCGTCTTGCCCGAGCCGGACTCACCAATGAGTCCGAGCGTCTCCCCCGGACCTACCGAGATCGAGACCCCGTCGACGGCATGGACCGACCGAACGGCCTTCCGGGTGACGACCGCCCCAAGAGAACGGGTGAGCGGGAACAGCTTCTGGACGTCAACCGCCTCGAGAAGGGGGGGCGCATCGGTCACGGGAGTCCGGGCACCTCCTCCGGGAAGTAGCACGCGCTTCGGTGGGCGCCCGCCCGGGTGTCGGGTCCGGACGAGGTCACCGGGGCGAGCGGAGGCGGGTCGACCTTGCAGACGGGGCGCGCGATCGGGCACCGCGGATGGAAACGGCAGCCCGGAGGTGGGCGCGAGAGGTTGGGCACGTTGCCCGGGATGGAGCGGAGGGAGCCGTCCGACTTGTAGATCCGCGGGGCGGCCGCGAGCAGCATCTTCGTGTAGGGGTGCCGGGGCGAGCGGAACACCTCGTCCACGGGGCCATACTCGATGATCCGGCCCGCATACATCACGCCGACCTCGTCCGCGGTCTCGGCGATGACGCCGAGGTCGTGGCTGATGAACAGGATCGCCGCGTCGACCTCGTCGATGAGGTCCTTCATGAGCGTCAGCACCTGGGCCTGGATCGTCACATCCAGCGCGCTGGTCGGCTCGTCCGCGATGAGGAGCTGGGGCTTCTCGCTGAGCGCCATCGCGATCATGATGCGCTGGCGCATTCCCCCCGAAAGCTCGTGCGGGAAGAGGTCGATGATCGTCTCGGGGTCGTTGATCCGGACGAGGCGGAGGTACTCGAGGACCTCCTTCCGGTAGTCCGAGCGCGTGCGGATCCGGTCCTTGACCTTCTCCTCCACCACGCCGTCGGGGAGTACCGACCGGGTGAGCGCGCTCGAGACGGTCGTCGTCGGGCGCTTCGAATAGTCGAACGGGACCTCGCCCCCTTGGAACGACTTCACGAGCCCCATCTCCCGGAAGTGGCGGATCTGGATCGCCTCCACGATCTGGTCGAAGACCCGGTAGGCCGGGTTGAGCGAGTTGAGGGGTTCCTGGAAGATCATCCCGATCCCCGTGCCCCGCACCATCGGCATCTTGCTTTTCGGGACCTTCACGAGGTCCGTCCCCCGGAAGAAGATCTGCCCCGAGCCGATGGACGCCGGCGGCTCGGGCATGAGCCGAGGAATGGCCTGGGCGAGCGTGCTCTTTCCGCAGCCAGTCTCCCCGACGATCCCGACGACCCGCCGGGGATAGATGTCGAGGGAGACGTCCGAGACGGCCTGGAAGACCCCGGCGCCGACCGTGTAGGTGATCGAGAGGTTCTGGACCCGGAGGATCGGTTCGGTCACGAGATCGCCCCCGCTTCGAGAGGGACCGCGCTGGTGGCGGCGGTGGGTGCCTCGCTGCCCGGGCCGAGGGTGGAGGCCTCGGCGGGCGGGTCATGGCTGGCGGTGCTCCGGACGAACGCGCGGCGGGTCCGGGGGTCGAGGATGTCCCGGAGACCGTCGCCGAGCAAGCTGAAGGCCAGAACGGTGATGAAGATCGCGAGTCCCGGCGCGAAGACCTCCCAAGGGTAGGTGTTGATCGAGCCCGCGCTTTGGTAGAAGGCGAGCATCGCGCCCCACTCCGGTTGCGGGCCCGGATACTTGCTGGCCACGCCGATGAACCCGATCGTGGAGTAGGTGACGAGCACCGTCCCGATGTCGAGCGTGAAGTACACGACGATCGGCTCGAGCAGGTTGCGCACGACGTGGCGGAGCAGGATCCGGTTCTCCCGGACCCCCGCGGCCCGGGCGGCCGTTACGTACGGGAGGTTCTTGATCGCGAGGACCTCCCCCCGGACGAGACGCACGTAGAAGGGCCACCAGGTGAGCCCAATGGCGAGCACGGTCTCCCAGACGCCGATCCCAAGGGCGCGGGTGATGGCGAGGGCGAGAATGAGGCTCGGGAAGGAGAGGAATATGTCGGTGATCCGCATGATCGTCACCGAGACTGCCGCTCCGACCGAGCCGGGCCGGTCGTAGAATCCCGCCACCAGGCCGAGCGCGCCCCCGGAGATGAGAGCGGCCCCGGCGATCGCAATGCCGATGCCGAGGTCGAGCGGCAGCGCGAGCATGACGTTGGAGTAGATGTCGAAGCCGTTGGCGTCGGTGCCGAACAGGTGCTTCCCGGAGGGGGCCTGGGAGTAGGCTCCGGTATTCGTCTGGGGGCCGTACGGGACGAGGAGGTGGGGAGCGACGACGATGACCAGGGCGGTGAGGCAGATGATGGCGACCATGAGGAAGCCGAGGAAGGAGAGGGGGTTCGCCCGAAGCACCCTCCAGAAGGTGCCCAGGGACTCGCCGATGCGCGAGGGAGATCGTCGCTCGGGCGGTGCCACTTCGTCCTACCTCCAGTCCACGCGGGGGTCGAGCACTCCGTAGAGGATGTCGGCGATCAGGTTCGCCACGACCACGGCGACGGCGAAGACGATCACGACCGCGACCGCCCCCGCGTAGTTCGGGACCGTGCCGCCCCCGCCGATCGCGGTGTAGGCGTACTGCCCGATGCCGGGCCAGTCAAAGACTTCCTCGATGACGACCGTGCCGGAAAGCAGGCCTCCCGCGGTCACCCCGAGCACGGTGGTCGTTGTGATGAGCGCGTTGCGCAGCGCGTGCTTGTAGAGCACCCAGAACTCGGTGAGGCCCTTCATCCGGGCCGACCGGACGTAATCGAGCGGGAGGACCTCGAGCATCGAGGCCCGGGTCATTCGGGTCGCGATTCCCATGTTGATGAACGCGAGAACGGTCGCGGGCAGTATGAGGTGGGAGAGCGCGTCGATGGTGTAGGGGAGGTTGCCCGCGATCATCGCGTCGAGCACGGACATGTGGGTGTACTGGTGGAACGGCGGGATGAGGGTCGAGTACTCCCCGTGGTTCGGCAACCCCAGATACGGACCGAGGAACACGGCGGCAATCACTGCGCCGAGGTACGTCGGGGTCGCCCACCCGCTGAGGTAGAAGATGCGGACCAGATGGTCCCCGAGTCGGCCGCTGTATCGGGCCGCAACGACCCCGAGCGGGATCCCGATGAAGATCATGAGGAACAGGGCGGCCAGGACCAGCTCGAGGGTCGCCGGGACCGCCGCCGCGATGTAGGGGTAGACCAGCACCCCGGACTGCGAGGCGCCCCAGTTGCCCTGGAGGAGGTTTACGAAGTACGTGACGAATTGCGTCAGGATGGGCTGGTTCGCCGTGGCCTCGCAGTTCCGGATGGTCGCGGCACCGGCATGGGGGTACCACGCGTTGCAGATGTTCCCCGCGTCGAGATGGGTAAAGAAAAAGGTGAGGACGATGACCCCGAAGAGGACAGGGATGAGCTGGACGAGGCGCTTACCGACGAAGACGATCAGGTCGCTCGGACTCCGGCCCAACCTAACCTCCAGTTAGGGGGTCGGCAATCCTGCCGACGCCGCCATCGGCCCGGCCATGGGCTGATGGCTATTAATCCCCGGGTCGGGCCAAAACGGCGCCCAAACGACCCCTCGCTACGCGAGGTAGTCGCGCGGGAGCGTCTTCAGCTCCGCGAACGTCTCGTGGGCGATGGAAATGAACTTCTCGATGTCCTTGTCCGTGTGGGCGCTCGAGAAGGTGAGCCGCTCGTAGTTGTCGGGGTGGATGTAGATCCCCTTGTCCAGCAGCAGCTGGTGGTGCCGGAGGTAGAGGTTCCAGTCGATCTGGAGCGACTCCCGGTAGTTCTGGATCTTCTTCCGCCGCGTGAAGAAGAACTGCAGCATCCCGTTCACCGACTGGACAAGGACGTTGACCTTGGTGTCGTGGGCCGCCTCCTCGAGACCGTGTTCCAGCCGGGTCGTCATGCGGGCAAAGCGCGCGTACAGGTCTTCGCCGCCGCGGTGGAGGATCTTCAGGTTCGCGAGCGCCCCGGCGAGGGAGATGTTGTTCGCGAAGTACGTGCCGCCGAAGGAGATCCGCCCAGGAGCGATCAGGTCCATGTATTCGCTCTTCCCGGAGACGGCCGAGATCGTCACGCCGCCGCCGAGCGCCTTCGCCCAGCAGGAGATGTCCGGCTCGACCCCGTAGAGGGCCTGCGCCCCGCCCGGCGCGACTCGGAACCCCGTGAACACCTCGTCGAAGATGACGAGCAAATCGTTCTCGTGCGCGATCTCGATGAGGCGCTTCAGGTAGTCCTGGACGGGGGGGATGATCCCGGAGTTGGCCATGATCGGCTCCAGGATGACGCAGGCGAGCCGGTCGCGGTAGCGCTTGACCATCCGCTCGAACGAGAGGAGGGAGTTGTACTGGGCGACCATCACGTAGTCGGTGACCCCGGGCGGGATCCCGGCGGAGTTCGGCAGGGGGCGGGGGAACTCGTCCAGGCCCGCGACGATCGGCGGCGCCTCCGCGCTGATCAGCGCGTAATCGTGCTGGCCGTGGTAGTGGCCCTCGAACTTCAGGATCGCGTCCTTGCCCGTGACGGCCCGGGCGATCCGGATCGCGTTCATCGTCGCGTCGGAGCCGTTCGAACAGAACGCGACCTTCTCCGCCGTCGGCACCATCTTTTGGAACATGACCGCGAGGTCGATCTCGAGCGCGGTCGGGGCCGCGAAGTGCAGCCCGAGCTCGGCCCGCTCCTGGATCGCCTTGACCTGCTCGCGGGGCGCGTGACCGTTGATGAGGCATCCGTAGCCGAGGTTGAAGTCGAGGTACTCGTTGCCGTCCTCGTCCCAGATGCGGGGCCCCTTGCCCGCGGCGATGAACGGGGGGCACGGGTCGTACGAGGCGACCCGGATCAGCGAGCTGGAGGAGTTGGGGATGTGCTTCTTCCCTTCCGCGAAGAGCTTGGCGCTCTTCTTGAGCTTCGGGACGAGGCGCGCGATCGAGATCGGGAGGGGCTCGACCTCGGCCGTTGCCGGGGCGTCGGCGGCGGCCTCTTTGGCCTCTTTGGCGTCCTTCGCCTCCTTGACGTCCTTCGCCTCTTTGGCCTCCTTGACCTCTTTGGCCTCCTTCTTCTCCTTGGAGGGTTCCACGCCAGAGTCGGGCCCAGAGGGAGGGGGGTGGACCTCGGCGTCGCCGCTGGCGCGCCGGGGCGTCAGTCCGTCCGGCCGGGTCGGGGCTCCCGGGAGGAGCTCCCGCTCGGGGAGGCTGCTGGGCGGGGCGGGTTCCTTGTCCACCATAAATAATGCATCAGAGGCGGCCCAACGAGCCGGTGGTCGCTATATATAGATGGCTTGCGAGGTGAATCTCGTTGGGATTTAATATAGTACAATCGGCAACGAAACTCAACTAGTACTGCGCCGTTGTATTACCGTCAAAATAGCCATTAGTTTCGCCCCAAACAACCGAAAAACGGCCAAAATAGCCACTTGGAGGCGGTTTTCAGCTCGTTCGCGCAGGGGCCAGCGGGGGTTCCGGAGGGTGGATCGCGGTCTCGATCCCGCGCGCCTTCAGCGCCACGCGGAGCGGGCCTGCCGGGATGCACCGCTCGGGCGGGACGACCCCGCGGGCGGTTACCTGCCCCGACGCGATCAGCTCCGCCCCGATCGCACCGGCCACCCCGACCGCGTACTCGGTCGCGGTGAGGTGCCAGTCCGGTCGCGGGGGGAACCGGGCGACGGCGTGCCGGACCACCGGCTGGCCGTTCCGTGTGCCTCGGACCTCGATGTCCAGGACCTCCCAGTCGTTGACCACGACCCCCTCCGGGGCGCCGAGCAGCTTCTCCCGCTTCAGGAGCGCGAGGACGAAGTCGCGAGGCGTGACCGACTGCCCGCGGACCTCGAGGGGCTGGTCCGACCCGAGTCCCAGGAGCGCCATCGTCCGGAGGACCTCGATGCCGGGTCCCCCTTCCTTCCACTCGCAGTGCTGGATCCCTTTGTCCCGGAGGCTTTCGGGGAGCGTCGCCGGTTCGGAGTGGAGGGTGCGGTACAACCGGGTGCGGCCCACGGGCGGGAGGAACTCGTACTCCTCCGCCCCGCTCATCGCCGGATGGTCGTGGTAGGCGCCCTGCTCGAACACGACCGCCGGCATCACCATCTCGTCAAGGAAGGTGCTGGGAGACCAGGTGAACGAGATCTCGGGGCCGTTCTCGGTGAGGTCCCTCCAACCGTCCCGGAGGATGAGCGAGTCGACCCGCTCGAGGTCCTCGCACGCTTCCATCGCGAGCACGTTCGAGATCCCCGGCACCTGGCCGAACCCCGGGATCGCGAGCAGCCCCGCCGCGCGGAACCGCTCGTCGAGCGCGAGCTGGCGCCGGGTCATGTGGAATAGGCCGCCGAAGTCGAGGTAGGGGACCTTCGCCGCCAGGGAGGCCTCCATCACTGTCAGGTTGAACCCGTACTGGACGGCGTTCACGCAGACCGCGGCCCCCTCCAGGAGTCGAACGAGGGCCTCATGATCCCGTACATCGAGCCGAGTCGCATGGGCGCGAGGACCCGCCGCGTGCGCCGCCCGCTCGGCGAGGGCGAGGTCGAGGTCCGCCGCGACGACCTCTTCGAACTTTCCGGACGTCGCAAGGTCCCGGACCGAACACTGCCCCGTGAGACCTCCGCCGCCCAGCACTACCGCCCGCATCGCCTGCCCCACTCGCCCGAGCCGGAGCCCCTATAGGAGGGTTCGGCCCCCCCGCCTACTTCGTCGTGCGGGCCCGTCGGGCCTTCGGCGCAGGGGTCGGTTCCGGTCGTGCCACCGCGGCGGGCGCCGGAGCCGAGGCGGCCGCTTTCGTCCGGTTGACGAGGTCGCGAAACGTCTCGAAATGCTTGAGGAAGGCATCGTTCCGCCGGAGGTCCTCGAGCTCCCCCAGGGAGATCTCGAGCAGGGCCTTCGCCTTCGTGTCCCCGGCCTCGGCCCTCACGAGGTAGACGCAGAGGACCTGGTAGTGGGGCAGGACGAAGGCGTCGGTCCGGGGGGTGCTCATGTCGCCCTTGCGGGGGCGGTAGATCCGTTCCACCGGGACGGCCGCCGCGACCGCGCGTCGGTGGGAGAAGCCGAAGTAGTGCCCCGGACCGAGGATGCGGGTCACCTCGCGAACGTTCCCGTTCAGGTTGTTGGTGAGGCGGTCGCACTCGTGCCAGAGCCAGAGGCCCATGCCGTAGTCGCCTTCGATGTAGGCGTCCCAGACGGCGCCGTAGAGCTGGCGCTCCTTCTCCTCGACCGAGAGCTCGGGGTCGAGCGCAGCCCGCCAGTCGGCGACCATGAGGTCGGTCCGCATCGAGGGAGAGAACTCCTTCATCGGAGGAACTCCGGACGGTGCGGCCATGGGCCGTCGAGGCGAGAGGGGGGTTAGACGGTTTCCCTTGCCGGACGCCCGCGCTCGTAGGTCGTCTCGCCGGCGAGCCACGTCGAGGCGACCACCGAACGGCCTCGGGCGATCGCCCGACCGAGGTCCGGGGCGTCCAGGACCACCAGGTCGGCGCGCGCCCCCGCCTCGAGTGTTCCGAGGTCCGCCTCCCCGAGACCACCACTTGCGTTGGAGGTGTAGAGCTGGACGGCCTGCTCCGGGGAGAGCGCCTCTCCCGGGTCCGAGTTCGCCGAACGACCGCTCGGATCGGTCCGGTGGACCGCCGCGGCCAACCCCCTCCACGGATCGACGGGGTCGAACGGGGCGTCGCTCGAGCCGAGCAGCAGATGACCGCGCTCGATGAGCGTGCGGAACGGGTAGGCGAATCGGGCCCGCTCGGGCCCGAGGCGGGCGCCGAGCCACGCATCGCTCCAGACGAATCCCGGCTGGACCACCAGCACCGGCCGAACCCGGCCGAGCCGCGAATAGAGCTCCGGCGGGACCAGGGCGGCATGCTCGATGCGGGGTGGAGCGGGGCTGTGCGGCGCGCCGTCCAGGGAGTCCAGCACGCTCCCGAGTGCCCGGTCGCCGATCGCGTGGACCGCCGGCACGAGCCCGACCTCCACCGTTCGCTCGATCACCTCGGCGAGCTCCGCCGCTCCGATCGTGGAGTCGCCCGAGCTCTCCGGACGGTCGGCGTACGGCTCCGAAAGCCACGCCGTCCGGGGACCGAACGCCCCGTCCGCGAACGACTTGGTGCCCCGGATCGAGAGGAGACCTCCCTCGGGGGAGTCGATCGGACGTCGCACATCCACCTCCGCGAACCTCGAGTACCGCAGGTACGCCCGGACGCGTACGGCCAGATCGCCGGAGCCCACGAGCGAGGCCAGCGCCTCGAGCTCCTCGGGGTCGGTGTTGAGCGTGCCCACGCTCGTGATCCCCAACGCGGCCCACGAGCGGAGCGTCCGGCCGATCGCCACGGGGTCGGGCGGGTAGGCTCCGCTCGAGAACCGGCCGACCGGATGGAGCGCCCGCTCGTAGAGGCGACCGTCCGGCGTTCCGTCCCGGCCCCGTCCGAGTCGGCCGTGGGGAGGGTCCGGGCTCCGGGCGGTGAACCCCACCGCGTCGAGGACCACCCCGTTCACGACCGCCATGTGCCCGCTGATGTGGTACAGCACGACCGGTCGGTCCGCCACGGCCGACTCGATGTCCGTGCGGGTTGGCTCCTGACCGTCCGAGAAGCCGTCCGCGCTCCAGCCCCGGCCGACGATCGGGCCGGTCGGGTGGGATTCGGCCCATTGCCGGAGCCGCTCCCCGATCTCCTCCCGCGAGTGTAGTCCTTCCAGCGGGAGCCCGTGTTCCGCGCGCACGACCTCGGCCACGTGGAGATGGGCGTCGATGAGCCCGGGCACGACCAGGCGCCCCGCGAGCGGCTCGGCCGAGCACCCCGTCGGGCTCGCCCGAGCGACCTCCGCCTCCGTGCCGGCGACCGTCACACGCCCGTTCTCGACCAGCAGCGCCTCGACGAAGCGCCGGCCCGTGAACACCCGCCCGCCGGTGAAGCGCCGGGCCTCGGTCATGGCGGAGCGCCCGGACGCGACGCGGGGCTATACTGGACTAGACGTCGAAGTACCGATAGAACTCGTAGGGGTGCGGACGCAGGTTCAGCTCCAGCTGCTCCTTTCGCTTGAGCTCGATGTACGTGTCGAGCAGCGAGTCGGCGAACGCGGGCTTGAGGAAGTCCCGGTCCGACTCGAGGCAGTCGAGCGACTCGCCCAGCGACCCCGGCAGCTCGCGGATGTCGAGGGTCTTGCGCTGGGCGGGGGTGAGCTTGTAGATGTCCTGGTCGACCGGGGGTGGGGGTTCCATCTTGCGCTTGATCCCGTCGAGGCCGGCGAGGGCGAGCGCGGCCTCGGTGAGGTAGATGTTGGCCGCGGGGTCGGGCGTCCGGTACTCGAGCCGCTTGACCTCCGGCCGCCCCTTGAGGTAGAACGGGACCCGGATGCTCGCCGAGCGGTTCGCCCGGCTCCAGGCGATGAAGACGGGAGCCTCGTAGCCGGGCACGAGCCGTCGGTACGAGTTCGTGACCGGGTTCGTGATCGCGCACAGCGCCCGGGAATGGGCCATCAGGCCCCCGACGTAGTACCGGCAGGTCTGGCTGATCTCCGCGTACTTGTCGTTCGCGTCGAAGAAGGCGTTCTTCCCCTTCGACCAGATGGACTGGTTGGTGTGCATGCCGATGGCGTTGTCCCCGTAGATGGGCTTGGGCATGAAGCACCCGACCTTGCCGTGGCGCTGGGCCACGTTCTTGATCACGTACCGGATGTCCTGGACGTGGTCCGCGGTCGGGACCAGCTCGTCGTAGTGGATGTTGATCTCCGCCTGGCCGCTGGTCGCGACTTCGTGGTGGTGGGCGTCCATGCGGACGTGGAAATTGTCGGCGAGGATGTTCGAGACCTCCGCCCGGAAGCCGACCATCGAATCGTAGGGTGGGGTGCGGTGGTACCCCTCCTTGAACCGGATGGTGGAGACCTGGGGTCCGGATTCCCACGGGGCCTCGGACTGGTGGAGGAGGTAGCCCGCGCCGGCCCAGGGGTCCCGCACGCCCTGGGCGGAGGGAATCAGCTCGATCGAGTCGAAGACGAAGTACTCGACCTCGGGTCCCCAGTACGAGTTGTCGTAACCCGCGCTGGCGAGAACCTGCTCCACCTTCCGTGCGACCCCCCGGGGGTCGTGCGCGTAGGGCGTGTACGTACCGCCGATCCGGACATCGCAGATGAACCGGACCGTGCCGCCCGCCTCGGGGTTCCAGGGGACGGTCGCGAGGGTGCGAGGGTCCGGGACCAGGAGCATGTCGGACTCGAAGATCTCCCGGAATCCACGGACGGACGAGCCGTCCAGCTTCGGAACCCCGGTAACGAACGAGTCGGGCTCCAGGGTGTGGAGCGGGACGTCCACCTGGTTGTACCCGCCGAACACGTCGGTGTAGAACAGCTCCACCCAACGGACCTTGTCGGCCTTCAGCTTCGCCAGGATCGCCGCGCCGTCGTTCGCACCGGAGTCCTTCTTCGAAGGGGACATGGAGCCTCGGCGGGGAACGTATCGAATCCGGTACATCAACCGTTGGGTGCCGGAAGCGGTCAAACATCCAGTTTGAAACACCGAAGCATTATCTTTGACGTGTTTTATCCGGAAGTATGCGCCGAACGTCCACGCTCGACGAGCTCGACCGCGACCTTCTCGTGGAGCTGAACATCGACGCACGTCGCAGCCACCGGGAGCTCGCCCACCGCCTCAAGATCTCCCCGACGACCGTGAGCGCCCGGATCGGTCGGCTCGAGGAGCAGGGCGTGATCCGCGGGTACATCCCGCTGCTCGACGACGAGCAGCTCGGGTGGGACCTCTGGGCGGTGATCGGGATCTGGATCTCGAAGGGGAAACTCCGGGAGGTCGAGGAGCGTCTCGCGCGCGACCCGCACGCCTACGCGATCTACGACGTCACGGGGGACAACGACGCGCTCCTCATCGGAAGGTTCCGGGACCGGAGGGACCTCGACCGCTTCGTCAAGCACATGCTGCAGGACCCGTACGTGGAGCGGTCGAACACCCAGGTGGTGCTGAACCGCGTGAAGGAGGACCGGCGCGTGCCGGTCGCGGTCCGGGGAGCCGAGGTCCATCCCGCCGCCGAGCCGGATCCCCCTCGCGGCCGGGGCAACCCATAAGAAGCGCCCCACCCATCGCACGCCCCGAGGTCAGGACATGGACTGGGGACTCGCGAACCGGATCGGACGGATGTTCTCCCCGACGAGCGGGAACACGGTCATGCTGGCCGTCGACCACGGCTACTTCATGGGCCCGACGCACCACCTGGAGGACGCCCGCGCGACCATCGCGCCGCTCCTCCCGCACGCCGACGCCCTCGCCCTGACGCGGGGGATCCTGCGGCGGACCGTGCCTCCCACCGCCACCACCCCGATCGTGCTCCGGGTCTCGGGGGGCGTCACGGTCCTCCAGGACGACCTCTCCCACGAGGCGATCACGACCTCGATGACGGAGGCCCTCCGGCTGAACGCCTGCGCGATCGCCCTCAGCGTCTTCGTGGGCGCGCCGCACGAGCACGAGTCGCTCGTCCACCTCGGCGACCTCGTCAACGAAGGCGAGAGCGCGGGGATGCCGGTCATGGCGATCACGGCGGTGGGCAAGGAGCTGGAGAAGCGGGATGCCCGCTACCTGGCCCTCGCGTGCCGGGTCTCGGCCGAGCTCGGGGCGCACATCGTGAAGACCTACTACTGCGAGAACTTCTCGAAGGTCGTCGAAGGGTGTCCCGTGCCGTTGGTCGTCGCGGGTGGACCCAAGCTCGACAGCGACCGGGCGGCGCTGGAGCTCGCTCGGCATGCGATCGACGAGGGGGCGCACGGGATCGACATGGGTCGCAACATCTGGCAGTCCGACCACCCGGTCGCGATGCTGAAGGCGCTGAGGTCGATCGTCCATCAGAAGGCGACGGTCTCGGAGGCGCTCGACGTGCTCACCACCGAGAAGAACCGCCACCACCCGGCGACAGTCCCCGCGATCGCCTAGCCCCACGGTGGGCTACTTCGTTCCCGGGCGGGTCTCCGCGAGGAAGGCCCGGGCGTCGAACGGCGCCCCGGTGAGCTCCCGGAGCCGCGTCGTCCAATCGAAGGACGTCCCCTCCCGCATCCAGTGCCGGAGGAGCCAGGGACCGACCTTTCGGTTCGGCCAGAGCGGGCCGCCGACCTCCGCGAGGACCGCGCGTCGGAGGGCCGACCCGAATAGGGCGGCGAGGAAGTAGCTCGGCGAGTAGAGCGGGAGTTCGACCGAGAAGCCGTCGGCGAAGGAGAGCGGCTCGTGGGACTCGTATCCGAACAGGCGGCGCCCCAATCGTTTCGCCACCCGGTCGGTCCCGCGAGGGCCGTCCTCGTAGAGCGCGAGCTCGCGGGAGATCCAGACGACGGTCCAGGCGGTGTTGTAGAGGATGCCACGTCGGACCGAGGCGACGGCGTTCGCGACCTGCTCCGGGGAGAGCCCCGGCCGCGTCCGCAGCCACGCCTCGGTCGACGCGATCCGCTCGAAGAATCCGCCCTCCCCTTCGGACATCGCGGCGAACCCGGGCACGTGTTCGTGCCAGCGGAGAAGGTGGGACGGCTGGCGAACCGCCCCGGACGCGATCGCATGCCCCACCTCGTGAAAGAGGATCCCGTACTGCTCCCATCCCCCCTTGCGGATGGACGACCACCCGCACGTCCCTCGGGGGGTCGGGAGCGAGCGAGATCCCGCCCGCCGGAAGGTCGTGGAAGTCGACGCGGAAGCGGAGGAGGGAGGAGGGGATGCCCCACGCCCGAACTCCGCGGAGGACCGCCGGCAGCGTGCGGTCGCCCGGGAAGGAGGCCTCGGGCATCGGCGCCCGGAGATGCTGGGCATAGAGGGCATCCCAGGGGTACCATCCGCGCTCGCCCGTCGCGTCCTCGAACTCCTCGCGCGCGCGGGCCATTTCGTCCGGGACCCAGCGGGTCGCGGCGTCCATGAGCTCGCGCAAACGGGAGGGCGTCAGGCCCTCCGCTGCGAGCCGGTACTCGGGAAACGACCGGAACCCGAACTCCCGGGCCCGAGAGTTCCGGAGCGCGACGAGCCTGGCCAATGCGGGCTCCATGGGTCGGAAGAGGGGCTCTTCCCTCTGCCACGCGGCCTGACGTTCGGCGCGGTCGGGGTTCGAACGCTGGATCTCCCAGAGCGCGCCACGGCTGCTGACGCGCCCCTTCCACCTCGGGTGGAATGCGTTGATGCGGCGTACGAGGGGGTCACGGAGACGCACGATCTCCGGGGCCTGCTCGATCTGGACCTCCAGCGTCGTGCGGAGCAACAGCTCCGCGCGGCGCCGTTGGGCCGGTTCTCCGAGCTCTCGCATCGCGGAACGGAGTCGCTCGGCCTGGCCCGGCTCGGCGAGCAATGCGAGCCGTCGACGCTGCAACGACGCGGCGCCCCGCGTGGCCCGACCGGTCGCTTGACGCCACTCGACCCCAAGGATCGCCCGGTCGAGCGGGGCCAGGCGTCGCTCGAGGGAATTCACCAGCCGGAGCGCCGGCGACCGAGCCCCCGAGCGCGCCCCCATCGGGCGCGCAAGCCCGGTGGCCATTTATCTTCCGGTCGGCGAAGCCCCCGCCAGCCTCAGGCTCTTAATGGTCCGTGGGTACGGGCCGGCGCGCGGGGATTGCCAAGCTTGGCCAAAGGCGCCAGATTCAGGGTCTGGTCCCGTAGGGGTTCGTGGGTTCAAATCCCTCTCCCCGCACCCTCCTTCGAGGGGAGCGCCGCCCGAAGGGCGGTGTATTCGTCGGCGAGGTCCGGACGCACGTTCGTCAGGCGAAGCCCCTCCAGTTCGACGATGTAGCGCCCGACGCCCGCGGCGTCGCCCCGCGCCCAACTCAGCTGGCCGAGCCGCAGGAGCACGTCGATCTCCTCGAGCGTGTGGTTCGTGCCCCGCAACAGCCGGAGGGCCTCGAGGAGGTCGGTCGATGCCCGGTCGAGGTCGCCCCGGTCCATCGCGATCTGGCCGCGCACCTTGACCGACATGCTCAGGCCGACCTGGTCCCCGATCCCACCGAGGATCACGCACGCACGGTCGACGGAGGCGGTCGCCTCGTCGAGACGTCCCGCCTCGCGGAGGAGCTCGCTGGTCTTGTAAAGCGCCCAGCCGACCCGGCGCGGGTCCTTCGCCCTCTCTGCGAACTGGATCGCCTTCGCGTACTCTCCGATCGCGTCGTGTCGGTCAGAGGCAGGGGAGCGCGCGTCGGCGAGGATGTCTCCCAGGAACAGGTGCGCCTGTGCCGACTCTCGCACCGAGCCGAGGAGGTCGCGGGCGTCGGTCACCTCGCGCGCCTCGGCGACGGCCCGGTGGGTGTCGCCCAGCATCGCGAGCGCGGCCACGCGCCAGATCTGGGCGCGGAGGAGGACCTGGGGATTCCCGACCTGGCGGGCGAGCGCGATCTCCTCGGTGTGGTGGGCGAGGGCATCGGGGTACCGTCCCTCATAGTAGGCCGCCTGGCCCAACTGGTGGTG
Source organism: Thermoplasmata archaeon (assembly GCA_050011355.1). Taxonomy (GTDB): domain Archaea; phylum Thermoplasmatota; class Thermoplasmata; order Lutacidiplasmatales; family UBA184; genus Lutacidiplasma. The sequence goes on along the minus strand of JBEKJG010000014.1, from coordinate 2,398 downwards.
GGCGCCCACCCGGACCAGGCGCTGATCCTCGAGCCCCGGTGAATCGAGGACCTTTTTCGCGAGCTCCGCGGCCGCCGGCATGTCGCCTTGGTCGGTCAGCACGCGTGCGAGGAAGATCTCGAGAGCCGCCCGACGGCCGGGCGAGAGCCGCGGGTCCCCGCGTTCCCGCTCGAAGAAGTCGCGCAGAATTGTTTCCGCCTCCTTGAGTACCCCGAGTTCCTCGGTGATGCGGGCCAGGCCAAGAACGAGCTCGGCCTCGCCGTCCAGGTCGTCCGGGGTCGCTTCCCGATGGCTCTCGAGCGCCCGGGAGAAATGGTCCCACGCGGCCTCCGGCGCGAGCGCGCGTTCGGCGATCTCGGCTGCGATGCGGTTGTACTGCTCCGATTTTGGCCCGTCTCGCCCGAGGTAGAAGTGCCGCGCCAGAGCATAGATGCGCGAGGGGTCGGCGATCCCCATCCCCTCCAGGGCCCGACCCGCGCGCCGATGAAGCAGCCGGCGCCGCCGTTCGGAGAGGTAGTTGTACACCTCCTCCCGCAGACGGTCCTCCGGAAACTCGAGGAGCTCTCCCGGGCGCTCGAAGAGAAGGCCCCGCCCGACCAGACGGTCGACCTCCTCGGCCAGCCGCTCCTCGGGCGCTTCGCTCACTCCCAGGAGCAGCGCGAACGGAAACTCGGACCCGAGCACGGACGCGACGTCGAGCGCCTCTCTCCCGGAATCTTCGGGAGAGGGAAGGGAGCTCCCAGCTCCCGCCTCGACGTCCTCTGTCGAGGGGCTGCGGTGGTCGAATTGTTGCAAGAGGTAGGGGTTTCCACCCGATTCCGAGAAGCGCCGCTCGACCTCCTCGGGGGAAAGTTCCTGCGCCGGGTGGGTCAGGCGCAGGAAATCGGAGGTCTCTTCGGAGTTCATCGGCCGGAGCACGACCTGGTCCGCTCGGGTCGCGGTCCCGAACGCCTCCATCCGCAATCGCGCGGACGCCGAGAGGGCGTCGGCGGGGCGCGTGGTGCCCAGGATCCAGAGCGGGCGGTTCTGGAGCTCGTTCGCAAAGAACTCGACCGCGGCCATCGACGACTTGTCCGCGTGCTCGAGGTCCTCGAGTACGAGGACCGTGGGGCCGTGGCGGGTATACTCGAGGAACCGGTCGGCAATGTCGGTCAGGAGCTGGTCGGGGGACCTCCCGTCGGGCCTCCCGGTTCCCCCCAACAGGTCCAGCAGGCGGGCCTCGATCCCGACGGGGGCCGGGAACGTCACGTCCCCGAGACCCGGCGCGAACCCGATGAGGGCACCGCCTCCCCCCAGCAGCGGGTCGTCGTCCGATCGCAAGAGCGGATCCTCCTTCGCGCTATCGATCGCGGATTGGAGGAGGGAGAAGGGAGGCGGGTCGTCCAGCGCCGCGGCCCGGCCGATGAGCGCCCGGACCCCGCCGTCGCGGACGCCATGGATGAACTCGGCGATCAACGTCGACTTGCCAACGCCGGTGCCGCCGACCAGGAGCGTGACGCCACCGGCGCCCGCCCGCAGATCGCCGAACCGTCGTTGGAGGGCTTCGACGGCCTCCGACCGGCCCACGAACGAGCCCCCTGGCCCGGCCTCGCCTTCCATCCTGACGGTACTTCGAGAGGGGCGTCTCGAGTATCTACTTTCGGCCCGGACGGCCGCCCGGTCGGCGACTTTGCCGTCGCGGACTCGTGGAGGGAGGGAACCACCGCTGGGCGCTTCGACGAGGGCCGGAGTGGGGGGCGAGTAGGGCCAAAGTAGGGCTGGACCCGGGCAAGAAAACGGTCTACGGCTATCCCAAGCCCGCGGGGTCGGGGTGCCACTATGAGGCGACCCAACCCCCTGTGGCTGATCCCGGTCGCGGCAGCGTTCCTGCTGCTCGCTCCGGCCGCCGTGTCTGCCCAAACGCCGAATGCGTCCACCGCCCTGCCCTCCCACTCCGCGGGAGGGGCGGTGTTCACGATGTCGAACGGCCTCGCACGCAATTCCGTGATCGCCTACCGGATCGGGACCGGTGGTGCCCTCCTGCCGTCCGGGACGTTCTCGACCCACGCCCGCGGGACTGGTGTAAGTCTCGCAGACCAGGGATCGCTCCTGCTCACGGCGGACCACCACTTCCTGCTGGTCGTCAACGCGGGCAGCAACACGATCTCGGTCTTCCGGGTGAACTCGGGGTCGCCCGGCCCGATCCTCACCTACATCGACCAGACCAGCTCGCGCGGCGTTGAGCCCGTGAGCCTCACCGCGCACGGGTCCCTCGTGTATGTCGTGAACGCCGGGAGCTCGAGCCGGCGGGGGAACATCGTGGGCTTCGACCTCGGGAGCACCGGGATCCTCTCCTTCCTCGTCGGTTCACGCCAACCCTTGAGCGTGAACTCGCCGATCGGCCCGGCGGAGATCTCGT
>JBEKJG010000013.1:0-45357 GCA_050011355.1 Thermoplasmata archaeon | reverse complement strand
GTCGGCCCGCGGATCTTGATGTTGTTCCCGAAGGCCGGGGTGGCATTGTAACCCGGAACGGGGTCGATCGTGAAGTTTTCGATCGTGTCCAGCGCTTTCAGGAACACGATCGTGGGCCCGGTGGAGGTATTGTTCGAATAGGATCCGTGGAGGCTGATGAGTCGCACGGTCCAGGAGGTTCCCGGGGCGAGCCCGGTCTCGTTGAAGGAGAGCGGATAGTCGCCAGGGGTGTTGGCAGTGAAGTTGATGGCCGTGGTGACGGCGGCGCCGGAAACGGTGAGCGGACCGCTCGTCGGGAGCGCATGGAACCCGGAGACGGCGCCGACCGAGTAGGCGTAAGTGCCGTTGGGCTCCTCGAACGTAAGATTGGTCGTGTTGCTCACCGAGACGGTTCCGGAAAGGTTGACCGACCAGTTGGTGCTCGCGTTCAGCCCCGTTTCCGAAAACACCACCGCGTAGAGGATCGGCGAAAAGGCGACGGGAACGGAGGCGGGAGCGTCGTTGACCGTGACATTGCCGCTCGCCGGGACGACCGTGAATCCGGCCTGGGGTTCTACGACGTACGGATAGGTGCCATTCCCTTCATTGACCACAATGACCGAGGTGGAACTCGCGTAGCGGGTCCCGGATAGGTTGACGGCCCAGTTGGTCGCCCCCGGAAGGCCCGATTCCGTGAACGTGACGGCGAACGGGAAGGGGGTGAACGTGATCGCGACCGCCTGCGACGTCCCGGCCACGGTGACGTTGCCGATGCTGGGCGATGCCACGAACCCCGGTACGTCACCGAGAGAGAACGCGAACGTTCCGTTGGCTTCCTCGAACGATACCTGGCTCGTCGTGGAGTAGTTCGCGACCAGGTCGAGAGTTACCGACCAGTTGGTGGCCGCAGGAAGGCCGGTTTCTGAGAAATTGACCGGATATCCTGCTCCCGTGAGGGGCGAGATGTGCGGGACCGATCGGAGCCCGTCCGAGGTCAACCGTGAGGCGCCGTTCTCGTGGAGGGAGCCCGGCCCGAGTTCAGCCCCGGCCCATCCTCCGATGAGGAGCAACCCCACGAGGCCGACGGCCAGCAGGAGTGCGGAACGGTACGGTCGCCGGCTCATCGAAACCCACGCGCATAATTGGACTGCTGGGTTTTGGTATATAAATCGAGTTGTTTTGCACGGCAGGGGAGCCGTGCCCCCCACTCGGCAGAGCCCGACACCAAGGTCTTAGCCACCCCCCGGGGGCCCCACGTCGATGGCGCGGAGGGTCGACTACCCTCCCTCCGCGTTGGCCCTAGGTCCTACCCAGACTCCGGTACCGCCGGCCGTTTGAGCATGCGCCGGGCGGTCGTCCAGGAGCTGCGGACGGGGAGCTCCCTCCACGGGTGGGCGTGGACCAGGGAGTTCCAGCGTTCGGGGGTCACTCGAAGTGAGACCGCGCGGCGTGGCCGGAAGGGCTTCGGAAGGCGGGGCCAGGAGGCATAGGCGCGTCCACCCGGCCGCAAGATCCTCCACGACTCGTCCAGCGCGCCCTCCTTGTCGGCCATGCAGCACAACACCAGGGAGAGGACGACACGGTCGATCGAGGCGTCCGGGATCTCTGGGACTCGTGCCGCGGATCCGACCAGAAATGTCGCCTGGGGGTCCCCCCGGGCCCGAGTTCGGGCTGCCTCGAGGTTCCGGGAGTCGGGGTCGACCGCGTAGATTCGTCCTCCCGGTCCGAGCCGTTGCAGGAGTCCCGGGAGGAAGAACCCGACTCCCGTTCCGAGGTCCGCGACCGAGAACCCCGGTCGGAGGTCGAGGAGCTCGAGCTCCCGGGCCGCGGGCGCGAATCGTCGCCGCAGCGGATTGTCGAGGGACCAGGGACGGCACCGGCGGTCGACCGGGGCCATCCGAAGAAGCTCCGGCATTCCGTTCACCTCCGAGCGAGACGGCGTCCGTGCGGGGTCGGGAGCGGGCGCCGCCGTCACGACGGCCACCATCCTAATGAGGGCGCTCCCTACGGCGCGGTGGGCGCGTCCGATGCGGGCACTGGTGACGGGAGGGACGGGGTTCCTCGGCAGCTACATGACGTCGCACCTCGCCGGCGAGGGTGTGGAGGTCACCGCCACTCACCTGCCCCGGCTCGCCCCGCCCCCCGGGGCGGCTCCCCGGGGAGTGCGAATCCAGCCCCTGGACGTCACGGACCGGGCCCAGGTGACCCGCTTGGTCGCCGAGGTCCGCCCGGACGTGATCTACCATTTCGCGGGGCAGGCGTTCGTCATCCCGTCCTGGGAGGACCCCGCGGGGACGTTCGCGACCAACCTGACCGGCACGCTCTACCTGCTGGAAGAGCTCCGCCACCATTTTCCCCAGACACGGTTCGCCTTCGCCGGTAGCGGGACCGAGTACGGGGACCCTCCCCACATCCCGACGAGCGAGGAGTCGCCCCTCCGTCCCACCAGCCCGTATGCGTCCAGCAAGGCGGGCGCGGACCTGCTCTGCTACCAGTACTTCCGGAGCTTCGGCGTCTCCGTCTTCCGGTACCGGATCTACGGTACCACGGGCCCCGGCAAGCGGGGCGACTCCACGAACGACTTTGCGAGTCAGATCGCCCAGCTGGAACGCCAACCCGAACCCAGGGTCCTACGGGTCGGCAACCTCGACAAACAACGCGACATCCAGGACGTCCGCGACGCGGTCCGGGCGATGGTCGCCGTGGTGGAGAAGGGGACGCCCGGGGAGGCGTACAACATCGCCAGCGGGGTCCCCCGCAACGTCCGCAAGAATCTCGAGACGCTGCTTTCGTTCGCCAAGGTGCCCATCCAGGTAGAGACCGCGCAGGAACGGATGCGGCTCGTCGATGAACCCATCCACCTCGCCGACGTCTCCAAGCTCCGCGCGCTGGGCTGGTCGCCCACGATCCCGTTCGAACAGACGCTTCGTGACATCTTGGAGAGTTGGCGGGCGGCCGGACCGACGGCCCTCGCCTAGGCGATCGACGGGGCACCCACCTAAGGCGTCCCGCCTCCGGGACCGCCGAAGCCGCCGTTCCCCGGGCCCGTACCCCCGGTGGGGAACGGGTTCTCCTCGTACAGCTCCGCCCGGGGGGGCTCCTTCGACCGTCGGCGGATGTTGACCACCGCGATCGTCCCGAGGACGACCACCGCGACGTCCATCGCGAGGAGGAGGTAGTCGATGGGGCCGAACGCGAACGGGGACGGCACGGTCGAGAGGGCGATGAAGCTGACGTAGACGGTCGTGGGGTTGCCGTACACCCCGAACGAACCGGAGTCGTGGGCCGACGCGTAGCCGGAGACGCTCGAGACCCGGAAGTAGTGGGTCCCGTTCGGCTCGAGGAAAACCAGGTTCGCCGTATTCGAGTACTGCTGGACCGTGTCAACGGTGACGAACCAGATCGCTCCGGGGGCGAGGCCGCTCTCGGTCAGGGTCACCCGGTAGGTCGTCTTGACGAAGGTGGCCGGAAGGACCGGACCGGCGCCATTGACGACGAAGTTGATGGCCTCGACCGCCCCCTCGTAGGTCCGGTTCGAGCTTTCGACGAAGTACTCGTACGTCCCGTTCGTCAGGTTCAGGAGCACGGCGCTGCCGGTGGAGTTCACCGGCGCGTTCTCGGTCAGGTTGAGGTACCACCGGGTCCCGGCCGGGAGGCCCGACTCCTGGAACAGCACCGGGTACGTCCGGGCGATGAAGAGTACCGAGACCGTCCCCTGGAGGTAGTTCGTGACGTAGGCCTGTCCGCTCACCGAGTCGAAGGCAAGGTCGGCGGGACCCCCGCCGATCGGTACCGTCGCGACCACGGCGCCGAGCGAGTCCGAAATGACGCTCACGTCGTCCAGGACGAGGCTGCTCGTGATGAGGACCTCTCCCGTACCCGGGTCGTAGGCGGCGCTCTCCGGGTGGCCCGGCATCGGGATGGTCCCGACCACGGTGTTCGTCCGGTCGGAGAGGACGCTGACGTTGTCGTCGAGGTAGTTCGCCACGTAGACCTCGTTCTGCCCGCTGTCGTAGGCGATGGCGACCGGGTTCTGGCCGACCCCGATGGACCCCACCACCCGGTTCGTCGAGTCCGAGATGACCGACACGTTGTCGGAGAAGTAGTTCGCGACGAACACCTCGTGGCGGCCAGAATCGTAGGCGATCCCTTCCGGATGGTCGCCGACCGTGAACCGGGCGAGCACGGTGTTCGTCAGGTCGGCGATGACACTGACCTCGTTGGAAGTACCGTCGCTCACGAAGATCTCCCCGTGCCCGGGGTCGAACGCGAGCCCGTCCGCCCCCCCCCGGACCGGGATCGTCGCCACTACGGCGTTCGACGCATCCGAGATCACGCTCACCACGTCGGAGGCCGCATACCCGACGAACACCTCGTGCGTCCCTCCGTCGTACGCGATCGCGTCCGGGAAGCTGGGGACCGAGACCGTGGCGACGACGGTGTTCGAACCGCTCGAGAGGACGCTCACGGTGTTCGAGAAGGCGCTGATGACGAACGCTTCGGCCATGTGGGTGTCGTACGCCACCGCGACCGGTTCGGCCCCCACCGAAACGCTGCCGACGACCTCTCCGCTGGCCCCGGAGACTTCGGTGACGTTGTTCGAATCCGAGTTCGAGACGAACATCCGGCCGCTCCCCGGGTCGAGGGCGACGCCCGCCGGCGCGTTCCCGACCGTGGTCGACCCGACGACCCCGTCGGTCGCGTCAGAGATGAACGTCAGGTTGTTGGAGCCTCGGTCCCCGACGACCAGTTCGTGGGTGACAGGATCGACCACCAGGCTGGCGGGCTCGCTGCCGACGGGGATGCTCCCGACGACCGTCTCGCTCGAGTCCGAGAGGATGCTCACGTTGTCGGATCCGCTGTTCGCGACGAAGACCTCCCCGCGCGCGGCGTCGTAGGCCACGGCGGCGGGGTCGGACCCGACCGGGATCGTGGCGAGCACCGCGTCCGAGCTCTCCGAGACCACGCTCACGCTGTTCGCGCGGGAATCGGTGACGAACAGGTCCCCCGTTCCGTTGTCGAACGCGATCCCGGAAGGCTCGCTTCCGACGGTCACGGAGCGAAGGACGGTGTCGGTCGAGTCCGAGATCACGGTTACCGTGTCGTTAGCCCCGTTGGCCACGAACACCAGTCCCGCGGCGGGGTCGGCCACGGCCGCGACCGGCGAGCCCCCGACCGGGATGGTGCGGAGCACCGAGTCGAGGGCATCGGAGAGGACCGTCACGCTGGACGAACCGCTGTTCGTGACGAACATCTCGCCCCGGCCGCTGTCGTACGCCACGCTCGTCGGGTCGGTCCCCACGGGGATGGTGCGTACGACCGGCGCGGCGACCGCCGAAAAGGCGGCCACATTGGCCGAGTAGTAGTTGGCGACGAAGACCTGCGCGGTGATCCCGTCGTAGGCGATCCCTTCCGGGGAGGCCCCGTTCTCCGCCAGGAAGTCGCCAGGGACGAGCGTGTTGTTGAACAGCACCAGGGTGTCCGAGACATACGGCCGCTGAGGACTTACCGAGGTCCGGGGAACGAGCGGTGTGGGCCCGGGAGTGGGTTGGAGCCCGGTCGCCCCAGAACCCGGGAAGCTCGATGCCCCCACTCGGAAGGTGGTCCCCGCCCGGGATCCGGCGGCATCGGGAGCGAGCAGGATGGCGACCGCGAGTCCGCTCAGCACGACCACACTGACGGTGACCAGCGCGGCCGCCGGGGAGATCCGTCGGCGCGAGGTCCGGCAACCCGGTCCGTACATCGTGGCCGCCCCGGGGTGGTGCACTACCCTACAAGGGCGTGCCCATTATCTGGCCTTTGAGCCCCAACGGCGCTCGGGCCGGGCTTCCAACGGGCCACCAGCCCCTCGGTCCTTCCGGTGGCCTGGAAACGATTCACTCGTTGCTCGAGTACCAGTCGTCATCGGGTTTGCGGCGCATCCGACGCCAGACCGCCCAGGAGACCAGCACCGCCACGACCGCAACGAGGGCGAACACCCCGCCGATGAGCGCGTCGGTTTGCGCTGCCGGCGGAGGGGCGACCGTGGCGACATGGGGGGCGAAGATCACGGCCTGAGCTTCCGTCGGCGGCCCGTCGATCACGTCGACCCCCCCCGGAGGGGATGCGACGAAGCCGACCACCGGATCCACCTCGAAATCGTAGGAGCCGTTGGTCACGTTCCGGAACGACAGCGAGGAGGAGATGCTCGACGCGAACACCCCGTCGAAGATCACCGACCAGTTCGTGCCGGAGGGAAGGCCGCTCTCGATGAACGGGATGGTGTACGAGGTCGCGAGGAATCGGGTCCGGTTGAGGACCGGGGCGCCCGAGACATTGATCTTCCCACCGGCGAGGGAGGGATGATAGACCGTGTTCGGGGTCGAGACCGTGTACGTATAGGACCCGTTGGTGAGGTTGATGACGGCGTACGGCGCCGGGGAGACCACCGGCAGGGACCCGCTTACGTTCAGGTACCACGGCTGGCTCGGAGGAAGGCCGGTCTCGTTCACGGTGAAGAGGTAGGTCGTCGGGCCGGGGGAGATCAGCGACATCGTCCCCTGGGAGTAGTCGCTGACCTCGAACAGCTCGAGGGCGGGGTCCCACACCAGTTCTCGGGGGTCGGAGCCGATCGGAAGCGTGGCGACGACCGAGTTGGTCGCATCGGAGATCTCGGTCAGGTCACCGGATGCGCCGTTCGCCACCCCGACCTCCCCGAGCCCGGGGTCGTAGGCGACTCCGTCCGGCGACTGGCCCACCGGGACGGTCGCGACGACCGTGTTCGTCGCGTCCGAGAGCACGTCCACGGAATCGGAATCGGCGTTCGTGACGAACAGTTCCCCCCGGACCGCGTCGTAGGCGATCCCGTCGGGGTAGGTCCCGACGCGGATGCTCGCCACGACCTGGTTCTCGAGCACGGAGATCACGCTTACGTTGTCCCATCCGACGCCGGGCTGGGTGACGAAGACCTCGCCGAGCCCACTGTCGAAGGCCAGGGCGTCGGGAGCGCCCCCGACGGGGATGGAGGCGACGACCGTGAAACTCGAGTCCGCGATGACGTCCACGAGGTCGGCGACCTCGTCGGACACGAAGATCTCCCGCAGCGCGCCGTCGAACGCGAGTCCGACGGGGCTCCCGGGGGAGGGGATCGTCGCGATGACCTCGTCCGTCACGTCGGAGATCACGCTGAGGGTGTCGGAACCGGTGTTGGCGACGAACACCTCCCGCCCCGGAGGGTCGTACACGAGGGCGCCGGGGCTGAGCCCGACCGGGATGCTCCCGACGACCCGCTGGGTCGTATCGGAGATGACCAGGACCCGGTCGGCGGTGAAGTCCGTGACGAACGTCTCCGCCGTCCGGGGGTCGTACGCCACGGCGTCCGGGAACGCCCCGACCACGATCGTCGCCACCGCGGCCTGGGAGGTGTCCGAAACGACGGTGACGAGGTTCGGGAAGTAGCTCACCACGAACAGCTCCCCTCGCCCGGAGTCGTACGCCACGGCCACCGGGGTGGTTCCGACCGGGGGGCTCGCGACGACGCTCCCGTTCGTCCCGGAGATCATGCTGAGGTTGCTCGACCCGTAGTTCGCCACGTCGATCAGGCCCCGGTCGGGGTCGAACGTGGCGGCCACCGGATTGCTTCCGACCGGGACGCTCGTGAGGAGTTCGTCGGTCGCGGCGGAGATCTCGCTCACCGAGTTCGAATCGAAGTTCGCGACGTACACCCTTCCGTTGTCGGGGTCGTAGGCGACCGACTCGGGATGCCTCCCGGTGGGCACGTTCGCGAGGACCGTGAGGGAGTGGTCCGAAAAGACCGTCAGGTTGTCCGAATCGTAGTTGGCGACAAAGACCTCCCCACTGGCCGCGGCGTACGCGAGGGCGTCCGGGTCGCGACCCGTCGGTCCGCTTGCAACGACCGAATCGGTGAGGTCGGAGATGGCGCTCACGTTGTCCGAACCGGAGTTCGCCACGAAGACCTCTCCGAGGGTCGGGTCGTAGACCAGGGCGCTCGGGGTGAACCCCACCGGTACGGTCGCCACCACGGAATCCGTGGTCGCGTTGATGACCGTCACGTCGGCCGAGTAGAGGTTCGAGACGAAGACCTGGCCCGTTCCCGAATCGAAGGCGGCCGCCGAAGGATACGTCCCGACCCGGACGCTGCCGACGACCGCGTTGAGCGCGTCCGAGACGATGCTGACGCTGTCGGTCGCAAAATCGCAGACGAACACCTGTCCGGTCACCGGATCGTAGGCTACCCCGTCCGGGTCGGCTCCGTTCCCCGCGCGGAAGTTTCCGGGAACCAAACTGTTGTTGAACAGCACGAGGGTGCGATCCACTCTGGGCGCCGACCCATTGGGGGCGAACGGCGCCCCCCGGGCGGTTGAAGTTGCGCTCCCTTCGGACACACCCGGATTCCGTAGTGAGGCCGTGGGGCTCCCATGTGGGGTTAGGTTCGCTGTCGGACTCCCGGGGTGGATCCAAGGTACCAGGGCACCGCCCTGCAGGCCGTTCGAAGCCACGGATAGGCCGGGGCCAGTGGCCAAGACCGCCCCTGCGAGCGCCAGCGAGAGGGCTATCCGGAACTGAAGTTTCCCTCGGGCCCGGTGATTAGGCCGTTCCATCCAGGGGCACCCTCTCCGCACAGGCCATACCGAGGGAACCCGGAACAGCTCATGTAGGCTTCCGGAGCCGGGTTATCCCGAAGCCCCTTCCGGGGCCCGTATTCGAGCCCGAAGCGGCGTTTGGCTCCACCTACACCCCGCAGACGACAAACTCGACCGGCAAAGCCCCGGGAAGCTCCGCTCGGCCCGCAGCGGAGGTGTCCGTAGCCCGAACAGTCAGGTGCCCGTTCGGGGTGGAGGGGGCGGAACCCCGGGGGCTCCTGGAGGCTAGGTTTGGGAGGTGCGTTCGCTCTGCGAACCCGGCGCCGGAGGTAGATCATCCCGACGACCGCGACCGCCGCCAATAGCGCCGCCAACCAGAGATACAGCCCCGCCCCGGAGAAGGGCGATAAACCTGCGATAGGGGATGAGCCGGTCACGGTTTCGATTGTGTGCGCAGTGACGGTCTGCCCCACGGCATCGGTGACCGTTACCTGGACAAAGTACGTCCCGACGGATCCGAACAGGACGTACGGAGTCGCGAGGGCACTAGATTGCCCGTTCCCGAAGGTCCAAGCGTAGGTGTACGGCGCAGTACCGCCGGTGATACCGACGGCCAAGACCACACCGCTACCGGCCACGGGGGGGCTCGGATTCTCGTCGATCGACCCGGCGGCAGGCAAGGGATTCACCCGGAGGGGCAGGGAGATGGTCCCGACGAACCCGAGGCTATCGGTCACGTTCAACGTCGCATGAAAGACGCCCTGCACGGCGTAGGAATGCTCCGTGATTGCGCCGCTGGCGGTCGAACCGTCCCCGAAACTCCATTCGTACGACGAGTAGGGGCCGATCCCAGACGACGCGGATCCGGTGAAGCTGACCGCGACCCCGATGTCGGTCGCCGTCACATTCGATAGGGCATTTGCCTCTACGCCGGGCAGGATATTCACCGTCAGGTTCGCTGCCGCAGATTGGCCCCCGGCGTCGGTCAGATTCAGCCGCACATCATACGTCCCAGCGGTGGGGAACACAAACTCAGGCGCGTTTCCCGTGGCGGCTCCGGCTCCTCCGAACTCCCAGTAATAGGCATAGGGAGTGACTCCCCCGGAGACCGTCGAACTGAACTGCACGATATGGCCGGCCTCCCCGGGGTTCGGAGTAGCCGATACGGTGGCGTGGGGGCCAACCACCACGGTGAGATTGTAGTAGGCGCTCGCACGGACGTAGAAATAGTCCGCGACTGAAACTACGACGGGGTACGTGCCGGCCGCAGGGTACGTCAGAAGGTTCTCCGTGAAGGACCAGGCACTCGAAGCGTTCACCCCGTAGATCGGCGTTGAGTTAAACTGGGAGGCGCCGAAACTGGCTTCGAGGGATATCCAGGGACCGGAGCCAGTGCCCGCGGTTCCCTGGACGGTCACCGCGACATCCGCACCAACGTCGGCGGGAGTGGGTGAGACGAGCGAGATGACCGGATCGGGGGGAACGTCGAGGGTGTAGGTTTGACCCGCGCAGCTGCATTCTCCGCCTACGAGGATCGGGGCGAATCCGACACTGCTCGCCGGCATCGATTGGAACGCCCCCGCGGGAGGTGCGAAGGAGCCATTGAGCGGAAATGGAACCCAATTGCTGCCCGCGAACGACCAGGGGTCGGAGAAGAGGTGGTCGCTGGTGTTGACGCCCCCGAAGAGCAGGATCGAACCGGTTTGCGGGTCCCACGTCATCGAGGCGAACGACCGACCTACCGGATAGAGGTCGCAGCTGAGGAGACACCCGACGGTGCTGGCCGTCAGATTCTCCCAACCCCTGCCCTCGAGGAACGCCCACGTCGTGTTCAGTTGTGCACCGGTGGGGGACGTGCCTCCGTAAGTGACGAGTTCCCCGTTCGCCGGGTCGTACGCCATGGACTGACCGTACTGGGCACCGATTCCCAGGGAGCTGCTCCAGGTATGGGTGCCCGTCAAGATCCAGGTCGTGTTGAGGACCCCAGCGCAGGTGCTGTTGGTGCAGCCACCCAGATAGACCATCGCGGGGATCGCTGAGTCCCACGCCATCGCCCCGAACACGCTCGCCGGGGAGACTTCGGGTCCCCCCGTCGGCCCCGTGATGTTCTCCCACGTTCCGTTGGTGAACAGCCAGGAGCCAGCGTCGGATTGTCCGTCCGGAGTTTCCCCTCCCACGAGCAGAATCCCGTCCCAGGCAGGGTCCCAGTCCATCGACTCTCCTTCCAACGGCGGAGGGGAAGTCGAGAGGGAGGCGGTCACGTTCTGCCAGACGTCCCCGTCGTAGACCCAGGTGTCATTTGTGGGACACGCCCCGCGGATCTGGCATCCCCCAAAGTAGACGAGCACCCCGTCGTCCCAGTTGGGGTCCCACGCAACGGCAGCAGCGTACGTGGGCGTGATCTCCCCCGTCGAACTCGTGACATTGAACCAAGCGGGAGTAGTGCCAACCGAAGGAGTTGGGTTCCGACCGCACCCGCTAGGGTCCCACTCGGCCCCGGTGCAATCCTTCGGTTGGGACCCGCCGGGGCCGGCTCCCTTGGAAACCGAGACCTGCTCCGACTGGGCTGTCAAGGAATGGCCCGCGATATTGTCCACTCCCCGGTCGCTTACCGCCACGTCCCGGAACTCGAGTGCCCCGGCTGAACCTCCACCTCCTGTGAGGGTCGCACCTCCGAGGATGGCAGCCGAGAGCGCGAGGGTTGCTGCAAGCACCGCCAGCATTTCGATCTGACGAGTGCGGGCCATGGCGAACGACCGGCCCTACCCTATTTGGACCCTTGGGGGCACCTTCCACTTTTTCGTTCAACCGGGCCACTGAACGAAAACGGAGGATGATATTCGTACGTCCGCATCCCTCAACAATGCACATATACATATGCATATGTTGACCGCCCGCTCACTGTCTCTTACCAAGGGCCGGTCGCCCCACGGTCACTGGAACGCCCAATGGGCCGGGCGGGAAGCTAGGATCGGATGATCCCGATCCCAATGTCCAGGCTCGGCCCCCACGTCGCGCGAGTCCACCCCACGGCCTCGAGTACGCCCCGCTCAAGGCATTGACAACGCCCATACTGCACACCCACTCCTCCGTAATGGATTCACCATTCTTGTCCATGACTAGACCCACCGATACGGAACCCGACACCAAGAACGCCCCTGAAGCCTCCGTGGTGTCAGATCCCCACGGCCAGGGTCGTCCCGCCATCGGCCAACCTCAGAAATCAACTGAGACACTGTGGGGCCGCCTTCACGGAATCTCCGGGCTAGCCCCAGGGATTGAGAGGATCCCCGGTGCGACTATTCAGCCCCCGGACCTTTGCCGATGGGGGTTAGTTGGGCCAAAATGCCGTCGTATAACTCCAGTTATACAACTTCACCTCAGAGAACCGCCCCCCCAGGCGGGGGCAGATCGGCCCACGAACCAGACAGAACCTTAACTGTGACAAGTAAATAGCACGATATCAGCGCCCCAGATATTAATTCAATGAAAACCGGTTTCCGACCCCTTCAGGGCCCAAAGTAGGCCCCAAAGCGGAAAGATCGCGCCGGAGGCCCTTTCCGACGTCCTCCGTCAGAAGGAATGTCATCGCCCGCCCCTTATCCGACCCTAAAACATCTGTGTAACGTATCAAGCATACCTAACGCAGGGACCCAACGAATTTGGTCACTCGGTAGGACCACCGCCCCGGAATCGCGCTCGGGTCGGCCGTGAACAACTCGTCACAGCCGTTCGCTTCCAGGATACCCAGTATCGCCGGTACGAGCGGCGAAACGTCACGGAAATCCTCCCGAGGGGGCCGACGGGCCATTCGCTCGGCCGCCCTGCCATCGTAGGGGAGCACCGTAAGCGTTCGTCGAAGGCGGTCGATCGCCGCTCTCCGATGGGCGCGGGCCTTGGCCGGTCCTCGATTTGCAATCGATTGAAGCTCCAGGACGTTCAATTCAGTCGTGGCGACCTCGACGCCTCGGAGGCGACGCAGGAGCTCCCGAACGTTCCGCTCGCCGTGCAGGACCGAGAGAAGCACCGAGGTATCCAGCGCCTTCATCGGCCCCTCGGGGGAGCTCGGCGGAACTCCTTCATCGCCCCTCGGTCTGCGGAGGCCCCCGAGGGGCCCCAGCTCCCCACAACCTCCTCAAGACCCTGCCGCTGATCCATCAAACGCCGGAGGAGCGTCGTGAAGCTTTCCCCCGCCCTCTTCTCGCGAGTTAGGGCGTCGTACACGGCCTTCTGCACGGCGATGTTCCGAGATGGCATACATATGCATCCTCATATGTTGTACTTGAAATGTACGGCGCACGCGCCGCCACCGAACTTCCCCCAGCCAGAGCGGACCGGGCTAGGCAAACGGTTGCGGTGCTCCCGTGAGGAACCCACCCCGGAAACAGAGCCCCCGGCGTCCCGTGCGCCAGATCGGGCTCCCTCTCAGTGGTTTCGACCTAGACCTCTCTCAAACGAGGTCGCTTCAGAGTCGGGAGACTCCCCCACCCGGCCCACGCCTCGAAAGTGTCCACGCAGGTCCGGGCCCCGGGGCCATCGGGCCGTCGGGTAGCGTCTCCCACCAAGGGGCCGTGGGAGGGCTTCGAGGTATCGGAGAGGTTCTGGTTCGCAGGGGCGCGGGGAGGGCTGCGGATATACGATGTGTATAATTACTTATGGATTTCCGGAGAATCGCCGATTCTTTCTTGAACTCCCGTTCAATCTCTCGCCCCGTTCGCGACCAGATGGGCTTGCGGGTCGGGTCTCGCACGCCATCAGGTTCGAACGGAACCGGGAACGGGGGAAATCAACGCATGAGAGATTCGGGAACGAGAGCGATCGCGGGAATGTTCGGGGCGGCGGTAGTCGTTGTCGCCCTCGGCCTTTTGGTTGGGGGAGCCGCCGGCCAATCGATGTCGACCGGGGCGAGCGGGCTTACGGCTGGGGTCGGCGCAACCTCCCCGCTGGCGAAGACTGTGAACACCTCGGGCTACTGGAACTTCAGTAGCCCCCATCCCACGTGGCACACGGGCAATCTTTGCACGCCCGTCACCAGCGGCTCGACCATGACCTGCACCTACAACGGTGCAGATCACCGCGCCTCGGCCTACTCGTCGACCCAGGGCCAGTGCGGTTGTCAGACCCAGGGCGCCCTGACCTACAACTTCTCCAACTCGAACATCAACTGGGTTGTGGACATCTCGAACGTCCAGAGCCAGCCGATCTACCTCAACTTTGTCGGCCATAACGACACGATCGTGATCAACATCACCGGGTGCAAAGGAGCCACGTTGAATGTCTCGGTCCTGAGCCAGATCACGCTGACGCTCAACGGCCAGGCGAACCACATCAAGGCCTGGATCTACCTCTACAGCGATGCCGACCACTACATCGGGAACATCTCGGGTAGCGGGACCTCGGTCTGGACCTACTTCGTCAGCTCCCAACCGAAGTACTACGAGTGCCCGGCCAACAACAACACCCACACGGACTCCTACCTGCTGAACGTCACGGGTTGGGGCGACCTCCAGAGCCTGGTGTTCGTGAACGGGGTCGGCTACAACACCTCGACCAACACGATCGACACGGGGAGCTGGAACCAGGTCTCGTTCGAGAACACGACAGACTTCGTCTGCGAGTGGTCCTGGGCTCCGGCGCCGACCTGCCACCACGGCTCGGGCGGCTGGGTCACCGAGGGAGTGGCGGTCCGCAAGCCGGAGTGAAGGAACACACTTTCGCGGTACGGCTATATCCCTGCCCCGACCGTCCCGGCGCGGTCGGTCGGGGCGAACCCATTCCTTCCGTCGCCGTTTCGCGGTCCGCCCTACGGCTGCCCTGCCGCCCTTCGGACCGCGGAGAGCGCGTGGGAAGCCCGGTCGGGGACCCTTCGGTCCCTCAGAGGAATCGGTCGATAGGCCTGCCTTGAACGTCCGCCGGGATCGGCAGTCCGAATTTCGCCAGAATCGTCGGACCGATGTCGATCATCGATTGCGGTGCGGCAGGGCCCTCGGTCCCCTCCGGAGGGGAGCCGACCGCGTACACTCCCTCGAACGAGTGCACGGAATCGTCCGGGCCCGTATCGTTCTCGGGCAGGAAGAGGTCGGGGTGACCGACCGTGCCTGCGGAACGCCACCGGAGGTCGTCGAAGTAGACCATGAGGTCGGGCGCGTCCCCGGTCGTGGTCCGATAGATCCTTGCCGGGTCCCGGACGTCCGCGCGGAGCGACGTTCCATTGGGAAGGCGGATCGCCCGCAGGTCCTCGACGAGCCGCTCCTTGAAGGACGTTAGCTCGTCGGGCGCGAGGACCCCCTCGGGTTCACGGCCCTGGACGTTGAAGAAGATCCTCGCGTAGTACCCGCCCGCGCCCCACGCTCGGGTCCGGCTCCAATCGACCGAGGCGTCCTCCAACGGACTGCCCGCCGGCGGGGGTGGGCCCCGAAGCGCAAGGTATCCTTTGCGGATGAGCCAGTCGTTGATGCAGAAGCACCCGCTCATCGCCTGGCTGCCGTGGTCGGAGACCACGAGCACCTGCACCCCCGGTCCCACCATGTCGAGGAGGGCGCCGATCTCGGCATCCAACCGCGCGTAGTACTCCTCCGCGAGGGCCCGGAGGGCCGGGTTGTCCTCGAACCGAGGGTGGTTCGGGTCGAAAAATTTCCAGAACGCGTGGTGGACTCGATCGGGTCCGATCTCGTGGAGGGCAAAGAAGTCCCAGCTCTCCCGACGCCAGAGGTACCGTGCGGCCGCGAACCGCCGACGGGTCATCTCGATGAGCTCGTGTCCGACCCGGTCTCGGTCGCTCGCCCGGAATCGCACGTCGAAGGCGTACCCCCCCGTGACCCGCTCTATCTCGGGCTGCAGGGAGGCCGGGAAGACGTACTCCTTGGCCGTCTCGGGGGTCAGGAAGTCGGAGATGTACACCCCGTTCACATGGGGCGGTGGGTAGCCCGGCGGCATGCCGATGACGCACACTCGCATGCCCACGCGGGAGAGCTGGTCCCAGACCATCGGTCGGACCAGATTCTGGGCGGTGGGACCGTAGTAGTCGAGGTAGGTGCCGGGTCGGCGGTGCCGAAATCCGTACAGCCCCAGTGTTCCCGGGTCGACCCCCGAGAACATGACGGCCCAGGCGGGGACAGTGATCGGAGGGTCGACGCTCCGAAGGATTCCGTACCGTGCGCCGTTCAGGAACCGCCGCATCCGCGGCATGAACGACAAGAATCGCTCGTGCAGGATCCACGGCGAGACCGAGTCAAGACCGAGCACGACGAGTCGGGGCCGGGCCGGTGGCACGGGCAGTGCGACCGCGCGAGGCTCTTAACTTAGCCCCAAAAACGGGCATGCGTCGGCGCCGAACGACGCGGACGGGAGCGGTCCCCCAAAGTCCACCGCCACCAACCGGCACGGTGCGGTCTCTTGTCGCAATTCCCAAAACCCAATCTCCCTTTCGAGGAAGGTTTATACAAGGTCGAGCCCCGGCCTCCTCGATGGTTGCGGGGCCCACATCGCCTCCTGGTCGGGGGGTAAACAGCACAGGGATGGACCTGTCCTGGCGGGGTCATCGGCGCCGCCGACGCTCCGAGCCGGCATCGGTCACCGTGGCCCTTGGCGTCGTCGTCGTCCTCCTCCTGGGGGCGATCGGGGGCGGGCTCCAGGCTGGTCCTAGGGCCGAGGCCGCGCTGAGTGTGGCCGCGTCCGACCTTTCCAACTTGTTCGGCTGGGACTCGCTCGAGGGCGCGGAGCGCTCGCTCGCGCTCGGCGGCGGCCCCGCCGGAGGCGTCCCTCTGAACTGCACGGTTTCTGGGTCCAGTCTTTCGGGCGAGTGCAACGCGTCGGCCACGACCCCGGACGCCCCCCACTTGGGGGAATACTGGCAGTCGTACACGCAGCCGAGCGGCCGGACGTTGATGTCGGTCGCCTGGGACCCCACGGACGGGTACACGGTGGCGTTCGGAGGTTGGAACGGAACGACGTACTTCAACGACACATGGGAGTATCTGCACGGTTCGTGGGCCCCGCTCAGCCCGAGGGATTCCCCATCGGCGCGGGCGGGCGCGGCGATGGCCTACCAGCCCTCCGATCACTACGTGATGTTGTTCGGCGGGTACAACGGGAAGTATTACCTCAACGACACGTGGAGGTACACCGACGACACGTGGACCCGGCTGGACCCGACTCTGGCGCCGCCCGCACGGGCCGGAGCCGCGATCGTCTACGACGCACGAGACGGATACACGCTCCTCTTCGGCGGAGGAAACAGCCTCGAGACCTTCTCGGACACCTGGCAGTACCACAACGGCGCGTGGACGGCCCTCTCCCCCGGAGGGTACGCCGGGACGCGGGCGGAGGCCCCGTCGCAGACCCAAAACCAGTCGGCCCTTCCCCTGGGGAGGGAGGATGCCTCGATTGCCTTCGACACCGCCCTCAACGTCGTCATCCTGTTCGGCGGCGTCAATCTTTCCGGCGGTTCCGAGCGGTTCCTCAACGACACGTGGAGCTTTGCCGGAGACGAGTGGACCTCCTTGAACCTGGCCCACGCTCCTCCTGCCCGTGCCTTCGCCGCCTTCGGGTACGACTCCGCCGACAACGAATCGGTCCTCTTCGGTGGGGTCAACCCGACGCTTTCCGTCCAGTACAACGACACCTGGACCTTCGCCGGTGGCGGAGTGTGGACTCATCTTTTGACCACCATCTCCCCGTCCGCGCGCGAGGGGGCCGCCGGCTTCTGGGATCCGACGAACGGCAATTTCACCGTCTTCAGCGGGGTGGAGGGGGGCCTGCCTACGGCGAACCCCGATACCTGGAATTTCCTCCGGGGCGCCTGGCATGTCGACCGCCGGAGCATGGCCCTCTCCTGGCCCAACCCCTCGGCACGCTACGCGGCTTCGATGGCGTGGGACCCGCTGACCAACGTCACGCTCCTGTTCGGCGGGATGGTCGGATTCGGGACGGTCGGGACCTACCAGGCGAGCAACGAGACGTGGATCTGGTGGGGTGGCAACAGCAGTTGGCAGCAGCTGTTCCCTCCCGAGAGCCCTCCCGCGCGGTCGTTCGCCAGCATGGTCTTCGACTACACGGACCGGGAGATCGTCCTGTTCGGTGGGCGGGCGGCGGACGGCGCGGCCCTCAATGACACCTGGAGGTTCCACGAGAACGTCTGGACGCAGCTCCCGGAACCGACCGCCCCTTCCCCTCGGTACGGCGCGGCCATGGCGTTCGACAACGCCACGACGGACCGCTACGTGATCCTCTACGGCGGAGTCGACGGGACGGGAGCTGACCTGTCCGACACCTGGATCTTTACCGCCCAGACCTGGACTTTGCTGGCGACGTCCACTTCGCCCGGACCGCGGGGATTTGCCGAGGCGAGCTACGACGCCACCATCGGCTACCCCGTGCTCTACGGCGGCCTTCGGGGCACCCAGGTCCTCGGGGACTGGTGGGAGTATCTCCACGGGGCTTGGACCAATCTGACCACGTCGAGCGCGCCTCCCGCACGATGGGGCGCGGTGTTCTCGTTCGTGCCCGCCCACCAGCTCGTCCTCATCGGAGGGTGCGGCCAGGCGGTCGACCCCGTAGCGATGCAGTGCAATGACCTGTTCAACGACACCTGGAACCTGTACGCTCCGACCACGTGGAAGGAGTTCACCCGGACCAACTCCTCCCTCGGTTATCCCGACCTCGGAACCGCGGAAGCCGAGTTCGGGTTCGAGTCCCTGCAGGACTCCTTCGACCTGCTCATCCAATCCGGTCTCGTCAACGTATCGGGGCAGATCGAGCTCACCAACGAGCGGTTCACGTACGCGGGGAACTACGAGCCGTTCTTCCCGCCGGTGATCCCGAGCGCAAGGGAGGGTGCGGCTGGCGCGTACTACGGCGCCTCCAACGAGGTGATCATGGTCTTCGGAGGGCTCGGCGTGCTCCCCGACGGTCGGGTCGGCTACCTCAACGACACCTGGCAGCAGGACACGAACGTCTGGTATCCCGCGACCCCACGGAACTCGCCTTCCGCTCGGGCCTTCGGTGCGATGGCGTTCGATGCCGCGTCGCGTCAGGTGGTGTATTTCGGCGGGTACGGGCCCAACGGCTACCTGGGGGGCACCTGGGCCTGGCTCGGCGGTCCGATCACGGGCGACTGGCACCAGATCGTCACGACCAACGCTCCGACTCCGCGGGCGAACGAGAGCCTCGCCTACGACCTCTCCCCGTTCGACGTCAGCCCAGCCGGCTATCTCGTCCTCTTCGGTGGGCAGAACGGCACGGGAGCCGGCAGTTTCTACGGCGACACCTGGATCTACCAGGGTTCTTCCAATGCGAACGGTTCGGTCGTCACCGGAAACTGGACCGAGCTCAACCTCACGACGGCACCCTCACCCCGGGCCGCGGCGGCGATGGCCTACGACATCACGGACGGCTACATCGTCCTGTTCGGCGGGCACGACTCCACGACTACGTTCGGGGACACGTGGGAGTTCGTCAGCGGGGCCTGGAGGAACGTCTCGTCCAGCGTGGGCCTCGCTCCCCCGGCCCGGTATGGGGCCTCCATGGTCGACGACCATTGGGACGCATTCGACTACCGGAACACGAGCGGCCTTCTTCCGAACGTCTGCGCGGTGCTCGTCGGGGGTGTCGGCGCTTCCGGGAACTACCTGCCGGACACCTGGGGATTCGCTGGAGGGGTATGGGTCAACGTGACCCTGCACGACGGTGCGCTCCCACCGCCCCCGGCCGCGTTCTCGGCGATCGCGGACGATGAGGACGACGGCAACGTCGTCGTGTTCGGCGGCGAGGGACCGAACGGCGGCGTCCTCGGCGGCTTCTTCACTTTCTTCTAACACGGGGCACTTCGATATGGTAGGTAAGGGACTCACGGTCGGGATCGCCGGGCTCGGGTACATGGGCCTCGCCACGGGCCTGGGATTTGCCCGGCGCGGGGTCCAGGTCGTTGGGTACGAGGTCCGCGCGGAGGTACGTAGGGATCTCGCGCGCGGACGCACAAAGATCCATGAGCCGGGGATCGAGGACCTGCTGAAGGGCGGCTTGAAGAGCGGTCGGTTCGATATCGTCGCCTCCTGGGCCGAGCTCGTAGACCGTTCGGACCTCCTCTTCCTCTGTCTCCCGACCCCCCGGCGGCCGGACGGCCATATCGACCTCCGGCCGATGCTGCGGGGCGTCCGGGAACTGGGAGAGGCCCTTCGGGCCGACACTCCGCCGCGGCTAGTGGTCGTGAAGAGCACGGTCGTCCCGGGGACGACCGAGGAGGTCCTCCGGCCCACGCTGGAGCGGATTTCCGGTCGCTCTCCTCCCCAACTGACCGTGGCGGCGAACCCGGAGTTCCTGGCCGAGGGTTCGATGGTGAAGGACGTCCTCGAGCCCGAGCGCATCGTGATCGGCGTCTCGGGGACCGCCGACGAGCGCAAGCTACGGGCCGTGTACCGTGCCTTCCCGGCCCCCGTGATCTCCGTCTCCCCGACGGGCGCGGAACTGGTGAAGTATGCGGCGAATGCCTTCCTGGCCCTGAAGGTCACCTTCATCAACGAGATCGCGCGCCTCGCCGAGTCGGTCGGCAGCGATGTGGACGGGGTCGCGGACGCCGTGGGCCTCGACTCCCGCATCGGCCGGAAGTTCCTCAGCGCGGGCCCCGGATTCGGCGGGAGCTGCTTCGAGAAGGATGTGCGCGCGCTGGTCGCCCGGAGTCATGACCTCGGCCTCCACCCCCGCACCCTCGAATCGATCGTGCCGTCGAACGAGGACCAGACGCGCCACGCGTTCGAGATCGTGCGGTCGGCGATCGGCACGCTCCGGGGGCGACGGGTTGCCGTCCTGGGCCTCGCGTTCAAGGCAGAGACCGACGATGTTCGCGAATCCCGCGCGCTGCCGCTCGCCCAGTACCTTCGAGCCGCGGGGGCCTCGGTTCGTTTCCACGACCCGGTGGCACTAGAGAACTTCCGTCGTCTGTGGACGGAGGCGGGAGGGTCGACCGGCCCCGGGGTCCGTTTCTGCCGCACAGCGACCGAAGCGATCCAGGGAGCAGACGCCGCCGTGATCCAGGCGGCATGGCCCGAGTACCTGGACTTCCCGTCGTCCTGGACCCGTCGGATGCGCCGACCGCTCGTCGTCGATCTCCGGCGCGCCCTCCCCACCCCTCTCCGCGCGCGTCCCGACCTCCGGTGGGTCGGGCTGGGCACCGCGTCCGGAAACCCGGCGCTCGCCCCGTCCACTCGCCGTGGGGGAGGCTCGCCCGCGAACGGCCGGAGGCACCCGCGATGAAGGTCGTCATTCCCGCCGCCGGGCTTGGGACCCGCTTCTTGCCGGCGACGAAGAGCATGCCGAAGGAGATGCTCCCCGTGGTCGGCCGCCCCGTGATCCAGTACGTGGTCGAGGAGGCGATCGCCGGCGGGGCGGACGACATCATCATCGTCACCGGCCGGGGGAAGCGAGCCCTCGAGGACCATTTCGACCACAACCCCGAGCTCGGGGCGTTGAACTCCCAGCCCGCGCTCCAACGGCTCGAGGCGCTGAGCGAGCAGGCGACCATCCACTTCGTGCGCCAGCGCGCCCCCCTCGGGCTCGCCCACGCGGTCGCCTGCGCGGAGCAGCACGTCGGCCACGAGGCGTTCGGGGTCCTGCTCGGGGATTCGATCTATGAGTGCGACCCGCCGGTGCTCCGGCAACTGCGCGCCGCCACGGCGCTCTGGGCGCCCAGCGGCAGCGCGGTCGCGCTGGAGGTCGTGCCCGAGGACCGGGTCGACCACTACGGAATCGTGGGCGGAGCGTCCCTGAGCCCCACCGCGATCCGCATCGACCGGCTCGTGGAGAAGCCGCGACCGGCCGACGCCCCCAGTCGGTTCGCTCTCACGGGGGCGTACTGGCTCAGCCCCAAGATCTTCGATTGCATCCGCGAGACCCCGCCGGGACGGCGGAAGGAGGTCGAGCTGACCGATGCCCTCCAGCGGCTGGCGAGCCAGGAGCCGGTCATCGGGGTCGTCATCAACGGGAAGAGGTACGATACCGGCACCCCGCTGCTCTGGTTCGAGACGAACCTGCGCTTCGGACTCCGGGACCCGGAGTATCGGGACGCCCTCGACCGCGTGCTTCGGGAGGAGGCCCTCCCGAAGTCCGCGGCGCCCGTCGATGGCCGATAGTTCCCGGTAGGGGGCGGGGGGCGAATCCGCCCGAAGCCGGCGCCTCGGGTATCTAGACGAGGGGCCGGCGGAATCGATCGAGATCGGGGGTCCAGGTGCTCGAGAACCCCGCCCGTTGCGGGGCGGTGCCCTGGGAGATCCCGTAGTGGCTCGAGCGCGCCGGAACGGGGTCGGACGGAGCGCGCCAGCCGTAGCTCCGGGTCGACCGGGGCGCGCGGAGCGCCCCCGAGCCCTCGGTCCAGAGCGCTTCGAAGCGCGCGACCTGGGCCCGGACCCGCGGAAGGTCCACGACCACCACCGCGACCTGGGGGGCCCGCCCGAACACTCCGAGGGTCGGGAGCCGGACCAGTCGCCGTCCGTCGATGAGGTAGAACTGTCCGATGACCGGTGTGAAGTGGCGGACCTGGACGGACCCCGTCCGGTCGCCCGCGTCCCGGACCATCGCGGCGGCGAACCGGTAGTCCGCCGGCGTCGCGTCGGTCACGACCCGGACGCGCACGCCCTGCCGTCCCAGGCGGCCCAGCGTTCGGGCGAGCCCGTTCCGGTACGCGAGCGAGATCGAGAGGGGGCGGACGAGAACGTCCACCGACTGCCGGGCGTCGCCGAGTTCCGTGAGCGCCGGGTGCGGCGCGCGACCCTCGGCCGAAATGATGCGGGGATGGTCCGCGGTGTTCGGGTCCGCCGGAGCCCCCGAGGCCAGCGAGCTCACGACCCAGCGGCCGTACACTTCCGCGAGCAGTGCGGCGACCTCCGACTCCTCCTGGTAGAGCGCCTGCAGTCGGTGGAGGAGCACGTCCGGGGCGACCGCATGGAATCGTTGCGGGGAGCGACCGTCACCGGCCACCATCCCGCGGTCGAGCAGACGGAGGAGGACGCGGTAGGCGGTGGCGCGGTGCAGGCCCGCGACCTCCGCGGCTTCCCGCACCCCGAGGGGGCCGCGGACGAGGGTCAGGTAGAGACGCGCCTCCCGGGACGGCATCCCGATGAGCCGGAGCCCCTGGACGAGCGAGGCCGCGGAGTGGGCGTCCGCGGCAGGGGCATGCTCCGGGGCCAACGGCGCGGCCCAGGTGTGGGATTCCGAACGCGGCAGCCGCGAGGATTGCTCCATGTTCAGCGCGCTCCTGCACGCCGGCCCACGCGCACTCGGAGGCGTGCGGGCGGGCGAATACGGCGGGACGGCACGGGGCCCGAGCGCCGGATCGGCGCCGGGACCGCATCGGAGACCCAGTTGAGACGCTCTGTCGCGATACCGAACCCGGAAAGCCGCATGGAGACGCAATACGCATGGACACGTATATATCCCCATCGTAACCCCGAAGGCTCCGGAGCCGTTCGGGACCTCGAGAGGCTCTCCTGAGAGCCGGGGGGGCCGACCGGAGCGCCCGCGCGTTCGGGGTTCTCGCCCGGGGCCCTGGATTGCGAGCCCAGGTCCCGTTCGCCCGCCGCAGGTGGGACCCTGGCGTGCAGCGTCCCCGGCGCGGACCCGGATCGAGCGTTAGGGATCGGGGTGCCCGGAGAGGGTCCGGGAGATGGGGCACGGCGAGTCGGCGAGGCCCATCGTCCGGCGCGGAGGGAGCGCCTCTCCCGCCTCGAGCCAGCGCGCGAACTGGGCGGTGACCGGCTCAAAGTCCTCGAACGGGTAGACGGTGATCCCGACCCGACGACAGTACTCGAGCAGTCGGCGGCGGGCGAAGACGATGTCCGCGCTCTCCGCACCGTACCGGTCGGTGGACCCGTCCGCGATGAAGACACTGCGACGTCCGCTCGAGTGGTCGTCCACGATCGCCGCCTTGCAGATCCCGCACAGACGACAGGTGGGGTGCTCGAACGGATGGATCACGCTCAGCTCCCCGGAGGGGAGGACCGTCAGCCGGTCCGATTGGATCGGGAGGTCCAGGTGTTCGCGGTCGAGGACCTCCCGAATGTAGAACTCGAGGCCCCCCGAAACGACCGTTACGGGCACGGAGTGGCGCCGGACGAGCTCGAGGAACTCCTTGGCGCCCTTGCGGAGCGGCACCCGGTGGCGTGCGAACTTGATCATCTCTCCCATGCGGTCCGCGGAGAGCAGGGCGACCTGCCGTCGCCACGCCTCCCGCAGCCCGATCTTCCCCTCGTGGAGGAGGATGTCGATCTCGTGGGCCAGCTCCCGGCCGTTCGGGGCGAACTCCTCCACGAGGATGATGGCGACGTTCGGGTCGACGAGCGTGCCGTCGAAGTCGAGGACGACTCGCAACTGCGACGCGGCAGAGGGCCCCTCGCCGGTCCCCGAGGAGCGGGGCGAGGTGACGCTCACGCCTCACCGACCGGGTCGGTGAGCTCGACCAGATCGCGACGTTCGCGCTCGATCGCGTGGAACCCGTTGGCCCAGAGGAGGGTTCGCTGCTGGTCGATTCGGTCGTAGCTCAGGCGCGACGTCAGGACCTCGAGTGAAGGGAAGCGGGCATGCGTGGTCGCGCGCCCGGGCACCACCCATCCGCCCGAACGGGCTGTGGCCGACGACTCGTCGACCTCCGGAGCGTCCAGCAACAGGGCGGACGGGAGTTCGATCATCAGCTGGCGTCGACGCGAGCCGATCGAGACCGCGACCGCGCGGGCGTGGGCGTCCTTGGAGCCGGCCGAGGTCAGCGAAACGACCATCGGAGTGGGATGCGGGGCCACCAACGGATTGCGGCCCGAGACGACGCTCGGCTCCGTCGATTCAACCTGAACGACCGTCTCCGGGAAGTTGCGCCGGAGCACCGTGGCGAGATTGCTTGCGGCCGCCGAGTCGGAGGAGGCACACTCGAGGACCGCCGCACGGCTTCCCGTGATCAATCCGATCGAAAGGAGCTCGCCAGAATCGGGGGCGACCGCCAGCTCGGGCGTAGCCCGGTCCGCGTGCGACCGACCGTGGCGGAGGATCGTGAGGAGGATACGGGCGCCGTCCCGAACCGCCCGAAGCTTGGCTTCTCCGATGCGGTCGCGATAATCGATGGGAATCTGGACCACCCGAAGTTGACGGTGGATCGCCTTCAGCACCAGTTCCGCTTCGATAGCAAACGAAGCCTGCTCGAGGTTCAGAGAGACCATGAGGTCGGTGGAGACCCCCCAGAAGCCGCTGCAGATGTCGAGGATCGTCCGCCGGGAAAGGACGCTCGCGGCATAGCTCAACCCGATGTTGCCCAGGCGGTGCACCATCTCGCGTGGACCGAGAGGGACGGTCGGCACCGGTCGTCGGATCCCGACGACCAGGTCGGCGCTCTGTTCGAGCAGGTCGAGCGCATCCAGGACGCGGTCGGGAGGGTAGGTGGAATCGGCATCCAGTACGACCGCGTACGGGATCCGTTGGGATTGCACCCAGTAGATCGCCTCGAGGACGGCGGCCCCCTTGCCCCGGCCGGTCTGTCGCACCGCCGGGATTCCGCGAGCGGCGGCCACTCCGAGGGTTCCATCCGTGGATCCGCCGTCGACGATCAGGATCTCCACCCGCCGGTCGGGCGCGTGCAGGCGTTGTCGGCTCAGCTCGGACAGGGTTCGGGCCAGCCCCCGCTCTTCGTTCAATGTCGGGAGGATGACCACGGCCCGGGCCCCTCGGAACCGCGCCCCCAGTTCGGCCGGCCACACAGTGGCCGGCGGTGCGGAAGCGGGTGCAGAGAGCGGGGAGTTCGGTGTCATCGGATTGCGTCGGCGGCAGGGTGCATTTCCCACGGGGGCATTTGAACCTTGGTCCGAAGTACCCAAGCGGCTACGGCCCCTTCGGATTCCCCTTACCTCGGCAGGTTACTGCGCCGGCCCGGCCTTTTGGGCACAGTTCCTGCGTTGGAAGCAGCAGGTCGCCGCAGATCCGGGACAATCCCCCGCCGCGGCATATCCCCGGCCCCGACGGGAGGCTCGGTCGGGCCCGTCGTTGGGTGTCGGGTTTCGTGTTATCCGGCGACCTGACGGTACAGCTCGGCCGTCTCCGCCCCTGCTCGGGCCCAGGAGAACCGATCGGTGATGAGGCGGCGGCCTTCGACCCCCATGCGGGCCCGCAGGGCGTCGTCTCGAAGTAGTTCCACGATCGCGTCCGCCAGCCGGACCGGGTCGCCCGGGGGGATCAGGGTTCCCGTCTTCCCGGGGAGAACCGATTCGGGTATTCCGTTGACCGCCGAGGCGACGACCGGAACGCCCGAGGCGAGGGCCTCGAGGATACGGATCGGGAAGTTCTCGTAGTAGGTTGGTGCCACGACCAGATCGGCCGATGCGTAGATCCGGGGGAGCTGGTCGAACGGAACGTATCCGAGGAACCGGATGTGGCTCCGCAGCGCCGGAGAGAGCGGGACCATCTTGAGAAAATCCTCGGCCCCCCCTCCGGTGAACGCGAACTCCGCGCCGGGGAACTGCTCGATCACACGGGGAAGCGCCTGGGCGAGCACCGACGCTCCCTTCACGAGCGTCGGCCGGCCCGGGAACAGGACGACGCGGCGGTCTGGGGCGGAGCGGAGCAGGGTTTCCGACCGTCGGTCCGGACCGAACCGCGTCGGATCGCCGCCGCAGTGGATGACGTGGATCCGCTCCGGCGCGATCCCCCGGGCGAGGAGTTCGGTCCGGGTCCAGTCGGAGACCGCGATGTACGAGTCGCGGGGCCGGTGCAGGACGGTCCACTCGGCCGTCTGCAGCACCGGGGCGAGGAGGACCTGGTAACGTTCGCCCGGCTCGAGGACTCCTTTGAGCCGTCGGGCGACGAGCATCCCCTGACGCTGGCCTCCGATCGTGGAGTGGATGGTCCGGACCGTCGGTGGGAGTCGGGAGGAGCCCCCAAGGAGGAGGTCCGGCATGTGGGCGTGCTGGGAGTGGATCAGGTCGAAGCGTTCCGTCGTCAGGAGCTCGTGGACGGTGCGTCGAACCGCGCGTTGGAACGCCACGTTGTAAAAGAACGTGTCCGAGGCCTCGGAGATCGTGAGGACCCGGATCCTATGGCCGAAATACTCCTCCAGGCGAGCCCGGTCGTAGACGTCCGAACCGCCGAGCCGGAGCGGAGTGAGGACCGTCAGGTCCACCTTCCCCGCCAACTCCCGCAGGATCTCGACCGAGTAGGTCCCGACCCCACCCGTGTTCGGCAGGAGCTCGGGGGCGAGGTAGCAGACCTTCACCATGTGGGCCGACGCGGCCGGTTCCCGTTCAAGCGTTCGGGCCCGCGGCTCCGCATTCGTATCACGATTGGACGAGGAGCGCCCTCCCCCATTAAGGAGTTATCCTGAGCCGCCCGGGCTCGAAACCGAGCTCAGTCCACCGCCGGTCCCGAGACGTCCCTTCGGCGAGGAATCTCAATCGCAACCTTTAGGTAGCCCCTATCCTCAACTACGCTCGTGGCCGCGCGACCGGACGGCCCGACCGCCCTTCCCCCGCAGTTCTACCGGCGCACCTACCTGTTCATCCTGACCGTCCTGACGGGGGTCTATGCGGTCGTCGCCGTCGTGTTTCCGACCCCTTGGGTCGAGGTTCCACTGGGCCTGCTCACCCTGCTGTTCGTCCCCGGATACGCCCTCGGCGCGCTCGCCTTCGGGGCCCAGCCGCGGTGGCCGTGGAGCCTGACCTTCGCACTGACGGTCGGCCTCAGCGTAGCGTTCAACGTCGCCGTCGGGCTCGTGCTGCTCGAGTTCAACCTCGGACTGCCCGCCCCCGTGTTCGCGTTCGTCGCCCTGATTTTGCTTATGGGAGCGACCCTGGCCTGGGTCGCGAAGCAGCCCGCGGAGTCCGGCTCCCGATTCACCGCGGTCGTCGCCGAAGAGCTGCGCCTGCCCGGTCACTCTTCCGCCCAGCGGGCCGTGGGGTACGCCCTCGTTGTGGGGATCGTGCTCGTCCTCGTCCT
The DNA here is from genome assembly GCA_050011355.1 of Thermoplasmata archaeon. Lineage (GTDB taxonomy): Archaea > Thermoplasmatota > Thermoplasmata > Lutacidiplasmatales > UBA184 > Lutacidiplasma. Next base: position 17,842 of record JBEKJG010000013.1, on the reverse strand, counting down.
CATCATCTACTTCGCGAGCATCTTCCCCGCTCCCACGCCCAACCTCTCCCTTGCCCTTGTCGGGCCGGGAGGGACCGTCAACAACCTGACCCGGAATGGAACGATCGGGAACCTCTCCAGTGGGCCGACGTACATCATCGACGTTCTTGTCAACGACAGCACGGCGCAGACGCTCAACCTGACCCTGAACGCATCCCCGAACGGCAATGCCACGTCATTTACGAAAGGACCGCCGTTGACCTCGCTCCTCGACCTTGCGGGACCGACGACCAGCTCCGTGCATCTGGTGATCGGGGCGAACGGCACCGCCTTCCAGAAGGTTCACTTCTTTTTCACCGCCCCCGTACCCGTCGGCACCGCGGTCATCCATTGGGTGCTCACGTTCGTCCTCTCGGGCGCGGGTGGCAAGGCCTTGCGTTCGGCCTCGTGGGAGATGACGATCTCCCGGCCGGCCTAGAGTGGGCGTGAATTCCGTGGTCGACCTTCGTTGGGTGCTCGGGGCCGTGGGACTTCTGGCCGTCGCCCTGGCCCTCGCCCGTCAGCTGTATCCGGGACGGCTCTCGCGGAGTTCCCGGAGGACGCTCGACGTGACGATCCTGCTCTGCCTGATCGTGGCGGCCGCCCTGGTCCTCGACCTGCTCGGAGTGTTCTAGCTCGCGGACGAACGGCCGTCCGGGCCGGCCCGCATCGCTTCAGCCGATCGCTGGCTGGATGCCGGTATACTGATAGATCGTGAACGTGGAATCCGAGTAGAGCAGCGCGAAGGATACCGGGTTCTCGGAGAACTTGGCCAGCTCCGCCGGTGAAATGGTCCCGTTGGGTTGGTCCGTCGTCGGTCCATAGAATACGGGTTGGACCGTCGTGGTGGTCATGAACCGGTCGAGGAAGACGTAGTCGTTGGTGTGGAGGGACGCGACCGCAATGGACGAGAAGCCCGTTCCGTTGAACAGGATGAAGGAGTCGTACCGGAGCTTGAATCCCCCGAACCCTCCGAACAACGTGTAGGCCAGGTAGTCGCCCCAGATCGGGTGATCCTTGGACAAGTGGGCCTCCGCCCACGTCAGCGCCCCATACACGGTCTGGTTGATGTGCACGGGGGAGTCGATCGAGAGAGCCGACGCTGCGGCGAACTGGTCGCGGGAACTCAGGGGGACGAGCGAGCCGCCCGCGAATACCACCGCGATCACGACGACTGCCACGATCGCGAACCCGATGTTGCGGGTCGAGCCGTGGGTGCGCGAGACCCAGACCCTACGGGGTGCAGCACGGGGATTGCTGGTGGGGGTGGGCTGCGGCGACAAGCCCTCGGTCCCGCCGACCAGTCGAGTGGTCACCCACCATGCCGCGGCCGGAGCGAGGATAACACCCGTATACTCGAACTCTCGGAGGATGAGCACGTTGAACCCCGTGGAGAAGAACGGGATCGACAGTACCGCGACGACGAGTGCCGCGAGGACGGAGAACGTGACGAACGCCCGCTCCGGGCGGGGATAGCTCTCGGCGAGGACGAGGATTGCGAAGAGCCCGACGAGCACCACGGAGAGCACGATCCACCCCACTTGGTACAGGGGGAATGTCGCCCCGAGTAGGGCGGCCGAGGCCGGGGCCTGACTGGGGTGGACCAGATCGTTCAGATTGTTGGCGAGCAGGTCCTTCTGAGCCTCGAGCACCGGCAAGCTGACGGCCGCGACCCAAACGATCGCGGTCGCGAGGGCCCCGAAGAAGACCGCGAGCGAACGCATCGTCGGATACGGGTCCTTCCGATGCAGGATCCACGGAAGGACGGCGAGCAGGCCAAGGAACGCGAGGAGGATGTAGGTCGAGACATGGTGGCTGATGACGACCATTGCCACGGCGACGATAACCCCCACCCGGAGCATCGTAAGGTTCGAGCTCAGGCTGTTCTCCGTCGCGAGGAAGGCCAAGGCCGCGAACGCGAGCACGAAGAAGGTGACGGCGAAGTCCTGCTGGGTCGGGATGTTGAACTCGAAGGAGGGGACGCTGATGTAGAACAGGACGGCCAGAGCTGCCGGGCGGGGTCCGAACAACCGGGCGGACAGGGCGTACACCGCCAGGGGAACGATCAGGAGTCGGAGAAGAGAGTACGCCCACGGGAACGTCTGGAACAGCGTGAGGGAGGTCAGGGACGCCGCCTCGGCGTTGAACACGGCGCCGCCCGGGAAATAGCTGTACGTCCCGGCCTGGCCGGTGACCCCAGCGAGGGGGTGCCAGCTCCCGGACGTGAGGATGGCCTGGGCGAATTGGAGGTTGAAGACCGGGTCTTGGGAATACGGTAGGCCGCTCGGAGAGAGGATTCGGTAGAGGAAGAATATCAGGATCACGGGGAGCGCGAGGTACAGCGCAGGGACCCGCTTGTAGATCGTCAGGAAGAACGGCGCCGCGGCGAGCGTCAGGAGGAGCACGAAGGCGACGCGGGTCGGGAACCCGTACCAGCTGTCGGTGACCCCCCCGAATTTGAACGCATAGAGGAGGAGGGCGAAGCCAAGAAAGCCGAGAAAGCTGAGGAACAGAAGAAAGACGGGCACCCACGAGCCCTCGGGTGGCGGACGAGGTACCTCGAGTTTGTACGGAAGGAACGGCTCGTCCGGAGCCGGCGGAGGGGCCGGACCGGGGGCGGGAGAGGGGGCCGGAGCGGGGGCCCCGCTAGGCAAGGAGGTCGCCCCCCGGCTCCCCCGAGTGCCACGCCCATTGCCGGCGAAGCCCTTCGCGGAGCGGAGTGCGGGAGCGGAAATGGAGCTCACGGCGCGCCCGTCGGTTGTCGGCCCAGGTCGTCCGCGGGTCCCCGCGCTGGAGCCCCACACGACGGATCTTGACCGGCAAACCGGTGACCGCACGGATGTGGGCGATCGCCTCGTCCAGGCGAACCGGCGAGTTTCCTCCCAAGTTGAACACTACCTCTTCGGAGTCGGTGGCCCCGGCGCTCACCAAGCCGTCGATGATGTCGCCCACGTATGTAAAATCGCGGAGTTGGCGGCCGTCCCCGTAGACCTCGATCGGACGGCTGGCTCCCACCAATCGGAAGAACTTGTTGAACGCCATATCCGGTCGCTGGCGAGGGCCGTAGACGGTGAACAGCCGCGCGCTGACGAACGACAACCCGTAGGCGCGGGCGTACAGTCGTCCGAGGTGTTCCGCCGATAGCTTCGTCATCCCGTACGGGGAGACCGGGTTGGGGGTCGCCTCTTCGCGCATGGGTCCAGAGGGTTGTTCCCCGTAGATGGATGAGGAACTGGCGTAGACGACCTTCGCCCGGGTTCCGGACCGCACCACCTCTTCGAGGAGGGACTGGGTGGCGAGGACATTGTTCTGGACGTACCGGTCGAATTTCGCGCCCCAACTTCCCCGAACGCCGGGCTGGGCCGCGAGATGGTAGATCACCGATTCTCGTCCCAGGTGCCGACCCAGGCGCAGACCTTGAACCGGGCCCTTCACGAATTTGAATCGGGGATGCGCCAGCGGGCGGCGCAGGTTCCGGCGCTTCTGGGCCGACGGATAGTAGGTATCAAACGAATCGACCCCCAGGACCCGGTCACCGCGCTCCAGCAGAAGTTCTGTCAGATGGCTACCGATGAATCCGGCCGAACCGGTCACGAGAGAGTCGTACAATCGCGTGTTCACTCGGGGTTTTCGACTTAAGGTTAACCAGCTGAGGGAACCGTCTCAGATTCCCTACGAAATCCAATCCGGGAGTCCTCGAACCGATCCCAGTGCGCCGATGATTACGAGGTCATCGCCGAGAGTGGTGGCCGCGCTCGGCCGTCGTGCGGCCGCGGTATGCCTCAACCCCGGGTGGAACCCCCCTCCTGGGGGCTCGACCTGAGACGGCCAGGTCTCCAGTTCGAGACGGCCTCAAGACCCTAAGTAGTACGAGCGGTCATCCGCCGGAGATGCGCGTTAGACCCTTGCCGTTGGGGCTAGCAGCAGCGGTGGCCCTTCTCGTGCTGGTTTCCTCCCTGGGGGTCGCACTCTTCCCGCCGGCCCCTCACAGTGCCCTTCCCCCCCGGGCGGGCGTGCCCAGTCGGGCGTCCCCGAACGTCCACGTCGGCCCGGGCCACTCCTCTTCGGTGGCCCCGGACTCCCCCCCCGAGCCTCCTACTCCGACGGGCATCGCTGCTCGGGCACTCGCTGCGGCCAGCACCGAGGGCATTCCGGCCCGATTCGTCTATGTGCCGAGCCCTTCGGTGACGTCACCCCAGATCCACTCCGCCGCCACGAGCGGTCACATCACGCCGCCTGACCTGGGCCAGACGATCACCGCCGCGATGGGGATTGGGGAGTACGGCCTATCCGCGGGGGTCGGGGGGTCGCTCGAACCATACGATCTGAATACGACGAGCCTTGAGGCCAACCTCAGTACCAACAAGACCGGGCTTCAGCCGTTGTACGTGCTGGACAGCACACCGGATGCCTATTCGGCCGAGCTGAACGCCGTCCTCGAAGACGTCACCCTGTTCGGGAATCAGACCTATCAGTTCTGGGTTCAGGACATCGTGCTCTACTACGCGCAGAGCCATTCCCTCTACCTCGTCTCCAACGTCTGGGATTTCTCCACTCCACTCCTTCCGCCGCATGCGATCGTGGCCAACGGAACGAACGGGTCGTTCCGAGGCCTACCGTTCTTCTACTACTCAGTGAGCCGCCTGCCCAACATCGCCTATCCGTTCAACGTCACCCTGTTCCTCAACTCGACGATGATCGCCGGGAACGATTCCGTGGACTTTTCGGCGGTCCTGAGCGCCGGCGGCGGGACGCCGGTCTCTTATCCGTTCGACTTCGTCGAATTCAACTCGACCGCCCCGGGAATCGCGCCCGGGACCAAGCCGGCCGTCTTCGACGCCAACGGCTTCACGTACACTCCCACCGGTCACCCGTATGATTTCGAGTTCGTTCTCGGCGGCCCAGGGGGAGGGAGCCAAGCCAATTTCTACGCGGCCGGCGCGACCATGTCGCTCGACTACTGGAACGGGACGACCCGGAGCTATGTCGCCGTCCCCTCGGCGTTGAGCTACGGGTCGAACTCCGGCGAGAGCGCCTCCGGAGTGAACATCGAATGGACCAACGCCACGTCGGGACCGCACGCGATCGTATCCGGCGGGCCGTCGATCCTGACCGGACTCTGGAACGCGTCCGGCCCTCCGGGCGTAGCCACGATCCAGACGAACGTGCAACCCACGGATGCCTTCCTGTTCCTGAATGAGAGCGCCAACAGTTTCACCGGCGATGCGCCGGTGTGGGCACCCACGATGTTGAACTCGAACGTATCGGTCGCGCCCGGTACCTACACGACCTCTGCCACTCTGAGCTACTATTCTTCGACCACCGAGCCGATCCGGGTGGTCGCGGGTCAATCCGTGCCCTTCGACCCGACTCTGGCGCTAGATCCGGCCTCGGAGGTCACGACGCCGATCTGGGTATGGAATGATTCTCAGTTCCCGGCGCTCTCCTCGGGTGGGGATGGAACGAACGCGACGCCCTACCTGATCCGGGACGGACAGGTCACCCCCATGGCCTCCCGGTTCGGTGAGATGAACGACTTTGGTTTCCCAGTATTTTCCGGGGTGTTCTTCGTGGGAACACATGTCTCGGCCGAGCTCCTCCAGCCGGGCCCATTCGAGACCGATGTGCCGGCCAGCTCCATCTATCCGCCCACGAACGACCTCAGCTACGTCTTCTACGATTCCACGAACGTCTCGGTGGCGAACGCCAGCAACATCTCGGGCTGGTTCAGCAACTCGCTGTACTGGAACGACAGCACCCCGTCCGCTCCCAACGGCCCCGTTCTGCAAACACCGTACTACACTTACGCGACGTTCAACATGGTCTTCTGGAACTCCTCCCATAACCTGGTCGCCAACGACACGTTCAACACCGAGAGCGACGGGATCTACCTGGCCGGGGGGTACAACAACACGATCTGGGGCAGCACGTTCCGTTGGTCTCCGATGTCGGGGCCACTCGCGCCCAACCTTTGGCCCAGAGCGCGGGCGATCGGCATCCAGGATGCCGAGAACGGGGACCTCGTCTACAACAACGCGGTGTACACCCAGACCACGGCGGTCAATCCGGGCTACAACATGTATACCGGGGCGCCTGCCAACTATTCCGATCGCTGGAACCGGACCTACACGACCGATACGAGCCTGACCTACTTTGCGCCGGGGTTCAACATCCCCCTTTCCGGAAGCATCGTCAACGGGGCCTACCAGGGCGGGAACTTCTGGTGGAATTACGGCCTCCCGGGTAATCTTGTGGTCACGCCTCCGCTGTACACGGACTACGGGAAGATCTCACCGGGCGATTATCACCCATTGACCGAGACCTTCGGACTCACGTTCCTCGAGCACGGGTACAACCTCTCCGGAACTTGGGGGGTTCAGCTGTCCAGCAATGGAGGCAGCTTGTCCCCGCCGTATACCACCACCACGTCCTCTCTCGCCATCGCACCGGTGAACGTCTCCGATTACGCGTACACGGTCGTCCCACCCGCCAATTGGACCTCTACCCCGGCCTCCGGCACGGTCACCATTTCCGGGATCACCGGCTCTCAGGAGGTCCTGCTCAATTTCACCCCCGTCAACGGCACCCTCGCGGGAACTGTTCAGCCCGCCGATGCGACGGTGTATGTCAATGGGGCCCCGATCTCGGTCAATGCGACGAACGGCACGTTCAACGCGAGCCTCGCGGTTGGGGAGTACACGCTCAGCGCCGAGGCCGCCAATTACACCACGTGGGTCGACCCCACAAACGTGACGATCGTTGCGAACAACACGACTCACGTGGCAATCTCCTTGGTCCGGGTCAACGGGACGCTGGTGGGAACGATCGCACCCGCGACCGGGGCTCTGGCGATCGACGGCCGGCTCGACTCCAACATCAGCTCCTCCGGTCAGTTCAACCTCACGCTGCCGTGGGGCCCCCACACCTACTACCTGTCGGCCTCAGGATACAACTCACTTTCAGGCGAGGTCAACGTCACTCCCTCCCGAACGACCTATCTCAACCTCACCCTCACCCAGAGCGGCCGCCATGGCTCGGCGCTTACTTCGCTCGACCTCGAGCTCCTCGGGATCGTCGCCGGGATTGTAGTCGTGATCCTTGCGGTCGTCCTGATCCGCATGCAGCGGGCCCGACGGCCACCCGAGTCCCCGCCGGACCAGGCCCCCCCCGCCACCGCGGAGACGAGCCATGCGAGCTCCCCGCCGGAATCGGATGGGCCGTAGGGTGGGCGAGCGAGAGCCTTCGACCACGCATGGGTGGAGGTCCGCGCCTGGGGTCCGAGCGCATCGCTCGTCGGGCGTGAGGGTTAGGCCATGAAGGTGCTGTTTGCCATCGCCCACCTCAACAAGGGAGGCGGACAGGCCGTCCAGGTACTCCAGCTGGTGCGGCGCATCGCGCCGAAGGTCGACGGAGAACTGCTGGTCCTCCGGGCCTCGGGACCGTCCGCGATCACGGCCGACGACCCGGAGGTCCGGGTGGTGGGGGACCTGCGATTCCCCCGAGGGATCCTGGACCTGCGGCGCGCGATACGTGAGCGCATCGGCACCTTCGATGTCCTTCAGGCGTTCGACGAGTACTATTCGCTCCCCGCGGCACGGCTCACCCGAGCCACCCCGCTCGTCGTGCGTATGGGCGCCCACCCCGTCGACGATTTCGGGAGCCGGTACGGTCGCGCCGGCCGTTGGGCGGCCCGAGCGGTGAACCCTTGGTTGTTCTCCGGCTCGACGATCGTGGTGAACGCCGCCCACCTTCGCTCGGCCTTCCCCGGTCGGCCGGTCGTCTGCATCCCGAACGGGGTCGATTCTACGAGGTTCCACACTCCCCGAGATCCGGACGCGGCCCGGGCTCGGCTCGGCCTCCCGGCCGGCGTTCCGCTGGTGGCGTTCACGGGGAAGATCATTCCTCGGAAGAGCGTGGACGACCTCTACTGGCTCGCCCGGGAACTCCCGTCCCTCCACGTACTCCTCATCGGCAATGATCAGGAAGAGTACTACGGCGACCGCTACCACCGGGAGGTCCGCGCGGCGTTCCCCGACGTCCTCTCCCGCATCCACGCGGTGGGGGAAGTGGCCATGGACCAGATCCCGTCCCACCTCGAGGCGGCCGATCTCTTCGTCTTCCCGTCCCGGCTCGAGGGAATGCCGAATTCGATGCTGGAGGCCTGGGCGGCTGGGCTGCCGGTGGTCGCCGCCGATACGGCGGCCCATCGGGAGATCGTCACGGAGGGCACTGGCTTCCTCTATTGGGATCGGCCCGCCCTGAAAGGGCTGGTAGAGGTCCTGATCTCGGACCCTTCCCGTGCTCGAGCGGTAGGGACCGCGGGCCGGCGCCTCGTACTGGAACAATACAGCATGGAGGCCGCCGCCAACCGGTACATCGACCTTTACACGACGGTGGTGTCCGGATCGCGGCGTCCGCGTTGAGCCTGCGCGCCGACCCTCCCGAGCGCGTTTCCTGCGGCTCGGGCCACGACCCGTTTCGACAGGACCCCCATTGTTTTGAGGGAGTGCCTGCCTCGCCGGCCAATCTTGACCGGGGCTGCCTACCGGGGGTGGACCTTGAACATTGTAGGCCCCGGCCGGAAGGCTCGACCGCCCCTCGAGGGTACCCTGGCACGCCCTACCGCTCCGTGTCGCAGATTTCCAAGCGCTCGTAGACACGACCCCCGCGACCGAGCCGGGACGAAGTGCTTTTCAAGTCGGCCCCACCCGATTCGGCCGAGGACCCGCCGATGAGCATACCGGCCGGCGTCTCGGACGACGCACCCCTTCCAGAGTCGATCCCCTCGGGGGCGGCGCCGGTGGGTCTGGCCGACGAGATGGCCCACCGGGTCAATCGGGGAACGTTCATCCTCGTCCTGAGCACGGTCGCATTCTTCGCGCTGACCTTCCTCGGCCGCGTCGCGACGGCCCGCTCGCTCTCCCTCGATCAGTGGGGGCTGTTCAACCTCGGAATCTCGTTTGTCGGTCTCCTCTCGACGGTGCTCCTGCTCGGTCTCAACAACGCGGTGGCCCGCTCGCTCGCGCGGGAGAAAGACCCTTCCGAGCAACGGGCGATCATTCGAGAGTCGCTCTGGGTCAGCGCGATCATATCGACCGTCGCCTCCGTCTCGACCTACGTCTTCGCGCCGCAGATCGCGGCCGTGTTCAGTGACCCGGCGCTCTCCGGTGTCCTCCAGCTGCTGGCTGTATCGGTAGGCGTCGGGGCAATCGCACCGATATTCGCCGCGGTCTTCCAAGGCTACCACGACGTCCTCCCGAACGCGCTGTTCAACAATGTCGTCAACCCGGCGATCTTCCTGGTCTTCGTCCTCGGACTGCTCGCGTTGGGCTGGGGCCTCGACGCGGCGCTGGTCGCATACGTCGCCGCGAGCGTCGCCGCGTTCATCGGCTGCCTCACCTACTATGCCCGACGGATCCACCGGCACCTGCCGGCCGACGTTGTCTCGGTCGGTCGCCCCAAGTCCGACCTCTGGGGCCTCTCGCTCGCGCTCTGGGGGCTTTCGTCGCTCGCGTTCGTCACCGCGTTCGCCGACACGCTGATCCTTGGTGCCTACCGCTCCGCGACGCAGGTCGGGTACTACTCAACCGCGATGAACCTCGCGCGGACGCTACTGATTGGGGGGAGCGCGCTCACGTTCGTTTTCCTCCCCGTCGCGGCTCGCCTCTCCCGCGACGGAGCGTACGACGCGCTCCGGCGCGCCTACACCATCGCCGCCCGGTGGATCCTGGTCCTGTCGATCCCGCTCTTCCTCCTGTTCCTCCTCCTCCCCTCCCAGTCGGTGCTCGCGCTGTTCGGCAAGCGGTACGCGGACGCGGCCTTCCCGCTTCAATTGCTCGCCCTCACGTCGTTCGTTTCCTCGATCATCGGACCCTCCAACGCCTGCCTCGCGGGGATCGGGCGGAACCGGGCCCAACTGGTCTCCGTGACCCTTTCTGCGCTGACCAACATCGCCCTCAGCTTTGCACTCATCCCGACGTACGGTGTGCTCGGAGCGGCGATCTCCTGGGGAGTGGCGCGAGCCCTCTACCCCGCCTCCAACCTCGTCCTCCTGTACCGGGATTACGGGATCCACCCGTTCCGGACGATCTTGCTGAAGCCGATGTTCATCACGTTCGCCATCGCCGTTCCGATCTTCCTCGCGGTCCCCTACGTGACCCCGGACAGCTGGGTCGTCTATCCGCTGTTCTTCGTCGGGAACGGGATCTTCATCCTGGTCGTCATCCTCACACGCACGTTGGTCCCGGACGACCTCATCTTCGTCTCGGCGATGGAGAAGATGTTCCGGACCCGCATGCCGCGGCTGCGCACGTTCATCGCGCAGCGGTACTCCGAGGTCTAGGATCGACCACCGGACCCAGGGCTCCGCACCCCTGGGGTGAGCTGCCCTACGCGGGAGGCGGGGAAGAGGAGGCGGTCTTGGCCGTCCCCGGGCGGTATCCGAACGCGAGGGCGAGCCAGCCGGCCATCCCCCAGAAGAGGGCGGTGTGGGCCCGCGAGAGCCTGGGAGGGGTGGCCATCTCCGGGTGCACCACGAGGGACCCCTTGAGGCGGGAGCGGTTGGCCGCACAGAGGTGGACCATGGGGAACGCCTGCTCGGTCTCGATCCTCCGTATCGCCTCCGAGTAGTCGATCCCGAGGAACTGCTGGATCGACCGGACGGTCTCGCTCGGTCGGAGCAACAGATCCTCGTACCGCACGCGGAGGTAGGTCTTCGGTCCCCTCGAACAGAACGCGATCGACGCCAGATGGAAGACGAGCCAACGGGCGACGACCGCCGGGGGGCTCCGCTGCCAGGCGGGTCCGAACTCCACGGGGCCTCCGATGGGACCGGTCTCGGAGCGGAAGAAGCTCCGACCGTCCCGCACCAGGTGGATGTAGCGCACCTTCCCCCCGCCCAGCCGGGCTCGACGATACAGGAGACCGCGCAGGGGACTGAAACTCGACTCCACGATCACCTTGGACCGACTTCGGGTCGCCACGATCCGGTCGAACTCTTCGGTCCGAGCCATGAAGCGGTCGATAGCGGGGTCCTTCCGGAGGTAGTGCAGCAGCGTGGAAGGAAGGTGGCCCCAGTCCTCGTACGCTCGTTGGCCGGCTCGGAGGTCCGAGAGGAGACCGGGACGGGACTCGGCATCCGCTCGGACCTCGGTCCAGAAGGGGCACGCGGCGACGGGCAGGCCGCACGAGCAGCCTCGGGTGGGATCTCCCGGCTCGAAGATCGGAAAGGGGAAACGGTACAATTCGCCGGCGTAGAACACCCCCGCACCGCTGGCGAGGAGCGTGCCCAGGAGTGTGCCACCGGACCGGTGCGTACCGGTAATGTAGACGATGTCCAGCGGGGTGTCCGGGTCGGCCACGGACGGTGTGCGCGGGCCGTCATTCGGTGGCGAAGGGGGTGTCATCTAGTCCGCTCCCAACCCGTTCCAATCCCGATCCCAGGCCCGAAGGAGGGGCTCACCCGAGGGCCAGACCCGGTCCTCGCGCGGCAGCAAACTGAGCCGGGCGCACCGGGGAGGGCGAGATTCCGCCGGTACAAGCAGGCTCATCACGGCCTGCGAGGAGGAGTTCGACCACAGCGGGCAAACCCGCCGGACCGAGATTTAACCGTTTGCCAGACGGTGCATCCCTTCCTCGGGGTTGAGACACCCCCAGCCGCCCGGGAGTCGCGGGGCGGGGCAGGAACCCTGCCGAGGAGGTGCGGGTGGGTCGCGACCCCCGGGGGATTTTGAGAACACCCCGAGCCCCCGGCCAAGACCTCTATAGCCTAGGAACTTCCCATTTCTACTGCGGGTTTTGCGCGCCGGACCCAAAGTGTGAGCAGATATGGCACCGATTAAGGAGAAGGGAGCCTTCTTCCCGGGGGAGATCCCCTTCGAGACCCGCCCTCGGCGGGTCGGGGTGACCCATATCCTCGACCGGCTCGCCAGTCTCGACCCGCAGCAGGTCAGCTATCTCGCTCCGTACATCGACGTGGCCAAGATCGGATGGGGACTTCCGCTCCTGGTCCGCCGGGAGACCCTCCACGAACGCATCCAGGTCTACCACGACGCGGGGATCCAGGTCTCCACCGGTGGAACACTGCTCGAGTATGCGGTCACCCATGGACGCGTTCCGCAGCTGCTGGACGAGGCGAAAGGCCTCGGATTCGATATCATCGAGATCTCGAGCGGCATCATCGAACTCTCGTTCGAGCAGATCGAACGACTGGCCGACGCCGTGGCCAAGCACGGCCTGCAGTACCTCATCGAGGTCGGAAAGAAGGACACGCAACACCAGCTCTCGCTCAAGGAGACGATCGCCCAGGTCGCTCACGCCCGTTCGCTCAAGCCGGTGCGCGTCATCCTGGAGAGCCGAGAATCCGGACGCGGCGTCGGGATATACGACAGCGACGGCGGGATCAAGTGGGACTGGGTCCGCTCGATCGTATCCGAGCACCCCGCCGAGGAACTCCTGTTCGAGGCGCCGTTGGAAACGCAGCAGGTCCAGCTGATCCGGGAGCTCGGTGGCGACGTCAACCTCGGGAACATTGCCCTCACGTCGGTCGCGCCCCTGGCCTCCGAGCGTCTGGGACTCCGGGGCGAGACGTTCGGCGCGATCCGGCGGTCGCAGCCGGTCAAGGGGCCGCCGGCGGCCAAGTTCCTTTTCTTCCTCCTCGAGACCTACCGCGGACTCGACCAGGCCCAGCTCGTTCACATGTCCCGGCTGCCGCGACGCACGGTGCAGAGCGCGCTCGAGTCACTTCGGCAGCAGGGCCTGATCCAAGAAGCGATCTCGCTCACGGACTCGCGCCGCCGAGAGTACCGGCTGACCTAGTGGGACCTCCGAGAGTCGCCCGACGGCCGATTCCGGCCCCGAGGGGGTAGGCGCAACCCCCAACTACGAGTCGGGGTTTCCTTCTCTCACCGATGGATGCCCCGACTCCGACGATGCGCGGTCGCGTGGCCGTCGTCACCGGAGGGACGTCCGGGGTCGGTCTCGAGATCGTCCGTGGCCTGGCCCTTCGAGGCGCCCATACCGTCATCGTTGGCCGCGGAGCCGGGCGGGTAAGCCAGGTTGTGGAGGAACTCCGACGCACGACCGGCAACCCCGAGGTCGAGGGGGTCCCCGTCGACGACCTGGCACTTCGTTCTCGCTGGCCCGTAGTGGCTGCCGAGCTCCTCCGGAGACTTCCCGCGATCCACGTCTTGGTGAACAACGCCGGGGCGGTGTACTTCCACCGCGAGATGACCTCGGAGGGGGATGAACGCACCTTCGCCCTCAACGTCTTGGCCCCGCTCGCTCTCATCTCGTTCCTTCAAGATCGACTTCGGGCGTCGGCGCCGGCGCGTATCGTGAACATCGCTTCCGCCGCCCACCTCGGTCACTCCCTCGACCTCTCCGACCTGCAGTCGGCCAACCACTATCGGGGGTTCGACGCCTACGGGCGATCCAAGCTCGAACTCATGCTCCTCACCCGAGAGCTTGCGCTACGTTTCGCGGGCTCCGGAGTGGTGGTGAACTGCGTGCATCCCGGTTTCATCCGGTCCGGTTTCGGTCGCAACAATCGCGGGGCCGGCGCGGCGGCCGTCCGGATTGCGTCGATCATGTTCGGAAAGAGCCCGCGAACCGGTGCGAAGACTCCTCTGAAGGTGGCCGGCGACTTTGCGTACGGCAGCGTCTCTGGGGAATATTTTTCCGGTGGGCGCATCGTCACCGGCTCGAATGCTTCCCGCGACCTTTCGGGAGCTCGGAGGCTCTACGAGGCCTGCCTCCCGCTGACGGGCGCCCCGGACATCCCCCTGCCGCCCGACCTGATCCGTCGGGCGAGCTGAACCCTCCGGTCCAATCCCCCACGAGTCCGGTGATGCTCGCGAGCCCGCCGCCCGCCCCCGAGGGGTCTCACCCTCGTGCGGCGCCCGAGTCCAGAGTAAGGTATTATACCGCACGTCAGGGTCGACGGTCGGCTATGGCGCGTTGGGGCGGTTTCCGGGGATTGTGGGTCCTGGGGCTCGTGGCGATCATGTTGTTCTCCTCGCTCTCGACGATCGGCAGTATTACAGCGAGCGCCGCAGTGGGCCATACGCCGTCCGCGCCTCTCGCGGAGCACGCGGTCGCGCCATCAGCGCCGGCCGCCGCGCCCCCCGGCAGCCCGGCGGCATCGGCGGTCGAGCGCGCGGCCTCCCTGGAGAAGACCCTACGCGACCGCGGCGTCCCAGCTGGTTCGATCCATCTGCCGAACTTGGCCGCGGAGAGCACCTCGAAGACGGGGACGGTCGGCCCCACCTACGCCCAAGCACCGGCCCCGGTGGGGGTCGCCGACATCGGCATCCACAACGTCTCAGGAACCCTCCGTGGGTACACGCTCTACACGGCCAGCGCCGAAGGCACGATCACCCTCAACAACGCGAGCTCGACCTATATCGACGGGGACGGGGCGGACATGTTCGGTATCCAGATGAACACCGTCCTTACCAACGTCACGATCGCCGGCAAGTCGACCTACCAGTTCTGGACCCAGAACTTCGTCAGCTACACGCCCAGCTCCGGTTGGCTCGCGTTCGGAGACAATGTGTGGAACTTCTCGACCTTGTCCGGGTACTTCCCCACGAGCAGCCTCTACTCCTACGGGCCGAACGGTTCGCTGTTCGCCCCGATCTTTTACTACGCGGTCGGGCCGTCGTTCACGATCCACTACCCGTTCACCATCACGTTCTACAACAACGCGACCCTCATCAACGGCCGCTCGGCGGTCTACTTCAATTACACCCTGTCGAACGCCACGATGTCGCGTTCCGGCTCCTTCGACTTCGTGATCTTCAACTCCGTCACCCCGACCTACCCCGGGCCGGCGCCCGCCCCGGAATTCCAGGTGAACGGCAAGTTCTACGACCCGATCGGTCTCATCAACGACATCGAACTCGACGTGGTCGGTAATGACGACGGAGACACTACCGTCTTCACCGCCGTGAACGCCACGCTTTCCATCGCCGCGTGGAATACGAGCAAGGACCAGTTCGTCCCGGCCCAATCCGCGTACAACTGCGGCGACGACACCGGGGAGACCAGCACGGGCCTCGCCGTCTTCTGGAACGGGACGGGCGCGGTCGCGCAGATGCGGCCGGGGCCGTCCTTCATCGCCGGGCTTTGGAACGTCTCTTCGGCAGTCGGCGTCCGCCTGGTTCAACTCACGCTCGCTCCCGCGAATGCCTTCGTGTTCGTGAGCCCGGGGGCCTCGTTCAACGCGAGCATCGCCCAGTGGGTGCCCGCCGCCTCGAGCCCGATCGACTTCTACCTCTCCAACCTGGGGACCTACTCCCTAGTCGCGGAGCTCAGCAACTTTGACCCATCTTCCCAAGCACTCACCTTCGCGGCGAACACCACCGACCCGATCTCGGTCACCCTCACCGCCGATCCGAGTCGAGGGATGTACACCCCGCTCTACGCATGGAGCAACGCGCAATTGGCGGCGATCTCCTCAGCGGGTATCGGGACGACTTCCAACCCGTACGTGCTGTACAACGACCAGAACGCATCGTTCAACCCTGAATTCGCCCAGTGGAACGATTTCGAGTTCCCGGTCTTCGCGGGCATCCAACTCGTCGGGACCAGCGCCGCCGTCTCCATCACGCCCTCGAGCCTGGAGATCAACTACCCCGCGTGGATGCAGGCCCAGCTCACGGGCGCCGGCCAGCCGTCCACGAACGAGCTCCAGCTGCTCTTTTTCCTCGTGACGAACGTGACGATCCGTGGCGCACCGGGGATCTCCGGCTGGCAGTCGGTCGACCTCAGCCCGTACCCGATGGGCTCGGTGATCTTTTGGAATTCGAGCGGCAACCTGGTCGCCGGCAACACGTTCAACGACGAAGGCGCCGCCCTCGCCCTGTTCGGTGGGACGGACAACACAATCTGGGACAACTGGTTCCTCCCGGCCACGGCCAACGCGTCGAACCCGGGCAATCTCAACGCCGCGGGCGCGAACGAGATCAGCCTCAACCTGAGCGAGGACGGCGACCTCGTCTACGACAACGCGTTCCTGACACCGGTCGATGCGTACACCCCTACTCAGAACCCCCTCCTGTGCCAGGTCGAGTGCGAACCGGTCCTCTACACCGACGCGTGGAACGTATCGCAGCAACCGGCGGCTAACGGACACATGGTCAACGGGGTCAACCTCACCGGAAGCATCATCGGGACCAGCTACCAGGGCGGGAACTACTGGTGGAACTACGGGACTCCGTCGGACCCGTACGACGCCCTCCCGTACAACGACACGGGCTTCATCACCTCCGGCGGGGACTACGTGCCCCTCTCGTTCACTTCGCTCTACACCGTTACCTTCCGAGAGAGCGGACTCGCCCCCGGCACGCGTTGGGAGATCACTTCGGAGGGCGTGGACCTCTACTCCAACTCGACCTCGCTCGGCCTGCAGAGCCCCGCGGGGAGCTTCGCCTATGTGGTCGGGGCCGTAACGGGGTACACCGAACCGACCTCCAGCTACTTCACGGTCGTGGCCTCGAACATCACGGTCGACCTCCCCTTCCACCTGGACTACGCGGTCACCTTCCGGGCCACGGGACTCCCCGTCTCGAGCACCTGGTCGCTGACCTTGCTCACCAGCCGCCACCACCTCCAGTTCAGCGGCTCCGCCAACGGCACCGGGACGATCGTGGCCAGCATCGACAACGGGACGTACAACTACACGGTCGGGGATGTCACCGGGTACGTCCCCAGCTCACCGAACGGTTCGATCACGGTCGCCGGGTTGAACGTCTCGCTCACGATCGCGTTCACCCCGAGCACGGCGGCGCTCTACCCGGTCACCTTCACGGAGAGCGGCCTTGCGAGCGGGACTTCCTGGTCGATCGACCTCGGCTCGCAGCAGTGGCACTCGACCTCCACGACATTGGTGGTGGACGAATCCAACGGGAGCTATTCGTTCGTCATCGTAAACGTCTCCGGGTACAACTCCTCCCCGTCCGGCACCGACAACATCACGGTCCGCGGTGTCGCGGTCGGGGTTTCGATCGTCTATTCGTCCTCGGCAGCGACTCCTATGGAGTACCCGATCACATTCTCGGAAACGGGCCTGGTCGCCGGAACGGAATGGTACGTCACTCCCACGGACGCCCTACCCGTTGGGTCCGACACCTCCACGTTGGTGATCAACGAAACGAACGCCACGTACACGTTCACTCCGTCCGTGCCCGCGAACGCTAGCTCGCCGTACCACGTCGACGCTACCCCGATCGCCGTCACCGTTGCGGGAGCCCCGCTCACGGAGCCGACGATCGTCTTCACGCCGGTCGGTTCGGTGGCGGTCCAGGAGACGGGACTGCCCGCGGGCCTCAGCTGGACGTGGGTGGCCCACGGGCCGAACGGATCCGCCTCGGGGGTGGGGAACTCCTCTGAACCGCTCGCGGACGGGACCTACACCGTCGAGGCCGAGGCGACGGGATACCAAGGCACCACGTCGTCGACGAATTACACCGTCACCGGTTTCGGTACGACCGCCGTCACGGTGACCTTCACGGCGGTAGGGACCGCACCGTCGTCCGGTAGCTCGGGACCATCGCTGACGCTCGAGTATCTGATCATCGGTCTCCTCGTCGTGGTCGCGGTACTGGCCCTCATCGGAATGCTGGTCTACCGGCGGCGCGCGAACGCACCGCCACCGCCTCCCCCGGAGCCGTACAAGACCGGCAACGAGCCCCCCGCGACCGGCCCGGACGGCAAGACGCCGCCGTCGTCGTAGGTCGGTCGGGGCCCACGATCAGCGCCGCCCGGCCGGGCGCCCCGCGAGCGCGGCCGCCCCTACGGCTGGAGCGTCCTCCCCGAACCGGGC
>JBEKJG010000012.1:0-46272 GCA_050011355.1 Thermoplasmata archaeon | reverse complement strand
CCCGGCTGCCCTGGATGGCCCCTGACCCATTGGGGCCAGTGAATCGGGCTGGGGCGGGCAAAAGGACCCCCTACGTGTGGGCCGGGCAGGGGGATTGAGGGAAGTAGAAACAGGCCCCGGGTTGCCCTGGGGCGGGAGGGGGGACAGCCTAGCCATCTATTCGATTCGTTGGAGGGTCGAAAGCGGATGGTCGCAAAGGCGTTCGGCAAAGGCTTGAAACGAACGACGGCGCCATCCCGGGGGTGGCTCCTGAGGTGTTGCCACCGACTGAGCTTTGGCGGCCCCATGGTTTGCTCGGCACAGTCAGGCAATTCGAGTGAGGTCCTGGATTGTGGTGGTTCTCGGAGTGATAATAGTGGAAGGCCGGTGGAGGACCGGCCCTCCGAAAGGGTTAGCTCACTCGGGGTGGGAGAGAGGTCGATCGGAGGCGGTCGGCGTATTCGCGGTTGAGTCGTTCGAGATCGGCGTGACCAAGCGCGCAATGGTCGCCGGGGCCCAAAACGGCAAAAGTGCTGACGGATAGCCCCGAGCGGATTCGAACCGCTGTCGCCGGCTCCAAAGGCCAGCATGCTTGGCCACTACACCACGGGGCTGCGGTGGGACCACCAACATTCCGTCCTAAAGACTCTACGACCCGACCCGCGGATTGAGGACCGTCCGGCGAACCTCTAGCCGCCCTCAAGCGGGGAGTAAGTCCAACGACCCGAACCGGCGGGAGCACGATGCGAACCGCCGGTTTCGATATCTGCTCCACATTGTTCACTCGGCGATGCGTCGAACGAAGATTCTTGCGACGGTCGGTCCCGCGACCCAATCCGCCGACCAAATGGTGGCCCTCATTGCGGCGGGTGCCGACGCACTCCGGCTGAACCTAGCGCACGGCCCGCCCGAAACGCACGTGGCCTATCTTCGAACGATGCACGCCGCGGCCCGGCAAGCCGGGCGCGAGGTCGCGATCGTCGCGGACGTCCCCGGTCCGAAGGTACGTATCGGCCCGTTGACCGATGGGGAAATCCGGCTCTCGGTGGGCGAGGTCTGGACCTTTGATTCTGATCCCACCCCGGGCGACGCCCGTCGTGTCCAGATCGTTCTCCCCTCCTTCCGGGGCGCGGCCAAGCCCGACGACCCGATTTTGCTGGGCGACGGGAGCGTCGAGCTCCGGGTGAAGTCGTCCGGTGCGGGTTCCATCCAGGCTCAGGTCGTGAACGGGGGGACCGTGCGGTCCCGCGCGGGGGCGTACCTTCCCCACGCCCGCCTGAACGCCGCCGCCTTCGATTCGGACGACCGAAAGCGGGCCGCGATCGCCCTCGCGGAGGGGATCGACTTTCTCGCCCTCTCCTTCGTCCGCGACTCGGTGGACGTCGTCGCAGCGCGCCGTTGGCTTGACAAGCAGCCCGAAGGAAAGGAGGTAGGGATCATCGCCAAGATCGAGCGGGCGGAGGCGCTCAAGGGGATTGACGGAATCCTCTCGGACTCGGACGGGATCATGGTCGCACGCGGGGACCTCGGCATCGAGGTTCCGCTCGAGCGCCTCGCCTTGGAGCAGAAGGAGCTCATTGGCCGGGCGAACGCGGCCGGCCGTTTCGCGATCGTCGCGACCCAGGTCCTCCTCAGCATGGTCGACAGTCCTCGTCCGACCCGGGCGGAGGCGACGGACGTCGCGAACGCCGTACTGGACGGCGCCGACGCCCTCATGCTCAGCGAGGAAAGCACCGTGGGCCACTACCCGGTCGAGGCGGTGCAGTGGCTCGACCGGATCGCGCGGACCACCGAGGGCGCGTTCGACCCCCGGCGGACCCGCGAGCTGGTCCGGGCGTTCTCCTCCGACCCGGCGACCCTGCCCGAGCGCTCGGTCGCCGCGGCGGCGGTCGCCCTCGCCGAGGGGGTCCACGCGAGCATCATCGTGACCCCGACGCACAGCGGCAAGACGGCCCGGCTCATCGCGGGACTGCGGCCCAGCTGCCCCGTGGTGGCCTTGACCCGGCGCTCCGTGGTCCGACGTCACCTGGCTCTCGTCCGCGGCGTCGACGCCCGCCCTTCCCCGACCCAAGGGAAGATCATGGACCTGCGCCACCAGGCGATCGAGCTGGCACGCACCTCCGGACTCGCCCAACTTGGTCCGGTCGTGCTGACGCTCGGCTTCCCGGTCGACGGGCGCCCGACGAACCTGGTCACGCTGGTCGATCCGTCCGAAGGGCCGGAGCCGGCGGGGCACTCGTAGCGAGGTCCGGCCCCGGCGGGGAGAGGTGCCCCCGCACGAACAGGAGCAGGGGCAACGTACCGAGCCCCACTCCGCCGGCGAGGAGCCAGGCGTCGGTGAACCCAACGTACGTGGCGACGTACGCGAACGCCACGGCGAGGCCGCTCCCGGCGAAGATCTGGATCGAATTGAGGAGTCCGAGCCCGAGAGCGAACCCCTCCCCTCCGGTTTCGGGAAGGTAGGAGGGCAGGAGGTACATGATGGCGAACGTGGCCCCGTCGAGGAATCCGAGGGCGGCGAACACTCCGACGAGCTCTCCGAGGGTCGCGAAGGGGATCAGCAGCACCGCCACGCCCGCGGAGGCGCCGAAGACGACCAGCAGGCCCCGCATGTCGCGCTGGCGTTCACCGAGCCAGCCGCCGAGGGGTCCGCCGACGATCTCCACGGCGATCATGATCGTCGGCAGCCCGGCGGCGAGAGCCAGGCTCCACGCGGGATGCACGGTATGGGCGAACTGGACGAAGTACTGGGCCGCGATGTAGAACGCCGACCACAAGCCCACGTACGACAGGGAGAGCGCCCACAGGTCCCGCGACCGGAGGATCGGCCGACTCGCTCGCCAGAGCTCGCTCACGGTGCGACGGCTCGGGGTCGCCGCGGTGATCGGGAGTATGAGGGGGGCGATCGCGGTCGCGGCAAGGAGCGCGATCCCGCCGATGGCGAGGGCCCAACTCCATCCGAGTGCCTCTCCCACGAACGCCCCCGCGAACAGGCCCACGCCCGAACCGATGCTGAACCCGGCGTTGTAGATCCCCACGACGGGGCCCCGCGACCCCACGGGGTAGTACGACGTGACCAGTCCGAGGGCGGGGGCGAAGAAGAACGCCGCCCCCGCGCCGGCCCCGAACCGGAGGATCGCGAGCACGATCCAGTCGGGAGAGAACGCGGACGCGAGGCAGAACACCCCCATGATGGCGAGCGCGGCGATCGAGACGGTGCGGTTGCCCCACCGGAGGGCGGCCATTCCCGCAGGCAGCTGGAAGACCCCCGCCCCGGCGAGGAACGCCCCGAGCACGACCCCGAGCTGGGGGGTCGTCGCTCCCAGCGCGCTTCCGACCAGCGGGAGCACTGCGCCGACGTTGTACCAGTTGAACGCGTACACCGAGCGGGCGAGCAGAAGGGTCGCGGCCGCGTTTCGTCGGGCCGCCGGCGTGAGGGCCGTCAGGGCCCCCTCGACGGTAGGTCCCCGTGCGTCTCGAAGAATCGAAGGAACCCCTTCGCCGCCAGGTCGTACCCCGAGACGAGCGATTCGCGCTCCGCCTGAGAAGGGGATACCCCCTCGGCAGCGAGCGTGCGCGCGTCGTGCTCCTCGAGACGGCGCGCCACGAACTCCGGGTCCGGGTTCTCCCGCGCGGCCTCGAGCGCGACGTCCCTCCAATCGGTCACGATCGTGCGATACCGCGCGAGGTCCGCCGGCCCGTCGGTGCTCGGTCCGAAGTGGCTGAAGAGGACGAACCGGGGGTCCCGGCTCCGCATGGTCTCGACACTCGAGAACAACAGGTCGAGATCGAGGTCCGGCGGCGGGACTGCGGGCCGGAGGTGAGGGCTCTGCTCGAGGCGGACCCCAGCGCTGTCGCCGGTGAAGACCCCCCGCAAGCGGGTATCGAAGAAGGAGAGGTGGTGCTTCGCATGCCCCGGGGTGGCCATCACCTCGAGGTCGCCCCCCACGAGCGGGAACCGCTCTCCGCCGTGGAGGGGATGGATACGGGCCGCCGGGGTCGGCTCGATCGGACCCCACAGCGGGTCGGCGGCGGCGCCCCAGGCGCGGCGCGCGCTCGCGATGAGGCGGGTCGGGTCGACGAGATGAGGGACCCCGAGCTCATGGGCATAGAACTCGGCGCGGGGGAGTGCGTCGGCGAGCGCCCCCACGCCCCCCGCGTGGTCGAGGTGGATGTGGGTCACGAACACGCGTCTGACCTCCCCAGGTGTTACGCCGGCCTTTCGCAGTCCGTCGAGCAGGGCCGTCCGGCACGTCGTGGGTCCGGTCTCTAGGAGGGTCCATCCGTCCTCCGCCGGGAGGAGGTACGCCGCGACCAGCCCCTCGGTATCCCGGAAATCTAGGTCCAGGAGGAGTCGTCCCTCCCCCAGCTCCCGCACCTCGGGTCCGGCCACGGTACGTCCTCAACCGCCGAACGGCAGGAAGCCGTAGTAGAGGGCCAATCCGCTCAGGGCGGCGAGCGCGCCCGCGATCACGAGGGCGATCGCCCAGACACCGGAGTTCCACGTGAGGACCTTCCTACCGTCCAGCGGCCCGAACGGGATCAGGTTGAACGTCGCGAACCATCCGTTGATGAAGGCGAGGAAGATCAGCCAGAACGCTGCGGCCGGCGCCACGTAGATCGCGGCGACGGCCCCGGCGTAGAACGCAATCGAGAACACCATGTTGATGACCGGTCCCGCCAGGGCCGTGCGGCCCCAGTCGTCCCGATTCCCCATTCCTCCGATCACGGTTGCGCCGGGTGCGGCGAACAGGAAACCGAAGAACGCGGTCACGATCGAGAAAAGCAGCCAGGCGGGCGACATCCGAAACTCGGCCCAGAACCCGCGCCGCTGGGCCGAGATCTTGTGCGCCATCTCGTGGGCGACGAATCCGGTGAGTGCGGCCGCTGCGGCCACGAGGACGACCTCGAGCACCACCCCGACATCGCCGCTGCCGAGGAGGGTGAGCCCTCCACCGGAGAGTACGATGGTCAGGTCGAGCGTAAGGACAACGAACGCGATCGCCAGGTCCCGCAGCTCATGGGGGGACGTCGAGACCCGCCCCACGGCGGGTTGGGCGTAGACCGAACGTGCCGTAGTTGGGGCATACGTGTACGCGTAGCTCGAACCGGGGTTCATGCGCTGACCTCGAGATCGCCGAGCGGACGCACCGGCATGGGGGGCTGCCAATTCTCCCCGGAAAACAGGTGGCGCAGCAGGTCCACCCCATCGGCAAGTCGGGGACCGGGCCGGCTGAAGTATGCCTCGTCCGCAACGAACGTTCCGAGCGGTGGGGCGAGGGACTCGAGCGCCGTTCGGAGGGCCCCGTTGTGGAGTTCCTCCCGCGTCCGCTCCACGGAGAAGCTGCAGGGGCTCACGACGACGAGGTCCGGACGCTCGGCCTGAAGCTGAGGCCATC
Source organism: Thermoplasmata archaeon (assembly GCA_050011355.1). Lineage (GTDB taxonomy): Archaea > Thermoplasmatota > Thermoplasmata > Lutacidiplasmatales > UBA184 > Lutacidiplasma. The sequence continues at coordinate 40,894 of JBEKJG010000012.1, read as the reverse complement.
CGACCCGTACTCCAGGGGCCCCGCTCGTCACGCCAACGGGTCGCCCGCCCGCGGCGGAGACCATTTCGGGACTCCACAGGCCGGCCAGGATCGGGGGGTCCAACCACTCCAAGACCGCGACCCGGGGCGAGGTGGACGATTCCCGCCGCTCAGAACGTGCGCGCAACTCCCGGGCAAGGCGCGCGCCCGCCCCCGGATCCCCGAGCGCGGATCCGACCGTGTCGACAGTGTTCCACACGTCGCCGAGCGAACGTGGGGTGAGCGAAACGACCGAGGGTTGGATACCCGCGCGCGCGCACGCCTCCTCGACCTCCGGGCCGGTGACCGAGCAGACCCCGCACAGGTCCTGGGTCAGGAGGAGGTCCGGCTGGAGCTCCCGGAGGAGGTCGGCGTCGAGCGTGTACAGGCTCTCCCCCCGGCCCCGGGCGGCGGTGACCCGAGCGTCGATCGTGGAAGAGGGGGCCGCCGAATCCCACGTCCGCGGGGACATGACGACCGGCAGGGAACGGGCGGGCGCCGGGTAGTCGCATTCGGCGCTCCGACCGACGAGCTCCCGGCCGTGCCCGAGAGCGAACACGATCTCCGTGGCACTGGGGAGGACCGAAACGACCCGCATCTGTCCCCTGAATGCCCCTCGACGGAGGGGAGGGCTACTTACGTTTTCGGGCAGCGGGTCGCCGGGTCGGGGGTGCGCGCGCCTTCGACGTGCCGGCGCGGGGCCGCTTCAGGGCCGGGACGGGGACTGCTTTCTGACGCGGGGCCCTACCGCGACGAGCCGGCGCGGGTCCCGGAGCCGGTGGATTTCCCCGGGGGGTCGGGGGCGGCAATCCCAGGTGTTGGGAGAGGATCGTTTCCCGTTCGAACGGTAGGCCGAGCGCACGAGCTTCCGCAAGCTCCCTCGCACCCTCCTTCTCGAGCCCGAGCTTCGATTTGGCGGCTCCGAGCAGGAACCGGAGCTGAGCATCCTCCGGTGTGCGCGCGAGCAACGCCTCGATCTCGATCCGGGCGCCGGCCCAATCGTTGAGGTCGACGAGGGCCGCCACGAGGTGGGCTCGGACCTCCAGCCGTGCTTGGTCCTCCGCGAGGAGCAACCGATAGACCTCGATCTCGTCCTGGGGGCGGGCGCGGGCACCGTACGACGCCGCCAGTCCAAGGCGCGCCTCCACATCGTCCGGACGGTTCACCAGAACGTCAAGGAACGTCCGCTCCGCGTCGTCGACCAGGCCGAGGCCCAGCAGGGCGCGACCGAGCCCGATCCGGGCCGGCACGTACTCCGGCTTCAGCGTCGAGGCCTGACGGTAGAATCGCAGGGCAAGCGCCGGGACCCCCCAGTCGAGCCAGGTCCGCGCTCGGGACATCACCTGGTCGAGCTGCTGGGCACTCGGGAGGAGGCGCCGGGGGCGTGCCGAAGCGGGCCGGGGCTCCTGCCCGAGGAAGGTTTCGAGACCGAGCTGGCGGGCGAGCTCCCCGAACCGGTTCGACTCGACCACCGTCCCACCGCGTCGGACGACCTCTTCGCCGATCGCGAGCGGTAGCCGACCGGGGGTGAGGACGACCAGGTGAACGGGGATCTCGTCCCCTTCGCCGAAGAAGCGCCGTACCGTTTCGAGCGAGACCCGGTCCGGATCCTCAAGGAACGCAAAGAGGAACCCGTCTCCCGTTCGGATCGTCAGGCCCTCGGGGACCGGTCGGGCGGCGTCGAGCCGTTGCCCCATCGCCTCGAGGAGGCCGCTCGCGAGGTCCACGAAGGTTGCGCTCGCCATCGACCGTTCCACACGCCGGGTGTGTTAAATATGATGGCCGTCAAGCGGCAAGACGCCGTGAACCTCGCCGACCTCTTCCGGTACGTCCCGTCGCTCGAGGTCGAACTCCGAAGACAGTACTCGGCGGCCCGGCGGGCCGCTCCGCCCTCGCTCCGCGGATACGTCGATGTCAACCGGGAGTTCACGCTCCGGGGCGGGAAGCGGTTCCGGGCCATCCTGGTCCTCGCGGGCTACCACCTCGCGACCGGCCGCGCGCCGCGACCCGCGCTCACGGCCGCCGCCGCGCTCGAGCACTTCCAGAGTTGGATGCTGATCCACGACGACATCATCGACCATGCCGAGGAGCGGCGGGGGGGCCCCGCGGTGCACCGCCTGGTCGCGGCCGACCACCGGAAGCTCCGGCGCGAGGGCTCCAGCGAGGACTACGGCATGGGGATCGGGATCACGCTTGGCGACCTCGAGGAACCGTTCACGGTCGAAGGGATCCTGGGAACCGTAGGCACCCCCGCCGCGCGCCTCGCCGCCCTGTCCGAGTACGTCCGGATGACTCGGCTCACGGCCTACGGCCAGCTCCTCGATATTCGGAACGGCACGCTCCCACCGGCCGAAGTGAGCGAGCGGGACGTCCTTGACGTCCACCGACTCAAGTCCGCGATCTACACGGTCGTCTCCCCTCTGCGGATCGGGGCCCTGTTGGGGGGCCGCCGTCCGAAGGACCTCCAGGATCTCGAAGCCGTCGGGACCGACCTTGGGGTCGCATTCCAGTTGAGGGACGACGTACTCGGTGCGGGGTTCGATGCCGACGAATCCGGGAAGAGCGCGAACGACCTGCCGGAAGGCAAGCGGACCCTCCTGGTGGTTCGGGCGTGGGAAAAGGGGTCGTCCGAGGACCGCTCCCGACTCCAGCGGGTGCTCGGCCATGCCCAGGCCGCTCCCGAGGACGTCGAGCGGGCCCGCGAGGTCATCCGGACGACCGGGAGCCTCGCCTATTCCGAGTCGCGGATCGCCCAACTGACCGCCCGGGCATACGCGCGGCTCGATTCGAGCCGCCAGATCCCACCGCGCGCAAAACCGCTCCTCCGCGAGATCGGCGAGCGGTTGGTCCACCGGCGCGCCTAGGGCGCGCGGGTCCGTTTACTCCGAGGGGGCGTCCGGGCCCGGACCCGCCGAGAGTCCCTGGGCCTGCAGGGCCTGCGTCAGCTCCTGCTGCATGGTCGTGTACCGCTCCTTGAGGTGGTTCTCCTGGCGCTCGATCGCTTTTAGCCGGACCTCGAGCGTCTCCTTGTCCTCGGTGAGCAACTCCTCGACCTCCTTCTTCGTCTTCGCCTTCACCAGGAGGCCGCCGATCGGCCGGTAGACGACCGAGTCGTCGGCGAGCGTCTTCAGCTCATCGAGAGTGTGGCCCAGTTCCCGGACCCGGAGGTCGATCTGGAGCCGCTGCTGCTGGATTCCTCCGAGCTCCTGCTGGAGGCGCTGGAACTGTTTGATGTCGTTCTGAAGCTTCGCGGGGATTGCCACGGGCCGTGGGACCGCGGGGCGGTCATAACGCCTTCGGGGAGGTGCGCGTCGCCGGACGGCCTAGGTGGCCGGCGTCGTCGAACCGGGGGCGTGGGCGACGGTCGCGAGCGCCAGATGGACCCAGCCGAGGTAGGTGTTCATGGCCGCCCGGACCGAGCCGGTGTCGCGTGCGGAGAGGGCGATCTCCACGGTGTCCGGGGCCGCGCGGCGGATCTCCGCGTGGGCCCGTGGGACCTCGCGGGAGGCCTCCGGGCGCATGGCCCGCTCGAGCCAGTCGGCCAGCTGGGTCCGCGGTAGCCGGACCGAGATGACCGCGGTCCAGCCGGGGTCCTCCTGCTTCATGCGGAGAGCTCTCGGTCGATCAGCGCGAGGATGCGGTCGGTCTTTTCCGCGGCGGCTCGGACGTACGCGGCCGGATCTAGCAGGCGGTCGATGTCCGGAGGCTCCAGCCACTGGCGGACCGTCGCGTCCCCCTTCGCCCGCTCCGCGAGCGAGGGCCCCGCGCCGGGGTCCTTCGTCAGTCGTCGCAGGAGCTCGTGGGCGTCCGCGCGGGCGAGCCCTCGCCCCGTGAGCGCGAGCATGAGGTTCTCGGTCATCGAGCCGCCCGCCGACCGGTCGACCTCCGCACTCATCCGGCCGATGTCGACCCGCAGGCCGGTGAAGACCTCGGTGAGCTTGGTGAGGATATCGTCCACCAGGAGGATCGAGTGCGGAAGGACGACCCGCTCGTTGGCCGAGTTTGCGAGGTCGCGCTCATGCCACTGGACCATGTTCTCGAGGGGGGGCAGCGCGAACGCCCGGACGAGCCGTGCCAGGCTCGTCACGTTCTCCGATTGCATCGGGTTGCGCTTCTGCGCCATGGTCGAACTGCCGACCTGACGCTGCTCGTCGAACGGCTCAGCGACCTCGGCGATCTCGGTCCGCTGCAGGTTCCGGACCTCGGTCGCGAGTCGTTCCGCCGTCCCGGCCACGAGCGCCATCCAGTTGGTGAATTCAGCGATCCGATCGCGGCCGGTGATCTGGGTCGGAGCCTCGTCCGGCGAGATCCCGAGGCGTCGCATGACCCCCTGCTCGACGGCCACGGCGTGGGTCCCGAACCCCGCGCCGGTGCCCACGGCGCCGGCCATCTTCCCTACCGTGAGGCGGGGGAGGAGCTGGTCGAGCCGTCGACGGTGCCGCATCACTTCGGCCGCGGCGACCGCCATCTTGTATCCGAATGAAATCGGAACCCCGTGCTGTCCGTGGGTCCGACCCACCTCGGCGGTCGCACGGTGGGTGCGCGCCAACCCCGCGAGCGCACGGGTCAGATCGGTCAGGTCGGCCCGCAGTATCTCCCCGCTCTCCCGGAGCTCGAGCGCGAGAGCCGAGTCGGTGATGTCGGCGCTCGTCGCTCCGAAGTGGACCCAACGTCCCGCGGGGCCGGCGGCCTCGCCGAGCGCGCGGGCGATCGCCATCACGTCGTGCCGGAGTTCGCGCTCGAGCGCGTCCACGCGGGCCAACGGGACTTTTTCGGTGTTCGCGACGGCCGCAATGGACGCCGCCGCGTCCGGGGGGACCATGCCGAGCTCGGCTTCGGTCGCGGCCAAGGCCGCCTCGACACGAAGGGCCCGGCCGAGCCGAGCCGTGCGCGAGAAGATCTCCCGAACCTGCGTGCGGCCGTAGCGATACTCTAGAGGGCAGAACAGTGCGGCGCCGTCGTCCGCCACGGGGACGGACCCGGGGGCGCGTATATATCGCTCCCGCCCGGACACCGGTACGGCTGCCGGTCCAACCTTCCCCGACGGAAAGCCTATGGCCGTGAGTCCGTGTCGGGGACCCGCGGCCGCGGGAAGCGGCCCCGGGGGCGTCCGACGGTGCAGCGCGTGCATGTGGTCGACTCTCACACGGCCGGCGAGCCCACCCGGGTCGTGGTGTCGGGGGGGCCCGACCTCGGGGACGGACCACTTTCCGGTCGACTCCTGCGCCTCCGCGAACTGCACGACGAATTCCGTCGCGGCTTGATCCTCGAACCGCGCGGGTCCGGCGTGGTCGTGGGGGCCCTCCTCGTCCCTCCGGAGAACCCCAACTCCTCCGTCGGGGTGATTTTCTTCAACAATTCCGGGTACCTCGGAATGTGCGGGCACGGGACGATCGGGGTCGTCACGACGTTGGCCCACCTCGGTCAGCTCCGTCCCGGGCGCCACTCGATCGAGACGCCGGTGGGCACGGTCGAAGCGACCCTCCACGCCAACGGAGAGGTGAGCGTCCGGAACGTCGCGTGCTGGCGAGCTCGGGCGGGAGTCTCGGTCGAGGTGCCTGACCACGGCACGATCGTCGGGGACGTTGCGTGGGGCGGCAACTGGTTCTTCCTCACGGCCGGGGCCCCCTGTGAGCTCACGCTCTCGAATGTGGACGTGCTCACCGCCTACACGAAGGCGATCCGGGCAGAACTCGAATGGGGAAGGATCACCGGGACCGACGGCGCTCCGATCGACCATATCGAGGTCTCGGGGCCCCCAGTGCGGGCGGAGAACCACAGTCGGAACTTCGTGCTCTGTCCCGGTGGGGAATACGACCGCTCCCCGTGCGGCACGGGGACCAGCGCGAAGGTCGCGTGCCAGTTCGCCGACGGCAAGATCCGGGAGGGCCAGACGTGGCGCCAGGAGGGGATCCTCGGGACCGTGTTCGAGGCCCGGGCCGAGCAGGTCGACGGCCAACTCCGACCTCGTATCCGAGGTTCCGCGTTCATCACCGGCGAGGGGGACCTCCTCTTCGACCCGCGGGACCCCTTCGTGGAGGGGATCTCGCCATGACCTCGAATTCCTCCCTTGCCCCACCGACCGGCTCCCTCTGGCGCGGGGTCCTCGTCGCCATCACGACCCCGTTCGACCGGGAGCTGGAGGTCGACCGCTCCGCCCTCCGGGCGCACGCCGCCTGGCTCGTGGAGCGTGGCGTGCAGGCGATCGTCGCGGGCGGTTCGCTCGGGGAGGGTTCCGCGCTGTCCTTCCCGGAAAGGCTCGTGCTGGTCCAGGAGCTCGTGGACGGACTCTCGGGCCGGGCGCCCGTGATCGCCTCGGTCGCGGCGAGCCGGACCTCCGATGCCGTCGCGCTCGCCCGAGGCGCGGAGGCCGCCGGAGCACGGGGGTTGCTCGTCCTGCCACCGTACGTCTATCGGACCGACCCACGGGAGACGTTCTCGCATTTCCACGAGGTTCTCGGAGCCACGTCCCTGCCCTGCATGCTGTACAACAACCCGTCCGCTTACGGTACGGACGTGCTCCCCGAACAGATCCTCCGACTCGCCGAGGACCACCCGGGGCTGACGGCGGTCAAGGAGTCGAGCGGGGATGTCCGGCGCATCACCGCGATCCGCAGTCTCCTCGGAGAACGGCTCGAGGTCGCGGTCGGGCTCGACGACGTCATCCTCGAGGGAGTTCGCGCGGGCGCGGTCGGGTGGGTCGCCGGGCTGGCGAACGCCTTTCCGGACGCGTCGGTCGAACTGTTCGAGCGGGCGAGGCGGGGGGAGTCGCGCTCGGCGAACGAACTCTACCGCTGGTTCCTTCCGCTGCTCCGGTTGGACACCACCACGAAGTTCGTCCAGCAGATCAAACTCGTCCAATCCGAGGTCGGTCGGGGGTCGACCCGCGTTCGACCTCCGCGGCTCGAGCTGGAGGGAAACGAGCTCATCGAGGTCCGGGCGATCCTTCGGGCGGCGCTCGCGCACCCTCCGCCCGGCGTCCGCCTAGACTGATTCGGGCGCTCGGGCCCGGGAACGTCGAAGGAGCCGGTCGACTCCCGTTCCGTACTGCAACGCCTTCTTCGGACGGGAGGCGATCGGTTCGGGCAGACCCTGTCGTCGGGCGAACGCCCGGAACGCACCTTTCGGCTCGGGTCCGGCGAGTCGCTCCGGGAGCGGTATCGACTCTGCGACCGACCGGAACTCCGGGTCGAGGTAGGGCGCCACGACCTCCCGCCCCAGCGTCGTCGCGATGCGTTGGGCCCGGGGCCAGGCCTCGCGGAGGAGGTACCCGAGATCCTCCACCGCGCGCTGACCGGCGGCTTGCTCGCTCAACCCGTGGAAGTGGGCGTATCCCAGGAACAGCTCGTCGGCGCCCTGACCGCAGAGCAACAGCCCAGGAGGGGCATACCGAACGGCCAGTGCGAAGGCCACGTCCACCGACCGCGCCGTCGGGGGAAGCCCGCGAGTTTCGGGGGCGATCGTCCGGTCCATCTCGAGTGCGTCGACGTCCCGAAAGGTCTTGGGCTCCCACGAAAGCCCGAGCTCCCGCGCCGCGAGCTCCCCCGCGGCAAGGTCGGCACACCCTTGGAGGCCCACGGTGACCAGGGTCAGCCGGGCCTCGGTACGGAGCTCCCACGCGAGCAGGCCCGAATCCACGCCGCCCGAGAACAGGAGGACCTTGGGGGGTCCCGACGGGAGTCGCGCCAGGGCGTCCCGCAACGCCCGCCCGAGGCGCGCATCCCACTCCGGAGGGAGGGTTGGGATCGGCACAGGTTCGCTCCAGACCCCTCGGACCCCGGCCCGCGCGAATCCTTAAGGCCGCGGGCGTTGGACGCCGGCGTGCCGCCGACCCCTGGGGAGTCCGTCCCGTCACGACAGAGGGCACTGTTCGTGGACCGGGATGGTACGCTGAACCCGGATCTCCATTACCTCCGGGAGGCGGATCGCGTCGAACTCTACCGAGGCGTGGGGTCGGCGCTCTCCCTCGCGCACCGGCACGGCTACCTGGTCGTCTGCGTGACGAACCAGTCCGGGATCGACCGGGGGTTCTATACTCGGGAGGACGTCGAACAGATCCATGCCCGAGTGAACCACCTCCTCGACGCGGAGGGCACCCGGGTGGACGCCTTCTACTACTGCCCGCACGCCCCGGAGGCTCGGTGCCGCTGTCGCAAGCCGGAGACCGGGCTCTTCGAGGACGCCGCCCGCGACCACCGTATCGACTTCGGGTCGAGCGCGATGGTCGGCGATCGTCCGCTCGACATCGAGTCGGGCCGACGGCTGGGTCTATTGACCGCGCTCGTCGTGCCGCCCGGTCACGAGGAGTCGCTCCGCCAGGAGACCCGCGCGCTCGGGATCCAACCCGACCTCGTCGCGTCGAACCTCCTCGGGGCGGTCCTGCGGGTCCTGGCCCGCGGATGACGCCCCCGAGAAGCCGTTAAGCCCCTTCCCCCCTCGCTCCCCGGGAGCCGACCGTAATGCTCCCCCTCCTACCGGCGGTCGTCGCCGTCTTGGCGACGGTAGCCCTTGCATTGGGCGCGACGCTGGCGAGGGCGCTCACGCCCGCGGCGGGGATCGTCGCCGCCGTGTTCGGGGCGATCATCGTCGTGTTCCTGGGCTACGCCTTCCTGGCCCTGCTCATCCTGTTCGTGGTCGCGAGCGTGCTCGCGACGCGCTACCACTTCGAGGAGAAGCAGAAGCGGAACGTTCAGGAGGGGGTGCACGGGGAACGGGGGATCGCGAACGTGGTCGCCCACATCATCATCCCCACGGGGTTGGCGCTCGCCGCGGTGTGGAACCCGCCGCTCCTGCCGCTACCCACCGTGGCCGTGCTGTACGCGTCGGCCCTCGCGTTCGGGGCTTCCGACACGTTCGGCAGCGAGTTCGGGGTCCTCGCCGGGCACGCGCGCAGCATCCTGACCGCGCGGCCGGTGACTCCCGGGACCAACGGCGGGGTCTCGGCCACGGGCCAGCTCTGGGCCGCGATCGGGGCGGTCACGACGGCGATCGTGGGATATGCGCTCTACCTCCTCTTCGGTGCCGCCACGCCCCCCGGCGGGATCCTGGTCGGAGTCGCGGCCGTCGCCGGGTTCCTGGGCTGCCAGATCGACTCGATCCTCGGGGAGACCCTCGAGAACCGTGGCATCCTTACGAAGCACTCCACGAACTTCCTCGGCATGCTCTCGGCCGTAGGAATCGCCGCGGGATTGCTCGTGGCGCTGGGGTGGTTCCGCTGAAGCCCCGGACCGAGCTCCCCGGGAGCGTCGTACTCCTCTCCGGTGGAATGGACTCCGCGACGTGCCTCGCACTCGCGAGCCGGGACGCGGCCCCGGTCCACGCGCTGACCGTCCGCTACGGACAACGCCACGTCCGGGAGGTCCGATCGGCCCGGGCCCTCGCCCGGCATTATCGGGTCGCGCGGCACGTGGTGCTCCGTTTGCCCCTCGGCCCGCTCCTCGATTCTTCGCTCACGCGACGGGCGCAGCCGCTTCCGCGCGCCGGCGACCACGGCGGCCGAATTCCCTCCACCTACGTTCCCGCCCGCAACACCATCCTACTCGCGGTCGCGCTCGGGTACGCCGAGAGCCACCGGCTTGGGTCGATCTATCTCGGGGCGAACGCGATCGATTACTCTGGATACCCCGACTGCCGACCACCCTTCCTCCGGGCGTTCGAGCGCGTCGCCCGCCTGGGTACCCGAATCGGTGTGGAGTCGGGAGAGGGGGTCCGGATCCAAGCCCCCCTCCTGCGGTTGTCGAAGGAACGGATCGTCCGGCTGGGGGATAGGCTCGGAGTCCCTTGGGGATTGACCTGGAGCTGTTACGCCGGGGGCCCCACGCCGTGCGGGCGCTGCGACGCGTGCCGCCTGCGCGCGCTCGGCTTCCGATCCGCCGGGCTCCGCGACCCCGCCGTGAGGAAAGCCCGGGGGCCAGCCTAGGTCGCCGCGACCGGGGTCACGGTGGACGTGCAGAACCCGCACCGGGTCGCCTTGACCGGGATCTGGTTGCAGCACGCGGGACATTCGCGGGTCGTCGGAGCGGCCGCCGCGGCACGCGCCGCCTGACGGGCCTGGTACTTTTCGTACGGGTAGGCGATCATGAAGAAGACGACCAGCATGAGGACCGCGAACGTGATGACCGCCCCGAGGAACGCCCCGCCCAAGAGCGGGCTGCCGTTGATGGTGAGGATGCCCAGCTGGGCAAAGTTGACGTGACCCGCGGCCCCGATCAGGGGATTGATGATATCGGTCACCAGCGCAGTGATCAGCGCGACGATCGCCAGACCGACCACGAAGGCGATCGCCATCGTGACCAGGTTCCCCGTGATGAGGAACTTCTTGAAATCCGCCCAGACTCCCATCGGCTCAACCTCCCCCCGCGACCTGCTCGGAAATTTAAAGGTTCACCGGGCGCCCCCGAGAGGCCCTACATCGCGTCGAGGAGGGGGATCCCGAGGAGCTCGAGCGCGTTCCCGAGGGTTTGGCGGACCGCCGCAACGAGTGCGATCCGGCTGGGGCGCTCGTCTTCCGACCGGAGCACGGGCACGGCGTGGTAGAACCGGTTGAACTGGTCGGCGAGGTCGTGCGCGTACCCGGCCAGGGCGTGGACGTGCGTCCGTCGGGACGCGTACTGCACCGTGCGGGGGAGCTTCGCGATCGCTCGGACGAGCGCGGCCTCCTCCGGGTCGGCGAGCCGAACGGCGTCGAAGGGGTACGGAGGGCTCAGGGCCTCCGCCTTCCGGAGGACGCTCACCGCACGAACGTAGGAGTACTGGCAGAACGGCCCGCTCCGCCCCTCGAAGGATAGGGCGTCCTCCCACCGGAAGACGACCGGCTTTTCGGACGCCACCCGGACGATGTGGTACCGAACGGCCCCCGTGGCGACCGCCTCGGCGATGTGCTCGACCTCCCCGGAACCGAGGTCCTCCCGACGAGCGAGTACTTCCTTCCGGGCCCGCTCCACCGCCTCGGCCAGGAGCTGGTCGAGCCAAACGGCCGACCCGCCCCGCGTGGACATGCGGCCCCCCTCGGGCACCGTGATGTCCTGGTAGATCACGAACTCCGGCCGGCGTGTCTCGCCGATCTCGGCCAAGAGGGCATCCAAGGTGACCGCGTGCAGCCGGTGGTCCTGGCCGAGTACGTCGACCACCCGCTGGTAGCGTTCGAATTTGGAGAGATGGTACGCGACGTCGCGCGTGACGTAGAGGCTGGTCCCGTTGCCCCGCTGGACCACCACCGACTTCGATTCCTTCGGCAAACCGTAGGACGTCGTATCGATCGCCCACGCGCCGTTCTCCTCCCGGAGGGCGTGCGGGGCCCGGTGGAGCCGATCGAGAACCCGCTCCACGGACCCGTCCCGTAGGAAGTCGGACTCCCAGACGAACTCGTCGAACCGGATGTTGAGGCGGGCGAGCGACTCCAGCATCCCGTCCAGGATCGCCTGCGTGAGCGCCCGCTGCTGGGGTGGCGGGTTCCCGGCCTCGGTCTGTTGGACGATCTCGGCGACCTCGGCCTGCGCCTCCGGGTGCGTCTTGAGGTACGCGCTCGTGGCCGGATAGGGTCGGCCCCGGTGCGAATCGACCTTCTCGCCCGGCACCTCGAGGCCGTCCACGGCGGCCCGGATCTCCGGTGGCCACGATTCCCGCGGCTTCGACCAGATCCAGGTGATCATGGCGGCCTGGCGGCCCATGTCGTCGACGTAGTAGTGGGTCGTTACGGGGGTCCCGGAGGCCCGAAGGGCCCGGGCGAGGGTGTCCCCGATGATCGCGTTCCGCACGCGCCCGATGTGGAAAGGTCCCGTGGCATTCGCGCTCGTGTGCTCGACACACGCCGCGATCGCCGCGCGGTCCGCGTGACCGTACCGTGCTCCCCGATCCAGGACCATCGCGAGCGTGCGCTGCGTGAGCCGAACCGTGTCCGCCCGGAAGTTGAGGTAGGCACCGGAGGCGTGGACCTCACGAACCTCCGGGCCGGGGAGGAGGGCCGCCACGAGCCGCTCGGCGAGCGCCGGCGGAGCGAGCCCGGACGCCCCGACAAAGCGATGGACCGGGAACGCGGCGTCCCCTTGGGGACCGCCGTCCAGGTTCAGCTGCGCCTCGATGACCGAGGGCTCGGTCGGTAGGCCGATCGCCGAGAAACCGGCCGCCAGCGTTGCGACTACGGAGGCGACGAACGGAGCCCACGGGTCGGTCGAGTCGGAGGGAGCCGCCGTCGCTTCGCCCACCCTCTACCTTCCGGGAACCGCTTTACGGGCGTGCTCGTCTTAAGGTTCTCCATGGCGTCGCTGCTTCTCGTCCGGTACGGGGAGCTCGCGCTCAAGTCCCCTCCCGTCCGACGCGAGTTCGAGTCGACGCTCCGGCGGAACATTCTCGACCTGTTCGTCGGTGCCGGGCTCGAGGGTCGTGTCCGTGCCGACCATGGCCACATGTATGTCGAAGCGACCGAGCCGGAACGGGCCCTCCGCCTCATCGGCCGAGTCTTCGGCGTCACGTCGGTGAGTCTCGTGCACGAGGTCCCGACGGACCGGGCCGCGATCACGGCCCGCCTCCTCGAGCTGGCGGACCCGCGTCTGCCGCGCGGCGCCCGATTCGCGGTTCGGGCGCGGAGGACCGGACAACACCCGTTTACGAGCCAGGAACTGGCCCGGGACCTCGGCGGGGACCTGTTCGACCGGTTCCCGGACCGGGAGTTGAAGGTCGACCTGGAGCACCCCGAGGTCGAACTGTTCGTCGAGGTGCGGGGTCCCCGGACCTATCTGTACTTTGACCGGGTCCCGGGTCCCGGCGGACTCCCTCTCGGCGTCGCCGGCCGACTGGTCGCTCTGGTCGACAGCCCCCGCGGGGCGCTGGGCGCCTACCTCATGATGAAACGAGGATGCCGGGTCGGTATCGTGGTATCTGGGGGTGGGGAACAGTTGGCGACGGACGTGCTCTCCCGGTACGACCCTCACGCCCGGATCGTGCCGGGCGGGAGCCTGCCCGAGACGTGGGCCACTACCGTGGGCGAGGTAGCCGAGGCGACCCACGCGGACGGCGTGGTCCTCCCCCTCGTAGTGGACGAGTACCCGGCCGTCCGCGGGCGATGGGGGGACCGGGTCATCTTCTCCCCTACCGTGGGTCTGACCGACGCGGAGGTGAGCGAACGATGGGAGAGCGTCGTGTCTCGGGCATCCTGAGCCAGAAGACCCTCGGCGAGGATCCGCCGCCGGGGGCGCCGGTGGTCCCCCCGCAGGACCCGGTACACTCCACCGCCCCCGAACCCACCCCCCGCCCGGTCGTCTACCCTACGGTCGCAGCGTCGAACACCGCGCTGAATGAACGTCAGATGCGGTGGCTACGGGAGCGAGACCGCCGCGCCGCGGCGATGTCGGACACCGTGCCGCAAACGCGGGCGGAGTCCTCCCCCAAAGAGACGGGTTAGGGTTAAGTGGGTCACCCGGGTGGGCGCCGCGCCGAGGTCGACGTGACGATGTACAGTGTCCGGGGAACGTTCTACGCCCGCCGGGACTACTGGCAGACGTTTACCAAGGAACACGAAGCCGATTCGAAGGAGACCGCCGTTCACTGGGCGCTCTCGGAGATCGGGGGTTGCCACAATGTCAAGCGGCATCTCATTCGGATCGAGTCGGTCACAGAAGTGACCGCCACCGTCGCCGCGTGATTTTCGCGTACGACGCTGGCTGCACCCCTTCCGACCAACTCCCTCGTGACGTTCCCACGCCCCCGGTTCCCGGCCTTCGGTCGATCGACGGGAGACATGCCGTCGGCACCGCGGCCGGGGTGAGTCCAGTTCGTGGGCCCGGCCGAGACCTTATGAGGTCCATGTCGCCTGCCAGCCCGCTTCGATGGCGACGAATGACGTACCTTCGGACGAGAAGTTGGAGGCCGAGGTCCAGGAGGACCTCATGCGCCTGGAAGCGTACCGCAACCAACTCTCGGCGAGCCTCCAGCAACACCAGATCCTCACCGCATCGCGTGCGGAGCACGAGCGGGCGCGCGAGAGCCTAGAAGGCGTCGACCGTGCCGCCGCCGACGCCGAGCTCTTGATCCCCCTCGGGGGCGAGACCTTCGTCCGTGGGACGATCGACCGGGGCGCGCAGGTACTCATCGGGGTCGGTTCCGGCGTGGTCGTTGAGATGGACCGGCCGAAGGTCGCCGAGCTCCTCGCCCAGCGGACGGTCAAGATCGAGCAGGCGGTACGTGACCTCGAAGGGCAGATGAACGCCCTCGATGAACGCATCCAGCTGCTCTCGCGGCGCCTCGAGACCGTTTCCCGCGGCCCCACCTAAGGTCATGTGGGCGGCGATCAAGGCCCGCCTGCGACGTTCGTCGGATCCCGAATCCACGGAGGAACCACCGACCCCCGGGACCTCCCGCGGCGGGCCCGGCCCCGGTTCGCCGTCCCCGGCATCTTCGTCCCCGACGCCACCGGGTCGTGGGCCGACGGACGAATCGATGTTCACCGAGGGGTTCCTCGGTCGCCGGATCCGAGAGACGACGGTGGACGAGGTCTTCAACGACCTCGAGATCGTGCTCCTCCAGTCGGACGTCGCGCTGCCGGTCGTCGACAAGATGCGCAAGGACCTTCAGCGCGATCTGGCCGGCCGGAAGCTCCGGCTCGGGGTGGACGCCGAGGAGGCGATCCGGAATTCACTCCTACGGTCGGTCCGCTCCGTTCTCGCCCGTCCGCCCGTCGATCTTGCGGCCCTCGTGCGCGCCCAGGAGAAGAAGCCGTTCGTCATCCTCTTCGTGGGCGTCAACGGAACCGGTAAGACCACATCCCTCGCCAAGCTCGCCGGGTGGTTGCGGGCCCAGGGCCTCTCGAGCGTGATCGCGGCCGGGGACACCTTCCGCGCCGGGGCGATCGAGCAGTTGCTTGTCCACGGCGAGCGTCTCGGGATTCGCGTCGTCCGCCAGAAGGAGGGGAGCGACCCGGCCGCGGTCGCGTTCGACGCCGTGGAGCATGCCAAGGCGAAGAAGGTGGACGTCGTCCTCGTGGACACGGCCGGACGTCAACACACCAACGACAACCTCATCGAGGAGGCGAAGAAGATCCGCCGGGTCGTACAGCCGGCGCTCACGATCTTCGTGGGAGACGCCCTGAGCGGACACGACGTGGTCGAGCAGGCGAAGGAGTTCAACGCCGCGATCGGCATCGACGGGATGATCCTCACCAAGCTCGACGCCGATGCGAAGGGCGGCGCCGCGCTCAGTCTCACCTACGTCACGAAGAAGCCGATCCTGTTCGTCGGCACGGGGCAGGGGTACGAGGACCTGCACCCGTTCGACCCGGAGTGGATGGTCCAGCGCTTGTTCGCCGAGGGGACGGCCGCGTGACGGCTCGCCTCGACATCGTCCTCGTACGGCCCAAGGAGGACGGCAACATCGGTGCCGTCGCGCGGGTCGGCAAGAATTTCGGGGCCGACCGCCTGGTGCTCGTGGCGCCGCGCGCGAATGTCGGTCCCGAAGCCCGGCGGCGCGCCATGGCCGGGATGGCCCTGCTCAAGTCCGCGAAGCGGGCGCGGTCGCTCGACGAGGCGGTCGAGGACGCCGACCTCGTGGTCGGGACGACCGACCTCTCGACGGGGCGCTCCAACACCTACCTCCGCCGCGCCGTGACCCCCGAGCGCCTCGGCGAGGCGCTCGTCTCCCTCTCGGGCCGGGTCGCCTTGGTGTTCGGGCCGGAGGACAACGGGCTCAACCGGGAGGAGCTCGGTCGGTGCGACCTCCTGGTCCACATACCGGCCCGTCGCGAGTTCCCGACCCTGAACCTTTCCCATGCCGTCGCGGTGGTGCTCTATGCCACGCATCGCGCGCGCGGCCCGACCGACCCGGAGACGACCCCCGCCCCCCTGGAACTCGAGCTCAACGGCCGGGAGAAGGAGCTCCTGCTCCAGCGGGTGGCCCAGCTTCTGGCCCGCACCCGCTACCCTGCCCACAAACGACGGGGTTTAATCCTCCTGTTTCGTCGTGTGTTCGGCCGGTCCACGCCTACCGAGGCGGAATACCGGATGATGCTCGGGCTCTTCAAGAGCCTCGAGCGTGAACTGGATCGTGGAAAACATGGCTGAAGGCAATGGGGATTGGCTCCGCGCCCGAGGGATCGGACGGGAGCGGTTCGCGGGGTACGTCGGCGACTACCTCGTGAGCGTCGGGTACACCGTGGAGCGTGCCGAAGGGACCGAGCCGGTCGAGACCCGGATCACGTGCCGCCTCCAGAAGATGAATCCCGCCCTGCCTCCCGCGGCCAATGCCCTGGAATTTCGGCTCTACCCGACAAGCGGCGGGGCTGCCCTCGTGTGGGAGGCTCCGAGGGAGGTTCCCGAGGACCAACGCTCCCGCATGGACCGGTTCGTCCGGGAGATCGAGGGCCATCTTACCCGCGCCGTCGCGACCGAGAGCCACGCGACCGCGAAAGTCGTCCGACCCACCGACCCCCACCTGCCGTGGACCGGGAACGGGCACGCCGGTCCGGCGTAGCCCGACAGGGAACCCCTCCCGCGTTCGGCATCTTTATAATCGGAACCTGGGTCCCCCGCCCGCTCCATGACAGCCTCCGCCTACCGCTACATGGCCCGTTCCTTCCAGGAAACCCTCGGGGACGAGGGGTCGGAACGACGCCACGAGCGCCTCCTCACCTGGCGCCGCGAGAACACCGTCACGCGGCTGGAGCGCCCGACGAGGCTGGACCGGGCCCGGGCGATCGGGTTCCGGGCGAAGGGCGGGTTCGTCGTGGTCCGAGTCCGCGTTCGCCGCGGGGGCCAGCGCAAGCGCGCCATCATCGCGGGGCGACGCCCGAAGCACAAGGGGATCAACAAGATGACCCTCTCCAAGAGCCTGCGCTGGATCGCCGAGGAGCGGGCGCAGAAGCACTACCCCAATCTGGAGGTCCTCAACTCCTACTGGGTCGGGGAGGACGGCAAGCAGAAGTTCTTCGAGATCATTCTGGTCGACCCCGCCGCGCCGGAGATCCGGGCAGACACCAAGCTCGCGTGGATCACTGCCCCCAACCAGAAGGGCCGGGTCTACCGTGGGCTCACCAGCGCCGGCAAGGAAGGCCGAGGTCTCCGCTGGAAGGGCAAGGGCGCGGAGCGGTTCCGCCCGTCCTACGCCGCCAACCGCCGGGACACGCGGCGCACGCAGTACAAGGTCATCCCGTAGGGTCGTCCGGCCCCTCGAGCGGACCCAGCACGGCGTCCAAGGTCTCGCCCTGCTTCTCCGCGAGCCGACGGGCCCAACCGTAGAGCCCCTCCACGTGGACCAGTTCCCCGCGCAGTACCCGGGCAAGGCGGCGTCGTGTGTCGAGGTCGAGCACGAGGCGTTCGGCCGCCAGGAACTCGGTCAGCCGGTGGGCGAGATGTCCCCCCTCGGTGTCCCAGTCGGTCAGGAGGACCACCCGGCGGCCCTCCCGCACCAGTTCCTCCGCGCTCTTGGCAAGCGTACGGCCGCCGTGGAGGACGAAGATCCGAGCCGGGACCCCGAGCCGGGCGACCGAGCGTCGGTCCCGTTCGCCCTCCACGACGACGATCGTTCCGGGGGCCTCGCATTGGGCGCGGAACTTCTGCCAGAGCTCCGCGAACTCCGCGAGGGTCGCGGCCGCGTCCGTCCCTTTCGTCATCCCTGCCGCGGGCCCGGAAGCCGGCCGCACCTCCCCCGGGTCGGGGCGGGGGAGACCGCACACCTCCTATAGTCCTTCGGCGGTGCGGACCCTCCCGGGGGTCCGATGCCCGACCACTTCTCTCTCCTGCTCGAATGGCGGCGCAGCGAGGCCGCCACCCGGAATCTCGCGAAGATCCCGCACGATTTCTACACCAACACCGCCGCGTACCTCGCCGAGGTGCGTCGGTCGTACGAGGCGGAACTCCGGGAGAACCCGTCCGGACGCAAGGGCGAGATCTCCCGCCAAACGTACCAGCGTGCGGGCCAGGTCGCCCGCGATATCGTGGAGGGCCGGACCCAGAAGATCCTGACCTTCGCTTTCCAGACGAGCATCGGCGGGGCCCGCGAGCTTCCCAACGCACTCCCCGAGGAGCGGGAAGTGTACGACCGGATCCTGGCCACACTGTACGAGCACCGCCGCACCGCCGCGCCGTACCTCGAAGGTCCGATGACCGCATCGCCCGCGGCGCTCCCCGCCGCCAGGGTGTCCGCCGCTCCGACCCCTCCTCCTCCGGCGAGCCCGCCGGCGGCTCCCGCTCCGCCCGCCCGGACCGCCGCCCCGGTCTTCGTCCGGATCGTCCAGGACGGCCGACCGATCGAGGTCGGGTCCGAGACGGTCGACCTGCGCAAGGAGGACCTTCTCTCCCTGCCCCCCGACACGGCCCAGTTGCTCGTCCAGGCCAAGGTCGCAGAGCCCGTGACCCCGGGCTCGGCCCACCCGAACGTCACGTAGGCGGGCGGAACCGGTCCGCGACGCGGACCGGGGCGAGCTCGAGGATGCGGAACCGCTCAAAGCCGAAGAGGAGATTCTTGACGGCCAGGCGCAACCGGACCTCCGCCTCCGACGTTCCGGCCGCCGCGATCGCGGCGTCGAACAGCCGCGGGAACCCCCAGGCACCGAGCGCCTCCGCCTGCGAACGGTCGGACAGTACCTCGAGGCCGGCGGTCCGGGCGACCGCGCGAACGCGGGTCCAGTTGACGAACGTCGAGAGGTCGGTTTCGCCCGGTTCCGCGACGGGGTCGGAGCCGGACCGATGGCCGCGGACGGTCGCGAGCGTGCCCTCCGGGTGGGCGCGCAGCAGCTCGTCCTCCTCCATTCCGTAATCATCCAGGAGCAGAACTCCAGAAACGAGGTGGTCGGCCACCTCGCGCACCAGGCCTTCGGCGGCCGGGGAGAATTCGAAGACCGTGCCCGGGGAGGGAGCGCGGGGGAGGGGAGGCTCCGGAGGGTCGTGGACCGCCGGGCCCTCGTCCGCCCGGATCCCGGCGTCGGTGAGCCGGACCCCGAGCTCGCGCCATTCGGTACCGTTCCAGCGGAGGCGCCGCACGGGCTGGGCGTCGAGCAATTCGTTCGCGACCACCGCACCCTCGAACGGTCCGAGCGATGCGACGGAGTCCGTGGTGCCGACCGGCACGCCGAACGGTCGCGCCGCGTGGCGGGCGCGGGCCAGCGCGGCGACCCGAAGCGTGGACGAACGCTCCACCAGCACGACCCGGAGCGAGGGATCCGGCCCGAGGCGGGGTCCGAGGGCGGAAAGCGTCCCCGCGATCAGCGTCCCATCCCCCGGACCGACCTCCACCAGCGAGAACGGCCGGTCGCGGCCGAGCTGCTCGCGAACCGCGAGGATCCGTTCGGCGAACGCGGCCGCGAAGAGGGGGTGGACGTGGGGGGCGGTGTAGAAGTCCCCCGCGGGACCGAGCGGCGAACGGGGGTGGGCATAGTACCCCAGCCCCTCCGTGTACAGCACGAGGTCCATCCACCGGTCGAACGGAAGGAACCCCTCCCCGTCCGCCCCGTCTTGTGCGAGGCGGAGCAGGCGCGCGAGCCGGTCTCCGGGGTCGGACTCCTGGGGCGCGCCGGGGTCCATCGGACGGGGTCCGCGGTCCTTAGCCGATGTAGCCGACGTCTTCCCGGGAGGGGGAAGGTCCGGGTCCGGAAGACTCGGAACTCCGCTGCTCGGCCTCATGGATCTTGGTCGCGATACGGTCGATCTCCTGCGCCTTCGTCTCGAGCGCCGCGAAATCGAGGTCGAGGTGGAGCACCTTGCACAGGACCTTCAGCACCGCTTCCGCGCTGCGGGGGTCGACGAAGTAGCCGCTGGTTTCGCCCATGAGGCAGACTCCCTCCATACCGAACGTCCGCCCGAGGCCGAGGAACAGCCCGCTCGCGCCGATGAGCCCCCCACCGGGGTCGTTCCGGGAGAAGACCACCCCGAACTTCTTCATCGTCTCGACCCGCTGCAGGTTGGTCGCGGCCCCGAGCACTCGGGGGGCCTCGACGACCTTGCCCTGGGCGAAGCCGGCGAGCGTGAAGACGTCCTTCACGCCGAGCGCCGCGCAGTACTGGAGCACCCGTTCGGTGATCTCGTACTGGCCCTCGGGACTGATCCCCTGGTAGTCGCCGCCGAGGACGAGCACGTCCCGCTGCGCCGCGGCGGGCGCCTTCCAGTAGTACAGGTCGTTCGAGACGAGCCGGATGATCCCCTCCTCGCTGACGTAGACCTGGGGCGGGAAGAACTTCGAGTGGATGGTCGCGAGGGGCTTGGCCGGCAGCTGGTCGCGCAGGTAGTCGGCCGCGAGCTTGCCGACGTTCCCGACCCCCGGCAGCCCTTCGATGAGGACCGGGTCGCGGAGCGTGACCTTCTCGAGCGTACGGATGACGACGTCTTCCACTGTGGGCCCCTCGCCCGAACAGTCGAGGGGCGGCGATAAAGGTTAGGTTACGGGGGGGTAGGCCGCTATCCCGGGCCGTCCGGGATGTCGGTGACGGTCCAGCCGCTCGCGCCGATGCGGGCGCGGGCGATCCGTTGGAGGTCCGGTCGGTTGCGGACCTTCTCGACATACAGGGTCGTCTCGTACCGGCTCCCCTTCGGTTCGGCCTTCAGGTCGAAGACGACGTCCGCCAGGTCTTCGAGCGCGCCGGTGAACGCGCGGTCGTGTCCGCGGGAGTGGACGGCGAGCAGCGCCTGGCCCCCTACCGTCTGGCATCGGTAGCGGATCTGGCGGGCGACGGTCGTCACTTCGGAGGCCTGAAGGACCTCGAAGAAGAAGTCGACGGAATCGAGCACCAGGCGAAAGGGGGTGTCGATCGCCGCGAGGTCGGAGAGCATCCGGTTCGTGAGGCTGAAGCGCGAGGCGACCCGGTCCTTGGGGTGCTCGACGGTCATCTGGTCGAGCCGGAGCCCGCGCTCCCGGGCCTGGGCGACCTCGAGGCCGCGGACGAGGACGCGGTCGTAGTACTCGTCGGCGAGGTTGACGATCTTGATCGCGGAGGGGTCCCAGCCGAAGGCCTCGAATGCTTCCTCCACGTCGCGGGTCCGCTCGTAGGTCGTGTAGAAGAGGACCGGGGCCGTGCCGACCCCGGCGTTGGCGAACTGCTTGGCCAGGAGGGGGGCCCCCGAACCGCTCGGGCCGGTGAGGACCGCCATCCATCCGGGGGGGAGCGCGGTGGCGAGGGCGGTGTCGATCTCCGGGATACCGAGGATCCGACCGTCGTCGTGCCCCATTACGGACCCTCCCGCGCGACGTCGATCGTCTCGTCCACGACGAGGTTCAGCATCGTCTCGACCGAACTCGCCTCTTCGTCGCTGACCTCGAGGACCACCGTGAGCACCTGTCGGCTCTTCAGCATGTTGAGGAGGATGTGGAAGAATTCGGTCAGGAGCTCGGGGGGGTTGTGGATGGCGAGGGAGTTGACCGAATCGATGACGACGATCGCTCGGGGGTGCGGGTTCCTACGGAGGAGGTACTCGACCCGCAGCATGATCGCCTCGAGCGCGCGCGGGCTCTCGATGTACGTCGCGTTCGGGAGCGGGTTCCGATAGTCCATCATGATGTGGCTGATCGCATCGACGAACGAGATCCGGTCCTCGGCGACATCCAGCGCCTGGGCAAGTCCCCAGACGAAGGACGCGGGGTTGGTGACCGTGACGTAGATCGTGTGCGCGTCCGTCTCGGTGCCGACGTCGCGGAGGGTCGCGTTCAGGACCGCGAAGTAGTGGTCCGCGTATTCGCGTGGGTCCAGCTTGAGGGTGACCGCACTCCCTCCGGGCAGGGCCCGTAGCCGCTCGCCGATGTCGACGGGCGCCACGCGCTACTGAACCTCCCCTTGCCCGCCCTTCAGGTGGGGGGCCATGAGGAGCCCGATCGGGGTGAGTTCGATGACATACTGCGCCTGGGAATGAGAGGTTCCCCTCATCTTGATGATCTGCAGCACCCGGAGGATGTCGCCCTGACGACGGGCGTTCCACAGCAGGATAACCCCGTCCACGATCGCCTCCTCCACGCCGTGGAGGGAGTACCGGCTGGGCGTGGGACCGATCTCCGACACGAGGAGGGCCGTGCACCCCGCGTCACTCAGCTCGAGCCCCAGCCGAAGCATGAAATCGCGGATCCGCTCGTCCCGCCGGATCCGATAGCCGACGGACGTGAGGCTGTCGAGGACGAGCCGCTTCACCCCCAGTTGGCGCACGAGGTCCCGGATCGTGCGGATGAGGATGCCGATCTCCTCCTCCGTGAGTTCCTCGTGTTCGAGGCCCAACCGTTCGTACAGGACCGGGAGATCGACGAAGACGAGGGAGCCGTTCGTCACCAGTTCCGTCCGGAAGAACTCGAAGGTCGAGAGGTTCTGGATCAGCTTGTCCGACGCCTCGGTGACCGAGAGGAACAGTGACCGCTCGCCGCGTTCGGCCCCGCGGACCAAGAACTCGAGGCAGAGTGTGGTCTTGCCCGTCCCCACGCTGCCGGCCACGAGGACCATGTTGCCGCGGGGGATCCCGCCGGAAAGGATGTTGTCGAGGCCCTCGATGCCCGTGACGCACCGCTCGAGGTGCGTCGCGGGGGCCATCAGGCCCCCTCCCGCGGGGGGAGGCGTGTCGGGCGCCCTCTCCGGCGGCGACTCCATCGACCGAAATGAGCCGCCCCTCCCCTAAGAGGGTTGTGTGCGTAAGGAACCCCCTCCGTCCCCCGCGTTCTCGGGCGATCGGGCCACCAACTCGGAAAGTCGAGCTCGGTCGATGACCCACCGGCGCCCCTTCCCGGTTCGCTCCACCCGAATCAGTGCGCCCGAGCGGGCGAGGATCGACCCGGCGTGGCGCACTCCCTCGCCGCCCGGGTCCATCCGTTCGCGGAGCTCGCCTACGTCGACGACGATAGCATCTCCGTCACCCTCTCCGTCTCCCATTCGCTGGAGCTCTTCCAGAACCCGGCGGTAAGTGGCAGGGCCCGAAGGGGAGAAACCAGACGACCCGACGCTCACGGGGGCCGAGCCCTCCAAACTCCCTGCCAGCGGACCTATCCCGGATTCCGGTTCCCGGGTCTGAATGGCGGGCAGACGAGCCGTGCGCAGCCACCGTACCGATTCCCCCTTGCCCAGGAGCACGGCCGCATGGCCTCGAGGGAGCGAGAGAATCGCCTCGGCGGAAACCCCGGGGGCGGCCTTGGCGAACTCACGCGCCTCTTCCGGAGACCCGCGGAACGCCACGAAGTCGGAGACGTTCGTCCAGACCGCCTCCTCCACCGACTCCGGGAGTGACCCAACGGCTTGGGTCGCGAGCACTACGTGGACATTCTTGCGACGGCCGAGGCGCAGCATTTCTCCGAGACTGTCGTGCGAAAACCATTGCGCCTCGTCCAGCACGATGAACGTCTTGGGGGTCTCGGTCCGCGCGAGGAGCTCGGACCAGACGAGAGCGAGCAGGACCGAGAGCAGGTAGCGTGCCGTAGACTCCCCGACTCTCGCCGCGTCCCCGGAGATGAGCACGATCCGGCCGGGCGCGACCAGGTCCCGGGTCCGCACCGTTGGGGGAGAAACGCAGAGCATCCGCGTTAGCACCGGACTCCGTACCACTTCATGGAGGAGACGGCGCGCACCATCAGCGTCCTCCGGACGGTCGCGGATCCGATCCGCGAGCTCCCGGACCGGCTCGAGCGCGGAGGAAGGTATCGGTCGTCCCCCTCGGGTCGAAGTGGCCAGCAGGGTGTGAGCGTCGAGCAACGTGCCGTCGGGCAGGGCGGCGGCCGCGCGGAGGGCGCGGGTCACCATCTCCTCGAGGCGCGGTCCCCAGTATCCCGAATCGGTGTACCGACCGGCTCGGACTCGACGCAAGGCATGGACCAGATCGTTGAGGCGCCGCTCGGACCGGACGGGATCGTCGAGCGGTCCGGCCCCGATCCCCTCGAGGGCGTTCAGGCCAACCGGCGCGTTGTCGGGCCCGATCCATATGCACCGGTCCCGCGTCGCGGCCCCCAGCTCGTCTCGGAGCGCACGCACGGTCTCCCCCAGCGGGTCGAAAACGACCCCGCCCGAGTCGCGGAGCGCGCGGCGGGCGAGAGAGACCAGCAGGGAGCTCTTTCCCATCCCCGTTTCCCCTAGGACCGCGAGGTGCCGTCCCTGGTGGGGTTCCAACGCGGGGCCCTCCACCGATCCGTCCGAGGTTCGTCCCAGTGGAAGGACGATGTGGGGATCCGAAGGGTCCGTTGCGCCCGCTCCGACATCGCATTCTGGGCTGGGCCAGAGTCCCGCGAGTTCCTCGAGGCTGACCACGATCGTATCACCTCCGACCGGTCGAGCCCAGGAGCGGGGACGCAGGGGCCGGAACGCGAGAGCGTTCCCCCGTGATGTTCGGCTCGCCGCGGCTAGCCCCGATCGAAGGACATCCCCGTACCGCGATACCAGGCCCTCGTCGGTACACTCTAGGATCACGCGGAGTCTCCAGAACAAGGGCCGGGTGGTGGACGCCGCTCCGATTCCGATCGGCGGCTCGTTGGGGAGGCGATTCCCCCGCGGGCCGTACGAAGGACGGGACGAGGGCTCCAAATCCGGAGGCCGAACCCACCAGTTCCAGGTCGTCGGAGGAACGCGGGTCAGCCTCAGACGAAGGCGGACCCCCGGAGGACTCGCGCGAAGCACGCCCAGCCAAGCATCGAACAGGCTGCCCGACCCGGTCGAGACCAGGGGCTCGGGCCACTCCAGGGTACGTCGGGCGATCCAACGCCCTACGAACGCCGGTCCGATCTCCTTGGTTGGAGCTACCGACATCCACCGGGAGGGCTCGTACACGCGAGCGGCGACGCGGGAGAACCAGCGGGCGCTTACCGGGTCGAGGGCACGAAGGCGGACTTGCGGAATCGGTCCCGAACGAACCTCGACCTCTACCGCCGGACCGAACCCATGCCCCGAACGGAGCGCGTCCATGAGCGACGTCCGAAACCCACTGTGATCGAATTCACGCCTCCCCCGGCTCGCGATCGGACGGAAGGTCCATTCTGCCAGCGGAGGGGACGGTTCGGGCATCCGATCGTGCACGCGGTGGGATCGCCTCCCCCCAGGTCGAGTCAGCGCGGGGCATCGAACGGTGAACGATGCTCGCAGGGTCAGTCTCAAGTAATCGGTCGCCCACCGGCGGTCGGAAGGTCCCCCGCCGATGTCGTCCCTCGAAGAGCACATCACCGAGGTCGAGGACGAGATCCAGCGGACCAAGTACAACAAGGCGACCCAACTCCACATCGGGCGACTCAAGGCGAAGCTGGCGGTCCTCCGGCTCGAACGCGAAACCCGCGCGAAAGGCAAGGGCGGCGGGGTCGGCTACAGCGTCCGTAAGAGCGGCAATGCCACGGTGGGGCTCGTCGGGTACCCCTCGGTGGGCAAGTCTACCCTGCTCAACCGGTTGACCGCCGCCGAAAGCGAGACCGGCGCCTACGACTTCACGACGCTCACCATCATCCCCGGGATGCTCCGCTGGGGCGGCGCGTCGATCCAGATCCTCGATATGCCCGGCCTCGTCCCCGGTGCCTCCAAGGGTCGAGGGCGCGGCCGCGAGGTCATTTCGGTCGTTCGTTCCACCGACCTCATCCTTTTCCTCATCGACCCGGAGCACTCGAACCTGCGGGCGCTGCAGGCGGAGCTCGAGGGGGCCGGCGTCCGGATCAACCAGAAGCCCCCCCACATCGTGATCCAGAAGGGGGATCGGGGCGGACTCACGATCTCATCGACCGTTCGCCTGACCCACCTGGCCGGTGGGCTCGCATCCCAGATCGCCCGGGAGTTCGGACTCCACAACGGGTCGATCGTGCTCCGGGAGGACGCGACCGCCGACCAGCTCATCGACGTCCTTGCCGGGAACCGGGTATACGTTACCGCGCTCAATGCGGTCAACAAAGCCGAGGGGCTCACTCCGCAACAGCGGGCCAAGCTCGTCGTCGACCTCGCACCGGCCGAACCGATCTTCATCTCCGCCCGGGAGAAGCTCGGGCTGGACGGACTGGTGGACCGGATCGGCGGGGCGCTCAAGTTCATCCGGATCTACATGAAGCCCCCGGGACTCCCCCCCGACAAGGAAGAGCCGCTGATCCTCCGCCAGGGCGACACGATCACGGAGCTCCTCCGACGGCTGCCGGGCGACCTCCACCGCTCATTCCGGGCTGCCCAGGTGTGGGGACCGAGCGCGCGATTCCCGGGTCAGACCGTCGGACGGGACCACGTCCTGCAGGACGAGGACATCGTCACCGTCGTCGTCGCTCGTGGGACCGCTCGCGCGGTGGCCGAGGCTCCTTAGGTAGTCCGCCGGCGAGTTGCCCCGGCCGCACAACGCCGCCCAGGAAGTAGTGTCCCCGGTGGAAGGGGTCCAGCCGGACACTGGGCTCGAGGTCGAGGACCTGGGCCAGCTCCTCCTCGGCCCGCCGCACGTGCTGCACCGCCGTCGCGTCCCGCCCCATGCTGGCCGTCTTCAGGGCGAGGAGGACGCGAGCGCCCGGCCCCTCGAGGAAGAGGGCCGCGTTGGAGAGGACGATCTCGACCTGGTCCGCCTGCGCGATGTCGGCGTAGACTCCCTGCACCGGCGGCACGAGCGCGCCGTACGTCGTGGGCTCACGGGCGTCCCCAAGGATCGGCAGGAGGTTGGGCCAGCGATCGGTCAGCGCGAGGAGCCGTGCGAACGGACGCAGGCTGCGTTCGAGGGCGTAGACGCGCCCGGTGGGACCGACGAGGTCGGCGACGTGGGAGGCCGTGGTCCCGCTTGCGGCGCCGAGGTAGAGCCACCCTTCCCCCGTCGCGGGCACGGGTCCGCTCCACTCCTTGACGATCGCCGCGGAGAGCTTGCTGCGCGTCGGTTCGAACGACCGGTACGGTCGCCCGTCCGACTCCGTCCACCGTTCGCCGTACACCGGTGGTTCGTGGCCGACGGTCTCCGTCCAGAGCTCGTCGCGGTCGGAGCGCCGAAGGATCGCGAGGCGGGGGCTGTCCTCCGCCGGTCGGAACGACCGTCCGGGCCTCACCGCTTCCTCCGGCGAAGGGCCTCGACCCGGCGGTCGCGTCGGCCTACCAGGACCGTCGCGAGGGAGCGGCCGGTCGTGGCGTCGGCCCGCGCGGCGATCACCCCGAGTGCGGCGAGGCTTCGCGCGTAGGCGCCGCGTCGGGCGACCGGTACCTCGTCCATGCGGACGGCTCGGTAGATGAGGCCGAACCGCGGCCCGCGTTCCGGTGAGGGCCGCCGGCGCGTGCCCAAGAGCTGGAGCCGGGCGGCGCTCATCCGTCCGAGGGGCGGCAGCCCGCCGGCGGCGGCGACGAGGCGGGCCGCGACCTTTTCCCCGAGGACGGCCGAGAGGTTGGGGACGAGGGTGCGGGCGCTCTGTTCCAGCATCTGTTCGAGCCCCGCGTGGTGACTCCGCAACGCCGCGCGGGTCGTCTCCCAGGCGTCGCGATACTCGGCGAGAGGAGTGCCCGCCACGGGCAGGAACGCGGCGGCGGCGCGATCTTCTCGGCCGAGGGCTCGCTCAAGTCGCTCCTCCTCCCGGGCGAGGGAGATCAGGACCTCTTCCGGCGACCGGAGGGCGCGGTCGAGGGTCAGGCGGGCGAGCGCGAGCAGGAATGGACGGTCCTCTCGCGGGGGTCCGTGCCAGACCGCGGCCCGGGCGGCACGAAGTTCCTCCAGTGTGGCGCGCGGCACCGGACGTCCCGCGCGCACCGTGAGTGCCCGAGAAAGGGCAGCATCCCCGGCCACGACCCGCCCCGTCGGCGGATAGCGAACGACCGCCTCGATGAGGCCGGGAGGGAGGTCCGCGGGCCGAAGATCGGCGAGCCGTTCGGCCGCCCGGAGCAGGTCCCGGTCGAGGAGGAACGACTCCGGCTCGGCGCCGGAGGCGAGGTCGACCAGGCCGATGCGGGGCCCGTCCGCGACAACGACCGCCGTCCCCACGCGCTAGAACCCCGCGAGCGATCCCGAGGTGACCGTGAGTCCCAACCGATCGAACAAGTGCATGATCGGACCGGAACCCACGGAGGCGACTTAACGGTTCGGCCCATTCGACGCAGGACGGCTCGCGTGTCGTTCCCGCAGGGTCGGTTGCTTACCGTGCCCTCAGCGCCCCGTTTAGTAGCCGCAGTATCATTTCGCGTCCGGGTCCTACGATGTCGACGCCTCCCGCCAAGAAATCTACCCTGGTTCCCAACCCGAACTACGCTAAGCCCGCGACGCACGCTCAGCTCGAGCGGGCGGCGGCTCGCTTGAACGAACATGGGATCCACGCGATCGTGGTGCCCAATCGCGCCGAGGCGCTGCGAACCGTCCTCTCGCTCATCCCGGAACATTCCGAGGTGCTCGCTTCGACATCCGAGACCTTGACCCAGATCGGGCTCGCCAAGGAAGTGGATGAGTCCGGCAAGTTTGTGTCGATACGCAAGAAGCTCTATGCCCTCGACCGGAAGACCCAGGAGCGGGAAGGGCGACAGCTGGGTCAGTCTCCCCAGTACGACGTCGGGAGTGTCCACGCGGTCACCGAAGACGGCGAGCTCCTGATCGCGTCGGCGACCGGCAGCCAGGTGGGCCCGTACGCGTACGGCGCGGGGAAAGTGGTTTGGGTGGTGGGTGCCCAGAAGGTCGTGCCGAATTTGCAGGACGGATTGAAGCGTCTGCGCGAGTACTCCCTGCCCATGGAGGACGCTCGAGCGCTTCTAGCGTACGGCATGAACAGCGGACTGAACAAGATTCTCATCATCTCCCGAGAGATCAACCCTGGCCGTGCGACCGTCGTGCTGGTCGAGGAAGTCCTCGGATTCTGAATGGGGTCGGACGCCTTTTCCCCCGATCGGGCGGCCCGGTGGCGGCGTGCCCGGCTTGGACCGCGTCAGATCTTCGCGCCGGGACCGCAGGATCCTACGCGAGGAACGGCCCCGCGGCGATGTTGTCCCGTCCCGGGGACTGTTCGCGGTCCTCGGCCCACCGCGCCCGACTCGAAGCCCGGGCGGCAGGGTATACGCGTGAATCCCTGGACTCTGCGCAGCGGCTGCGCACCCGGAGTCCCAGATCTGGGCAGATTCTAGTCGATGGAATCGGTGTCCCGTCAGGAAAGCCCGACCTGCTTCATCAGGCCGACGAGATCGTAGAACAGTCGTTCTTCCGTGATCTCTCCCCGGTCGTTCCACGTCGCGATAGTGCAGAATTCCACGCGGAAGCTCTTTCCGGTCGGTGGGATGATCTTGCCTCCACCCGTCTTCATCGGCCCCTTCATCGTCCCGGAGAAGTCCGCCACGGAGCAGGTGTGGTTGCCCGCCGCGAAGAAGATCTTGTAGGGTCGGTTCATGAGGTGGTTGTCGGGGAAGGTCTTGAAGAACTCGACGGCCTCCACGTCGTGGTCGTGCCGCCCCTTCGTGGGCTCCGGTTGGCCAGGCCAGTAGACCGCCACGTCCTCCGTATGGCGCTTCTTGAATGTCTCCCAGAGCGGGCTGCTCGGTCCGGCATTCCAAGCATCGTCCAGTGTCTGCATGAGTTGCGCTAGCTCTTCCGGCTTCATTCCCCCACCACGGGTCTCTCGACCCCTCCGACCGCAAGCGTTGTCGATGTATTAGCAGCACATTTCTCCGGGGTCCTCGGGCGAGCGCCTCAGGTTCCCCCGGATGAGAGCCGAAGGCGACGTCTCCCCGCTCGCGATCTCACGAGCCAGCACAACGGCCCGCCGATCGCGGTGCCAGTCCCCGGTCGCGCGAGTCCTTCACGGAGCCTGTGCATCCACGCCCGCCCGGCTTCCGCTTAGGTCGTGAGTCGGTCCGGCTGGTAAGGGGCGGATTACCTGCGGACCACCATCCCGCTAAAAACTCCCAGGCCTCCGGTTGTGTCAGCATGCGAAAGGTGAGACCCGTCGTTCGAGGTCCGGTTCGTGCGTCCGCCTCGAAAGGGAGAAAGGTGAAACTGTCGGGCGCCGCAACGGTATGGCACCCGCCCCCCTTGATTGGTCAGGTGGTGTTGGTAACCACATGCAACAAGGACGGCACGACCAACATCGCGCCAAAATGTTGGGCGTCCATGGTCGCTTCCGATCCGCCGCACCTCGCCTTCAACTGCAATCGGGAGCACTGGACCGCGCGGAATGTCCTTCGGAGCCGAGAATTCGTCGTGAACATACCGGGGGTGGAGCTGGCCGATCGGGTCTGGCGCGTCAGCCAGCTCCCCCATCCGCGTCCGGTAGAAGCCGCCGGCTTTACGGCATTGCGATCGAGCAAGGTCAAGCCTCCCCGGATTGCCGAGTGTAGAGCCCATCTAGAGTGCACCCTCGTCGATCACAAGGATTTCGGGCAAGAGGTCTGGCTCCTGGGACGGGTTGTCGCTGCCTCCGCAGATTCCGAAGTCGCCAGGGCGAACGACCCGTTCGCGGTGATGCGTTCGTTCGTCTATCTCGCCCCCGGAACGTACGGGATTATCGGGAGAGGCCGCCGAGCTCGCCCGCTGCGGAGCTGAGGGTCCAGCACGGACGCCACGTCTCCTGCGCCGATCACGGTCCCTGTCATCGGCCGCGCGCGTCCTTCCCCGTGCTCACCGCGGAGCGCAGACCCTTAGTGCCGAACGGCTATGCCCACGGTCGGATGACCTCGCAAGTAGAGAAGGCCGAGGCCTTCCGTGCGCTGCATCACCGGAGGCGCGCCCTCGTCCTTCCCAATGCGTGGGATGTTCCCAGCGCTAGGGTATTCGAAGATGCCGGTTTCCCCGCGATCGCGACGTCCAGCGCCGGACTCATGGTGTCCCTGGGATACCGGGACGGGGAAGAAATGCCCCGCCAGGAATTGGTGGGGGCGGTCGGGCGGATCGCAAGCAGAGTCTCGGTCCCCCTCAGTGCCGACGTGGTCGCAGGATACGGATCCACTCCTCGCGCGGTGACCGCAACCGTTCGGAGGGTGCTCGGGGTCGGGGCGGTCGGCATCAACCTGGAGGACCGGGATCCCGCCGGGGACAGACTTCTTCCCGAGGCAATGCAGGTCCGGAAACTCAAGGCAATCCGGCAACTGGGGGACTCGGAGAGGGTTCCGCTGGTGATCAATGCGCGGACCGACGCACTTCGGTACGCCTCCGGTGATGATGGCGAACGACTGCGAGAAGCGATCCGTCGGTCGATCGCGTACCGTGACGCGGGTGCGGATTGCGTCTATCCGATGGGATTGAGCGACTCCGAATCCATATCGAGGTTCGTCGAGGCCCTTCACTGCCCGGTCAATGTGATGGTCCGGAAGGGCCTCCCTCCGGTAGCCCAGTTGGAGGAGTTGGGGGTGAAGCGGGTGAGCTTCGGTCCTTCCGCATCGTACGCCGCGCTCGGACTGCTGAAGCGAGCCAGTGCGGAGGTCCTCACTCACGGGACGTACACTACCTTGCTCGACGGCGCGATTTCGTTCGACGAACTCAATCGGCTCGCAGTTCCGAGGTCCGGCCGCCGGGCACGTTCCGACTCGTAGCTGCCCAGAGCGGGTTGACGGTCCACTCGCGGCGACCTGCGCGCCGAGGGCGGCCCAGGTCGAAGGGCGGCCGGCCTATCGTGTTGTTCTCGGCCAGCGGCGCGTGGGGCTCCCTCGGCCCTCCGACCTCGCGGAACCGTCAGAATTCCGCGAGCGACTTCTGGAATCGGTGGCGCTCTTCCGGCACCTCGACCGGGTACTTCCCGGTGAGGCAACCCAAGCAGAGGCTCTCGGAGGAGTGGCCGATCGATTCCACGAGGCCCGGCATCGAGAGATAGTGGACGCTGTCGGCCCCGATCAGCTGCGCGACCTCCCCCTCATTGCGTTCGTGCGCGATCAGTTCCCGCCGCTCCTTCATGTCGATCCCGAAGTAGCACGGCGCCACGATGGGCGGGCAGCCGACCCGGACGTCGACCTGGACCGCGCCGGCGTGGCGCACCATGCCCACGATCTCCCGGAGCGTTGTCCCGCGCACGATCGAATCGTCCACGAGCGCGACCCGCTTCCCCTTCAGCAGGCCGGGGACGGGGTGGAGCTTCACCCGGACCTCGAGCTCCCGACGTTTCTGGTCGGGGATGATGAACGTCCGTTCGACGAACCGGTTCTTGATCAGCGCCTCGGCGTACGGGATCCCGGTCCCCTCGGAGAACCCGAGCGCCTGGGGGCGGGCGGAGTCCGGTACCGGGACGACGAGGTCGACGCTCGCCGGGCTTTCCTTCGCGAGGCGCAGCCCGATGCGGTGGCGCACGTCGTACACGCTCTGGCCCTCGACGATGGAGTCGGGACGGGAGAAGTACACCCACTCGAACATGCAGTGCGCCCGGCCGCCCGAGTTCGGCACGCGGGAAGTTCGGACCAGTTGGCCCTTCTCCAGGACGAGCACCTCGCCCGGGAGCACGTCG
Source organism: Thermoplasmata archaeon (assembly GCA_050011355.1). Taxonomy (GTDB): domain Archaea; phylum Thermoplasmatota; class Thermoplasmata; order Lutacidiplasmatales; family UBA184; genus Lutacidiplasma. The sequence goes on along the minus strand of JBEKJG010000012.1, from coordinate 8,623 downwards.
CGCACGGCGGTCCCGCCCATGAGCTCGAGCGCGACGGACTCGCTGGCCACGGCGACGCCGCCCTCGACCGTCCCGAAGACGAGCGGCCGCATCCCGAGCGGGTCACGGAACGCGTAGACCCGGTTGCCGACCAGCATCACGACCGAGTACCCGCCCACCAGCTCGACCGAGGCCCGGCGGATCGCCGCCTCGACGTCCCGGGTGCGGTGGAACTCGAGCGCGATGGTCTGGGCCATCGTCTCCGTGTCGGCGTTGCCGAGGAGGTCGATCCCCTGCGCCTGGAGGCGGTGGCGGATCCGCTCGAAGTTGACCAGGTCGCCGTTCGCCCCCAGGGCGGCCTCTTCCGCGCCGAGCTTGAAGACGATCGGCTGGACATTTTCGATATCGGAGGAGCCCGTGGTCGGGTACCGGTTGTGGCCGATCCCCGCCGTTCCACGGAGCGAGTCGAGCAGGTCCTGGCTGAACACCTCGTGGACCAACCCGGCGCCCTTGCGCAGGTAGAGGACCCCGTGGCTCGAGGTCGCCATGCCGCTGGCTTCCTGACCGCGGTGCTGGAGCGCGCGGAGCCCGCGGAAGAGGTAGGGGGCCGCCCCTTTCCCCTGGAGCGAGACCCCGACGATGCCACAGAACTCGTGTGGGGGCATCGGTCGACCAGGAGGCCGTCGCGCGGCTTCTGGCCGACTCTACCCGGTCACGGGTCTTAAGGGAAGCGGCTCGGTCGAGGGGGCGTCTAGCCGAAAAGGGCCGAGAGACCCTCGGCCGCTTCCTCTTCAGAGACGCCCTTCTCTTCCTTCTTCTCCTCTTCCTTCTTCTCGCCCTTGCCGTCCTTCTTGTCGGCGGCCGCGGGGGCAGCGGCCGGGGCGGCGAACGTCTCGGCCTTGGCGAGGACCTCGGTCAGGTTGACGCCTTCGAGCGACGCGATGAGCGACTTGACGCGGGCCGCGTCGGGGCTCACGCCCGCGGCGGTGAGGACACCGGACAGGCCCTTCTCGTCGATCGGCTTTCCGGCGGCGTTGATCAGCAGTGCTCCGTATACGTACTCCATCTTTCTCACTCCGTGACAGCGGTGGACCCTCAGGTACCCTTGATGTTCGCGGCCTTGGCGACGGCGGCCGCCTCGCGCACAGCCTGCGCGAAGAGGGGCTCGATCGTCTCCGGCGTCGCATAGCCGGCCGCGATGGCGACCGCGAGCGCCGCGCGGTGCGCCTTGGTGAGGAGAAGCGGTGCGGTCTCGCGAGTCGCGTAGCCGATCGCGAGAGCGAGTCCGAGGGCCCGGCGGGAGGCCCGGGCGAGCTCGGCACGCTGGGCGTCGAGGTCGACGGCCAGCACCGAGGTCGAGTAGAACGTGTCGCCCTCGATGACGGCGCGGAGCGACAGGCCGACTTCAAGCGGGAAGATGTCGAGGCGGGTCAGCATGGTCGCGACCTCGCGGGAGATCACGCCACCGGCCTTCACGATCGTGGTGTCCTTCTTCAGGACGACCTTTCCCTTCTCGATCGCGGCGGGGAACCCGGCGTGCTGAAGTTCGCCGACGATGGGGCCCGGTTTGAAACTGGTCGTCCCCGCGGGGACGACGATGTCCGCTGGGGCGAGCTCACCGCCCCGGGCGGGCGTCGGGGAGCGGGTCTTGAGGAACTGCTGATACAGAGCGAACGGGTTCCCCTCGGCGGCGAGGACCGCCGTCTGGTCCTCGACCTGGTCGAGCAGGGGGGCGAGCGATGGCCGCTCCTTCACGGCCCGCTCGAGCGCGTGCCGGATGGCGCTGTTCTGGGCGACCACGATCGGTTGGTTCCGGGCCCGCAGGTCGCGCCGCATATTCTGCAGCGCGGACGCGGGAACTCCTCGGATGCCGACGAGCGCGGTCATCGGGCGAGCGAGGATGGACTGGGAGAGCTGCTCGACATGGGCGAGCTGTTCGGGTCGGACCGATCCACGTCCCGGCATGCCCGTTCCTACCAGACCCGGACCGCCGGTCCCATGGTCGTCTTGACGTAGACCGACTCGATGTTCGTTCGGCCACGTTCGAGCTTGCCGATGATCCGTTGCAGCACCGCGTCGAAGTTCTGCGCGAGCTCTTCTGGAGGCATCGTACGGATGCCGATGGCGGCGTGGAACGTGCGGTTGCTCTTGGTGCGGACCCGGATCGAGCGCTTGAGGGCATTGACGAGGTTGGACGGGTCGGTCCCGGGGGGGACCGGCCGGGGCATCTTGCCCCGGGGGCCGAGCACGACACCGAGCCGCTTACCGATGGTCGGCATGAGCGGGGCTTCGGCAAGGAAAAAGTCGATGTCCGAGGCGAGAAGCTTCGCGGCCTTCGGGTCCTTGGCCAGCTCCTCGAGCTCGGGAGCGGTCATCACCCGGTCGGCAACCCCCCGCACCTTCTGGAGAAGCTCGGGGGAGCCGAAGACGGCGACCTTGACGGTGGTCCCCCGCCCGTTCGGGAGCGGGATGTCGTCCTCCAATCGGTTCTTGGGGACCGAAAGGTCGAGGTCCTTGAGGTTCACCGACAGTTCCACGGACTCGGGGAACTTGCGAGCGGGCGCCTTCTCCAGCGCCTCGGTGATGGCCTCCACGGACGGACGATCGGGCATCGATGTAGCACCCTCCGAGAGGGCGGCGCGCCGATAAGGCCTCCTTACTTAAGGCTTGGCCGGAGGGAGGCCGTCGTCCGACGCTCAGTTTCCCCTCGGTGGGTGGCCGCGGCCGTCGGGTCGTCCCCTCGCCCCTAGGGATATATACCGAACCCGTCTCGGCCGCGCCCGATGCACTATCCTAAGGTCGTCTCCACCTACTGTCCGAAGTGCAAGGTGCACACGGACCACGACGTGGAGAAAGGCAAGAAGCGCCCCGCTTCCGAGATGAAGTGGGGTCAGCGGCGATTCCGTCGGGCGACCGCGGGATACGGAGGCTTTCCCCGTCCGAAGCCGGAGGGCCGAGCCAAGGCCGTGCGCCGCGTGAATCTCAAGTACAAATGCAAGAAGTGCAAGTACACGGTCCAGCCCGCCAGCTGGCGGGCGAGTTCCCTCGAGCTCGTGGAGCACCACTAGGAGTCTCCATGCGCGCTCCCTCCCCCTTCTGGATCGTGAAGTGCCCGGATTGCTCGACCGAGCAGACGGTCTTCAGCCGCCCGGCGACCACCGTGGTTTGCACGGTCTGCGGCGCCACGCTGGCGACCCCGACCGGCGGGCAGGCCAAGCTCCGGGGCGAGCTCGTTCGCTCCGTCACGGGCTAGGCGGGAAGGCATCCGAATCGTGCCGCTGCGCGCGGAATACCCCGAGGAGGGGGAGCTGGTCATCGGGACCGTCACCTCGATCCGCAACTTCGGGGCGTTCGTTACCCTGGACGAATACGCCAGTCGCGAGGCGTTCATCCACCTCTCCGAGGTCGCCACGGGGTGGGTCAAGTACATCCGGGACCACATCCGCGAAGGGCAGAAGATCGTCGCCCGCGTCCTCCGTATCGACCTCTCGAAGAACCAGATCGACCTGTCGCTCAAGCGGATCAACGACCACCAGCGCCGGGAGAAGGTCCAGGGCTGGAAGAACGAACAGCGCGCGATGCGGCTGGTGGAGCAGGTCGGCACCGCGCTGAAGCTCACGGCGGACGAGTCCGTCGAACTGTTCGGCCCGGGTCTTGTCGAGCGGTATGGGTCGCTCTTCCAAGCGTTCGAGGTCGCCTCCGCCGACCCGCCGCGATTCCAGAAGGAGAACGAGAAGGCCCCGTGGGTCACCGCGTTCCTTCAGGTCGCCCGGGACAACATCGAGCCGCCCCACGTCGCGATTCTCGGGACGCTCGAGGTCCGGGACGCTTCCCCGGACGGGCTCGAGCACGTCCGTGCCGCGCTGCTTGCCGCGGAGAAGGTCGACCCCGAGTCGGTCGAGGTCCAGTACGTCGGCGCCCCCCGGTATCGGATCCGGGTCGCGGCCAAGCAGTACAAGCAGGCCGAAGAGACGATGAAAAAGGCGACCGACGCGGCACTCAAGGCGATCAAGGCGTCGGGCGGCGAAGGTTCCTTCGCCCGACCATGACGGATTCGATCCTCCGGGTCTGCCGGGCCTGCTCCCGGTACACCTTCCACGCCGAATGCCCCGAATGCGGGGTCGCGACCCGCACCCCCCATCCGGCGCGGTATAACCCGACGGACCGGTACGGGAAGTACCGCCGAATGTTACGGGCGTCGGACCCGGCGCCGGGTCCATCGGAGTAGTACCGTAGTGTCCGCTGCAATCCATCGCATCAAGGTCGTCAACGACGTCAGTGACCTCGTCCCCATCCTGCGCGCCGTCGATTCCCCGCTGAAGCTCAAGTTGGTCCACCGCCTCGGAGAGAGCTGGCTGACGCTCGAGGACGTCGAGAACGAGTTCGGGGCCGAGGGCGTGAAGACCCTCGCGTTCTTCGAAAAGCTCCGCCTCATCGACACCCGGTGGGTCGCGCGCGAGGGACGGAAGCAGCCGGACAAGAGCTACCACTTCTACTACTCGACCATCAACATCAACACGACCTCCCCGCTCGCCGAGATCTCGGAAGTGCTCGCGATCGCGACCATGCCCCTCCGGGAGTACACGAAGATCGAGACCAAGATCCACGAGGCCGTCGGCCCGGAGGGCCGGTTCTTCTCCGACGTCGCGGAGGAGCTCGGCATGTCCCCCACCCGGTTGAAGGGTCTCGTCAAGCGCTCCGAGAAGCTGGAGTACCGTGGTCACCGCATCGAACGGTTCCAGGCGGAGGCCGTCGAGTAGTCCGCCACCCGAGGTCTCGGTCCTCCGGGTCGGCCATCGCGCCGGCCGCGACCCTCGGCTGACGACGCATCTCGCCCTCACCGCGCGGGCGTTTGGCGCGCGGCGCATGCTCCTGCACCCGCCGGACCCGGACCTCGCGGCGCGGATCGCGGCGGTGGTCGAACGGTGGGGGGGGACGTTCGAGGTCCAGCCCGCCGAGGAGTGGCGGTCGACGGTCAAGGGGTTCGACGGGACGGTGGTCCACCTGACGATGTACGGCCTCCCGCTCGAACGCGTGCTGCCGAGATTGGCCCGGTCCCGGCACATCCTCATCGTGGTCGGGGGCGCGAAGGTCCCGCCGGACCTATATCGCATCGCGAGGTACAATGTGGCGGTCGGTCACCAACCTCACAGCGAGGTCGCGGCGCTCGCCGTCGTCTTGGAACGGTTGCTGGGAGTCCCGGGGCCCCGTGCGGAGCCGGGCGCCAGGCAGCGGGTCGTCCCGCGGGCCCGCGGAAAGAGGGTGGTGGGTGGCCGGAACGGATGATGGGCGAAGCGGGCGAAGCGATCCCGGCGCACCCCCTGCCGGTCTCGACCCGGGCGCCCGGAAAGTGCATCATCTTCGGTGAGCACTCGGTCGTCCACGGAGCTCCCGAGCTCGTGTTCGCGGTCGACCTGTACACCCAGGTGATGGTGCGGGACGCCCCGGCGTTCTCGCTGAACGCGGATCAGAACGCCGCCGAAGGGAACCCGTACTTCCGGACGGCGCTCGCTCGCCGGTGGGTCGGGGGAACGCCGGTCGAGGTCCGGTCGACCTCCCGCATCCCCCGCGGCGCCGGGCTCGGTTCGTCCGCCGCGTTCAGTTCGGGACTTGTCGCCGCATTCGGCGCGGCGCAGGGAGGCCTCGAGCGGCCCGCCCTCGCGCAAGCGAGCTACGACGTCGAGAAGGCCGCCCAGGGCATCGGGAGTCCCGGCGACACCAGCGCCGTAGTGGCCGGAGGGTTCGTAACGATCAACGGCGCCGGCGAGGACCGGCTCTGGACCATCCGCGGGAGCGAACGGGACTGGGAGGTCCGGCGGGTCGCCGACCCGGGGTGGGTCTGGGTCGTGGCGCACAGCGGGGTCCCGCGGGCGACCGGGGATGCCGTGCGGAGCGTGGGCGCGCGGCTCGCGAAGCCGGACGGTCCGGCCCTGCTGGCGGATTTCGCCCGGGTCGCGACCGCGGGCATTCGTGCGCTGGCGGCGGGCGACCGCCCTGGCGTGGCGGCGCACATGGCCTGGAACCAGGAACTCCTCCGGACCGTTGGGGTGTCCCATCCCCGGCTCGAGGCGTTGCTCGAGGCGGCCGCCCCCGCGGCGGAGGGAGCGAAGTTGACCGGCGCGGGAGCGGGCGGTTCGATCGTCGCGCTCCCAAAGCCCGGACAGGAGGTCGACCTCGTGCGCCGGCTCGCGCGGGCCGGGGGGCTTCCCTTCGTGGTCCGACCGTCCCCGGAGGGGACGTCCATTGTCGCCGCGCCGGAGAACTGAGGGCCGGCCCGCTACTTGCGGGAGACGATCCGGACCACGGCATTCGGGGTCAGGGGCTGGTCCGCGCCCAGGGCCCGATGGGTCCGGCCGTCGATCGCCCGGATGAAATGGTCTCCGAGATCCGTGTGGACGCGGTAGGCGACGCCCCGTGCCGGGGTCTCCGCCGGGACGAGCAGCGCGTCGGGAAGCAGCCGACCTCGCCCGTCGGTCCAATGGGTCTCGTCCTCGACCGGGTAGACCACGATCTGGTGCAGCCGCTCGTAGACCATCCGTTCGAGGGCCCCCTGAACTCCCGTGCCGCCCCAGGCCGAGACCGTGGCGCGAATCCCGTCGAGCGCCTTGGTCTGGGCCGGGGAGAGGCGGCCCGGCTCACGGACCGAGAACGAAGGATCTCCGGGCCGATAGTCGACCAATCCCGCGCGAGCGGCGCGGCGGAGGGTCAGCTCCGCGTCCGCGCTCGTGGGCGAGACGGGAATACCGCCAGTCTTCCCCTCCAGGTCCTGGGCCAGGGCGGGGGTGGCGTGGTCCATCTTGTTGGCCGCGACGAGCCGGGGCTTGGACGCCGCGAGCAGACCCCGGGCGAGAGCCACCCGCTCTTCCGTCGACCAGTGGCTCGGATGCGCCCGGTCGACCGGGCTCGCACGGAGCGCGGCGGCGATCGCCGCCGGGCTCACCGAGAGTCCCGTGAACCGTTGCTGGAGGAACTCTTCGACCTTCTTCCCTTCCAACTCGACGCTGCGGGCCTGTCGCAGGAAGTCGCGGCCCAGGATCTCCACGACCCATGCGACCAGTTCCTCCTCGAGCCACCGGACCTCTTCCGCAGGGTCCTGGCTCCCCGGAGCCACGAGTCGTCCCTCCGGGTCCGTCGCCCCGGAAAGGTCCACCACCTGGATGAACCCGTCCGTCGCCCGGAGGTCGTCGAGGAATTTGTGGCCGAGGCCCTTGCCCTCGTGCGCCCCCGGCACGAGCCCGGGCACGTCGACGAGGTTGATCGGGACCCACCGCGTCCCATCGACGCATTTCGCGTTGCCGGGAGTACACGGCGATCCCTTCTCGGTGTGGGGGCACGGAGCACGAACGGCGGCCACCCCCCGGTTCGGCTCGATGGTAGTGAACGGGTACGGGGCCATCGGCACGTCGAGCAAGGTCAGCGCGTTGAAGAACGTCGACTTTCCGACGTTCGGCTTGCCGACGAGTCCGACCTCCACCTCGAAACCCTCCCGTTAGACCGAGTAATCCGGGGCCACTTCGACGACCCCGAGCGCATGGTTCGCGGCCAGCGCCGCTGCGAACAACAGGTCGCTCAACCGGTTGGTCCATTCAAGCAGCTCCGCCCGCTGTGGTTCGGATCGGTGCAGCGCCCAGAGTTCGCGTTCGGCGCGTCGAGAGACGGTGCGCGCGATGTGGAGCGCGGCGCCCGAAGGAGACCCTCCCGCAAGGACGAAGGTCGTCAAGGGAGGATGGGCCGCGTCCCATCGGTCGATCTCGCGTTCCAGGCCGGTGACGTGCCGCGATTCGATGCGGTGCTCGGGTGGTCGACCACCGGGTCCGACCGCGAGCTCGGATTGGGCGATGAACAGCTCGTGCTCCAGCCGGCGGACCAGCGAACGGAGGTCCCCGAGGCCCGGGGGGAGGCCCGCCTCGACCTGGCCGAGGTGGGCCCCGAGCTCGTCGAAGGTGCCGTACGCGCGGATGCGCGCCGAGTCCTTGTCTACGCGCGTACCATGGGCGAGACCGGTCGTTCCGCGGTCGCCCGTACGGGTATAGAGACGCGGGATGCTCTCGCCTCCGGTCGCCAGGGCAACTGGTCCAATGGGGAACTCAGGCCGTGGACTGGGCAGAACGAGATGTGCAGCACCTCATTATGCTTGGCGTCCTGACGGCACAGTCGGCAGATGAACCCACTCCGCTCGCTCCACGCGATCCCCATCGGCTCCATTTTGCAAACCAACCCTGTGTGGGAGACCTATCGCCCGAGGAGTCCCCGACCCTCGCGATCCGCCCGACGCCGGTCCCGGCGCCGTTCGGACGTGGCCCGTGCGCGCTCGCGCAGGGCCGGCATCCGTTCGGCGTGGGTCCGAGCTAGCTCCGCGAGCCCGAGGTTCAGGACAGTGTCGATCGCACCATCCAGGTCCCGGGCGTAGCCGTCCTCTACGACCTCTTCCAGTTCAGCACGGAGCGTCGCCGGGAGTTCGACCGATTCGACGGGGGCACCGCCCGCGCTTCGGACCAACGCCCGGACCGCCTCCGAGCGGTTCGGAAGTTCGTTCGCTGTTTGGAACCGTTCGAGGAGCGACTCTTCCTCGGCACTGAGGCGCACACCGAGGAAGTAGCCCGCCGGAGCTGTTGCCCGAGCGTTCCGCACGGGTTTAACACAA
>JBEKJG010000011.1:0-47630 GCA_050011355.1 Thermoplasmata archaeon | reverse complement strand
CTCGGTCGCGATGGGTGATGTAGCCGAAGGTAACGGACTCGGGCCCAAGCTCGATCCATCGGGTCGGATGTGCGGTCAGGGTCAGGAAATCGTAGACTAGAACGGCGCCGACCAGTATGGCGACTCGAATCCAAAGACTGCCCGCCGGAAATCCACCGACGCTTGGCTCGACGAGGACAAGGAACAGGACTACCCCAATGAATGCGCCCATTCCAAAAAAGAATCCAGTAAGCGGGCCGGCGCGATACTCCGTTTTCAGACGGAGAGTTGTGGAGAGCATACCCTGCCCCGGAAACGAGGGAACTCATAGAGCGTACCTCCTTCCGGTGATCGCCCCGGGTCGAACCGCTTTGGAACGACGAAGTCCCAATCTAGGCCCGCGTTCGCGGGTGGTCACGCTTCCCGACTGCGGGCCAGTGGGCGCGGCCAGATTCGAACTGGCGACCTTCACCGTGTCAGGGTGACGTCATAACCACTAGACTACGCGCCCGTGCGGGCGGCCACCGACGACCCGCTCTTATGCCTGTCGGAGGCGGCCGTCTACGCCGTTCGATGTCCCCTGCGGAACATGCGGGCGGGTCGAGAATTCGAGAGCGACCGGGCGGTGCCGGCGCCTACCCGTACCCACCCGGGAACTGGCCCGAGTCCGGCGGGTGGTCGTTCCAGTTGTAGTAGCCCATGGACTGGCGCTGGGATTCGGTGACCTCCTGCCGAAGGCCGCCCTGGAACGAGCCGTACGTCTCGCGGACCTGCTCCTCGATCGAGCGCGCCCGGCGGAGCGCCTCGAGAAGGTGCTTGGCCTCGAGGTGGTCGCTCCCCGAGACGGCCGCGAGATCGCCCGCGGTCCGGATGAGTCCTCCCAGCTCGCGCAGGCGGAGGGTGAGCGCGTTGCGCCGTCCGTCAAGCACCTCGGCCCGGCGGTGGGCCTCCTTGATGATCTCCATCACCGCCTCCCGGGTCGCGGGGCGGATCCGTCCGTCGACCGCGATCTCCTGCGCCGTGAATTGGGCGAGGCGCAAGCGGTTCGCCGGCGTGTCGGGCATGGCGGTCTCGAGCAGGACTTCGTACCCGCCGCCCGCGATGCGCGAGCGGAGTGGGGAGAGGATGCGGTGGATGTCCTGGATGTTCGCGGCGGCGACCAGGATGAAGTCGCACGGCACCGAGTCGACCCGCACGGAGGCGCCACCGGACTGGGGGTTGCGGCCGCTGATCGGGAACCGCTTCTCCTGCATCGCGGTCAGGATGTGGCGCTGGATCGGGCCGAGCGAAGGGAGCTCGTCGATGAACAGGACCCCCTCGTGGGCCTCGTGGATCTCGCCGGGAATGACGCGTTCGTAGGGCAGGGTCCCGAGCTGGGGATGGCCGCCGTACGGGTCGTGCCGCACATCGCCCAAGAGCTCGGTCTCGCTCGCGCCGGTCGCCATCACGAAGGTCGTCCGGTCGAGCTTCACGATCACCTTGCGCGGGCTCTCCCGCTGGAGGGTCCGCCGGCGCTCGAGCGCCCGCTGGTCGAGGACCTTGATCTGTTCGCCAGCCCGCTCGTAGGAGACGACCTCCTCGACCCCGTTGCGCAGCCGCGTGGTCCTCACCGACTCCTGGGGGTTCCCGCCGGGGCTCACCGTGAGCTCGAGGATCCCCCCGACCAGGTCCCGGAACGGGTTCCCGGTGCCGGCGGCGCCGGGGAGGGTTTGCTTAATGTTCCCGCAGCTGGGGCAGTAGCGCTCGTTGGGTGTGGAATCGAAATTGCAGCGCGGGCACCGGTAGCCGAGACGCTCAGCGACGGACGCGGGCGCATCCTTGGGCGAGATCAGCTCCCCTTCGACCGAGCGCGCGGCCTCCCGCTCGTGGTAGACCTCGTCGCGGCTCGCGATCTCGACGCTGGGCCGCTCGGGGTTCTCGGGGTTGTGGACGACCCGGATCTCGGTCCGGGGCCGGTCGAGGTGGAGCGCGAGGGCCTGCGCCGTCATCGACTTGCCGATGCCGGGCGGCCCGACGAGCAGGAGGTGGCGGTGCTGGTACGCCGCGATGCGAGCGGTCTCGACCGCCTTCTCCTGCCCGATCACCCGCTGGAGCGGGTCGGTCGGGATGGGGATGTCGGCCGTCGTCTCGATCTCGTCGATCGCGACCGGCAGTCGGCGGGGGGTGTCGATGTTGGATGCCATGCGTTCCGACCGGACAAGAGGCCGGGAGAAACTATAGGTTCGTCGCGGGGCCCGCGCGGGCCCCGCGACGGGAAGGGGTGCTCGGACTACCGGGCCGCGCCGGGCGACGCGAGGTCGGCCCGCGTGAAGATCCGGACGGTCTCCGGGATCTTGCCCACGGGGCCGAGGCGCGTGCCGACGACCGTCCCGATGCCCTTCTCCTGGGCGACGTCGAGGAGCCGCTGGCTCACGATCCCGTCGAAGACGACGGCCTTCGCCGGGTCGGTGAGGGCGGAGATCGTCTCGATCATGTCCTTCACCGGCGCCTCGCCGACGATCGTGTCGTCGACGCCGACGATGAGGCAGCGGGAGGCGTTCTCGACGCCGTCCAGCAGCTCGAAGTAGTGCGCCAGCTCCGGGGTCATCTGAGCCGCCGGCGGAGCCGGCGGGGCACTGGGTACCGGCACGGGCATCCGGGGCGGAGGCGGGGGCATCCGCTCTCGGTCATCCCGCCGGCCGCCGCGGTCGTTCCCGCGGTCCCGGTCCCCGTTGCGCTCCTCGCGACGATCCGGGCGGCCGCCGCCCCCGCCCGACTCTCCGCGTTCCTCGCGCGGCTCCCGGGTGGCGCCGGTCGATTCGAACCCGCTCATCTCCAGGTACTGGTTGATCGGGATCTTGTTCCGGAGGCACTTCAGGAGCTGCTTCTGCGTGAGCTCCTCGACCTCGCTGCCGCGCGGGGCGCGGGCGACAAAGTCGATGTCCATCGTCTGGAGCATCTCGCGGAGGATCAGCTCGCCGGCCCGGTCCCCGTCCGTGAAGACGGTGACGGTCTTGCCGCGCGAGAGGTCCTTCACGGTCTGCGGGACGCTCGTCCCCTCGACCGCGATGACGTTCTTGATCCCGCAGCGGAGCAGGGCCAGGACGTCGGAGCGGCCCTCGACGACGATGAGCGCGTCGGCCTGGTCGATGTTCGGTCCCGCGGGGAGGTGCTCGGGCCCGTAGGTCGTGATGTCCTCCACCTGGACCATCTTGCGGACGGCCTCGGTGAGGTCCATCCCGACGCCCTTCGAATCCTCCTGCAACCGGGCGAGGATCTCCTTGGCGCGGTCGACGACCTTCTGGCGCTTGGAAATGCGAATGTCCTCGACGCTGACGACCTCGATCTTGGCCCGGCAGGGGCCGATCCGGTCGACGGTCTCGAGGCCGGAGGCGAGGATGGCGGTCTCCACCTGGTCGAGCGAGGAGGGGATGATGATCTCGCCTTCGCTCTTCCCCTTTCGGCTGTCGATCTCGACCTCGATGCGGCCGATCCGGCCGGACTTCTGGAGGTCACGAAGGTCGAGCTCGTCACCGAGCAGGCCTTCGGTTTGACCGAACACCGCTCCGACGACGTCAGGCTTGTCGATGACGCCTTCGGCGCTGATGCGGGCTCGGATCTGGTACTTTGCGGCGCTGGGGTCGTTGGTCATGTTGGTTCTCCGTGTTGGAAGGGCGCCCGCTCACGCGGGAGCTCCTCGGGAGACGACTAGTCCAACGTGACGTCGCCGGGCGATGCGCGGAGCCTACGACAGACAGGGGCGTGGATCATCATGAGTCGTGATTCCGGATCTCCAGCGACGTCAGAGTTGGGGCTCCGTCCGTCTCCGGGGGTTCCTTCCAGCGCACGAAAGCCGGGTGCGGTATTTAAGTGGGATGTGGACGACGAGGGAGCCCCCTCCCCCGGTTTCCCCTCGGTAGGCGGCGTGTCGGAGCAACTCTCTTTATAGCGGGCTCCGCTTCGCGAGGTCGGAGACTGTCAGAATGCCCCGTCGTGCAACTCGCAAAGCCGCCGAGGTCCCGGTCCCGGGGGAACCCGAGAGCGTTACCGAGCACCTGCCCGAGGACGATTTCGTGAGTTCGCTCAAGAGCGAGCTGGTCCGGACCCAGAAGGCGTCCGGCGCCAAGACCGGTGAGGACCTCACCCACCGGGCCGAGCTCAACAAGCGCCTGCTGCAGGACCTGTGGGAGGTCCACAACCAGTTCGAGGAGGCCAGCGTCCACCTCATGGTCGACCCGTCGCAGACCCTGTTCGCGACGTTTGTCGAGTATCCGACCAAGTGGACGTTCCGCGACTCGTTCGATTTCGGCGGCGTCAAGACGATCGAACTCGCCGACCGCGCCGCGGGCTGGGTCGGGTTTACGATGCGCTTCTGGTACTACAAGACCCCCGAGGGCGCGAACCACCTGCGGGGGATCTTCGAGTGGTGCGAGGGCGAGAGCTACCACCGGTACTCCGGATGGATGCGGATGATGAGCCAGGCCGTCCTCTTCGACTCCGCGGAAGAGGAGGCCAAGATCAGCGACCTTCACCGGGTCCTGAAGGACGTCGTCGTGCAGTGGTACGGCGCCCACCTCGAACGGACTCCCGAGAAGTTCATCGAGCACCTGAAGGAGAAGTACCCGAAGGGTGCTTCGTACGCCAAGGAATCCTACCGGTAGTCGGTCGGGCGACATCTCCCGCCGCCGCGCGCCGTGGCCGCCCCGAGTCGCACCGTCGCTGCGCCGGCGCGACGCTCGTTGAGAGACTTGAAATAAGCCCGTCCACCTCCGCGAACGTCGGGCGTCCCGGGCTCGCGGCGTCTCGGCGCCGGGGGTCCGTTCGCCGGTGAGGAACGGTGGCGGGCAACCTTCGGGAGCATCTCGTCGCCTACTTCCAGGAGCACCAGAAGCTCGTGGAGGCCGGGGCCCTCGAGCTCCTCCTCGACCATTCCCATCCGCTCGTCCTGTCGCGCGAGGTCATCGAACGCTCGGGAGCCTTCAGCCCGTTCGTCACCCGCGAGATGGTGGAGACCGTGCTCGCGGAGGACCACGTTCCCGGTCCGCGGGTCCGGGGCCCGGCCGATCGTGCGCCCGGCCCCCGCGACGTCGCCCCCGGTGGCGCCGCCCTCCCGTTCCGCCTGATCGCGGACGGATACTCCGGACCCCCGAGCGGCGACACTCCGCTCCTCGCGTACTCGGCGCTCTTCCACTCCCGCTACCGCTCGCTCTCCCGGCTCCTCCGCGGCCGCCCGGGCCTGGAAAACCTCCGCCCGATCAAGGAGCTGCGCATCACCGACGGCACGTCCTCGGTGATCGGGTTGGTCCGCGACGTCCGGGAGACCCCGCAGCGCCACCATCTCATCCTGACGGTGGACGACGACACCGGATCGCTCGAGGTCCTCATCCCCAAGGGCTCTCCGGGGGGACGGCTCACGATCCTTCCCGACGAGGTGCTCGGCCTCCGGCTCGAGTTCGGCAAGGAGGCCCGTCGGCTCCCCCGCGTGGCCGCGGTCGAGCGTCCCGATATCCCTCCCACCCGTACGGTGGGTCGCTCGCGCCGTCCCTCCCGGGCCCTCTTCCTTTCCGACCTCCACATCGGCAGCCGCTCCTTCCTGTCGGAGGACTGGGGCCATCTCGCGGAGTTCCTCCACGGCCATGGTCCGCACGGAGAGCTCGCCGCCTCGATCGACCACGTCGTCGTGGCGGGCGACCTGGTCGACGGGATCGGCATCTACCCGCGACAGGAGAAGGACCTCGCGATCGCGGACGTGGTGGAGCAGTACGCGGAGCTCGGGCGCCGGCTGAAGGAGCTGCCGGATCGCCTCACCCTCGTCGTGATCCCCGGCAACCATGACGCCGTCTGTCCCGCGGAACCCCAACCCGCCTTGCCCACCAACCTCACGACGTCCCTCGGCCCGAACGTGCGGATCCTCTCGAACCCTTCGACGTTCGCCCTCGAGGGGGTGGTCGTCTCGGCGTACCATGGCCGGAGCTTTGACGACCTCATCCCCGCGATCCCGGGCGCCTCCTACTCGCGGCCCACCGAGGTGATGAAGCGGATGCTCCAGATGCGGCACCTCGCCCCGATCTACGGGGACCGGACCCCGATCGCTCCGTGCGGCCGGGACGGGCTCATCCTCGACCCCGCCCCCGACATCCTCGTCACGGGCCACTCCCACACGTACGGGGTCGACCGCTACCGGGGCGTCCTGCTGCTCAACGCCTCGACCTGGCAGGCCGAGACGGAGTACCAGCGGATGCGCAACATCGTGCCGGTGCCGGCGCGGGCGGCCCTGGTCGACCTCGCGAGCTTCGGCGTCCAGACCCTCGACTTCTCCGACGGGGACCCCCAGGTGTCGGAGGCCGCCGCGTGAGCCCGTACTCGATCGAGCCGATCCGGGCGGTCGGCCCGGTTCGGCTGGTGATCGTCACGTACCCGTCCCACGACGCCGCGGTCGCGGCCGTCACGGCCGCGGTGGAGCGGCGACTCGCCGCGTGCGGCAACGTCCTGCCGGCCGAGTCACGCTACCTCTGGCGGGGGCGGGTCGAGGCGCACTCGGAGGCGTTCGTCGTCTTCAAGACGGTCCCGAAGAAGGTCGGCGCGCTCTTCGAGTTCCTCGGTTCGGGCCACCCGTACTCCGTCCCCGAGATCGTCGAGGTCGACGTCCCGCGGGTCGATCCCCGCTACCTGCGCTACCTCTCGCTGACCCTCGACCAGGACGCCCCGCCGCCGCCGTTGGGCGGAGGGTTCATTCGTCGGGAAGCACCGCGAGCCCGGGCAGCTCGAGACCCTGGACGAACTCGAGGGCCGCCCCACCGCCGGTCGACACGAACTGGAAGCCACCGGTGACCCCGAGGTCCTGCGCGAGACGGGCGGAGTCTCCACCGGCCGCGACGTGGTACCCTCCGATCGACCCTAGCGCACCCAGTACGGCCCGGGTGCCCTCTGCGAAGCGGGGGTCCTCGGCCCGCCCGAGCGGTCCGTTCCAGAAGACCGTCCTCGACCCCGCGAGCGCGTCGATGAACCGCGCGCGCGTCGCGGGCCCGATATCCTGAACGACGGCGTCGGCGGGGACCTCCGCGAGCGGGTACGTCTCGGCCTCGGTGCGGCCCGGCCGGTCCACGACCACGTCGGTCGGCAGGAGGACCTCGGTGTGGGCGGCCTGGGCGGCCCGGAGGAAGTCGGCGACCGCGGATTCCAGGCCCGATTGGGGCGACGTGGCACCGAGCGAGGCCCCGGCGGCGCTCAGGAACGGGTTCGCGAGCGCTCCCCCGATCAGCAGCCGGTCCGAGCGCCCGAGGAAGCTCGTCAAGAGCGGGAGCTTGTCCTTCACCTTCGCGCCGCCGACGACCACGACGTAGGGGTGGTCGGGCGAACCGACCAGCCGGGAAAGCTCGCGGATCTCGCGTTCGACGAGGAGTCCCGCGAAGGACGGGAGCCGCCGGGGGACCCCGACGGTCGAGGCATGGGCGCGGTGGACGGTCCCGAACGCGTCCTCGATGAACACCTCCCCCAAGCGGGCGAGCTGGGCCGCGAACGACGGGTCGTTCGCTTCCTCCCCGGGGTGGAAGCGCAGGTTCTCGAGCAGGAGGAATTGGCCGTTCTGGAGGCGGGCGGAGAGCTCGAGCGCCTCGATACCGACCACGTCGCCGGCGAGGGGGACCGGCTGGCCCAGGAGCGCGCTGAGACGGTGGGCGACCGGTCGGAGACTGAACCGGGGGTCCCGGTGGCCCTCCGGGCGGCCGAGGTGGGACATGAGGATCGTTCGTGCGCCCGCGGCCCGGAGGTGGTTGAGGGTCGGGAGGGCCTCGACGATCCGCCGGTCGTCGGCGACCTGGCCGTTCGGTTCCTGAGGGACGTTGAAGTCGACGCGCACGAGGACCCGTCGGCCGTGGACCGGGGCCGATTGCATCCCGCGCTTCGCCATGGGCTCCTGTCCCGCGACGTGCCGGGACCTATGACGGTTGTCCCCGGGCAGAGGCGCCCCCGGGCGAACGGGCCCGGATCGCATCGACGGCCTTCCGGGTCGCCGGAAGGTCGAGCTCCTTCGCCGTGCCGCGCCGCAGGATCTCCCCGGAGATCGCCTGGATCTCGGTGCGGCGGCCCCGGTCGACGTCCTGGAGCATGCTGGACCGGTTCTCCGCCGTCGCCCGCAGGACCCGGTCGAGGTCCGCGCGGACCTCCTTTTCCTTGAAATCGAACCCGCAGGCGCGCGCGGTCGCGAGCGCCTCCTCCAGGAGCGCGATCGACTCGGTCCGGTACGGCTCCTCGAGGAGGCGCCCGTTCGGCACCCCGTGCAGCGCGGTCACGGGGTTGACGGCCGCGTTGAGGAGCGCCTTCCGCCAGACCTCCCGCTCGAGGTCGTCCACGATGCGGACGGGAACGTCGGTGCCGTGGAACAGCCGGACGAGCGTCCGCGACGCGGTCGCGGACGGACCGCGGGCGCGGCCGAGGACGAGCTCTCCGTTCCCCGCGGCACGCACCTCGCCCGGACCGAGGAACGTCGCCGGGATCGTGTTCACCGCACGGACGACCCAACGGTCGGTGTCGGGCCAACCGCCCGCGGCGAGGGAGGCTCGGACCGGGTCCTCGACCCCGAGCCCGTTCTGGGGAAGCAGGGTCGGCACCGGCGAGGGCACCTCGATCGCGAGGAGGCCCGCGGACGCGGGAAGGTCGAACGTCTTCGCGGTCAGGAGGACCCCCTCGGGCTCGAAGTCGGGAGGGACAGCGGTCTCCGCGCGCAGGGCAACGGTCTCGACCAGGCTTCCCGTGATCCGGAGCCCGGACTCCCGGATCGCCGCGGCGTGGTCGGCGCGGGCGACGAGCAGGACGTCGTGGCCCGCGTGGGCGAGCGAAGCGCCGAGGAGGCTGCCGATGGCCCCGGCGGCGAACACCACGATCCGCACGGCGCCCCCGTGCCTAGCCGAGCCGTCGGATGAGGTCGGAGAGCCCCGCCGCCTTGCCCCAGTCCCGGCGGAGCAGGGAGAGGAGGCTCTCGTAGTAGCGGACCTGGTCGCGCGCCTGGCGGTACTTGAGCAGGATGTACCGCTCCTCCCGCTTCAGCCGGTCGATCTCCGCGAGGAGCTCCCGCTCGCTCGCGCGGAGGGTATCGACCTTATCGGTAAGTGAGAGGGATCCCCTGCCGGGCATCCATCCTCCCGGGCTGCGGCCGCCCACCGAACTCCACGACCGCGTCGGCGGCCACTTGCAGCCGTGCGATCTCCTGGCGGATGCGGTGGAGACGGGTCTCCACCCGGCGCCGCTGGGTCCGGAGCTCGCCGAGCGTCCGGTCCAGCAGGTCCATCCGCCGCCGCCACTTTTCCCGCTCCTGGACGTTGAGCAGGACGGACTCGGTGTCGACCATGCCGGGGTCGGAGGAGCCCCGCCCGAGAATCAACCTTTCGCTCCAGCCGGCCCCCGTTCCCGGGGCGGAGGAGAGAGGCTAAAGGCGGGAGACGGGTGAACGCGGCGAGTGGGTTTTCTATGACGGGTCTCGAGAAGGTCGTCGTGCTCGGAGCCGGGAATATTGGCGGATCGCTGGCCCAACGTCTGGCCGAGATGGACCTGGCGCGGGAGGTCGTGCTGATCGACATCGTGGAGGGCCTGCCGCAGGGGAAGGCGCTCGACATCCAGGAGTCGGCCCCGATCCTCGGGTTCAGCACCCGGGTCACCGGGTCGACCTCGCTGGACGCCCTCGCCGGGGCCGACGTGGTCGTCGAGACGGCGGGTCTCGCACGGAAGCCGGGGATGAGCCGCTCGGACCTGCTCACGAAGAATGCGTCGATCGTCCGGGGTCATGCGGAAGCGGTCCGTTCGAAGGCGCCGAACGCGACCGTGATCGTCGTGACGAACCCGGTGGACGTCATGACCTACTGGTTCCGGAAGATCGTGGGGTTCCCTCCCGCACGCGTGTTCGGCGAGTCCGGCACCCTCGACACCGCCCGGTTCCGCTGGTTCGTCGCCGAGGCGCTGAACGTCGCCCCGAGGGACGTCACCGGCTTCGTCCTCGGGAGCCACGGGGACACGATGGTTCCGGTGCTCTCCCTCACCAGCGTCTCCGGGGTGCCGCTGCAGAAACTGCTCCCCGCCGACAAGCTCGCCGCGATCGTCCAACGCTCCAAGCAGGGCGGCGGGGAGATCGTCAACCTCCTCAAGACCGGGAGCGCGTTCTACGCGCCCACGGCGTCCCAGGCTGAGCTGGTCCGGGCGATCGCCCGGGACGAGCACCGTCTCCTGTCCGCGAGCGTCCACCTGGACGGAGAGTTCGGCGAGCGGGACGTTTACATCGGGGTCCCGGCGGTCCTCGGACGGGCCGGCGTCGAACGGGTCGTGCAGGTCGAGCTGACGCCCGAGGAGCGGACCGGCTTCGCCGCCAGCGTGGCCGCGGTCCGGGACGACCTCCGCATCCTTTCGGAGCTCCCGCCCTAGGGGCCTGGGCCGATGACCGAACCCTCCCCCTCCCCGCCCTCCGCGGCCCCGGGGTTCATCGAGATCAAGCGCCGGCTCGGCACCCTCCGCTACGCCACCGATTCCAAGGAGCATGCCCACATCACCGTCAAGCCCGAGATCTGCTCCAAGTGTCCCCACTCGTTCTGCACGTTCGTCTGCCCGGCGAAGTGCTACGAGCGGATCGAGGGCCGCCTCGTCTTCCGTTATGAGGACTGCGTCGAGTGCGGGGCCTGCGACATCGCCTGCGACCAGGGGTCGGTCACGTGGAACTTCCCGCGGGGCCCGTACGGCGTGAAGTACACCTACGGATAGGGCGGACCGACCCGACAGGGCCCCGGCGACGGCGGGGCAGCGTTCCACTCAAGGCTCACCTTAAAACCCCGACCGCGGACTTTGAACGGCGGAGCCGGGTCTACGCCGAGCGCAAGTTCTACCGCCGAGTCCTCCCACCTGTTCCCGTACCGCGTACGGCCGGGCCAGGACCGTATCCTCTCCGAGGTCGCGGAGGTCGCCCAGCGGGGTGGTCCCCTCCTCATCAACGCGCCGACGGGCAGCGGGAAGACGGTGGCGACCCTCGCCCCCCTCCTCGAACACGCCGAGGCCGCGGACCACAAGATCCTCTACCTCGTCCGGACCCACTCCCAGGAGGTTCAGGTCCTCCACGAGGCCCGCACGATCGCCCACCGGCTCGACCGGCCGCTGTTCGCCGTCGGCCTGCAGGGCCGCGCCCGCCGCTGCTTCCTCCTGGAGAACGTCGCCGAGGTGAAGGGGGCGACCGCCGAGGAGCACGGGAAGCTGTGCGCGGACCGCAAGCGGACCACCGAACGGGCGATGGCGGGCGAGGCGCCCCTGGTCCCCGCTCCAGAGCTCCCCGAGGGCGGTGAGATCGACCTCACCGACCTGGACGGCTGCCCGTACTACGCCCGCGTCCTCCAGACGGACGTGGAGAGCGTCGTGGAACGGTTCGGGGCGAAGCTCCCGACCCCGGGCGAGTTCGACAAGTTCGCGCGGGAGGAGAACCTGTGCGCCTACGAGCTCGCGAAACGCCTTGTCCCCCGCTCCCGGGTCGTGACCGCGCCCTACGCCTTCTTCTTCCACCCGCACATCCGCAAGGCCCTCTACCGTTGGATGGACCTCACGCCGGACCGCGTGGACCTCGTGATCGACGAGGCGCACAACCTCCCGGGGCACCTGCGGGACCTCGCGACCGTCTCGCTCCCGCAGGAATCGGTGCGCCGGGCGCGGAGCGAGGTCGCGGAGCGGGGCGATTTCCAGCTCCCGGACGGACCGAGCGCGACCCGCCTGCTCGACATCGTCGGGGCGGCGGTGGAAGAGCTCGTCCACGCCCTCGTGCGCGAGGATGACGCCGTCCTGCCGCCCTCGGTGTTCGAGGACGCGCTCCTCACGGCCCTCGGCGGGACCACCCACCGACTCGACACCTGGCTCGGGGCGCTCGCCACGTGGGGGGAGAACCTGCGGGAGGAGCGCCGTCGCGAACGCCACCTTCCCCGCTCCTGGGCGCACACCGTGGCCCTGACGCTCCTCTCCTGGCCCCAGCTCGAACCCCCGGCGTACGTGAAGGTCGCGACCCGGACCCCTCGGCCGGCGCTGGAAGCGTACGCGCTGGATGCCTCCATGCCGGCGCAAGGGATCCTCGAATGCCACACCTCGATCCACCTCTCGGGCACCCTGGCGCCGCTCGAGGAGTACCGGGACGCCCTCGGCCTGGGGGCCGACGCCCGGCTGCTCGAGGTCCCCTCCCACTTCCCTCCGGAGAACCGGAGGTACCTGTACGACCCGACGGTGACGACCCGGTTCGAGGACCTCCGCCAGGACCCCCATGCGGTGGCCCGCCTTGCGGATCGGCTGGTCGAGGTCCTCTCCTGCCTGCCGGTCAAGACGGCCGTCTTCTTCCCCAGCTTTGACCTCCTCCAGCGGGTGCTGGACGCCGGGCTCCAGACCGCGCTCCCGGGCAACGTCTTCGTCGAGTTCTCGAAGATGCCGACCGGCGACCTCTGGCGCTCGATCGAGGGGTGGAAGCGGGATCCCGAGGGCACGGTGCTGCTCGGAGTCGCCGGCGGCCGGCTCGCCGAGGGGATCGACTACCCGGACGAGGAGCTGGAGGCGGTGGTGATGGTCGGGATCCCGTACCCGAAGCCGACCGCCAAGCGCGCCGCCCTGCGGGAGTTCCTCGATTCGACCACCGGGCGAGGGTGGGAGTACACGGTCGAAGCCCCGGCGGCCCGCGCGATCGTCCAGGCCTGCGGCCGGATGATCCGATCGGAGAACGACCGAGGCCTCGCCATCATCCTCGACAAGCGGGCCCCGGCGTTCGCGAAATGGCTGCCCGGGCTCGAACCGATCCACGACCTGGCCGCGACCACCAGAAGCTTCTACGGGGGCCGGCGGGCACGGTGGTCGGCCGCCGCGGGCCGGAACGCCCCGCCGCGCCCGTCCGACCCGACCCCGCCTCCTCCATAATGGATAAGAGGCGCCGGGGCCGCTCGTCCGTTCGTGATCATCACCCGCACCCCCCTCCGGATCAGTTTCGCGGGCGGGGGTACCGACCTTCCCTCCTTTTACCGGCACCACGGCGGGGGGGCCGTCGCCAGCGCGGCGATCGACCGGTACATCCACGTCATCGTGAACGAGAAGTTCGACAAGTCGATCCGCGTCGCGTACTCCCGGACGGAGAACGTCGACCACCTGGAGCACGTCCAGCACCCGATCGTGAAGGAGGCGATGCGGCTCACGGGGGTCCACGACTCCGTCGAGATCCACACGATCGCCGACATTCCGTCGGAAGGGACCGGGCTCGGCTCCTCCTCGACGTTCACGGTCGGTCTCCTCAACGCCCTGCACGCGTTCCGCGGGGTTCTCAAGGGACCCGCCGAGCTCGCCGAGGAGGCGTGCAGCATCGAGATCGACCGTCTCGGCGGAGCGTTGGGCCGTCAGGACGACTACATCGCGGCCTTCGGTGGGGTCGACTACTTCGAGTTCCGGCCGGACGACACCGTCCGGGCGTCGCCGATCCCGCTGTCGAATCTCCACCGCGAGGGCCTGTCGGACCACCTCTCCCTGTTCTACACCGGCGTCACCCGCCGCGCCGAGGGGATCCTCAAGACCCAGAGCGAGCGGACCACCGCCAACCTGGACGCCCTCCTGCGGATGCGGGACCTCGCCGGTGCGGCGCGGGACGCGATCATCCGGGCGGACTGGGCGGCGTTGGGCGAGACCCTGGACGAGGGCTGGCGGCTGAAGCGGGGCCTCGCGGAGGGGATCACGACCCCGGAGATCGACGTCCAGTACGCGGCCGCCCGGGCCGCCGGGGCCTACGGAGGGAAGATCACCGGCGCGGGCGGCGGGGGTTTTCTTCTCCTCCTGCACCCCCCCGAGGCTAGCCATCAAATAGCGGCCGCCCTCTCTCCGATGCAGCGGCTCGCGGTTCGGATCACTCCGGAGGGGTCGCGGATACTCTTCGTGGGACGATGACCGAGATTCCGGCGCTCGAACCGTACCTCCGGGCCTACGTGGCCGAGACCCGTGCCGCGCTGGAAGCCCCCTACCTCCTCGAGGCGCTCGGCCGGATCGTCCCGATCTTCCTCCGGGCCCGCGAGGAGGACCGCACGATCTTTTTCCTGGGGAACGGCGGGAGCGCCTCGACCGCCTCCCATTTCGTCGTCGACATCGCCAAGGGGACCCGCCCATCCCTCACGCCCGGTCCCCTGACCCAGCGGTTCCGCTGCGTCGCCCTGAATGACAACGTACCCAGCGTGATGGCGTGGGCGAACGACGCGGACTACTCACGCGTCTTTTCCGAGCAGCTGCGGAGCCTCGCCGTCCCCGGCGACGTCGTGGTCGCGATCTCGGGAAGCGGCAACTCCCCGAACGTGGTCGAGGCGGTCCGCGTCGCCCGGGAGATGCACCTCACGACGATCGGGCTCACCGGGATCGGAGGCGGGAAGCTGAAGGAGATGGCGGACGTGGCGCTGGTGGTCCCGTCCCAGAGCATGCAACACACCGAGGACCTGCACCTGATCGTCCTCCATTTCCTCATGGCGTTCCTCCGCGACCAGCAGCCTCCGCGGGCGTGATGACGGTCCGCGTCCGGGACTACATGGTGCTCGAGGTCGAGCACATCCAGCGGACCGCCCATATCCGCGAGGCAATCGAGCGCCTCTCGAAGAGCCGGCACCACGGGCTTCCCGTGACGGACAAGGCGGGCAAGCTGGTCGGCTTCGTCAGCGCGAAGGAGCTCCTCCGCCACGCCTCCGAGGGTGCCCACCCGCTCTCGAGCATCATCCGGCCCGGGACGATCACCGCCTCCCCCGACACCGCCCTGGACGACGCGGCCCGGATCATGTTCCGCTACGGCCTGCGCGACCTTCCGATCATCGACGAGGACGGGCGGCTGTGCGGGGTACTCTCGAACCTCGACATCGTCCGGTCCCACTTCGAGCGCGCGTCGCCGGCGAAGGCGGACACGCTGAAGACCCTCCTATCCGACCGCTACCACCTCCCGTTCTCGATCCACCGGGGGCTCGTCCCGATCGAGCGCCTCACCCCGACGCAGTGGAAGGTCTTCGAGGACGAACTCGAGGGTCGCCGCTACGAGCTCGAGCGCGGGTTCGCCGAGCCGGTGCTCGTGGTACAGAAAGGGGAGGCCTGGATCCTGGTCGACGGTCACCACCGGGCGCTCGCGGCGCGGGAGATGGGCCTCGCCCAGCTCCAGGCGTTCGTCCTCACCTGCGACCGACCGGAGGAGTTCGCCCGGCAGGAGACCGGCTTCGAGCGGCTGGCGAACGACCACCATCTCCGGACCGTCGACGACATCGAGATCGACCGCAGCACCCACCATCCCCTGCTCGAGGTCACGACCCAGCTGCTCCGTAGGGTCGAGCCGGCCCCGACCCGGGGGCTCTCCGAGCCGTAGGGCCGGACCCCGAGTGCCGGTTCGGACCGGGGGCATAAGAGAGTGGCCCGGGTCCTCGTGCGCGAGGCCGGATGAACCTGGTTCCGCCCCTGGACGTCACGACCGCGTTCCTGCCGTTCGCGATCGTCGCCATCGCGATGGTGGGCGTGGCCGTCTTCGTCCTCACGCAGATCCTGCCCCGGAACGGCGGGCCGATCGCGCTCACCGCGATGACGATCGGGCTCGCGGTCCTCGGCGGGGGGAGCATCCTCATCCTCGCGCTCCTGTACGTCTTCATCGACCCGAACGGGACGACCGCGTGGACCTGGGTCCTGGTCGCGTTCAACTTCATGATGATGGGCCCCGCGGGGCTCTGGTTCGTCAGCCTCATCGTGTTCCGGGACCGGAACGTCGACCCGCGCAGCTGGGTCTGGCCCGCCGCCCTTGCGCTCGTCACGGTCGGCTCGGAGGTGATGATGGGGATCCTGTTCGCGGTCGGAGGAGGGAACGCCCCGGCGACGTTCACCGGAGCGCTCGCCCTCGGGCTCTCCTCCATCTGGTTCGACTGGTCGATGGCGGTCGTGATGGTCGCGCTGCTGTTCTGGCTGCCCCTCTCCGAGCTTGTCCGTTGGTCGCTGGTGGCGCTCACCGCCGCCGCGGTCCTCGCTCCGTGGGTGGTCGCGGTCCCGCTGGTCGGGGCGGCGGGGATGGCCGTGCTCATGACGACGGCGTTCGGGCTGCTCTACCGGCGCCTGTCCCGTAGGGGGTCGCTTCGCGCGGTCGACCTGAGGATCCCGCTCGGCCTGGCGCTCGCCTTCGCGGTCATGATCGTGGCCCAGGTGGCGATCGTGACCTCTCCCGGGTCCCAGGGGGCGGCGATCGCCTTCGGAGGTACGATGGCGCTCGTGATGGGGATCGAGGTCGCGTTCGTCGTGCGCAGTTCGCGGGATTCGTACCACACCGATATCAAGCGCGTCCAGGTCGCTCGGCCGTCAGGAGCCGTGTGAACGACCGAGTCGCCCGTCGCCCCGTCCGCCCGCTGCGGCGGGCGGCTCCCTGGTTCATCGCCGCCCTGGTGCTCGCCACGGTCGGGCTGCCCGCCGCGGCCGGAGCGTTCGGCCACCTCCCGAGCGCCCCGCTGATCGGGTACGCCCGCCCGGCCAACGGGACGGCCAACGCGACGACCCTGCGGGTCAACATGACCGACACCCCCCGGTTCGCGCCCCAGTTCCTCGCCGCGCCCTCCGGGTCCGCCGTGACCTTCCACCTGGTGAACCAAGGGTCGATCACCCACACCTTCACGCTGGTCGCCCAGCCGAAGGTCCAGCTCAATTCGAGCTGGACGCCCGGGCAGCTCGACCAGTACTTCGCGAAGAACGGCTCGCTCGCGAACGTCTCCGTGCCGGCGGGGGGAGAGGCGAACCAGACGGTCGACTTCAACGCATCCACGGCGTTCGATTCGTTCGAGTTCGTCTCCGTCGTGCCGTACCAGTTCCAGGCCGGGATGTTCGGCTTCCTCAACCTCACCTCGACCGCCCCCGGCCTCCTCTCCTCGGAGAACACGACCGACTCCTACCAGTTCCTGCCGGCCGTGCTGGTGGCGAACTCGACCCACTACCCGTTCAACCTGGACGTCCTGGTGATGAACACCGGCAACCTCGGCCACACGTTCACGCTGGCCGGGCAGACGAACGTGACGCTCACCCCGGCGACCTACCAATCCTACTTTGCCGCGCATCCCCCGCTCGTCAACGTCAACGTCCCGAGCGGCGCCGGGTCGACCGTGTGGGCCAACTTCACGATCGGCGGTCCCGGCGTCTACCAGTACCTCTGCGAGGTCAGCGGCCATTTCGCCAACGGGATGACCGGATTCCTGTACGTCGGGGTTGCCCCACCGCCCCAGCCTGCTGCTCCCAGCACCGCGATCGTCGAGAGCTGGGTGCTCGTCGGCTCGGGGGTCCTCCTCGGGTTCGGAATTCTCGTGGCCGTGGTCGCGACGTACCTCGGACGATTCCCGGTGACCCCTCGCGACGAATCCGAGCACCACTGACACCGGACCGACGAGCGTTCCCCGGTCCGAGGTGCCGTGCGCGTGACTCGGGGCGCGACCACCGGTGGGCGGACGGTTTCCTGCCGGAGAATTGACGAAGAACAGGCCCAAGGGTCTATCCACGACCCAGTTACGATCCGCTCAGACGACGTCGAGGAACGAGCGCATCGTGCCGTGGAATGTTCCGCAGAACTCGGTGCACTGGATCAGGTAGGCCGTGCCGGGAGAGACCGTCGGCACGGAGAAGGCGAACATGTTCACGCGTCCGGGGATCGCATCGATCCGCACTCCGAGCGCCGGGATGTTGAACGAGTGGACGACGTCGGCGCCGGTCACGTTGATCTGCACCTCGGCCCCCGGTGTAGCCCATAACGCCCCGCCGGAAACGGTGTTCGTGGCCGCGTCATAGTCCGAGTTGAAGCACGTGCCGTTGGCCGGATAGCAGAACTGCCAGTACCATTGGTGGCCGATCACTTCGACGTATTCCGTCGGGTTCGACGGGAGGGAGTCGATGTGGTAGAGAAGTACGGTGGAGTAGGCGGCCACGCCGGCGAGAAGACCCACGACCGCGAGCGTCCACGCGACCTCGAGCTTGTTAACCATAGGGCCTCCGACTCGTCTCGCGGTCCCGCCACTTCCAGATCGCGTAGACGAGGAAACCGAAGGTCACGATCGCGCCCGAAATGCTGATCCCGAGCATGACCCACACCAGGGCGTTCGTCTCCTGGAGGTTCGTGGGCCCGGTGGCGAGGTGCACGAGCGCGCCCAAGGTCGTGGAGGGAAGTGCCATCGGTGAGGGTCGTTCGCGGCCGGGGGGGCCGCGTCCGAGCGAGGGGTGGGGTCGGTCCTACATATGGCCCGCGTTCGTACTGCCGCGCGAGGCCGTCGCGGGGAGGAAGCGCAGGCTCCCCGCGCGTCGTGGCTCCGCTGGGGGATGTATGTACGCAGGGGCTTTGAACGGAGCCCCCCGTCCTCGCCGACTCGCTGGCATCGGGGGACCGGGATGGAATATCGTGGGCCGGGTAGGGGACCGCTCGCCGTGGCGCTCGCCGTGATTGTCGTGCTCAGCGCGTTCGGGATCGGCACCACCCAGGCGGCGAGCCACCGCGCGGCCGTCGACAACTCTGCCGGATCGACCCTCGCCATCACGGCGTCGGCCGGGTTCGCGTTCAACCCTTCGGGGTTCGGGAACCAGGCGACGAACACCTCCATCGTCGTGACGTTCACCGATGGGGACAACCAAGCGCACACGTTCACCATCGCTTCCCGACAGGGATGGGTCATCCCGACGAGCTACACGGAGGACCAGCTCACGACCTTCTTCACCCAGTACCCACCGCTCTTCAACGTCCAGGCGAACGCCTCTTCCCAGATCGTCGCCAACTTCACCTCGCCCGCCAAGGGATGGTACGAGTTTGTTTGCACCGAGCCGGGCCACTTCCAGTCCGGGATGTACGGGTTCATCGCCTTCGGGGAGGTGCTTCCCTCCAACCTGACCGTGAGTGCCGCTCCGGACGGACCCGGCACCGCCGTGTTCATCATCGTCGGGACGATCGTCGCGCTGACGGTCATCGCCATCGTACTAGGGTTCGTGGTCGGACGCCGCCGCGGGTCGAGCGAGGAGATGCCCCCCGAGCGGCTCGGCTACCCCGAACCGCTGGTTCCGTCGGAACCCGCCCTTCCGCCCGGGGCGCCCCCACGACACCCCTAAAAACTCAACGCAAAGTTGAAAAACCCCTGCCCTTACTTCCTACGAACCTCGTAGTAGGTTAGGGAAATCTCATGGCGTGGGGAGCACCGAACCGAGAGCGCCGCGTACTCAAGGCCGGACACTCATCGATCGCCGTGACGCTGCCCAAACCCTGGGCGGAAGCGATGAACCTCCGACCGGGCGATCTCATCGTGTTCGACCAGAGCGACGACGGGACGCTCTTCCTGAAGCCCGCGCCGGTCCCCGGCGCGGTCGTGGAGGGGACCCCCTTCCTCGTCCAGGCGCGCTCCTTCGACACCCCGGGCGTGCTCCAGCGACTGATCGTCGGCGCGTACCGGGTGGGGCACGACTCCATCGAGATCCGCAGCGACCTGCCGTTCGCGACCGAGCGGGTCGAGGAGCTGCTCGAGGCGGCCCGTGGGCTGCTCGGGGTCTCCGTCGTCTCCCAAGAGCCGACCCGCATCGTCCTGCAGAACTTCATCGACCCGTCCAAGTACGGGCTGCCCCAGCTGGTGGCCCGGATGAAGATGATCCTGGTCGCCTACCTCGAGGAGATGGAGGAGGTCCTCCGCCGTCACGGGCGGAGCCGTCGCCTGCCCACCCTCAATGACGAGGGAAACAAGGTCCTCGCGCTCCTCGTCCGGCAGCTGTTCCTGGCCAGCCGGGACTGGTCGCTCGCGCGTCGGATCGGAAGCCCCGACCCCCGCCAACTGCTCGAATGGCGGGTCGTCGTCCACGCCCTCGAAGAGCTTTGTGAGCTGTTCGGGGAGGCGCTCGCGGCCCTCAATGAGGGGGTCCCCGGCCGGAGCGACCCCGCCGCGGATGCGCTCAGTGCGTTCCTGCCCGAGCTCAAGGAGCAGTTGAAGAGCGTCGTCGAGGCCCTGATGCACCCGTCCCTCGACCATGCGTGCGAGGTCTACCACGCCGGGGACATCCTCGGCGACGAGGTCCCCTCGGACGCCGAGCGGAAGGTACCGGCGCTCGGACACCGGGGCGCGCGCCCCGCGGCCCAGCTCTTGCAGCGGGGCGCGGCATGCCTGGGACTGCTCGCCGCGGTCGCGATCGACCGGGCCGTCGCCGCCGGGAACGAGACGATCCTCGTCGAAGCCGCCTGAACCCCCCTTATCTGCGGGGAGTTCGCACCACAGGTACGAGTAGGGTCGCCCGGTACGAACGCCATATCGGCCGACCCTGGGTCCCGCGGCGGGGGAGAGTGTGTTCGACTCAATCGACGACTGGTTGATCATCGCCGTGGTCGCGGGGATCCTGTTCTACGGGTCCTCGAAGATTCCGCAGTTTGCCCATAGTCTCGGACGCTCCGTCGGAGAGTTCAAGAAGGGCCGGCTCGAGGTCGAACGCGAGCTGAAGGCCGAGCAGGCGAACGCGGCCGCCTCCACCGCGACCGCCCCGGCGGTCCGGTCTCCCTAGGATCGTCGGCGAGGCATGCGCGAGCGGGCGATCGATTCGGAGGCCGCGGCGACCCCCCTCGGTCGCCGAACGGCTGCACGGCGGAGGTGGCCGGGTGACTGATGGGCGACCTCGACCGGATCCTGGGGGTCCTCTCGGAGGCCCGACGTCGCCTCGTCCGCATCGCGCTCGTGCTCGGCCCGCTGTTCGGCGCGTTGCTGCTCGTGGAGATCGTGCCGATCCAACTGCACATCGGGGCGTGGTCGATCCCGTTCGGCTACCCCTGGCCCAGCCCGTTCTACAACATCACCGCGCAGGTGTTCCGCTGGATGGTCGCCTGGATGCTTCCGCCGGGCGTCGAGCTGCTGAACGTCGGGGTCGGCGACTCGATCCTCGTCCAGATGGAGATCGGTCTCCTGCTGACGCTCATCTTGGGGATGCCCTGGCTCGTCCACGAGGTGGGGGCGTTCCTCATGCCCGCCCTCCGCAAGAACGAGCGCCAGCTGATCCGCCAGGTGGGGATCCCGGCGACGATCCTGTTCGCCATCGGCACCTCCCTCGGCCTCTTCCTCATCACGCCGTTCACCTTCCTGCTCCTCTTCCGCTACGTCTCGGCGATGGGCCTCGCCCCGGTGCTCGGCGTGCAGGACTTCGTCACGTTCGCCCTCCTCTACTCCCTCGCGTTCGGGGTGGTTTTCGAGCTCCCCGTCTTCGTCTACACGTTGACCCGGCTCGGACTGGTGAAGGCTTCGGCCTGGCGCAAGCACTGGCGCGGCGCGGTCATCGGAGCCCTCCTGTTCGGGATGGTGATCACCCCGGACAACTCGGGCATCACGATGCTCCTCGTGGCGACGCCGATGATCGCCCTCTACCTCGGGGGCGCGTACTTTGCCGGCCGCTGGGAGCGGTCGGCCGACCGCCGGCGGCAGGGCCCGTCCCCGGTGGGGGCGGGGTGAGCTAGCGGGATGGCGCTCTTCTCCGACATGGACTGGGTGATCGTCGCCGCCGTCGCCGCATTCCTGCTCTTCGGCAAAGGGAACACGGAGGTGCTCCGGACGATGGGCCGCTGGTACGGCCGCGCCGGACGCATCAAACAGGACCTTCTCGCCGAGTTCACGAAGGCCGCCGACCTCCCCGCGCCCGGCACGCCGGGCCAGGTCTCCTTCCGTTCCGCCCTCCTCGGCCTGGACCCACCGGTCGCCCACGTCAGCGGGATCCCTGCCGCCGTGACGACCGCGCCGGGACTTCCGGTCGCACCGTCGCCCTACCCGGGCGGGATCCCCTGGACCGGAGGATACCCCACGCCGACCTGGTCGATGACCGTGCCCGCCACGGCCGACCCCAGCGAGGTGACCCGATGAGCTTCACTCCGGACCAGATCGTGACCATGACCGAGATCCTCGTGATCCTCATGGGCATCGGGATCACCTGGGCGGTCTACTACGGCAGCGAGAACGCGGAGTTGCCGGGGGATGCGACCGTGCCCGACCCCGCCGAGGTCGACGACGCCCACCCCGACACCACCGGGAGGTCGCTGTGACGTTCGAGCCCGGAGGATGTGCGGACTCCTGTTCGTTCTCCGCCGGCCGACACGGGCCCCTCGAATTTCCGGTGGGGCAGATCCATCGCGTCGCCCGCGTCCAGGACACGGGGGCCGACGACGTCGACGAGACCCGCCGCAACGTGCTGAAGCTCGCGGGCGTCGGCGCGATCATCCTGGCGGGAGGCGGCCTCGGCGCGGCCGCGGTCCAGTACGTCCAGCCTCCGTCCGTTGGGCTGTCAAGCTACCCGAAGACCCAGCTCATCGACGTCGACGGCAAGCCTCTCACCGTCGCAAGCGTCGAGAGCGAGTACAACGTCGGGACCAGCGACCTGTTCCTGTTCAACTACCCGCTCCGGAACGAGCCGAACTTCCTGCTCAACCTCTCCCCGATCAACGGACAGGCCCCCTCCTCCTCGAACCCCGGAATGTGGAACGCGCCCTACGGCGTCGGGACCAACCAGTCCATCGTGGCGTACAGTGCCATCTGCCAGCACCTGGGCTGCCCGGCTCCCGCGATCGCGTACTACCCGCCCGGGACCTGCCCGAAGACGTTCTCGACCCCCAACTCGCCCTCGCAGCCGTACTACATCCACTGCTCGTGCCACGGTTCGACCTACGACCCCGCGAACTCGGCGAACAATCTGACCGGGCCCGCGGTGCTCCCGTTGCCTCAGGTCGTCCTCACCACGGACGCTAGCGGCAACATCTACGCCACCGGCCTCATGGGTCCGCCGGTCAACGGCCACCTCAACTCCCTCCAGGGGGACTACGGCGTGGGCAGCACCAGCCAGCTCTCGCGCGAAAGCCCGGTCATCCTCTGCTCGTTCCCCAGCTAGGAGGCAGGTTGACGTCCACCGACTCGAACTGGTTCAACCGTTCGCTGAACAAGGTCTGGGGGTTCGTCGAAGACCGCACCGCGATGCGGAAGTGGGCGCTGAAGCCCCAACCCAACTTCTCCTTCAAACCATCGTACTGGACCGGGTCGTTCGTCGCCGTCGCGCTCTCCTACCAGATCATCTCGGGCGCCCTGCTCCTCCTCTACTACGAGCCCAGCACCAATCCCACGCTCACGGCCTGCGGACAGGCCGCCGGCACGCTGTCGACCGGACCGGCCGCGTGGTGTTCGACGTACTACATCATCCACTCGGTGCCGATGGGCCAGTTACTGCTCTCGAGCCACCTCTACGGCGCCTACGCCATGATCTTCCTGATGTTCATCCACTTCTTCCGCGGCTACTACGTCGGCGTCTACAAGTCGCCGCGCGAGTTCTCCTGGATGGTCGGGACCCTCCTGATGGTCGTGACCATGGGGATGGGGTTCACCGGCTACCTCCTCCCGTACACCCAGATCTCCTACAACGCGACCAACGTCGGGATCGTCCTCGCGCTCCGCCTCCCGACCGTCGGTCCGCTGCTCGGGCCGTTCATCCTCGCGGACGGAACCTCGCAGGGATTGCTCTCGAGGATGTTCGACGCCCACGTGATCCTCCTGCCGCTCGCGCTCGCGGGCCTGTTCTATGCCCACTTCGCGCTGTTCGAGTCCCACGGGATCGCCCCGCCGGCGACGTCGGACCCGCTCCAGCGTCGGCGGTTCAACGAGCACGAGGAGAAGAAGCACGTCCCGTTCATCCCCCACGTCCTGCTCTACACCATCAAGTGGGGACTGCTCTACGTCGGGGTCCTGTTCGGGATCGCGGCCCTCTGGCCGTGGAACCTCCCCACCTACGTCGGCAACACCGCCGCGGCCGCGGTCGTGACCGAGCCCGATTGGTACTTCCTCTGGGTGTTCAAGCTGGTCGACTTCGCGGGCGTGACCCCGGTCATCGCGATCGGCGTGACCAACGTGATCCTGGTCTACTTCCTCTTCCTGCCGTTCCTCGACCGGTCGAAGCGGACCCACCCCAGGGACCGACCCCTGTTCATCTACCTCGCGACGAGCCTGCTCGCGTTCTTCATCCTCATGACCGTGTGGGGCGGGGAGACGCCCGGCGTCCAGATCACCGACCCGACGATCGCGACGACGATCGGTCCGATCTTCGGAGTGAACGCGCTCGTGGTCGGCCTGTTCCACTACCGGTACCACCGGAGCTACCAGCGGCGCCTGGCCGCCCGCCGGTCGACCTTCGCCGGCAACTACCCTCGGGGCGCGCCCGGAAGGTCCGGGACGCCCGCGGCCGCTGCGGAGGTGAAGGCGCTTGACTAGCACCGAGACTCCGAAGTGGCCGACGGGGGTCCTCTGGGGGATCCTCGCGGTGTTCCTCGTCTTCGGCACGGTCGGCCTCGCCGGCGTCGTCTTCGGCCTGACGGGCGCCTTCGCCGGCCAGTTCTGGGACCTCGTCGCCCTCCCCATCGGGGCCGTCGTCGCGGGCCTCTCGTTCCTGTTCATCGCCGGGATCCTGTACCGGGTCGACCGGTACCGCGGCGTCACCGACCGGAGGATCGAACTCTTTGAGTAGCGCCGAGCTGACCCCGGCGGAGTTCGCCCGCCTCCGGGCGCGGGTGCTCGACCTGTACACCGCGGTCATCGCGGTGATGGTCGTCGGGATCGCGATCCTGGCCGGGTACATCATCCTCTGGGTCGGGCCGCTCACCAGTCCGGGCGCGCAGGAGTCGTTCGGCCTCGCGCTCGCCCTCGGCTTCCTGATGGCGACGCTCGCGGTCCACCTCGTCGACCGGATGTACCGGGTCTGGCCCCTCGGGCGGACCGTCCATCCGACCCCGCCCGACCCCATCAACGACCGGGACATGGCCCGGTTCTTCCGGTGGGTCGTCGTCGTCGCGACCGCCGCCTCGGTCGCCTACCTGATCGGTCTCTTCCTCACGAGTTGAACCAAGGAGCACACGATGGATCTCATCACGACCCTCACGGTCATCGCCGTCATCGTCGGATTCGCCGCGTTCCTCCTCTGGGCGTTCAGCTACCACGGACCGTGGCTGGTCCGGAAGCTGAAGACGTGGGTCTTCACGACCGACCACCGGCGCATCGGCCTCATGTACATCGGGGTCGGCATCCTGTTCTTCTTCATCGGTGGGATCTACGCGGTCCTGATCCGCACCGACCTCGGCCTCGTCCAGGGGCTCGGGATGGACCCGCAAACGACCCTCGGGATCACCCCGGACGTCTACTCGACCCTGTTCACGATGCACGGGGTGTTGATGATCTTCATGTTCATCATCCCGACCCTGGCGGGATTCGGGAACTTCCTCGTGCCGTCGATGATCGGCGCGCGGGAGATGGCGCTCCCGAAGATCAACGCGATCGCCTTCTGGATGCTGCCGCCCGCCGGCGTCATCCTGATCCTCTCGAACGCGTATGCCGGGTGGACGGGGTACGTCCCGCTCTCGCTCGAGACCCTGCCCTCCAACCCGAACGGGCCCACCCTCTGGATCCTCGGCCTGCACATCCTCACGATCTCCTCCATGCTGGGGGCGATCAACTTCCTCGTGACGATCCTGAAGCACCGGGCGCCGGGGGTCCACTATTGGAACATGCCCCTCTTCGTCTGGGCCACCCTCATCAACTCCGTCCTGCTCATCTTCGCCCTCCCGTCGCTGTCGATCGCCCTCACCTTCGTGCTCTCGGACCGGACGTTCGGGACCCACATCCTGGCCGCGGCGAACGGCACTCCGCTCGGCGGCGCGCTGCTCTACCAGAACATCTTCTGGTTCTTCGCGCACCCCGAGGTCTACATCATGGTCCTGCCGGCGTTCGGGATCGTCTCGACCGTACTACCGAAGCTCGCGCGCAAGGACATCTTCGGGTACGGGGCGATGGCGATCGCGCTCGGGGTCTTCGCCGTACTGTCGTTCGCGGTCTGGGAGCACCACATGTTCGTGACCGGGATCGACACGAACATTCGGTTCGTCTTCATGCTCGCGACGATGGCGATCGCCGTCCCCTCGGCGGTCAAGACGTTCAACTGGATCGCGACCCTGTGGGGCGGACGGATATGGATGGCCGTCCCGATGTGGTTCTGTTTCGCGTTCATCACCGGGTTCGTCATCGGCGGACTCTCGGGCCTCTTCCTCGCCTCGGTCCCGGTCGATTACCTCTACCACGGGACCTACTTCGTCGTGGCGCACTTCCATTACATCCTGCTCGGCGGGACGTTGATGGCGATCTTCGCGGGGATCTACTTCTACTACCCCGTGCTCACGCGCCGCTGGTACGACCAGCGGCTCGGCCAGGTCCACTTCCTCCTGACGTACATCGGGGTGAACCTCCTCCTCTTCCCGATGTTCCTGCTCGGGGCCGAGGGGATGCCCCGGCGGGTCTACACCTACCTGTGGCAGGGCAACTTCCAGGCGCTCAACTTCGCCTCGACGATCGGTGCGTACATCCTCGGTATAGGTCAACTGGTTTTCTTGTTCAACATGGTCTACAGCTATTTCGCGGGCGAGCATGTCACCACGGCCGACCCGTGGGGGGAGGAGCTCGCCATCAAGATGACCGGGCCGACGGACGCGCCGTTGCCGACCCGCACGCCCCGGCCGGTCCCCACCGCCACGTCGGCCGAGGTCCACTAAGGGACCATGCGCGGCCACGACCTGTTCCGCTGCGCGATCATCTTCGCGGTGGTCCTCTGCTACGCCACGATCCTCCTCGGGGGGAACGTGATGGCGAGCGACAACGGCCTCGCCTGCCCCAGCTGGCCCTCCTGCTACGGGAACGGGAACTTCCTGCCCGCGTTCCAGGGCGGAGCGGCGGTCGAGTGGAGCCACCGGGTGATGGCGTTCTTCCTCGCGGTCAGCGTCACCCTGCTTGCGGGCCTCGCGGTCGCCTTCGAGCGTCGTCGTCCGGCCCTCCTCAAGATGTCGTTGGTCTCGCTCGGGCTGGTCGTGACGGAGGCGCTCCTCGGCGGGCTGGTGGTCAAGAGCTCGCTCCAGGTGCCGCTCGTGCTCACCCATCTCGCGATCGCGACCGCGCTCTTCGGGATCCTGCTCGTCATCGCGCTCCTCGCCAACCTCCGGGAGATGCCGGCCCGGTGGGTCGCCTGGGCCCGTCGGGCGATCGAAGAGGCTCCGCCGAAGCCCGTCAGCGACTCCGCCCCGGGGCCGCAACCGTTCGCGCACGACCCGGGCCGGGTCTCCGTCACCCCCCGGGAAGGCTAAGCGAGCCCCCGACTCCCCCGCGGCGAGGTGGTACCGCCGGTGTCGTCCGCCCCCGAACCTCCAGCCCCGGACCGCTCGCGGGCCGGGGACTGGTGGACGCTCGCCAAGCCGGGGATCACGGCGCTCATCTGCCTCGTCGCGGTCGGAGGGTTCGTCCTCGCCCGGCCGGGTTCGGTCGACCTCCTCGGGCTCGGACTCGTGGTCGGGTTCGGGGCGCTGGCCTCGGCCGGCTCCGGGATGCTCAACCACACCCTCGAGCGCGAGCGGGACCGCGCGATGCGGCGGACCCGCGGCCGACCGCTCGCCTCCTCCCGGGTGGACCCCCGGGCCACGGCCGCGGTCGGGCTCGTCCTGGTCGCGCTCGGGGTCGGCGGCGCGTCCCTCACCCTGAACCCCCTCACGGGGGTCTCGATCCTTCTCGGGGCGGTCACGTACGTGGTCGTCTACACGGCCTGGCTCAAGCCCCGCTCGAGCTGGAACATCGTCATCGGAGGGTTCGCCGGGAGCGCGCCCGCCCTCGCGGGCGGGGCAGCGGCGGTGGGCCATTGGACGCCGGGGGTCCTCGCGCTGGCGCTCCTCGTCTTCCTCTGGACGCCCCCCCACTTCTGGAGCCTCGCCCTCCTGCTGAAGGACGACTACGCGCGCGCGGGCCTTCCGATGCTCCCGCGGATGGACGACCTCGCGTTCTCGGGCCGGGTGGTCGTCGTCTCCGCGGCCCTGCTCGTCCCCCCGTCCGTCCTGGTCGCGCTCCTCGGACCGGTCGCCTGGCCCGTGGGGGTCGCACTGGTCGCTCTGGCGGTAGGGTTCGTGGCCGTCACGCTCCCCCTGTGGCGGGAGGTGACCCCGCGCCGGGCACGTCGCGGGTTCCTGTACTCGGGACCCTACCTTCTCGGGGTCGTGCTGGCGCTCGTCGTGAACGTCCCCCTCCTCCACTTCGGGTTCGCGCCGAGGTTCTAGGAGCCCCTCACCCGAGGGTGAGTTCGGACGCTGAGCTTATCTCGGGCGCCGTGCCTCGTACTTTGCGATGTCTGCCTCCGACCGGGTCGGAGCCGCGAGCGAACGCACTCGCGACGCCGAGAATGTACTGAAGCGCATGGGCTATTCCCGAGTCGTCCCCGCCCGTCGGGAGCCGACGGCCGAACCCGCCTTCTGGGTCCAGGAATCCGGCGTACCGCGCCGGACCTTCCCGGTGTACGTCCCGGCGGTCCGGGGGGAGGTCGACGCCGGTATCGACCGGTGGGTCGAGGGTGCCCGGGGAGGCCCCCAGTCCCGCCGCGCGATCTTCGTCGTGCCGAACGACTCCGCGGCCGAAGCCGCATGGGCCCGCCTCTCGCGCGCGCCCGGCTCCACGATCGACCACGAGGTCTCCATCCTGGTCGTCCCGAGCGAGCCGAGGGCCGACCCGCCCCCCCACTTCCACCTCCGCTCCGTCCCTCCGAAGGAGGTCCTCCGGATCGCCACCGGGATCGTGGTGGGCCTGTTCCGCCGCGCCCAGTCGTCGGACGGTTCCGCCCCCGTCGATTTCGAGGAGATGCTCGTCCACCTCCGGAGCCGGTTCGGGATCGACGTGCAGCGCTCCCTCGGCGTCCAGTCGGACGAGGACGCCCTGTTCCTGCTCTACCAGCTGGCCCTCCGGGACTCCTACGCACCGGGGGACCCCGGGGCGAACCTGCACCTCCTGGTCCTGAAGCCGACGGGCCCGGCCGCCCGTCTGCCCTGGTTCGCAGCCTGATCGCCGTCGAACCGAAGCCATAAGAACCCCGTCCGGGTCGTTCTGGGGACAGCATGACCGGTCCGACGCAGGTCTACCGGACGCCGTACACCGAATACCCCGGGGGATCGACCCCTCCGGCGGAGATGAAGCCGGAAGAAGGGACGGCGGACCTGTGGGCGTTCTTCTGGCTCGCCTTCGTCAACACCGCGATCATCGTCGGTGTCGGGCTGGCCGCCTGGTTCTACGTCCACTAGCCGGCGCCGGCGCGTCAGGCAACCATTATCTAACTCGGTCGGGTCGGCGCGCCGCCGGCGCGGTTTGGGGCCGTGGGGTAGCTTGGACCATCCTTCTTGCTTGGGGTGCAAGAGACTCCGATTCAAATTCGGACGGCCCCACTCGCGCCGGAAGCCCGACCGCGAGGGGCCGACGGGGCGGGGGGCGTTATGATGCCGCTCCGTCTTCCGCGCCCGTGAGCCGACGCTTTGCCGCCGACCGCCGGCGCGACCCCTACTACCGGGCCGCCCAGGAGCAGGGCCTCCGCTCGCGCGCCGCGTTCAAGCTCGACTACCTCAACACCCGATTCCACGTGCTGCCGAAGGGGGCGCGGGTGCTCGACCTGGGGGCGGCGCCGGGCGGCTGGTCGCTCGTCGCCCGCGACCGGGTCGGACCGAGGGGGAGCGTCGTCGCGGTCGACCCTCGGGTGGTCGAACCGATCCTGGGCGTCGAATACGTTCGCGGGCGCGTCGGTGACCCCCGCCTGCCCGGCCGCCTGGGTCCGGGGACGTTCAAGGTAGTGCTGTCGGACATGTCGCCCTCCATCAGCGGAGCCTACGCGACCGACCACGCCCGGTCGGTGGGCCTCGTGCGGGACGCGTTGAACCTCGCGCTGCAAGTCCTCGCCCCCGGGGGAATGTTCGTCGCCAAGGTGTTCGACGGGGACCTTCTGGACGAGCTGCAGGCCGAGGTGGGGCGCTCGTTCGCCGAGGTCCGCCGGACGAAACCGCCGGCGTCGCGCGAAGGCTCCTCGGAGACGTATATCATCGCCCGCGGATTCCTCGGCGAGGGACCGCCCGGGCCCGGATCGGGACCCGAAAGGCGCTCGAGCCCCGCTATATAGACCCATACTATACGCCGGCTCCGCGCCTTCGCCGCCTGTTTCGAGGTCTGTTTACTCGTGATCCGGTTCGGACCTGCGGGGATTCCACTCTCGTGTAAGGGGCGGACGCTCCGCGACGGCATCGCCGACGTGCACCACCTGGGCCTCACGGCGATGGAGGTCCAGTTCATCAAGGTCAATCCGCTGACGCGCGTCGTCTTCGACGAGGAGGTCGGCAAGATCCCGAACGAGCTCCTCCAGCAGCTCGTCGTGAACGTCGGGCCGGGCGCGCCGGCCCTCGGGCCACCGCTCGCCCCGGCGTTCACGGCGCCGGTGAAGCGCAAGGACCAGATGACGACGCTCACGTGGAGCCTGGCCAAGGACCACAGCGACCTCGACCAGACCAAGCAGCTCGCACGGGCGCTCGACGTCGACCTCACGCTCCACGCGCCGTACTACGTCGATTTCTTCGGCTCGACCGACGCCCGCGAGCAGTCGACCCGCCAGATCCAGTGGTCCGGGGTCCTCGCCTACGGACTCGGCGCGCGGCTCGCGGTGACCCACCTCGGGTTCTACGGGGGCGGGCCCCGGCCCGATTCGATCCAGGAGCTGACGGAGATCGTCACCGACCTCTCCGCGTGGCTCCGCACGTTCACGAAGGGGACGGTCCGCCTCGGGATCGAACCGAGCGGCCACCCGGACGTCTTCGGCTCCCGCGAGGAGGTTCTCGAACTGGTCCGTCACGTCAAGGGCACGGTGCCGGTGTTCAACGTCCCGCACCTCGCGGCGCGGGAACGCTCGACGTTCGACACCGCCGAGACGATCGCGCCCGTCATCAGGGAGTTCGTGGCGGCGTCGGACGGCCCGCTCTACGGACACTTCTCCGGCGTCGAGCTGTACGGGCCCGGCGAGTTCCGCCTCACCCCCATCAAGCGGGGGCAGGTCCGCTTCGACCCGCTCGCGGAGCTCCTCGCCGAGCGCGACTATGACGTCAGCGTGATCTCGAGCTCCCCGCTGCTCGAGCACGACGCGATGTACATGAAGCTCCTGTACGAGCGGGCCCTCACCAAGCGCTGGACGCGGTTGCACGCCCCGCCGGCGCCCAAGCCCGCGCTGCCGAAGGTGAAACCGGTCCTCGTCAAGGGCAAGCCCGCGACGATCGCCCCCGCGCGTCCGTCGCACGGGAAGGCTCCCCCACCCCGAAAGCCCGTGCCCCTGCCCGCCGCCCGCCACGGGACGAGCCGCCCGACGGCCGTGCGCCACCGGTCGAAACCGTCGGAGGTGCGCAAGCATGCCCGCCCCTCGCGCCGGTAGCCCACCGGTCTACCTTCGGTCCCAGCGGTACATCGCGGAGCACGTCAGCGCGGCGCTCGAGCGGCTCGACGCGGCGCAGGTCCGCGCGGCGGTCGACATCCTGAGCCACGCCCCGCAGATCTTCGTCTACGGGGCCGGCCGGAGCGGGATCATCGGCCGCGCGTTCGCCATGCGGCTCGTGCAGACGGGGCTCACCGCCTACGTGATCGGCGAGAGCGTGACGCCGATCGTGAAGAAGGGGGACGCGGTGTTCATCCTCTCCGGGCAGGGCGAGAGTTCGTCGTCCATCCAGACCGCCAACATCGTGCGCCGCGAGGGGGCGGAGCTCGTCGTCCTCACGGCGAAGGCGTCGTCGAAACTGGCCCACGCGGCGACGGTCCTCCTCGCCATCGAGCTCCCCGACGACCCGGATCGGTCGCGCTACGCCCCGCTCGGGACGATCTTCGAGGCCGCGAGCCTCCTCCTCACGGACGGGCTGATCGCCGAGATCCTGGTCGCGCACGGCGAGACCGAGGCGTCCATGCGACGCCGCCACGCCATCATCGTCTAGCCCGGCCTTCGGCCTAAACTTTAAGGAGCGCCGGGCCTCAGCCGGACCGTGCCGACCCGCGCGACCCGCGTCGAGGGGACCCTCGTCCCGATCCCGACCCGATTCTTCGTGACGAGCGGGAAGGGGATCAACAAGACCAGCGAACTGAACGCCTTCGACCTCGCGCTCCTCCAGGCGGGGATCGGGGACCAGAACCTCGTCAGCGTCTCCTCGGTACTCCCGATCGGGATCCGCCAGGTCGACCGGACCAAGATGGCCCGGGGCGCCATCACGCACGCCGTCCTCGCACGCTTCAGCGGCGGCGAGGGCGAGGTCGTCAGCGCGGGGATCGCCTACGGGTTCCGTACCGACGGCCAGGGCGGCTACGTCGCGGAGGGCCACGTCCACGGCACCCAGCGCTCGCTGAAGGAGTTCCTGAAGTGGCGGATGGAGGAGATCGCGCACTTCCGCGGCGTCGAGCTCCGCCGCATCAACTACCGGACGGAGGAGCTCTCGATCCCGATGGACCACTACGGGGTCTGCATCGCCGCGTGCGTCTTCCTGCCCTGATCCGGGGCCTCCGACCCTCGTCCGGGCGCGCTCCGCCCGCGGCGGACTACTCCCTTCGGGGCCGGACGGTTTCGTACGCGA
This sequence comes from Thermoplasmata archaeon, assembly GCA_050011355.1. Lineage (GTDB taxonomy): Archaea > Thermoplasmatota > Thermoplasmata > Lutacidiplasmatales > UBA184 > Lutacidiplasma. Next base: position 15,202 of record JBEKJG010000011.1, on the reverse strand, counting down.
CGACCTCCGCCCGCACGAGCGGCAGCGCGTCGTGCACGCGGACGACCAGGTCCTCGACGAACCGCCGGGGGATCGTTCCCCAGAGGTCGAAGGAGAGCGCGTGCGACCGTTCCCGGTGGAGCCGGCGGACGACGAAATCGAGGCGGAGCCGGTCCGGTCCCGAGAGGCGGGCGGCGAACGAGTGCGCGCGCCCGACGGGGGCCCACGACTCGTCGGACAGCGCGTGCACCAGATGGGCGACCGGCTCGGCGAGGCGGACGTGGGTGGGCTCGGGGAGCGGAAGCCAACCACCGGGCCGCGCTTCCCAGTGGTCGACCCGGCGGAATCCGGCGCCGGAGAGCGCGCGCAGGAGCTGTCCGGTCATCTGGAGAAGATCTTCGGCCGACTCGACCTCCCGCTCGTGGAGCAAGGAGGTGAGGGGGCCCAGAAGGGCCAGCGGCTCCGCGCGGTACCCCTCGTGCTCGACATCGAGCTCGACCTCGACGTGGGTGAAGCGCAGCGTACGGTCCCGGCCCATCGACCGGGGCCATTCGAGTACCGGCGGGCCGACCGGCCGTTTCCGGGCCGGGCGGCGGGAGGAGGACCGTGCCATCGGTGGCCACTCCCCCGGTACCCTGAAGAGACTTTGCCTGGTCCCGCAAGGGGACCGTCGGGCGGGGAGTTAGAGCAACTTCCGGAACAGCAGTTTGTCCTCGAGACTGCCCTCGATGGCGAGCCGGCGCGTCACGAGGGCCTTCATGGGCCCGATCTCCTTGGCCACGAGGCCTCGGAACGTCGCGACATCGGTGATGATCCTCACGTCGGACTTCGGTGGGGATCCGGTGCGGAGCCCCGTCAACCGGCCGCCGCGCAGGTCTACGGCGTACGTCCCCTCGTCCCGGAGACGCACCTCGATCGTGCGCTCGATCCCGTCCAGCTCCTCGGCCATCGCCGGCGTCTTCTCCGCGTGGCGGTTGAACCGGTCGACGAGTGCCGCGAGGGTGTCTTCGATCGTCATGGTGCGAACTGATCCAGCGTCACAGCCGGTGGAACTTCCTTAACCCTTCCCATCGTGGCCCAAGAAACGCGGAGCCAGCTCGGGGGCGAATCGACCCGACGGAGGTGGTCGCGCACGAACTCGACCGTGTGCAGGTCGGACGGATAGCCGCTCCCGATCCCGTCGCCCAGCGTGGCGCGCAGGCGGGCGAGCGCCCGGTCCCGGCGCACCTTGGCGACGATGGATGCGGCGCCCACGAGCGGGTCCTCCCGGTCGGCATGGTGGCGGGCCAGGACCCGGACCCCTCCGCCGGCCCGGGCCGAGACGTGGCGTCCGAAGCGCGCCTCGTTCGTATCGCACGCATCCACCCGCGCTTCCTCCGCGCCGAGCCGACGGATCACGGTCCCGAACGCCGCGGCCTCGAGGTCGTTGAGCCCGTTCCTGCGAACGGCCCGATCGACGGTCCGAGGGGAGAGCGCGACGGAGGCGATGTCGCCGATTCGGGCGAGGCGCGCGTAGACCTCCTCCCGCGCGGCGGCCGAGAGCTCCTTCGAGTCGCGCGCGCCGGCTGACCGCACGGCATCGAGCTCGGTGTGGTCCACGGCGAACGCTCCGACGACCAGGGGGCCCACAAAGCTCCCGCGTCCGGCCTCGTCCACCCCCACGATCCGCATCGTTCGACCCGGGGACCGAGGAGGGTTTCGGACGCTTAAGCCCGGCCGAGCAAACCCGTCGCACCCGCGGACGTTCGGCGGTTGCGCCGGGCCTTTAGCCCCGGAGCGCCTTGCCGCCGGACCCCCGGAGGGACGGGGAGATGGACACCTACTCCGAGTATCGGGGGTACCGGCAGCTGCCGCGCCCCTGCCGCACGATGTTCGAGAACGACCCGCACCCCGTGGGGTCGATCGACCGCGTGCTGTGGGAGTCGATGGTCCGACTCTGTCCCGCGACAGCCGCCCGCCTCTATGGGGAGTTCACGTCGACGAAGGTCGGCTATCGACCCGGCATGCGCCCACAGCTGGAGCGCATCGTGCTGGCCCTGGACCTCGGCGACCGTTCACCGGAAGAGCGGGTCGCCGCGATCGTCCGGTTCGCGGCGGGGCTCGCCCCGACGGGGCCAGTACCGCGGGAGGAGATGAAATTCGGCGGGTCCGAGGAGGAGATCGTCGTACGGGGTTCGGACTGGTGCACCGATGTCGCCCGGGTCGCCTGCGGTCTGTTCCAGGTCGCGGGGCTCCCCTCCCGGCTCGTGGTCCTGCAGGACACGGGACAGGCGTACAGCGGCCACACGCTCGTGGAGACGTGGCGTGCGGGAAGCTGGGGTGCGGTCGATGCGGTGGGGAACGTGACCTACCGGACGGAGGTCGGAACTCCGGCCACGACCTGGGACCTCATGAGCCGACCCGAGCTGCTCGAGGCCCAGCCGGTCGGGGGCACGAGCGCCGGGGCGCGCCGGGGGCAGTTCTCCTGGGCGGCCATCACGAACTACGCGATCGGACCGCTCGACTCGGCCGACTACTCCGTCGGCGCGATCAATCAGTACTACCGGACGATCCTCACCATGTCGGACCAGGGCTGGCCCGGCGGCCTCCGATGGCTGTTCGGGGAGGACCACACCCACTGACCGGCCGGGTCGAGGGAACGTCGGGACTCGGCCCCCCGGGGGCGTACCCTCGGTCCGGCCATGGACGGCCGACACCCTCGTCCAAGAAACGTCATATACGCCACCCCGGTCGGCCCGACCTCCCCCGGAGTTTCATGGGCATCTGGCAGGGCCGCTCGCGTCGCAAGCGCACGGGCGGACGCCTTCGCCCCATCCGGAAGAAGCGCCGGTTCGAGATCGGACGGGAGCTTCAGTCCGCGACCCTCGGCGGAGACATCGTCAAGCGCTACCGCGTCCGCGGGGCGAACCTGAAGCTCCGCATCCTCACGGCCGAGACGATCAACGTCTTCGACCCGGCGACGAAGAAGACGCAGAACGCCAAGATCGTGACCGTGCGGGAGAACCCGGCGAACCCGAACTACGTTCAACGGAACATCATCACCAAGGGTGCGATCCTCGAGACGGAGCTCGGCCTGGTCCGCGTACGCTCCCGACCGGGTCAGGACGGGGTCCTGAACGGCGTCCGCGTCGCCGCGCCCACCGGCTCGGCGTGAACCGTCCCGCGGGCCCACGATGCCCGACCATTTCTACATCTATCCGACCTACCTCGGGCGGGAGCGCACCCGCAAGGACGGCCGGCGCGTGCCGGCCGCGCTCGCGCTGGCGGACCTGACGGCGGAAGAGATCGTGGCGGCGGCGCAGCACCTCGGCTTCAAGGCCGAGCTCGAGTCCGACAAGCAGTATCCCCGTACGGCCGGTTCGTTCGATGGCCGCGTCAAGGTCGTCAAGAAGGGTACGGTCACGAAGGCCGCCTTCCTCCGGACGGTCGCCGGAGAGCTCGCCCGACGGCGGGCCGCGGGGGGGAAGAAGTAGGTGGAGGAACCGGGCACCGTCTACTTCACCGGCACGGCGGGGGCCGGCAAGACCTCGTTCGTCCGGGCGTTCGCGGAATGGCTGAAGACCGCCGGCTACGACTCGACGGTCGTCAACCTCGACCCGGGGCTCGAAGGGACGGATTTCGAACCGGACGTCGACATCCGGGAGTGGGTGCGGCTCGCCGACATCCAGGACGAGTACGGGCTCGGCCCGAACGGCGCCCAGGTCGCGGCGGCCGACATGATCGCGCTCAAGATCTTCGACGTGAAGCAGGCCGTCCAGGAACTGAAGTCGGACTACGTGCTCATCGACACGCCCGGCCAGATCGAGCTGTTCGCCTTCCGGGAAGCGTCGAAGGCGATCGTGGACGCCCTGAGCGGGGACCGGTCGGCGATCGCCTTCCTCTTCGACCCCGCGCTCGCCCGCACGCCGGGCGGATTCGTCTCGTTGATGATGCTCTGTGCCACGGTCGAGTTCCGCTTCCGCCTCCCGATGGTCAACGTCCTCACGAAGGTCGACGCGCTCCCCCCGGAGCAGCTCGCCCGGGTCACCGCATGGTCGGAGGAGCCCGGCGCGCTCTACGAGGCGGTCTCGGGCGAGACGCCGACCCCGGACGCGCAGCTCTCGACCGAGCTGTTCCGGGCCCTCGAGACGATGGGTTCGCTCACCGGGCTCATCCCGACCTCCGCGAAGGAGGGGACCGGCCTCGAAGCGTTCTACCAGGGCTGCCAGCGGGTCTTCGGGGGCGGCGAGGACCTCGAACCGTCCCACGCCCCGTCCAACGACTGACCCTCTACTCCTCGGTGAAGAAGAGGCCCATGCCGGCGGACGCCGCGTCCTCCTCGTCCCGGAAGCGCTGGTGGAGCTTCTCGCCCTCGGCCGGAGGCAGGGCCGTCCCGACGGCCGCGAGGAGATCCTTCGCCCGTGCGACACCTTCGGTCGACCCTTCGACCAGCACGTAGGTCCGGTCGGCTGGGCCGCCCATCGCGGCGGCATCGCGGACCTTTTGGCTCTGCCGGGACACAACGTCGTCCTTCAGGGCCGCGTCGAGCTCGGTCCGCTTCGAGGTAGGTACGCTGAAGATCGTCCACGCCATCGGCCCCTCGACCGTCCGCCCCTATTTGGGGGTTCGCTCGCGGGTCGCGGAAAGGCAGATAGCGGGCGCGGTCGTCCGTTCGCCATGTACGCGCGGACCACGGAGTCGCCGGTGCTCCTGCTCGGTGCCGCGCACGTCATCGACCTGTCGGTCCCGCTCCGCTCGGTCCTTGCCGGCCGGGTGCTGGACGGACTCGCGGTCGAGCTCGACCCGGAGCGGGCCGGCTCCCTCTTCGCCCCGTCCTCCCACCGCCGCGACCGGAGCGGGCTGCCTCTGATGACGCGGCTCTGGGGCCTCATCCAGCGCCGGCTCGGCTCGGAGCTCGGGGGCGGCGAGGCCGGCGCGGAGATGAAGGTCGCCGCCCTCGTAGCCCAGGAGCGGCAACTCCCCCTCTTCCTGATCGACGACCCGCTCCGGCTGACGGTCATGCGCCTCGTCCAGTCGATGCCGTTTAGGGAGCGGGTGCAGTTGCTCTTCGGAGCGTTCGTCGCGCTGTTCCTCCCGGCCCGTCTGGTGACCCGGGAGATGGACAAGTACGCCGCCTCCCCCGAGGAGTACACCGACCAGCTTCGGCTCGCCTCGCCGACGCTGGCGCGCGTGCTGCTGGACGAGCGGAACGAGCACATGGCCGAACGTCTGGTCGTCCTGCGCACCCGGGGCTACGGACGGATCGCGGCGGTCGTCGGGGACGCGCACCTGCCCGGTCTCGCGGCCGCCCTGGGCCGCCGGGGCGTCGCGGTCGAGTCGATCCCGTTCGCGCAGCTGCGCGAGGTCAAAGGACCGTCGTCTGTCCCTTCGTAGCCGCGTCGACCGAGAGGACGAACGCGTCGGCGAGCTCCGAGACCTCGGAGCCGATGTGCTCCTCGAGGCGTCCGGCGTCGGAGAGGCTGCTGATGGGAGGTGCGACCGGGAGCTGGCCGAGCACCGGGATCCCGTACTCCTCCGCGATCTGAGCGACCTTGCTCGGGCCGAAGAGCTCGATCCGACGGCCGCAGTCCGGACAGGAGAGGTAGGACATGTTCTCCACGAGACCGAGCAGCGGGACGTGAAGCTCGCGGGCCATGTTCATCGCCTTGCGAACGATGAGCGCCGCCAGGTCCTGCGGCGTGAGGACGAAGACCATCCCGTCGATGGGGATCGTCTGGAAGACCGTGAGCGGCACGTCGCTCGTTCCCGGCGGCATGTCGATGAGCAGGTAGTCGAGCGCCCCCCAGTTCACGCCGCCGAAGAATTGGGTGATGAGGCGGGTGACCAGCGGACCCCGCCAGATGACGGGCGTCCGCTCGTCCTCGACCATGAACTGGGAGGAGACGACCGGGATTCCGGTGCGCGAGAGCGCGGGCTCGATCCCTTCGCCGCGGTCCGTGAGGGGGCCCGTGAGTCCGAGGAGCTTCGGGATCGAGGGTCCGGTGATGTCGGCATCGAGGATCCCGACGGTCAACCCCCGGCGTCGCAGCTCGGTCGCGAGAAGGGCCGTCGCGGTCGATTTTCCGACCCCGCCCTTTCCGCTCCCCACCGCGACGACGTGGCGGATCCGCCCCTTGTCCATCCGCTGGATGACGCTGCCCGGAGGGCCCCGCCGCGTCGGGCCGGGAGGGGTCGATGTGGGGTGGCCTGCGGTAGGGGGAGCGTCGGGCGTCACAGACCGTTGCACGCCGGGGCGTCTATATTATGGAGGCTCCACGGCCTAGCCCCGCCGGTGGAAACCGATGGCGGAGCCGCGCTCGGAAGGACTGGACGAGTTGTTCGAGCCGAAATCCATCGCCGTGATCGGCGCTTCCAACAAACCGGGGACCGTCGGCGGCACCCTCTTCCGAAACATCCTGCAGGCCGGCTACCGCGGCGTGGTCTACCCGGTGAACCCTTCCTGGCCGAGCGTCTCGGGCGTCCACTGTTACCCGGACATCGCCCATCTCCCCGAGGTCCCGGACCTCGGCATCATCATCGTGCCGGCCCAGCACGTCAACGGGGTCGTCGAGGAGCTCGGGCGCGCGGGGACCCGCGGGGTCATCGTCATCTCGTCCGGGTTTCGCGAGGTCGGCGGGGAGGGGATCGCTCTCGAGGATGAGGTCATACGGACCTCCCGGAAGTACCGGATGTCCCTCGTCGGCCCGAACTGCTTCGGGCTCCTCAACACCGACCCGAGGATCAGCCTGAACGCGACCTTCAGCGAGAACCTTCCGCCCCGCGGGAACATCGCGTTCGTCTCGCAAAGCGGGGCCCTCTGCGCCGGCATCCTCGCGTACGGGATCGCCGAGCGGATCGGGTTCTCCCAGTTCGTTTCCGTCGGCAACCGCGCGGGGGTCGACGAGAACGACCTCCTCCGGTCGCTGGGCCGCAACCCCGCGACCCGGGTCATCCTGCTCTACGTCGAGAGCCTCGCGAACGGCCGTCGCTTCCTCGAGGCCGCGCGCGAAGTGACCGAGATCAAGCCGGTGTTGGTCATCAAGAGCGGCCGGACGCCCGCCGGGGAGCGCGCGGCGCGGAGCCACACCGGCTCGCTCGCCCAGTCCGGGCGCGACCAGCTCTACGACGCGCTGTTCGACCAGTCGGGCGTGGAACGCGTCGAATCGATCGGGGAACTGTTCCGGAACGCGAAGGTCTTCTCGGCCGGACTGCACCTGGACGGACCCCGCCTCTCGATCCTCACGAATTCCGGCGGTCCCGGCATCGTGGCCGCGGACGCCGCGGGACGGCGGCACCTCGACCTGCAGCTCCCCTCGGACGGGGAGCGCTCCAAGCTCGCCCGGATCCTCTCGCCGTGGGCAGCCATCGCCAACCCCGTCGACATGACCGCGGATGCGGGGCCGACCCAGTGGACCCAGGCGCTGCGGATCATCCTCGCCGCCCCCCGGACCGACGCGGTGCTCGCGATCTCCACGCCGACCGGTACCCTCACCGGGGCGGCGATCGCCAAGGCGATCCTCGAAGCGCACAAGGGGAGCCCGAAGGCGCTCACCGCGTGCCTCTTCGGCCTGACCGACCTTTCCGAGGATGTCGCCACCCTCGAAGCCGGCGGCGTGCCGACGTTCACCTTCCCGGAGGAGGCCGTCCAGGGGATCGGGAGTCTCGCGAACTACCGCGCGTGGCTCAACCGGCCCCGAACCGAGGTGCGGAAGTTCCCGGTCGACCTGCCTACGGCCCGTAAGGTGATCGCCCGCGCCCGGCGCGACGGCGTGTCGGTCCTGCCCGAGTATGCGGCACGCGAGCTGCTCTCCGCCTACGGGATCCCGTTCGCGGCCGTGCGGCGGGTCCGCACCGCCGACGAGGCGGTCGCCGCGGCGAAGGAGGTCGGCTTCCCCGTCGTCCTCAAGGTCGCCTCCCCCGACATCTCGCACAAGACGGAGGTCGGTGGAGTGCTCTTGCACCTCGACGACGCGGCCGCGGTCCGGGACGCCGTCCGCGCGATGACGAAGAGCCTGCGGGTCCGGGCGCCCACGGCGCGCATCGAGGGGTTCGAGGTCGAGGCGGAGGTCCGGGGAGGCAAGGAGGTCCTGATCGGGCTCCAGCGGGACCCCGGGTTCGGTCCGATCGTCGTCTTCGGGCTCGGCGGGATCTACGTCGAGGTGCTCCGGGATGTCACCTTCCGTCTCGCCCCGGTCCGCCCGCTCTCGGCCCGCCACATGATCGAGTCGGTGAAGGCGTTCCCGCTCCTCCAGGGGGTCCGCGGCGAGCCCCCCTCCGACCTGGACGCGCTCGCCGAGGCGATCGAGCGGGTCTCGCAGCTCGCGGTGGAACTGCCCGAAGTGGCGGAACTGGACCTCAATCCGCTCATCGTGCGGGGGGTCGGCGCCGGGGTCGTCGCGGTGGACGCACGGATCGTGCTCGCTCCTCCTTCCACACCGGTACGGTCCGTTTCAGCCGGTCGATCAGGAACCGCGTCGCCGCGAACGCCTCGCTCCGGTGGCCGCACGCCGCCCCGACGATAACGGCGACCTCTCCCACCGGGACCCGCCCGACCCGGTGCCAGGCGACCGTCCGGCCGGCGCCGAACCGCCGGCGGGCCTCGACCTCGAGCGCGCGCAGGGCGGCGAGGGCCGGTGCGGTGTGCGCTTCGTAGACGAGCGCGAGGACCGGTCCCTGGGGGGTGGGGTCCGCCCTGACTCGGCCGGCGAAGAGGACCACCCCGCCGAGCGTCGGGTCCTCGAGCTCCCGGAACGCGGCCGCGAGGGAGAGCGGGCGGGGGCTCAAGCGCACCGACATCGCTAGCCTCCCCCATACGGCGGGTGGATCGCCAGCTCCGAATCCGGCCGCACGCGCGCGTTGACACCGACCGCCTCGTTGTCGAGGAAGTACCGACAGTGGGGGAGGATCGGAGCGACGGAGGGATGGGCCCGTGCCAACCCGGCCAGGACCTCCCCCACGGTCGCTCCCTCCGCCGGGACCGGCCAGGACAATGTGCGGGCCCCGACGGCGGTCCGGGCGGTGGCGAACAGCAGCAACCGGGCACGGCCGTCCCCTCGCGCGGGGCCCCGACGGTTGGTTCCGGTCGGTGTCATCACCGGCGGAGCGCACAACCGATTAATACGGATGGCCTCTCGATAATCGGATGTACGATCTCTCGGTACGTGCGGGGGGCCAGGCCGGCGACGGCATCGCCTCCGTCGGCGAGACGATCGCCCGCTGCTTTTCCCGGATGGGCCTCCACGTCTTCGGGATCAATGCCTACCAGTCCGTGATCCGGGGGGGCCATGTCTGGTACCAGGCCCGCACCGGTGACGGACGACCTCGCTCGCAGGGTGACGGGCTCGACATCCTGTACGCCCTCGACCGCCAGACGGTCGACGTCCATGCGGCCGGCATCCGCCGGGGCGGGACCGTCGTGTTCGACCCCGAGAAGTTCGCCGTCGCTCCGAGCGAACTTCCCGCGGGCGTGACCGCCCTTCCCGTCCCGACGCTCGAATTCGCCCGAAAGCACACGAGCCAGTCGATCCTTCAGAACGCCGGCGGGATCGGGGCGACGGCATTCCTCGCCGGGGTTCCGCTCGACCTCCTGCACCAGGTGCTCACCGACTCGTTCGGCCGGAAGGCGGGAGACGTCGTGACGTGGAACCTCGGCGCCAGCGCCGACGGGTATCACTTCGCCGAGGCCCACGCGAGCGCGAACGCCTCCGCGGTCCGGAAGGGCGGCGCTCCCAAGCTGCTCATGACCGGCAACCAGGCCATCGCGCTGGGGGCGGCGGCGGCCGGCTGCAAGTTCCTCGCCCAGTACCCGATGACCCCCGCCTCGGGCGTGCTGCATTGGCTCGCCGCCCACGCCCAGAGCCTCGGGATCTTCGTCAAACAAGCCGAGGACGAGATCGCCGCGATCAACATGGCGATCGGGGCGTCGTACGGCGGCGTGCGGTCGATGACCGCGACCAGTGGGGGAGGGTTCGCGCTGATGGTCGAGGCGATGGGCCTCGCCGGCATGACCGAGACCCCGCTTGTCGTCGTCGAGTCGCAACGGGCCGGTCCGTCGACCGGTCTTCCCACGAAGACGGAGCAGGGCGACCTCAACATGATGCTCGGCGCGGGGCAGGGCGAATTCCCCCGCGCGATCCTGGCCCCGTCCGACGCCGCCGACGCCTACCGGTCCACGATCCGGGCGTTCGACCTCGCCGAGGCGTACCAGACGCCCGTGCTGGTCGCGAGCGACCTCCACCTCTCGGAGAGCCACTTCACCGTGGACCGGGACGAGGTGTCGCTCGACATCGACCCCGTGAGCCTCTTCACCGTCCAGCCGAACGGCCACGACTACAAGCGCTACCAATACACCGACTCCGGGGTATCGCCCCGCGCGCTCCCCGGCCAGCCCGGGCTCCAGTTCGTCGCCGGCTCGGACGAGCACGACGAACAGGGGCATCTCATCTCGGACGTCCGCTCGGGGATCCCGCGCTGGGTGGCCGAGCGGACCCGGATGATGGACAAGCGGATGAGCAAGCTGCGCGGCCTGCTCGCCGACGCCGCCCCACCCGTCCTCGAGGGGCCGGCGGACGCCCCGCTCACCTTCGTCGCGTGGGGATCGACCGTGGGGGCCGTCCGCGACGCGATGAGCCAGCTCACCGCCCAGGGCCAGGCGACCAACCTCCTCTACTTCCCGACCGTCTACCCGCTCGATCCGGCGGGCGTGGCGAGCGCGCTCCACCGGGCCCACCGCACGCTGCTGGTCGAAGCGAACTACATGGGCCAGTTCGGCAAGCTCGTCCGCGCCGAGACGGGGGTCGACCTCTCCGAACGACTCCTCAAGTACGACGGGGAGCCGTTCTATCCCCACGAGATCGTCGCCCGCGGGTTGGAAGTGATGAACCATGGCGGACAGTAGCGCGCGGGTCGTCCCGACCCCCACCGGCAGCCCACTCCCGCTCATCGCGAAGTCCACCACCAAGCCAACCTGGTGCCCCGGCTGCGGCGACTTCGGCGTCGTCGCGGGGATCGAGATGGCCGTGAAGCGGCTCCAGATCCCGAGCCACAACGTCGTGATCGTTTCGGGGATCGGATGCTCCTCCGACCTCCCGCACTTCCTCTCCTCCTACGGGTTCCACGGGCTCCACGGCCGGTCGCTCCCGGTCGCGGAAGGGATCCGCTGGGCCAACCACGGCCTCACGGTCATCGGCACGGGCGGGGACGGGGACGGGTTCGGCATCGGGGTGGGCCACTTCATCCACGCGATGCGGCGGAACGTCGACCTCACGTACGTGACGATGGACAACCAGATCTACGGGCTGACGACGGGTCAGGCGAGCCCGACGTCCGTGATGGGCCAGAAGACGAAGTCCACCCCGGGCGGCGTGATCGAGCAACCGGTCGACCCGATCTCCCTCGCGCTCGCGGCGGGGGCGACCTACGTCGCCCGGGGGTTCTCGGGGGACGTGAAGCAGCTCGCCGACCTGATCGCGGGGGGCATCCAGCACCACGGGTTCTCCTTCGTCGACGTGTTCAGCCCCTGCGTCACCTACAACAAGATCAACACGTTCGACTTCTTCCGCCAGCGCGTCTACAAGCTCGAGAGCGCGGGGCACGACCCGACTGACCTCGTCGCGGCGTTCCGGCGCTCGCTCGAGTGGGGCGAGAAGATCCCGATCGGTCTGTTCTACAAGACCGACCGGCCGAGCTACGAGGACCTCGACGAGGTGCTCGCGGCCGGGCCGCTCGCGCACCAGCCGGCGGGGATGAAGGGCCGCGGGGACATCCTCGACGAGTTCGTCTAGGACGGTCCGGGGCCGCCGCCCGGGGCGGACGGGAACTCGAAGAGGTAGGCTCCGCCCTCGGAGAACAGCAGGGGGAGGCCGTGCTCGATGAGCGGGCTTGCGGAGAACGGCGGGAAGAGCGTGCTGGAGGTCCCGGTGACGAGGATGTACTCGACGTGCAGGGCCCGCAGCGCCGGGATCCCGCCCGGAGCGAGGGTCGCATTGGTCAGCTCCTGGACCACGAGCGAGTACGAGGTGTTGAGACGCGTCCAGCCCGGGACCATCGGGTAGAGCAGCACCGCCGTCGGGTCGTAGGCCGGCAGGAACTCGCCGGCGCTCCCCGGCGCTACGAGCACCCGGGCCCCCCCGGGCAGATGCGCGCCGGCGTACGAGAGCAGGTCGAAGTCCGCGGACGTGACGTTCCCGAAGTCGGTGTAGAGGGTCGTCAGGACCGGCGCGAGCTGGGTCGGGGTGAGCACCGCGCCGGGGAGCACGATCGCGAGGGCGACGAGGAGCGGGAGGGCGGCGGCGGCCTCGCGTCGCCCCCCATCCAGGCGCCAGGCCCGGGCGCGCGGGCTCGCGCCGGCCGTCGCTGCCGTCCGGCGGTTCGCCCGCACCGCCCATTCGAAGGCGAACAGCAGCGGGAGCGTCGCAATGAGCGCATAGACCGTCAGTAGCCAGATCGAGGCCTCGGGCTCGCTGATCACTTGGGCCAGTAGCCCGAGCGGGCCGCCGCCGGAACCCGCCCAGTCCACCCCGAGGAGCCCGATGGTGGCGAGCACGGCTCCGAGCAGGAAGGCCCGGACCTCGACGAACCGGGAACCGAGCGTCCACCGTCCGGTCAGGAGGAGGATCGCGAGTCCCACGGTGAAGAGCACGACCAGCTCGGCGCGGAGCACGGGCACGGGCGAAAGCCAGGTGTCGTTCGGCCCGAAGAGGTATGGGTCGACGTACCCGAGGAAACGCGCGGAGGCGGAGCCGGGGGACGGGATCGGGGACGGACCTGCGCCGGGGACGTACCCCGGCATGACCACCCCTTGGGCGAGCACGAACCAGGTGGGGAGCAGGGGGAGGAGGGAGACGACCACCGCGGTTCCCCAGCGGGCCAACCATCGGCGGGCCGATCCGGCGAACCGGGGCGCGGCGAGCAGACCCATCAGGAGGAGCGCCGGACCCAGCCATTCGGCCCCAACCGGGTTCAGCGCGGCCGAGTACCCGAGCACCAGACCGAACCCGACGGCGTCCCCGACCGTCGGTATCGCCCGCATCCAACCGGTTGCCTGGGCTGCGAGCCAGAGGATGAGCGGGAAGGCGAAGACGAAGTCGTTGCTCCCGCCGACCAGCACCCGCGTCCAGCTGGCGACGACCGCGAGCACCAGGGCGAAGGCGAGCCCCCCGACGTCCCCCCCGAGGAGCCGGCGACCGAGGACGAACCCCCCGACCGGCGCGAGAGCGATGAAGAGCGGCGTGAGCAGGAGACTCGCTCGGGCCCCCGGCAGGCCCAGTAGGAGCTGGGCCGCGCCCAGCCAGGCGGTCGAACCCTGGGGATAGAGGATCCCGAGGGAAGCGGAGGGGAGGAAGGAGAGCGCGAGCTGGTGGCCCTGGAGGAGTTGGGAGGTGTAGAACGTGAGGAGGCTCGAGTCGTAGGTGTTTCCCGTTCCGACCGGGAGGGCAACCGCGACCTCGAACACCAGGAGCGCGAGGCCGGCAAGTTCGGCGACGAGGGCGGCCGGTCGGAGAAAGGGTCGAAGGAGAGATCGGAGGGTCAGGTTCTCGGAGCGCCCTCGACGGACTGCCGTCCACCCGACCCCGAAGGTGCCGGCCGCCAGGAGGGCCAAGACCGTGACCAGCGAGAACCCTCCGATGGGGAGGGCCGCGAGCAGGTAGAGGACCGCGCCCCCGAGGAAGAAGTTGAGGAGGCCGCGCTCGACCGCCTCCAGGTGGCGCCAAGAGACGACCCAGCGACCGGCCAGGAGCCGGACCGCTTCGCCCAGGACGGACGCGGCGAGGGCCAGGCCGAGGAGCCCCAGCACGAGTACGGTCCCGGACGGCCCCGGTACGCTCACGGAGGTGCGAGCCCGCTCCCTCTACAAGAAGCGTGCCTTCCGGTCGGTGGCTTTTTACCGTTCTGCGCCGCCCGGGAGCCCAGGGAGGGACGTGGATTCTCCCTCGACGGTTCGCATTCGGGAAGGCTTGTCCACGGTCACGCGGGGGACGCTCTTCCTCCTCGTAGCGACGCTCCTGTTTGTCCTGTTCAATTTCGTCGCGCGCGTCCTCATCGTCCGAAGCATCTCGCCGGACGAGTGGAGCGCGTTCTCCTGGTCGCTCACGCTCGCGGGCTTCCTGGCGGCGTTCGGAACCCTCGGTCTTCCGAACGCCATCGCCCGCAGCCTCCCGTTCGCCGCCTCCGATGGGGAGCGCCGGTCGATGGTGCGGGGCACGCTCATCGTGGGCGGGCTCGCCGGCGGTGTCCTCGCGGTCGCCCTGTTCCTGGTCGGTCCCGGTGTCGGAGCCCAGCTCGGTCAGCCAAACATCGGGGTGGCGCTCCAGTTCTTCTCCGTCGCCATCGCGTCGATGATCGCGGCGAACCTGATCGCCTCGATCTTCCAGGGGTACGAGGACGTCACCCCGAACGCCCTGCTCGCGCAGATCCTCACGCCGCTGCTCTTCGTGGTCTTCCTCGGCGTCGGGTTGGCCGAACCCGGCGGCGTCACCTTCCGCGGGGCGCTGCTCGCCTACGCCGCCGCCAACGTCCTCGGGCTCGGCCTCACGGTCGGGTACATGGTCCTCCGGCTCCCCCGCCGGCTTCCGTCGGGGCCCCGGACGCCGGGTGCGTTCCCCCGACTCCTCCTCTTCGCGGGCCCCCTCTTCGTCGCCTCCATCCTTTCGAGCCTGACCGGGAACGGGGACACGATCGTCCTCGGCCTGTTCTTCCCGACGGCGGTCGGAACCTACTCGGCATCCCTTACCCTCGCGCGGCTTCTCCAGGTCGGCATCGGGGCCGCCGGCTACATCTTCCTGCCGGTCACGACCCGGTTCTTCCGGGACGGCGACACCGACTCGATCCGTGTGACGTACGCCACCGTCACGAAGTGGATGGTCCTCTTCTCCCTCCCGCTGTTCGTCCTGTTCTACTTCCTGCCCAGCCTTTCGCTCGGCTTCGTGTACGGTCCCCGCTACATGGGGATCGTCGCGCCCCTCGAGATCACCGTGCTCGGGGCGTTCGCCTCGACCCTGTTCGGCCCAGGTTCGGCGACCCAGGTGGCGCTCGGTCAGACCCGGCTGGTCGCCTACAATTCCGCCGCGGCCGCTGCGGTGGACGTGGGCCTCGCCTTCTGGCTCGTCCCGCTCTACGGGTCGGTCGGGGCCGCGGTCGCCTGGGCGTCCGCGGTGGCCCTCGCCTCGGGGCTCTCCCTGCTCGAGCTGGCCCTGACGGCCGGAATCCATCCGTTCCGGGCCCACGCCGTCGTTCCGCTGGCATT
>JBEKJG010000010.1:0-55253 GCA_050011355.1 Thermoplasmata archaeon | reverse complement strand
ATGCAGACGTTCAGCGAGGCGAGGGTCGCCCTCGACTCCGGCCGCCTGGGCGAAGGCGAAGCGCTCTACCGGCGTGCCACCGAGTCGCTCGAGCGGTCGGTCGTCGAGCCGTTCGACCGCCGATTGAGCGGCCTGCTGACCGAGATCAACTTCGCCGCGGACGGGCTGCGCGTGAGCGTCGGACCCGTTCGAGAGGAGTACGAAAAGATCGATGCCCTCGCCAAGAGCAACCAGCACCTGGAGGGGGGCCGACGGCTCCTCGCCGCCGAGGAGAACCTCGCGCTCCGCAAGTCGCTCCACCGGGAGCTGATGAACCTCCACTACCTCATCGACGCCGCGCTCGGACGCGCGGCCGAGCGGAGGGTCGACACGACCGAGGCCCGCGCGCTCCTGGCGGAGTCCGTCCGACTCCGAGACACCGACTACCCGGCCGCGCTCGAGAAGGCACGGGATGCGCTGCGGCGGTTGCAGGGGGATGTTCCCCCGCCGGCCGCCCTCCCTTCCGCCGAAGCCGCCCCGGCGTCGACCCCGGCTCCGGCCACATCTCCCGAGAGCTCTTCGACTTCCGGTGGCGGAGGCTCGACGCCGTTCTGGCCGTTCCGTCGGAACCCGCCGCCCGGCTGAGGGACGGCCCGCTCAGGCGGAGGCGAATGTGCCGGTCGGGGTGGCCGGCCCGAGTCCGGGCAGGCCCCGCGGCGGTCCGAGTCCGAGGCGGTCGTACTCCACCGTGTGCTTGATCGAGCGTCGGCGCAGGAGGCCCGAGACCTGCTCGGTGATCTGGACGACCTCCTGGCACCGCGCGGGCTTGGTGAAGTAGAACTCCACCCGCTTCTCGTCGGCGAGGGGGAAGATGAGGCGGAGGCCGAACGCGTCCTGGCGGTTGTACCCCGCCGGCTTCCGGTCCCCCTTCAGGTCGCGGAGGTTCTCGTCGAGCAGGACGTCGGGAAGGAGCGGGTCCGAGTCCTTGACGAACGGTCGGTTCATCTCGACGACCCGGCGGTGGATGTCGGGGTAGACACGGACGAGGTCGATGTACGATCCCTTGGGGTCCAGGAGGATGTGGCCACTGCGGGCCTTCACTGGGGGCGTCACTGCGGGCGAAAAGGACCCGGTGCTCTTAGGCGCTTCGCCACCCGAGATTAGGACCGGGCGCTCCGCATTCGGGGCCGACCGACCGGTCCCGGTTCGCGAAAGGCTCAAAGAGTGGGTTCCATAGGGGAGCGGGACGCTCCCGTAGTCTAGTGGTCAAGGATAGAGGCCTCTCGAGCCTTTGACGCGGGTTCAAATCTGAGCGGCCGGTCCGGCCGTCCGGTGAAACTCCCGCCGGGAGCATACCCTTTTCGGTAAGCATACGGGCTTTTTACCTCGGAGGCTCGTAGACCAGTTTTTGAGGGAGGCCCGGGCCTCCGCCGGCGCGTCGAAAACGGCTCCCCGGGAGGCTACCTAAGCCCAGCCGGCGGCATGGTCATGTCGCGCGGTAACACGTTCCTTCAAGGGCAGACCGCGGCGGATTCAGACCCCGTCCCGCTCCAACACATCTACGATGCGGCGCTGGCCGACTCGACAGTACAAAACGCGCTGGACGCCGCGATTGTCGCGGAGCGTGAAGCTAAGGCACGCATTGCGAAGTTCGCTGAGATCGCTCGACTCTACTCAAACGAGATTCGGACCTCGCACACCTTTGATGGTCGGTGTAAGGTGTGTAAGGACTACGAACTGGCGTGAATCCGGCAGTTACCTTGCGCACCAGCCGATGGTTTGAACCCCGCGCGAATGTGCGAAAGGTGGCGAAACAACCCAGCGTAGACTTGGTAGAAGCAACTCCCGAACGATACGTCCTCGACATCCCGCTGGGCCGCGTTATCGTCGAGCCTGAGGGCGTCCGGTTTCATAGGAATGGGCACGGCCGTGGGATGACCGTAGTTCAGAAGCGGGACCATTGAAGCGGGCCGACTGGCTCCCGAGGTTCTATTCTATGGTCCGTAGCTCTTCCACTTCACGCTGAACGTTTTGCCGGTCGAGCCCAGGGCGGAGGGCACAGCCTTCACGAACGTGTAGGAGGTACTCCACATCGTGACCTCGATGTTCGAGAACCCGCTGATTGGGTGCGAGTGACCCGAGATTGTCGCGGTGGCGGCCGAGAAGTGGACAGTTCCGAAGTCGGCCATTGCGAGGACGCCGAACGCATTGGAGGGCGCTTCCGCTATCCACTCCGCCGAGCTTCGGTTCGCGGTGATCCCCGTTATCGCAGTTGCGAAGGACGTGCCTGTGGTCGTGTCCTTGAGCGACACGGTGTAACTAGCGAACGTTTTCGAGTAGCTCACTTCGGCTGTAATGTGATCGCCCGGGTGGATGGTCATCGAGATGCTGACCATTCCGGCAGGATAGAACTCGTACCACGCAGAGTAAGAGACGGATGCTATGTACAGCACCGAGTAGCACTCCACGGTCGTACCAATCTGCTCCACCGTGTTCGAGTTCCACCCGTCGATGCCCACCCAAAACACCGCCACCGACTCGTTGTAGAAGCCGCCGCAGCTCCCGTGGAAGCTCGGCTCAACCCAAGAGCCCACAACCTTGGTAGTCGCGTTGTTCGGAGTGGAAATCACGTACCCCGCCCAGTTATCGGAGACGGAGGTGGAGGTGCCCATGCGTGGGCCGGCCGACATCCACGCAGGTGAGTTCGCGTGTGTAGTGGTGGCGACTGCGGTTGGCGGCAACGCCCCATCCGCCGCGACGAAACCAAGTCCAATGAGTAGTGCCGCAACCAGCCAAGTTGTCCCCGCGCCCATTAGTCCAGTTGGAGGATGGCAACCGGTTACATGAACGATGGTGAGCGCGCGCAGTATAGCCGGTGCGCGAAGGCAGGTGTCTCGCCGTAGTTCACGAGGGCTGAGGCGTCGTTTGCTTACACTCCGTAACCGTGGCCTTTGACAAACTATATCAAGCCAACCCACGTCCGCCCCCAAGTGCGGCAGTGGCCTGTCCTGTTCGGCGTCCTGGTAGTCTGTCTACTGATCTTTGGTGCCTTCGCTACTGTCGGAACTAACCCTGCCCGCCCCGAGCTCCGCAGTGCCTCGCCCGTACTCAGCTCCGCCGGGCCGAGCCGGTCGAGCGCTGAGGCTCCATCCCATCCTCTGACTACGTACATCGTCAGCGCCGCAGGCATCGACCCCACAGTGGTCAGCCTGACATGGAACGAGAGTACGGCCTTCGACTTCGAGAACTACTCGCTCGCTTACTCTACAAGTTACAGCGGACCATTCAGTGTTCTCGCGGTGATCACCTCGGCCGATCTCAATTTTGAGTGGGTTTACGGCCTGTCCCCCGGATCTACTTGGTATTGGCAAGTCACCGAGTACAACTGCCTCATCATCTGCGGTGCGGGCGGAACTTCGAACGTTCTGCAGACGACCCAGCCCGCAGTCGCAAGCCTCAGCTACACCACCCCCACTTCGACCTCTGTTCAGCTTACGTGGGATAACAATGCGCAGTACGGGGGCAACCTCTCCTTCGGCTCGTACCAGGTCCTGGAATCGATCAGCGGGGGCGCGTACTCCGCCGCGACTTCCATCACCACTGCTTCCACGCACTCTTACACCGTGAACGGGCTCTCCACGGATACCGGGTACTCGTTCTACATCAACACGACCGACACGGCGAGCGCGTTCGGCACGACCTATGACTACTCGACCGACTCCAACCCGATCACCTTCGGAACCCATGTCGCGCTGTCCGCCTCTGCGACTGCGCATCCAAGTTCTGTTGACGTGACTCAGCGCGTCTCTTTCTCTTGCGCCGCGGCAGGTGGCGCGTCTCCGTACACGTACGCTTGGGCGTTTGGCGACGGTTCGACTGGGTCCGCCGCCACCACTTCCCACACGTACACGACCCCTGGCAACTATACTGCGACGTGTACGATCACGGATACCGACTCCACAACGGCGGCCAGTGGAGTCTCTGTCTCTGTCAGCCCGCTGCCCACTGTAGCGGCCAGCGTCAACCACCCAGACGCCAGCCCGGGGTACTCGTTGACGTTCACCGCATCGCCGAGCGGGGGGTCTGGATCGTTCGTAAGCTACTCGTGGGCATTCGGTGATGGCGCGACCAGTTCCGGCTCGTCCGTTTCCCACGCATACTCACGGGTTGGTGAGTTCAACGCGACTGTCACGGTCACTGACTCTAACGGAGGAACCGCGACTGGAACCGCACTCATTGACATTGCCAACCTCACAATCACCGCGGGCGTCTCCAAAACGGCTGTAGTTCCTGGAGGCACAGTTACCTTCTCAGCGTCTGCGACTGGCGGCGCGGGGTCGCCCTACATGTTCAGTTGGACGTTTGGAGACGGGGAGACGGGAAGCGGGGCCTCGGTGACCCACGCCTATACGAGTGCGGGGAACTACACGCCGCACGTGACTGTCACCGATGCGGTCGGAGCCACGAATACCACAGCGTTAGCCGAGATTGAAGTGTTCTCCCCGCTCACAGTTCAAATCTCTCTGTCGAGCTCCAGTCCTACTCCGGGCACGGCGGTGACCCTAACCGCGAACGTGGGCGGCGGAACGGGCACGCACACGTGTAAGTGGGAGTTCGGTGACTCGAACTCCGCATCGGGTTGTTCGGTGGCGCACTCGTGGGCCACCACGGGTACGTACACTGTGAACCTCACGGTGTCCGACCCTGCGGCGGGCAACGTGAGCTCTACGACCACGGTGACGGTGGTCTCGCCTTCTACGAGTTCGCCACTGGCGGTACTTGGCCCATCGGTTGGAGGCCTCCCCATACTCTTGCTCGTCTTGATCATCATAGTGATCGTGGCGCTTGCCGTCCTCCTCACGCGGCGGCGCAAGCCCGCTCCACCGGCTGTGGTAACGTGTCCGAAGTGTGGGGCGTCTAACAGCGCGGGGGCAGCTTTCTGTCAAAGGTGCGCGGCACCGTTAACGGGGAAGCCGCCCTCTACCGAGCCCCCGGCCGGCGCATCGTAGATAGAGTCGACTCGGAAGTTGACCTGTTGCATCTTCTCACAGGAACCATAGGACACCCCAGCGGGCTCAGCCCCGCATGTCGGAATGGGTCGCTCGCGTCTACAAGATTGGGAAAAGGTACCGAGTCGTCGTCGAAGGCGTTCTCCAGCTCGAAGTCCCCAACCTCGACCGGGTGGAGGAGAAGACGGCCGAGGCAATCATAGCGCGGGTTCGGAAGTCGTACCCATCGCGGAGGGTAACGTGGGAAGACCCGGGTGCGGAGAGAGTGATGGAGTTCGAGGTGGACGTGCGAGGGGTGACGCCCTCAAAATAGAGCAAGGGGTATCGGGAGGGTCGAAGGGGCAAATGACCGTGCGAGTGAAGAGCCCGGCTTATGGCCGCGCCGCCCTCGCCACCTTCGCGGAGGCCGAACTGGACAGTTCGGAGTACGGGAAGTTCTTTGACCGTCTCATCCCACCCGAGACGCTGGTCGTCCTCCGATCTCGGCGGTCTCCGCGGTGGTCACCAGAGGAGACCAGTGAAGCCATCGCGGCTCTGATGGCCTACCGAGGCGGTTTCATCCAGCCGTTCCTCGATTTGAAACCCGAGTGGCATTGGGCAGAGGTCGACATCGAGGGCGTGGCCGAGCTCCGAAGCACTGAGCAACCCGGGTTCCTAGAACTCGCGCCGAACCTGGACCTTGGAACGATGGTCGCCTCACTGGAAGCGGGCAAAGAGACGAGCGATGGGAGCTTCGCGAGGCGTTACAAGGAACTGAGGACGGACTTCCTTCCGCCCGCGGTCAGGGGTCGGCCCATCCTCGTCGCCAAGGCGGAAACAGGGCCATTCACCGTTATGGAAGGTACCACACGGCTCTGCGCAATGCTGGGGCTACACCGCGCGGGTGCCGAGGTCGAGGCCGCGATCCTCGTCTACCTCGCCGTGACGCCGCTCAGAGACGAGTGGCCATTCTGATTCGGAAGGGGTTCGGCCGTCAGCGTTCTCAGTTCGGCGGATCCATCACGAGGCTCGTTCCCACCGTGGTATGGACGCGCCACCCCTCCGACATGAGGGGCTTCGCCTACTCGATAGAGTCGATGCGCTGAGTCAGCGGGACGGCCGCCTTGTTCAGCCCGGTCCGTACGAGCTCGTCGATGTCCGCCTTCGGGTTGCTGAGGATCTCCGTCACCTGCTCGTCGGTGTAGTAGGCCATCCGTAGCATCGCCGCCGCGACCTGTTGACTAATCTCCTGCTTCTGGTCAGAGGTCGGCGCGGTCTCAAGCAGTGGCTCCACCCGGTGGTACGCCTCGGCCATCTCGGCGACGAGCGTAGGTGGGAGTCGTGCCTCCGCGTACCTTGCGTCCATGTCGCCCTTGTGCCCCATCCAATAGGTCATGAACGACTTCGGCGCGCGCCCCTTGGACACGGCGATGGTCACCTGCGTGGCGAAGTAGTTGCGGAAGGTGTAGGGGCGGAAGTCGTACCCCGCCCTGTCGATCACCGCGCGGATGCGGGTGCTCAGCTTGTGGGTGTGGAAGAAACCGCCGTCGCGGTTCGCGATGACGGGCGAGTCGGGCTTCACCTTGAGGCCGCGCCGAAGCCGTGCCTCTAGCCCCTCCTTGACGTACTCCGAGAACTCGGTTCCGAGCCACGTGATGTAGGGCTGGCCGGTCTTCGATAGCTCGGCGCGCACCCTCACCTGCGCGGGCAGCGACTCGAAGCGGACCTTGCGACGCTTGATCGTGATACCGCTGATGTCGCTCACGCGCAGGCCGTCCGTGTGGCTGGCGATGACCTCCAGCCGAACGCCCGAGCCCGCGATGAGGGCGATAGCGGGGCGCTCTACCTCGGCGCGAGCCGCCAGTAGGATCGCCCGAAGTCCTTCGGGCGGAGGAACCTCCTGATTGACAAGCGTCGGGGTTCGCTCGGCGTCCTTGATTTTGACCTTGCGAACCACCTTGATGTTGTGGAACACGAGCCAGGACTTCACGCACTTGTTGTAGGTGGCGATGGTTGAGCCCGCCACGCCCCGCTTCTGTTCGAGGCCCACGAAGTCGTGGAGGAGCTCGAACGCCTCCTGTTCGGTCAGCACCGCCACCTTCGCGGGGGTGGTCTCCATCCGCGCGCAGAAGTTGTAGAGAGATCGCAGGTAGTTGTCCGCCGTCTTCTGGGCGCCCTGCGCCACGTCCTCGTACCACCGCCGCACGTCCGGATCGGCCAGCCGCTGGTCCTTCGCCCCGAGGGGTGACCGCTCGTCAGCGTTCATCGATAACGGGTAGGGGCTTACCCCTACTTCAACCAGTATGTTTACCGTATTCGGACTGCATACCACCGGGAGCATCCCCCGGGCCTCCGGAACTCGCTCGATCGATCCGGAGGCGGCGGCGACGACCGCGCGAACCTGACCGACCTGTCGGCTCACTCGATCTCGAGGGTCGCTTCGAGGCGGAGGTAGAGTCCCGTATCCTCCACGGCATCGACCGAGGACTCGTAGTCAGCGCCCAGTTGCTTCTTGTCCAGCTTCTCGATCCGGTCGTTGAGCCACTCGAGCTTCTTGAACAGGAGCGGGTCGTGCGAGCGGGTCCGGAGCTTCTGGATCCGGTCGACGGGCGTTCGCATGGCGCGATAGTAGGCGGTGATCCAACCGCCGAACGCCTCCCAGACCATCTCTTCGTCGAGGATCCTACGTTTCGTCTGGGCTCCGATGAGCTCGAAGAACGCGAGGACCTCGAGGTTAGTGATATCCTCGACCTCGTTCTTGAGGAGCCGCTCGCTGGTCGCCCGTCGTACCTTCCGCATCCGCGGAGAGTCGAACCGTTCCCGGAGTGTGATGACGGCGTTCGAGGAGTTGAGTTGTCCGGCCTGCCGGGTCTGCCAGTAGAGGAACACCAAGGTCCCGATCGCAAGGAGCCACGTGGCGACCGTCGCCCAGAGGGCGACGTCTTCGATATTGACCAATGTATCCGCCGTCCGGCCGCGCCGATGCCGCGAAAAGGCGCTACCGAGGCGGGATAGAAAAAGACGACTGAACCTGTCCGCGCGCTACGCAGGGACAAAGTGCCGGAGTGGCCGCGCACTCCGTTCCGTTCCCGTCCGGCGCGTCACCTTTAGGGCGCGTCGGTTCGTCGGGGTCCTCGAGCGGGGGGCGATGGAGGCGGCAGAGGGGCCCTACCTGGTGGTCGTCTCAGAGCAGGATCCGGTTGCCCGGGAGGTCGCGGCCCGCTGGGGCACCCCGCCCGCCACGGGCGACCACGTCGACGGCGCGGCCGTACGTGCGCTTTCGGACCGCGCGCTTCTGCTGCGGCGGCCCGGCCGGCACATCCACGATGAGCGCCTGGACGCCCGGCTCCCTGAGGGGCTGCTCGCCCGGCGCCCCACCCTGGTCTTTCCTTCCATCCATCGCAGCGAAAAGAACGTCCCCTGCCTCACGGTTCATCCGCTCGGTAACCCGGGGGAGTCGGCCGAGGTCGGTGGGCGGGCCCGTTCGTTGGTGCCCGCCGACCCCTTGCGTATGGCCGCCGCCCTGCGCGCCCTGGCCGAGCGCGGCGCCGCAGCCGGACTATCCGCCACCTTCGAGGCGACCCACCACGGGCCGGAGCTGGAGCTCCCCGGGATGTTCGTCGAGATCGGTTACGGGACCGAGCCCGCGCCCCCGCCCGCAGCGGTCGCGGTCCTCGCGGACGTGATCCCGGTGCTGGAGCGTTCGACGGACGACCGGATCGCGCTCGCCGTCGGCGGGGGGCACTATGCTCCCCACTTCACGGACCTCGTGCTCAAGCGCCGGTGGGCGTTCGGTCACATCCTTTCGCGCCACAGCCTCGGTTCGCTCGATGCCCGGACCGCCCGCACGGCCCTGGACCTGTCCTTGGGCGCCCGCGGCTGGCTCGCGGCCCGGGCCGAAGATGCGGAGCATCCGGCGCTGAACGACCTGGGCCCACGGTGGCGTGACGCCGATGCGCCGACGCGCGCACCCGACCGGGCGCGGTCTACGGCCGCTTCTGGTACATGATCGCGCCCGACCGATAGACGGCGCGACCGAGGCGGACGGGCTGGGAACCGACGGAGCCGGGGCTTCGCTCGGCAAGCATCAGGCTCTCGACGACCTGTCGGAACAGGGCGCTTTGGTTGATCTCGGGGTGCCGCTCCAGGAACTCGCTCTCCTCGGGAGTGATCGTGATGTTCTTCCTCAGCATCCCGTGAATGGGCGCCTCGAGCTTTCCGCGTCCGGCCATGCTGCCCCGAGCCACGGGGATGTATAAGTGCGTATGGGTGCGCTCCCCTTCGAGGGGGATTCTGTTACGCCCCACCGAGGGGACCGGCCACCACCGTCGCCGACCGGCCACGGTCCAGCGCGATCTCCGCTGCCCGCCGAACCTCTCCGGGGCTCAGGCTGCGCAGGACGGAGGGCCACGTCACCCAGTGGTCGGCCGCGAGGCCGTTGTAGGCCACGTCGACCGCGAGCTCATGGGCATCGGAGGTCGATTCGAGCGCGAGGGCGACCTCCCCCAGCCGGCTCTCCCGGACCAGGTCGAGCTCGGCCGCAGGGATAGTTTCCCCCGCGATGCGCTCCACCTCCTGGCGGAGCATCGGGACCACGCGACGCCAGCGGTCCGCTCCGGTGCCCGCCTCCGCCCCCCAGTAGCCTCCCAATTTCATCGCCTCGAGATGGCTCGACGCGTGGTAGGCCAGGCCTCCCTTCGAGCGAACCCGGGTGAACAACCGACTGAGGAGCGTGGCCCCACCCAGTACCTCGTCCGCGAGGTAGGCGGCGGGGTACGCGGGGTCGCTTCGGGCGATCGAGGGGCCGCCCATTCGCACCTCTACCTGGCTGTGCCCGGGCAGGTCAATGCGGACGTCCTTCGGCCGTTGGCCGACCGGCGGGGGCACCCGGAGGGGAGGGGGTGGGTCGCTCGGGAGTTCGTCGAACAGGCGTTCGACCAGCCCGAGCAGCGATCGCAAGCGGAGCGACGTGGTGGCCACGAGCAATCCCCCGGGGCCGGTGAAATGGCGCGCGTGGAACTGTGCGAGGTCGGAGGAATGCAGGCGAGCGACCGACTTCCGATCGCCCATCCCGGTCAGGCGGAAGGGGTGCCCCACGGGGAAGATGGCCGCATGGAGTTCGCGGTCGGCCCGAGAGGAGGGTTGCGCGAGTTCCCGCAACTGGCGTTCATACACCTGGCGCCGGACTCTCTCGAGGTCGGCGGGCTCGAACCGCGGCCGCAGGACGGCGTCCGCCAGCACACCGAGCAAGGGGCGGACCGACGTAGCAGGGCCCCAGACCGTCACCTCGGCTGATTCCGGATCGCAGTGGGCGGCCAGCGTCCCCCCGGCACGGTCGAGGAACCGAGCCAGCGAGATGCGGTTGCGGGCGCCGGAGCCGCTCGTGAGCAACTGGGTGGTGATCCGCGCGACGCCTTCCTGCCCGCGGGCGTCGTACGCCCACCCCGCGGGCCCGAGGTACGTCGCCGAGAAACTGACCGCCCCCGGCGGGGGGGGCTGACGCGCGATGCGGAGCCCGAGAGGGCCGTCCGCGTATTCGAGTCGAAGGGAATCGTCGGCGCTACTCATCAACGGAACCTCCGGTCGGCTCGTAGCGTACCACTACTCGCGACTCCGTCCGGAATAGCTCGCGCGCCCGGTCCCGGACCTCTTCGGCACGAACAGCCAGAAGTTGCCGGAACAGTTTATCCTCGTACTCCGGGGAGTGAAGGACCGAAAAGTAGCCGAGACGGAAACCGGTCCGGGAGGCGCCCTCGTACGCAAGCGCCGCACCGCGCCGGATGCGGGTCCGAGCGTCCTGCATCTCGACCGTCGTCGGCCCGCCGCGAGCCAGCCGTTCGACGACATTTCCGAGTGCCGTCTCGAGCCGGTCGAGGGAAACCCCGCGCGCAGCTTGGGCCTGGACCGTGAAGAGGCTGGGGTAGACCCGGGGGCGCCATTCGCTCGTCGCGCGTACGGCCAGCCCCTTCTCGACCAGCGCGCGGCACAGGCGCGCGCTCGGGTGTTCACCGGCACGCCCCCAGCCGGGGCCCGCCGAGAACAAGCGGCTCTCCCCGCCCAAAATCGTATCGATCAGCATCGTCGCGGGAGTCGCCGGGTCGTCCAGGGCGGGAGATCGCCACGCCATCTGCAGGTACGGAGTCGTCCCCGGTCCGGAGAGTTCGGCCCGGCGTTCTCCGCGCGCCGCCGGCTCTACGTGACCCACGCTGACGTCCGCTCCAGAGGCGGGCAGCTTGGAGAACCGTCGTCGGATTTCCGCGGCCGTGCTCCGGGGCTCGAATCCTCCCGAGACGACGAGCAAGGCGTTCCGAGTCCCGTAGAACTTCTGGTAGTAGGCACGGAGCTCGGCCGGGGTCAACCGTTCGATATCCTCCTTTCGGCCCAGCGCGTCCCAGCGGTACGGGTGCACCCGGAATGCCAACTGGTACGTCTCCTCCTCGACCCGGAACTCGGGCCAGTTCTCGTTCCCCTCCCGCTCCGAGTGGATGACCGTCCGCTCGCGCTCCACCTCCGCGTCCGTGAGCAACGCGCGGGTCATCCGATCGGATTCGATGTCGAGCGGAACGGAAAGGTGCCCCCGCGGCACGGTCGAGAAGTAGGCCGTGAAGTCCGTGTCGGTGAAGGCGTTCAGCTCGCCCCCGACCTCGATGATCGCCCGGTCGATCGCGCCCTTGGCATACCGTGGCGAGCCCTCAAAGAGCATGTGCTCTACCCAATGGGACGCGCCGGTGATCCCGGGGTGTTCGTTCTTCGAGCCCACCTGGTACCAGACCCATACGCTCGAGGTCGGGCTGCCCTCGAGGGGGGCCAACAGGACCCGCAGGCCGTTCGCCAGCCGGAACGACTCGACCTGGGGGCGTGCGCCGGCGCCTCGGATCATCCACCGTACCGGGCGCGACGGGCCATATAACGCGAGACTTGGAGGTGGTCCCGACTTCACCACGGCTGGGGCGGCGTGCCGGCCCCGTCGGCGAGGGCCCCGGCGGGTTCATACAAACGGTTATGCGAGAGCCTCCACCATCGGTCGGCGTGCATCCGGCGCTCCGGCTGGTCCGGGTCGGCAACCTCGGGGTCTCGTTCGCGGGCACGATCGTCGGGGGGCTGGTCGCCCGGGGTGCCGGGATCTGGATTTCGCCGGGCGTCTGGGTGGCCGTGCTCCTGGCGGCGTTGTCGACCTCGCTCGTAACGGCGGGCGGGAATGTCCTCAACGACCTCTTGGACCGGGAGGGGGATCGAACCAACCACCCGGATCGGCCCCTCGTGACGGGAGCGATCTCGGTGAGGGCGGCTCGGGCCTTGGCGGTCGCCTTCTTCGTCCTTGGGGTGGCCGTCGTCGTACCGGTGGTCCTCATCGAACCTCTGGTGGGTCTGCTGCTGGCGTTGGCCGTCGGGGCGCTGCTCGGCTACGAGTTTCGCCTGAAGAGCCGTGGGTTCGTCGGCAACCTGGTGGTGGGATTCCTGACCGGAATGGTCTTCCTCTACGGAGGGGCCGCCGCGGGGAACGCGCTCCTCCTGGCCCCGTTCGCGGCGATGGCGTTCCTGGCCACGCTCAGCCGCGAGGTCGTCAAGGACATGGAGGACGTCGCGGGGGACGTCGGTCGGTCGACCCTGCCGAAGACCCGGGGAATGGGGTTTTCCGGCGGTACCGCCCGGGTCTCGGTCGGGACTGCCATCGTCCTCAGCGCTGCCCCATTCCTCTGGTTCCTTCGGTGGGGGACTGTCGTGGGGATTATCTACCTCGTCCTGGTCCTCGCCGCAGACGCGGTGTTCGTCCTCTCGGTGGCGTACCTCCCGCGACGGCTCCACTGGGAGCAGACGATGAGCAAGGTGGGAATGACGATCGCACTGTTCGCGTTCCTGGCGGTAGCGTTCCGGTGACGCCTCCGACGGGGCCCCGGCGGGTCGAAAAGTATCTCCTCGAACAGATGGCCGGCGGCCCGATCCATTTCACCCTCATCGACCCGGACAAGTCCCGGAGCCGGACCGCCGGCCAGGTGGCCGAAGGCGCGGTCGCCCAAGGGAGCCACGCCATCCTGCTCGGGGGCTCCACCGGCATGTCCCCCGAGAAGATGGGAGCGGCCGCCCGAGCGGTCAAGGCCGCCGTGCCGGTGCCCGCGATCATCTTTCCGGAAGGTCCGGGATCTCTCAGCCGCGAGGCCGATGCGGTCCTGTTCATGAGCCTAATGAACTCGCGCCGGCTCGACCTGGTGGTCCGCGCCCACGCCAAGGCGGCGCCGGCGGTGCGAGCCCTCGGTCTAGAGCCGATACCGCTCGGGTATCTGGTCATCGAACCGGGGATGCGGGTCGGCGAGGTGGGCGAAGTGGATGTGATCCCCCGCGACGATCCTGCTTCCGCCGCCGGATACGCCTTGGCGGCCGAATACCTCGGCATGCGGTTCGTCTACCTCGAGGCCGGTTCCGGGGCACCGAGTCCAGTACCGGTCCCGATCGTCCGAGCCGTTCGGGAGGTCGTGTCGATCCCCATCATCGTCGGCGGCGGCATCCGTTCGGGTGCCGAGGCCCGCGAACTCTTGGCGGCAGGGGCGAACGGTCTCGTCACCGGCACGATCACCGAGGAGGAAGGGGTCGGACCGGCGTTCCGCGGCATCCTCGAGGAAGTTCGGAGGGCGCGTGACCGATAACGAGACGCCCTTTTCCCCCCAGGCCGGGGTGCAGCGCGGACACGTCCTGTTCCGCGCCCCGGCCCCTCCGGTGACCCTGGCCCTCATCGTCGTCGCCTCCGCCGCCCTGAGCGCGCTGCTGTTTGGGCTTTCGCTTCGGCCCTTTCTCGAGGGCTGGCTGCTGGCGTTCGCGCTCCCCGCCCTGGTCGTCGCGGGGCTCACCGGCCCACTTTCGAGGGCCCTCGGGGGCCGGTTCGAGTTCCACCGTTCCTGCTTTCTCGCCCTCACGGTGCTCCTCATCCAGCTTCCGCTCGCCGGCCTCTGGCGTCTCGCCCTGACCTTCATCCCGGCGTCGACCCCGGGCGTGGTCTTCCTGGCGGCATTTCTGGTCGGACCCGCCCTCTGGTTCCGGCAGTTGAGCCTGTTCGGCATCGCCCGACCGAGCCATTCGCGGGTCCTGCCGGTCGCCCTCGTCCAGCCGGTGCTCTACGCGTTGGCCATCCTCGTGCTCCTCCCGATATCGGCATCGGAGGTCGCTGCGATGATCGCGTGCGGCCTCATCGGCTTCGGCTGCGCCTTCGCCCTGATCCGCGCCGCAGACCGGCCGCTCCGCCGGGAGTTCCAGAGTTCCGGGGTCAGTCTCATCCGGCCGCTCCTCGACCACGTCGGGCAACGGGACCCGGGCGCTACGCAAGCATTGGAGGCATTTTTTCTGAAGTTCGCCCAGCCCGCCGACCTCCGGGTGAGCCTCTTGGGGTTCCGGCGCGGAGGAACGCCCTACGCGACCGTGGCCCTCCCCACGGTGCACCCGGGCCCGTTCGCGGCCCTCGGGGCGAGCGACCTGCCCCGGAAGATGACGAGCGAGCTCGGGCCGGGCGCGGGGACCGTGTTCGTCCCCCATACCCCTTCCGACCACGACCTGGATCTGCCCAGTGAGGCGGAGCTCGGACGGGTCGGGGAGGCCGCTCGGCTGCTCCTCCACGACCTCGGTCCCGCGCTCCCTTCCCGTTCGAGCCCCCTGGTCACACCCTACCCCGACTCCTTCGCGCGGGCCCAGCTGCTCGGCGACATCGCGCTCGTCCTCGTCAGCCGGGCACCGGAGCCCACCGACGACATCGCGTTCGGGGTCGCGGACCGGATCGTTCGCGAGATCGCCGCCGAAGGCGGACCACGGATCGCGCTCATCGACGCCCACAACTCCTACATCGAAGGACAGGGGGACATCACCTACGGCACCCCAGCGGCCGAGAAGCTCCTGCGCGATACGAAGGCCGCCGTCCGCGCGGCCGTCGCCGCGGCCCAGGACGGCCCGGTGGAGGTCGGTGTGGGGGTGCGTACGGGGTACGACATCGGGCAGGATGGCATCGGGCCGCACGGCATCCGTGCGCTGGTCGTGCGGTCCGGCGTGCTCACGACGGGCTACGTCCTGATCGACGGGAACAATCTCGTCCAGGGCCGCCGCGGTCCGATCGTCGCGGCGCTCGAGAAGCTCGTGAACACCGCGGAGGTGATGACGACCGACAACCACGTCGTGCACGAGGTCGACGGCGGGATCAACCCGGTCGGGGAACGGATGGGCCTGGACGCGCTCGTCGCCGGGGCGAGCGAGGCCGTCGCCGCGGCCCTCAAGGACCTCGGTCCCACCGAACTCCGTTTTGGCACTCGGGACGTTCCGGCGGTCCAGGTGCTCGGGCCCGGATTCACCGCACGCCTTTTGACCTCGCTCGGCGACACCCTCTCGATGTTCGAGTACATGTTCGCCGCCACCATGTTGCTCCTTCTCACCGGCTCCCTCGTCGCGATCTTCGCGCTCCAGTAGGAGACCTCACCGATGGCCGAACCCCCGGCGGTGGCCGACCCGCGCACGGTGTTGGGCGAGGAAGGCATGCGACTCCTCACCCAGCTCGTGGCGACCGCCCCGACCAACCTGGAAGACCCCGGACATGCGCGGTGGGAGAAGCCCAACTACCTACGTACCGCGGACGTCATCGTCCGGGCGGCCCGTGCACGCGGACTCGAGACCCGGATCTACGACCCGGTCGTCGCGGGGGACGTCCCCGGGGATTGGCACGGGATCTCCCGTCCCAACGTCATCGCCGACCTCCACGTCGGGGCCGCCGAGACGGTCGTCATCCTCGCCCATTACGACGTCGTGCCGGTGCCCGCCGAGCAGCTCGGGCGGTGGAAGAGCCCTCCCCACACGCTCACCGCCCGCGCGAACGGTCGGCTCTATGCGCGCGGATCCAATGACGACCTCGGCAGCGGGGTCGTCGGCTCGCTCATCGCCCTCGGTCGGCTGTCGGAGGGAACTCCACCGCCCCGCAATGTCCGCCTGGTCGCGTGCTGCGATGAGGAGACCGGAGGGGAGGGCGGGATCGAGGCGGTCAAACACCACGACAGTACCCTCCCCCCCGGGAGCCCGGACCGGATCCTGACCGGCGACGTCGTACTGATCCCGGACGCCGGCCCCGAGACGATCGTCGGGTCGAGCGGCGTGGCGTTCCTCGAGGGGTCGTTCGACCGGCCGGTGCCGCTCCGCGAAGCGCTCGCCTACGGCGACGTGCTCGTCGGCCTCCACGATCTGGCCCGGACCTGGAAGTCCGCCCTGCGCTCCAACGACTGGCCCGACCGCCACGCCCCGGAGCCGGTGATCACCGGGCGGGGCACGGTGACTCGGTTCGACCTCGCTTCGGCTTCGACCTCGTCCGCCGGAGTGAGGCTGCTGGCCGCGCACGCCGAGAACGATGCGGCGAACCAGATCGCGCGGGCCGTCACCCTCGTCTTCGGTGGCCCCACGACCGAGTTGGACGCACTCCCCGGCCGGCTCTCGCCCCTGCTCCCGCCGCCCTTCCGGTTCGAAGCGGCCGGCGCGAGCGCATTGACGGTCGCTCCGGGCACGCGGGCGTTCCAGGTCGTCGGAGAAGCGGCCCACGGAGGGTACCCGCACCGCGGGCACAACCCTCTCCCCATCGCCCTGCAGGTCCTTCGCGCGGGCGTCGACCGTGGGTGGATCGACGGAGGGGACGCGGGGACGACGACGTACACCGTCGACCTCCGCCTCCCTCCCGAGATGGAGCTCGAGGACGGGCTCCGGGCCGGGCTCGGGTTCGTCCGGGCCGGCACGGCGAGCCGGGCCCCGCACGCTCGTGTCGACGCACCGCCGGCGCGCTGCCGATCCGGCTACGCGCTCCCTCCCGATTCCCCCTTCGCGCTCCGGCTCCAGCGGATCCTCGCCGAGACCGTCCACTCCCCGGGGATCTTCGGGGAGTACGGCGGCACGGACGCGAGCGCGATCCGGGGCCTCACGGCTCGGCTCGGCGGACCGCTGCCGGCGCTCGTCTTCGGAAGCATGGACGTCGAGTCCCGCATCCACGACGCCGAGGAGAGCGTGGACCCGCGCCTCCTGGCCGGCGTGGCGACGGCGATCGAACGGTTCGTCCGCGAGGCGTGACGGGTGTCCCCCGTGCTGAACCCGATCTTCTCGAGCGGCCTCGCGGTCCTCTGGCTGATGATCCCCGTCTACATCTCGAACTCGTTCGCCACGATCCCGAAGGGCCGCGGGCCGCCGATGGACTTCGGCCGGAACTGGCCGTGGGACGGACGCCGGATCCTCGGCTCGTCCAAGACCTGGTCCGGATTCCTGTTCGCGGGGTTCGCCACGCTGCCCTTCGGCCTGTTCCTGGCCTGGCTGATCCTCGTGGCTCCGCCGCCGTGGCAGGTCGTTCCGGTCCTGACGCCGACGGTCTGGGACGCGCTGCCGCTGGCCGCGCTCCTCTCGTTCGGGGCGGTGACCGGCGACGCCCTCGGCTCGTTCGTCAAGCGCCGGCTGAACCGCCCCAGCGGGGCGCGCACGATCCTCCTCGACCAGCTGCCGTTCGTGCTCGTCCCGATCGCTCTCGGGCTGGTGTTCTACCGCCCGCTCTTCTGGGGAGTCTTCGGGAGCGTCGTGGCCGTCTTATGGCTGCTGTTCTTCACGCTGGTCCTGCACGCGCTCTTTAACTGGATTGGCTACAAGGCCGGCCTGAAGAAGGTGCCCTGGTGAGCGAACCGTCCGAACCCGCGGTCCCCGGGAAGGAGGAGGTGCTCCGCATGCTCCTCGACGCCTCGGCCGTACGGTTCGGAGAGTTCACGCTCGCCTCGGGAGAGAAGAGCGACGTCTACATCGACGTCAAACGGGCGTGGCCCAACCCCCGTTCCCTGGACCTGCTCGCGCGCGCGTTCGCCGCGCGGGTCGGGTCGACCGACCGGTTGGCGGGGATGGAGTTGGGGGCCGTGCCGCTCGTCGTCGCCACCGCCCTCCGTACCGGTCATCCCTACGTGGTCCTCCGCAAGGCGGTGAAGGAGCACGGCACCCGGCAGGCGTATGAAGGCGAGATCTCGCCCGGGGATCGGGTGCTCCTCATCGAGGACGTCTCCACGACGGGAGGGAGCTCCGTGCGCTCGGTCGAGATCATCCGCGCCGCCGGGGGGCGGATCGACCGGATGCTGGTGGTAGTCGACCGCGAATCGGGCGCCCGGGAGCGCCTCGGCGCGCTCGGCGTCCGGGTCGAGCCCCTCGCCACGCTCGCGGAACTCCGCAGGGCTCGCCCTTGACCGGTCGGCTCCGGGACGACGCCACCGTACGGTTCGACGACCCCGCGGAAGCGTCCAACATCTACGGCAAGGGGTTCTTCGGCACACCCGAATCCGGCGGCGCCCTCACGCTGGACCGGTACGAGGTCGTCTACCTGACCGAGATGTCCCGGGCCGAAGTGGTGGACGGCCGGGGCCGCCCCGTCCGCTGGCCGGACGCGTTCCGTCGTGCGGTCCGGATCGACGCGGGATTCTCCGTCCGTTACCTCGTGTACCGGGACCTCCGTCAGCGCGGATATGTGGTTCGTGCGAGCGGACCCCCCGTGGCGTTCGCGGTCCTGCCCCGCGGCGGGGTCCTTCACAAGACGCCCTCCCGATTCTGGATCGAGGCGATCAGTGAGCGCGAGCCGTTCGACCTCACTCGGCTGTTCGACCTGGCGGAACGCGCGCAATCCGCGAAGAAGGTCCTGCTGTTGGCGGTCGTGGATGAGGAATCCGACCTGACGTACTACCGGGTGCGCCGACCCTCCCCGAACGGGGCCCTACCGGCCACGCCCCTCGTTCCCCCGACCGAAGGGTGGCTGTCGACGGACCGCGTGACCGTGCACGACGTCGTCGCGGCCGATACGCTCGGTCGGGTCCTCGCCTACGGGAGTCGGATCGGGGACCGGCTCGAGCTCAGCCTGCTCGAGAGCGCCTACCTCGCCTCGACCGGCCAGCTGACGCTCCGCGACGCGAAATCGGGCCGCGCGGTCCCCCTCGAGCGCCTGATCGAGCGCGCCCGCCGGCTCGACCCGGGATTCTCCGAGCGCCTCGCCGCCTACCGCGACCTCCGTGCCCGGCAGATCGTCGTCAAGACGGGGTTCAAGTACGGGGCCCATTTCCGCGCCTACCCGCGCAATCCGGAGCACGCGCACGCTCGGTACCTCATCCAGGCGGTTCCCGAGTCCCACCGCGCCCGCTGGCCGACCGTGGCCGGCGGGGTACGGGTCGCGCAGGGGGTCCGCAAGGAGTTCCTGATGGCGGGCGTCGGGGCGCAGGACCGGGTGCGCTTCCTTTCGCTCGAGCGGATCCGTCCCTAACGCCGAGCTCCTGCGGGGCCGCGCCGACGGGGTCGGTCCACCTCCGGCGGGGGAAGCCCGTGCTCGAGCATCGCGGCGAGGAGGACCTCGTGCTTGCGCTCGTCGGCCTCCATGCTCTGCCAGAGGACCTGGAGCATCCCGCCGAACTCCAGGGCGACCGACCGGGGAAGACCGGCTTCCGCCTCCCGTTCCCGCTCGATGAGCCCCGCGATGTCCTCCCGCCGGATCCCGGAGGCGTAGGCGCGGTGGAGACCACGTTCGAGGTACGTTTGGATGGACGCGACGATCTCCGCGTGGCGGAGGCTGTCGGAGGCGATCTGCCGGAAGACGGCGCGCGTCAGCTCATCCCGCGAGCGCTGGGCGAGCCGCATGCACTCCCCCACCGCGGCCTGCTCGAGCGCAATGCGCTGATGCAAGTACCGGCGCAGTTCACGTTCCCGTCGCGGGTCCCCGTCGACTCCCGGGGAAGGGGCTGCTCCGGCCGACGACCCCCCCTCCTCCGCGCCGCGCGCCAGCTGCCGAGCGGTCTCGAGCACGACCGACAGGCCCTCGGCCGAGCCCGGGGAGGGGACGGCGATCTGCTGGGCCGCCGCGCGGGCGATCGTTCGCTCGCGTACCGGGGTTCGGCTTGCCCCGGTCGGCCCGCCCAGGCGCTTGCCCGAGAGGTACTGAGATACCGCCGAGGGCGCGATCCCGAGGAGCTCGGCCGCCTGCCGTTCCGGTAGGCCGAAGGATACGACCAGCTCCCGGGCGACGAGCGCCTGCGCCAACTGCACCCACCCGGCGGCCGAGAGGCGACGGGCGGGGGTCGGGCGCGGTCGATCCGCTCCCATGAACGCCTTAGCCTCCGCGGGGAGTGTTCACGTTGTGTTGAGCCCCCTGCGCACATTCACAGTGACATTAATAACCCCTGACGGTAGGCGACGCCTCTGATGGCGGGCTTCCCGGAACTCGTCGCCCTGTCGGCGGTGATGGGGCTTTCGATCTACCTGTCCCTGCCCATCGTCCTTGCAAAGTCGATGGCCTCCCGGACCATCTCGCTCCTCAACGCCGTCGCGATCGGGATCCTGATCTTCCTCCTCGCCGACGTTTTTTCCGACGCGGCGACCATCATCTACTCGAACACGTCCAACGCCTATCTCGCAAACCCGGAGTACAGCGCCGCGTTCGTCCTGGCGGTCGTCGCCTGCTTTGTCATCCTCTACCTTTCCGAGCACCGGTCGAAGGGGAGCACCCTCAGCCCCCGGGCCATGGCCCTCATCGTGGCGGCGGCGATCGGGTTCCAAAACCTCACGGAGGGCCTCGTGTTCGGGGCGACCTGGGCCGTCGGGATCACCGGCCTATTGACGGTCATCTTCCTCGGGTTCTTCCTCCAGAATGTCACGGAGGGGTTCCCCATCGCCGCCCCGCTCATCGGGAAGAACGACCGGGCGATCGGCGTCCTCGCGATCCTCTTCCTGGTCGGAGGGCTGCCCACCGTGCTCGGGGGCGCCATCGGGTACTTCTACAACAGTCCGCTCCTGGACGTGACGTTCGATGCCCTGGCGATCGGGGCGATCCTCTACTGCATCCTCCCGATGCTGCGCGCCTCGTTCCGGCCCGAGAGCTCGCCGGAGGCGAGCTACCTCAAGCAGCGCCTGACCTACATCGGGATCCTGATCGGGTTCGTCCTCGGGTTCCTGGTCAATGCGATCTAGTGACGGCGTCGCGCCCGGCCCCGATGCTCGGCGCGCCCCGATAGGGTCCGCATCCAACGGGTGATCGCCCCGTCCGAGGCCCCGGCCGCGAGCTTTTCCTCGAGGGCGGTCCCGACGACGACCCCGTCCGCGCCGGTGGAACGGGCCGCCGTCGCGGTCGTGCGGTCCCGGATGCCAAACCCGACCAGGACGGGGATGGTGGGGTGTCCGCGGCGCGCCGCACGGACCAGGCCGGCGAGCTCGTCCGCGCCCTGGGCCCGCCCGGCGCCGGTCGTTCCGTACCGCGAGACGAGGTAGAGGAATCCCCGGGTCTCCCGGGCGATCCGTGCGATGCGGTCGGGCTCGACTCCCGGAGCGGCGAGGAGCACGAGGTCGACGGCCGCAGCGCGGGCCGCCCGCCGCCAGGGGCCGGACTCCTCGAGCGATAGGTCGGGGACGATGAGGCCGGAAACTCCGGCCCGGTGCAGCTGGTCCAAGGCCTGCGGGAGTCCGTGTCGCCACACCGGGTTCGCGTAGGTCATCACGGCGGTGGGGAGGACCGGGGAGGTGAGGCGGGCGGAGGAGATCAGGTCCGTCCAGTCGGTGCCCGCGGCGAGCGCCCGGCCTCCGGCCGCCTCGAGGACGGGCCCGTCGGCGATCGGGTCGGAGAAGGGGAATCCGAGCTCCAGGGCGTTGGCGCCCCCCGCCCGGAGCGCCCGCGCGAGCGCGGGGAGGTGCGCGGTGCGCCGCCGGTCGACCAGGACGTACGGCACGAGCAGGGGGCCCGCGCGCCGGTCGCGACGCAGCGCACTACCGAGGCGCACCGGTCACCACCCCGAGGTCCTTGTCGCCCCGGCCCGAGAGCGTCACGACGATGTGCTCCGTCCGGGGACGCCGGCGGGCCTCTCCCAGCGCCGCGAAGATCGCGTGGGAGGGCTCGAGCGCCGGCAGGATCCCTTCGTCCTCGGCGAGCCAATGGAATGCGCGCAAGGCGTCCCGGTCCCTCACCGCGATGTACTTCGCCCGCCCGCGGTCCCTCAGCCAAGCGTGCTCCGGGCCCACGCCCGGGTAATCGAGCCCCGCCGAGATGCTCTCGGTCTCGGCGACTTGTCCGTCCGAGTCCTGAAGGACATAGGAGAAGCTCCCGTGCAGGATCCCCGGCCGTCCCCGACTGAGGGAGGCCGCGCCGGGGCTTCGACCGCCCACGCCCCCGGCCTCCACGCCGAGGAACTGGACGTCGGTGCCGATCAGCGGGTGGAACGTGCCGATCGCGTTCGACCCCCCGCCGACGCACGCCACCGCGAGGTCCGGGAGGCGTCCGAAGGAACGGACCGACTGCCGCCGGATCTCACGACCGATGACGCTCTGGAACTCGGCGACGAGCGAAGGGAACGGGTGAGGGCCGACCGCGGACCCGAGAAGGTAGTGCGTGGTGCGGACATTCGCGATCCAGTCGCGGAGCGCCGCGTTGATGGCGTCCTTCAGCGTCCGCCCTCCGGTGCGCACCGGATGCACCTCCGCCCCGAGGAGCCGCATACGCTCCACGTTCGGCCGCTGCCGCTCGATGTCCACTTCCCCCATGTAGACCTCGGTCCGAAGGCCGAGCGCGGCGCCGACCATCGCCGTGGCCACGCCGTGCTGACCGGCCCCGGTCTCCGCGATGAGCCGTGGCTTGCCCATCCGACGGGCGAGCAGGCCCTGACCCAGCGCGTTGTTGAACTTGTGGGCGCCCCCGTGGAGGAGGTCCTCGCGCTTCAGCCAGATCTCGGCGCCCCCCGCACGGCGGCTGAGGTTCCGGGCGAAGTACAACGGAGTGGGCCGCCCACCCAGGGTCCGAGAAAGGCGGTCGAGTTCCCGCCGGAACTCGGGGTCCCGACGGGCGGACTGCCAGGCCCGGTCGAGCTCCTGAAGGGCGGGGACGAGGGTCTCAGGGACGTACGCCCCGCCGTACGGACCGTACCGCCTAGGCATGGGACGACTCGAACGCGAGTACGGCCGCGACGAACGCTCGCATCTTCTCGACGTCCTTCTGGCCGGGGGCCCGTTCGATTCCGGACGAGACGTCCACCCCCCAGGGCCGAACCGATGCGAGCGCCTCCGCCACGTTCTCGGCCGAGAGCCCGCCGGCGAGGATGAACTTCCGCCCGGGGTTGGAATCGACCAGTCGCGCGCAGACCTCCCAATCGGGCCGGAGGCCGCTGCCGCCCGGCAGGGGGCCGCCGGAGGCGTCCATGTGGATCCGCGGATAGGTTTCGGCCGGGGGTACGGCCGGATCGGGCGCTCCGGCCGCGGCGGGGGGCACGGGCACGGAAGGGACGAGATGGTGCAGCTCGAGGAAGTCGAGTCCCTCCGGAACCTCCCCGTACACCTGGATCCGGTCGACCCCGACCTCGTCGAACAACCGCCGAATGAGCTCCGCCGTGGGGCTCACGACGACCCCCCACGCCTCGGCTTCGCTCGGGACCAGGGCGACCAGTTCCCCGGCGCGCTCGATCGTCAGGTTGCGGGGGGACGCCGGGACATTGACGACGAATCCAGCCGCTCCCCCCGCGGGCACCTCGGCCACGGAGTCGGGCTGGCTGAGCCCGCAGAACTTGACGAACGTCCTCATGTGCGGTCCTCCCGGACCGGCCGTCCGAGCGAGGCGAGGAAGGCCATGGGGTCGTCCGCCCGAGAGAGGGCCGTACCGACCAGGATCCCGTCGACCCCGGCGGTCCAGAAGCGTCGGGCGTCCGCAGGGCCCTCGACCCCGCTCATCCCGAGGAGGGGACGACAGGCGTCCGCGGCCCGGATCGTCTCTTCGGCCACGGTCCGGCGGATCTCCAGGGAGTCCAGGTCGCGGACGTTCACTCCGTACACGTCAGCGGGCACGTCCTCGGTCTGTCTTAATTCTGCCCGACCGTGCCACTCGAGGAGGACCTCGAGGCCCCGGTCGTGGGCGCCCTTCGCGAGGAGGCGGAGAGGGGTCGAGAGCAAGCCCTCCACCTCGAGGCGTGCGATGAGGAGCACCGCGCTCGCGCCGGACCGCGCGGCCGCGTCGAGCTGCACGGGGTCGACCACGAAGTCCTTGAAGAGTACCGGGCGGTCCGTCCGCGCGGCCAGCTCCGCGACGTCGACCGGGGAACCGCCGAACTCTGGGCCGGTAGCGAGGCAGGAATAGGCGGCGATCCTCGCATCCGTAGTTCGATCTACGAACTCGGGGATACCCCGATGCGGGAGCTCGGGGTGGGTCGCGCCAGGGGACCGTCGCTTGTACTCCGCCAGCAGAGCCCCGCTCGGGCCCTCCCGGAGGACCGCGTCTCGCAGGGAGCCCCCCGGTGGAAGTCGTCGCGGCCCCAACCCGGCGAGGTAGTCCGGCCGCTCGATATCGGCGCGGACGGCCGCGACGATCGTGCGTAGGAAACCCATGTTCAGGAGGCCCCGGTCACCGCGTAGGCGCGGCCCAGCTCGCGAAGGCGGCCCAGGAGTCGCTCGGGGTCGCCCGAGTCGAGCACCTCCCGGGCTCGCGTCACTCCGCGAGCCAACGAGTCCGCCCGGCCCGCCACCCAGAGGGCGGCCCCGGCGGTCAGGAGGACCGACCCCCGTCGTGCGCCATCTCCCCCGGCCAGGAGCCGCTCGGTTTCTTCGGCCGCAGCGGGCGGAGGCATCGGCCCCCAGGGGCCGCAGCGGTCCTCCCGGGGGAGGAGCTCGTCCGGTCGAACGGTCATCGAGCGGACTCGAGCGTCCTCCCATCGGAGGACATGGGTGGGCCCACGGGGGGAGAACTCATCGCACCCCTCA
This sequence comes from Thermoplasmata archaeon, assembly GCA_050011355.1. Classification (GTDB taxonomy): domain Archaea; phylum Thermoplasmatota; class Thermoplasmata; order Lutacidiplasmatales; family UBA184; genus Lutacidiplasma. Next base: position 30,555 of record JBEKJG010000010.1, on the reverse strand, counting down.
CCGGAGGACATCGTAAGGCCCCGTCGCACGTGGAGCAATTGGAGCGCGCGCACGACGCTCCGCGCCTCCGACCGGTCCCCCCAACCGACGACCTGGTACCGCGGGCGGGCCGGGTTCGAGAGCGGTCCGAGGCGGTTGAAGACCGTGGGCACCCCGAGGAGCCGACGGGCGGGTCCCACCGCGGCCGTCGCCGGATGGAAGAGTGGTGCGTGCAGGAAGGCGATGCCCAGTCTTCGGAAGCTGGCGTTCGGGAACTCCACCGACCGGTCGACCGGGATCCCGAGAGCGACGAGGAGGTCGCTCGAGCCGCCGAGGCCCCGCGCGCTCCGGTTCCCGTGCTTGATCACGGGACATCCGCTCGCCGCCACCACGAGGGCGCTGACCGTGGAGATGTTGAACGACGGGCGCGGGGCGCCGCCCGAGCCGCACAGGTCGACCGCCCGCTCCGCGCCGGGAGGGCGGAAGGGAAGCGCGCGCCGACGAAGCTCCCCGGCGAGCGTCGCCCACTCCTCACCGTCCGCCGGGCGTACGGTCAGCGCCACGAGGAGCGCGCAGCGTTCCGCGTCGCTCGACGTGGGGTCGAGCAGCCGGTCGAGCACGGCGCGCGCGTCTCGCCGGTGGAGCCCTCGGGGCTCGAAGAGCCGCTCGAGCGTAGGGCCGATCACCGGTGAACCTCCGCGAGGAAATTGGCGAAGAGGCGCGGTCCCTCCGGGGTCAGGTACGATTCGGGATGGAATTGGACCGACTCCACCGGTCGGGTCCGGTGTCGTAGACCCATGACGACCCCCGACGAGTCACGGGCCGTGATGGTCAGCTCCCGAGGTAGATTTCGTTCCGCGACCACGAGCGAGTGGTACCGGGCCCCGGTCGTTGGCGTCGGTACCCCCGCAAAGATCCCGAGCCCGTCATGCACAAGCGCGGCCGCCTCGCCGTGGACGGGCCGAGCTCCCCGACGAACCTCGGCTCCGTAGTGGTCGCCGATGAGCTGATGCCCAAGGCAGACCCCGAGGAACGGGCGCTCCCGATCCCATCGGTTCAGCAGCTGCCGCGCCCTTCCGGTGATGCGGCGGTCCCGCGGGTGCCCGGGACCGGGCGAAAGGACGATCGCGTCCGGGTCCACCGCGACGACCTCCGCCGCCGGACGCGTCGACCGGAGCGTCACCACCTCGGCGCCGCCCGCGGCGAGGGCCTGCGCGATATTGTAGACGAACGAATCTTCGTGGTCGAGCAGCAGGACCTTCATCGCCCGCTCCCCACGAGGGTCTGCTCGACATGGGCCAGCTTGACGAGGGTCTCCTCGTACTCCTGGTCCGGGCGCGAGGCGTACACGATGCCGGCCCCCGCGGCGGTGTAGAGGTCTTCGGCGGTCGCGAACCCCCCCCGGATCGCCAGTGCCCAGTCGGCCCGGTTCCCGGGGCGAAGCATCCCGACCGTTCCGGCATACGGTCCCCGCCCGGTCCGCTCCTCCCGACGCAGCCACTCGGTGGCCCGGATCTTCGGAGCGCCGCTCACCGTCCCCGCGGGGAAGGTCGCCCGGAGCACGTCCCACGGATCCGTTCCCGGGAGGAGCCGTCCCGTGACCCGGCTGACCAGATGCTCGAGCTGGGCGTACCGCACGCGCCGTTCCCTCCAGAGGACCCGGACGGAGCCGGGGCGCGCGACTCGCCCAAGGTCGTTTCGGGCGAGGTCGACGAGCATCCGGTGCTCGGAGAGCTCCTTCGGGTCGAGGTGCAACGCGGACCGGCCCCGCGTGAGGCCGCGAGGGAGCGTGCCCGCGATCGGGTTGATGTGGGCGGTCGTTCCGTCGACCTCGACAACGGATTCGGGGCTCGCGCCCACGATCTCGCGTCCCGCGACCTTCAGGTAATAGAAGAAGGCGAACCGTTCGGAGCGGCGCAGTCGACCGGCCCGGGCGAGGAGGTCCGCCGGGCGATGCCAGCGCCGGCGGTGCGCCAGGACGACCTGGAATGCTTCCCCCTCCCGGATCGCGGAGCGTAGCCGACGGACCGCGGACCGGTACCGAACGCGGGGGAGCGTGTCGGACAGTGGCGGACCGACGGATCGGGCCGGGCCATGTCGTAGGGGGATCGAACGAGGTGCCGTACGTCGGACGTTCGCCTGCGGCACCAGCAGGAATTCGCCGAGGGGAAAGACGCCCCGGGAGGGGAACCGCGCCAGGGCCGGCTCGAACAGGCCGACCGCGTCGAACCCGAGGTATCCCATCACCGCGGCCCGGGGGTCCGAGCGGAGGTGACGGTGGGTGGTACGCGCCACCTCGTCGAGGTCGGTTCGGGGAGTGAAGGGCGGCAGCGCGTCGCCGCGGTCGAACCAGACGGCCACCCCCGTCGGGCTCGCGTGGCCGGCGGCCCGCTCGAAGTAGCCCGCCGTTTCCGCGCGTTCGGCCCGGGCGGCGAACTCCTCCCACGGGTCGCTCATGGCCCGGTTGCGACCTCGACCAGCGCACGGTGGAGTTCTCGGAGGACCTTGGGTCCGTTCTCCTCGGGCACCGCGATCGAGAGGGCGCGGGGGGTGGCGCTGAACCCTTCGGCCTGGGCCACCACGGGTCCGGGAATCCGGTCGACGTCGCCCAACACCCCGTCCCCGATCGCGGTGACCAGGGCGACCCGGAACGGCCCTTCGACCATCGCCGCGGCTTCCTGGGTGAGGGGGGCGAGGGCGCGAAGGGCGGAGACCACCTCCTCGGGCGCGAGGACCAGGCAAAGGAGCGCGGAGGAGGTGTACAGCTGGACGAGGTTCACCTTCGCGCCGGCGAGGCGCTCAGAGACCTCGGCCACGATCCCGGGTCGTTGCCGACCCCCCGGAACCCTCAACCTCAACAGCCGCAGCGGTCGGAGGAGCGTGAGCGCGCGGTTCCGACGGTCCGAGCGCGACGGTCCGATCGTCGTGACGACACGGGGTTCTCCGAGGGACCGCACGCGAAGCACGATCCCGTGCGCGCGGGCCGGTTCGATCGTGAGAGGGTGCAGCACCTTCGCACCGAACTGGGCGAGCTCCTCCGCTTCCTCGTAGGAGAGCTCGGCGAGCGGTCGGGCGTGGGGGACCTCCTTGGGGTCGGCGGAGAGCACGGCGACGTGCCGCTTGACGAGCTCCACGCGCTCGGCGTTGAGGATCGCGCCCAGGGCCGCGGCGGCGTAGTCCGAACCTCCGCGACCGAGCGTGGCGACGCGCCCCTCGAGACTCCGACCGAAATACCCGGTGACGACCGGGACCTTCCCCTGGGCCAGGAGGCGGCCCAGACCCTTCCGCACGGGAGGGCCCGAACGGTCGAACTGGATGCACGACGCCCCGTAGGTGTTGTCGGTGATCAGGCCCAAGTGATCGGCCTCGACCGGCACGGCCGGGATCCCTCGGGCGCGGAGGGCTCCCGCGAGCCAATCCACGGAGAGCCGCTCCCCCTGGCTCAGGATCCGGTCGGAGAGGGGGGGGTCCGGTCCGTGGGAGCTCTCGAGCAGCGTGAGCAGTCGGCCGAGCCGCACGAGGTGCCGGCGTCCGGCGGGGGAGAGGCCGGGGTGGAGCGACCGGAGGTCCTCGAGCGCCTTCCGGTGACGGGGGACGGAACGGGGATGCTCGAGCGCGCCGCTCAGACGGTCGGTCACCCCTTCACGCGCCGACGCGACCAGCACCAGCGGGCGTCCCTCTGCGCGGGCTTCGACCACGTCCCGGACGACCTGGTCGAGGTCGGAGAGCGAGGCCCCTCCGAATTTCAGGATGAGGGGAGCCCGACGGCGACTCACCGGGATCCTCCCCGCGGCCGGTCCAACGCGCCCCGGGCGAGGGCCAATTCGGCATTGAGCACCGAGCCCCCGGCTCCTCCGCGGACCGCGTTGTGGGAAAGCACGAAGAAGCGGAGGAAGGGAGGGTCCCATCGGACCCGGCCCACGACCGCGGCCATTCCCCGCGCCCGGGCGGGGTGCCCCGCCCAGCGGTCCCGAAGGGGCTGCGGCCGGTCGACCTCCCGGCGCACCTCGACCGGCGGATGGGGCGCGGTGGGCAACGCTTCGCCACGCAGCGGGTCGAACTCCCTCCACAGTTCCTCGATCTCCGAACGACGAAGGGGGGCGGTCGTCTCGACCGTGACCGCCTCGAGGTGGCCCTCGCGCGTCCCGACGCGGACGCACTGGGCAACGACCGGAACGGTCGATGCGGCCACCCGTCGACCGTCCCTCCGCCCGAGGATGCGGGCCGATTCCTGAGCCAGCTTCTCCTCCTCGCCGCTGATGAACGGGACAACGTTGTCCGTGATCGACAGGGACGGGACCCCGGGATACCCCGCGCCGGAGAGGGCCTGGTACGTGCTGACGTGGACCGACCTCGGCGCGAGGCGGGGGAGCAGCGGTGCGAGAGCGAGGACGAGTCCCGTCGTCGAACAGTTCGGGTTCGCAACAAGGAGGCCGCGACCGGCGGGCCGCCCCCGCGCCAGGGCCAGATGGTCCGCGTTGACCTCGGGCACGAGGAGCGGCACGTGGGGGTCCATCCGGTGGTCCGCGGCGTTCGTGAACACCGCCAGCCCCCGGCGCGCGAGCTCGGTCTCGATAGGGCCTGCCGTGCCGGAGGGCAGGGCCGAGAAGATGACTCGGGCTCCGGTGCGCACGATCTGGCCCACCGTGAGCGCCTCGAGCCTCGCCCCTTCCAACGAGGGGGGTGGAGACTCGGCGAGCTGCCAGACGTCTCCGAGGTGCTTCCCACCCGTCCGTTCGGTCGCGATCAGTCGGGGCGGACCGAAGTCCGGATGCTCGGCGAGGAGCCGCGCAAAATGCTGGCCGATGTAGCCGCTCGCGCCGAGGATGGCGGTAGGCAGGGGAGCCTCGGTCATCGGACGAATCCCCCCCGGAGCGCGAGGTCGGCCAGCACGAACCAGGTCACGCTCTCGGCCACGACCACCGCGCGGGGAACGATACAGGGGTCGTGCCGGCCTGTAACGACCACCGTCGCCGCGGCCCCTGTCGCCAGGTTCACGGTCTGTTGTGGCCGGGCGATCGACGAGGTCGGTTTCACCACGAGCCGCGCGACCAGCGGCATTCCGGTCGTCAATCCGCCGAGGATCCCCCCCGAGTGGTTCGAGCTCGTCCGGACCCGACCGGCCTCCCACACGAACGGGTCGTTGTTCTCGCTCCCGCGCATCCGGGCGGCGGCGAAGCCCGAGCCGAACTCGACACCCTTGACCGCGGGGATCGCGAACCAGGCGTGCGCGAGACTGCTCTCGACGGAGTCGAAGAACGGTTCTCCCATTCCGACCGGTACCCCTTCCGCCCGTACCTCGATGACTCCCCCGACGCTGTCGCCCTCCCGCCGGGCCGAGAGGATCGTATCTTCCATCCGCCGCGCCGCCTCCGCGTCGGGCGAGGCGACCTCGTTCTGCATCGCTGCCCGGCGGAGGTCGACGAGGTGGGAGGATTCCGGCACCGTCGCCTCGACTCCCCCGATGGAGCGGGTGAACGCGAGCACATCGATCCCGAGGGGACCGAGCAGGGAGCGTGCGACCGCTCCAGCGATGACCAGGCCCACGGTCATCCGCCCGGAGAAGATCCCACCGCCCGACAGGTCGGCCTCCGGGCCGAGCCGCACGCGTGCCGGATAATCGGCGTGCCCCGGTCGCGGGGTGTCGGTGAGCCGGTCGTATGGTTCCCGCCGTACATCCTGATTGGCCACGTGCGCGCGGAACTGCGTGCCGTCCGAACGACCGTCGACCACGCCGGTATCCACGACGAGCTGATCTTCCTCCATTCGCTTGGTCGCCAGCCGCCGCCCGACGGGGCGTCGCCGGTCCAGGGCGGCCTGGATCGCGGCCGGGTCGGTCGGCGTCCCGGCGGGGAGGCCGTCGATGGTCACACCGACCGCCGGTCCGTGGCTCGCTCCGAAGATCGTCACCCGAAATCGCTCTCCGAACCCCATCATACGACCGCTACCTCCGGCCCCAATTCCGCCCAGGAGTCCCAAAAACCCGGGAACGACTTTCGGACGGCCTCCGCCCTCCCGATGTGGCTCGGAGTTGCGGCGCCTGCTGCTCCGATCGCGGCACTCATGACCAACCGGTGGTCGGTAAGCCGCCGGAGGTCCAACGCTCGGAGCTTCGGCGTGCCGTCGATCTCCAGACCGTCGGGATCGACCCGTACTTGGGCCCCGAGAGCCCGTGCGAGGCTGGCGGTCTCGCTCCGGCGGTCCGATTCCTTGTGAACGACCTGCGGTGCGCCGCACAGCCGGGAAGTCCCTGGGAGCGTAGCGGCCAGGACGCCGGCCAGAGGGTACAGGTCCGGAGCGTCGGTGAGGTCCACCGTGAACGGCCGGGGTCTGCCGCGCCGCACGGAGACGGCCGTCCCTCGCTCGCGCACGTCGGCTCCCGACCTCCGCAGGAGGGCGAGGATGGCGAGGTCGGCCTGCGGCCAGTCGCGAGGGACCCCGCGCACCGTCACCGGTCCCTCGGCGATCGCGCCGGCGACCCAGAAATACGCGGCGGACGAGGCGTCTCCGGGGACGTCCATACCGCGACCGGTGATCGGCTGGCCGCCGGGGATGCGGATCTCCCGGCCCCGCCGGCCCACCTCGATCCCGACGCTCCGGAGGACGGCGAGGGTCGCATCGATGTACGGGGCCGAGACCACCGTCCCCTCCAGGGTGATCCGCGAATCCTCGGAGAGGGTGGGAAGTGCGAGGAGGAGCGCGGAGGCGAACTGGGAGCTCGCCGAAGCGTCGAGACGGATGCGGCCGCCGTGGATCGGCCCCCTGATCGTGAACAGGCCGCCACGTCCGGATACGCGTACTTCGGCCCCGAGACCGGTGAGCGCCGAGAGGAGCGGAAGCATGGGACGCTGCGCCAACCGGCCCCGCCCGGAGAACCGGACCGGGAGTTCACCGAGGGCGGCGAGGACGGTCACGAACCGAAGGGTGGTTCCGGATTCGCCGCAGTCGATCTCGACCGACCGGGGGCTCTCGCGTCGGCGAGCCGGACGCACCGACCATCCGCGCGGGGTGATCGCCACCGTGGAACCGAGGCGGCGGAGGGCGGCCACCGTGGCCCGCGTGTCCTCCGAGTCGAGGGGGGTCCGGACGTCGAACTCTCGGCCGCTGAGGAACGCGGCGACGAGGGCGCGGTGGGTGTAGCTCTTCGAGGGGGGAGCGACGACGTGGCCGCGGCGGCGGCCCGGAAGGACCGTACGAGTCGTCACGGGCCAACCTCGCGGGTCAGGTCCGCCGTAAACCTCTCCCCCGAATCCGACGGCAGGCACGACAGCACCGCCTCCTGGCGGTCCCGGGGAACGAGCGCTGCGAGGGCGGGTCCCAGCCCGCTGACTCCGACGCCGACCGCTCCGGCCTTCTCGATCCGCTCCCGTAGTTCGGCGTACCGGTATCCCATGAGGCGCTCCACGAGGAGCGTGTTGCATCGCATCGCCTCCGGATACCTTCCCGCCAGCGCCGCGTGCACCGCCTCGAGCCCCTCCACGGCAGCCGTCTCGAACTGGGTTCGAAGGCTCGGGGCTGGGGGATGCTGGCCGGGTGGCAGGTAGACGACCGCGGCCCACGAGGGGTCGGGGGCCCCCTCGGCCAGAAGAGTGTCGCGCCGGTTGTCCGTAACGACGAATCCCGGTCGGAGGCCGGCGAGCGCATCGTCGAGCGCCCCCGTCGCGCTCACTCCCACGGAACGCCCCACGTTCGCCGCGAGCTGGGCCACGGCGAGCGAGGTGAGCTCCCGGCCGGCAGCTCGGGTCACGGCGAGAATCGTGGCCGTCGAAACGGCGCTCGAGCTTTTGAGACCCTTCGCGACCGGGATCTCCGAACGCAGGTCCAGAACCGCGTGCAACCGCCGGGTCGGGTCTACCCGTGCGAGCGCGGCGAGCACGCTGGCGCGGACGAGCGGGGTTCCCGCGTCTTCCGGTGTGCACTGGACCGTTTCGGGATTTCCCGGTTCGAGCTCGGCGGTCACGGTCACGAACCGCGCGATACCGATCGCGCAGCCGACCCCGGTCGGCAACGCGTTGACGACGGTCAGGGCCGCCGAGCTCCGACTCACGCCGCGCATCCGGCCCTCTGCAGAGCTTCCGCGATCGATGCGTCGTCCGGTGCCGCTCCCCACCACGTGCGGAAGCTGGCGGCCGCCTGGTAGACGAGCAATCGGCGGCCGTCCTCGTAGCTTGCCCCTTGGTCCCGGGCGATCTGGGAAAGGACCGGAACTTCCGGATCGTACACCCAGTCAAGGAGGTAGCTACCCGGCGCGAGGAGGGGCCGCAGGGGGAGTTCGAGGGGACCCCGACCGGCCCTCCCGACGTCCGTCGCGTGCACGACCAGGCCGGCCGGGGATGGAGAATGCGGGTCGCCGACCTCGGCCCCGTACTCGGTCGCCAGTGCCTCCACCTCCGACGCGCGGCGTGCATAGACCGTTGCCGTCGCGCCCAGCCGCTGCGCCGCCACCAGGGTGGCGCGGGCCGCCCCTCCTCCACCGAGGATCGTGAGACTCGAACCGCTCCAGAGTCCCTGATCGCGCAGTTCCTCGAGCCGCCGTTGGACCGCCCCGAGGTCGGTGTTGTCGGCCACGACCCGGCCCTCGAGGAACGTGAGGCAATTGGCGACCCCGGTGGCCAACGCATCGGCGGATCGCTCCCCCGCACATTCGTAGGCGAGCCGCTTGTAGGGATGCGTCACGTTGAATCCGAGGAGTCCACGGGAGGGGAGGGCCTCGATCGCCACGCGGAACTCGCCGGGAGAGTCGAGGTCCAGCGGAACGTACAGGCCCGCATGGCCCCCCCTTCGCATCCACCCGTGATGGATCGCCGGGCTTCGGGAGTGGGCGACCGGGTGGCCCACGACCGCGAAGATCGGAGCGTCGGGCGCGGAAAGGAAGGTCTCCAACCGGTCGGCGGGGATCTGGGAGGGTTCGACCGATCCAGCCCCGCCCTCTTCGGCCAGAGCGGCAAACACCCAGGGGATGCCCAAGCGTCCGGTCCAGGCTCTCCACAGGGGTCCGGAGGGGCCAGTGGTCAGGAATACCGGGTGGGGCGCCGGAGTGCCCTCGAACAGTGGGAGCAGTTCGTGCACCGCGCGGGAGAGGGAGGCCGGTAGTACGATCTTCAGCAGTCCATTCGGCGGCCCGCCCTCGACCACGCGGGCCCGGAGCTCCATCGGGGCAGTCTCGGGAACGAGGTGCGCGGACCGGACCACGCGGGGACCGAGCTCCCGTACCGGATCCTCGAGGCGCCGGTCCCGTCCACTTTCGAGGTCGACGAACGCGAACGGTTCGCGGGCCGCCGTCAGGAGGGTCGCCGCGCGATCCTCTGCAGCGTCCGGCCCTTCTCCCCCCTCGGCGCGGGAACGGAGAGTGGCGATGAGCGGCAGCGAGGCGGGGAACAGCTGTCCGACGCGGGGCCGTTCCGCCGGGGACCACCGGTCCAATCGGACTTCGGCCATGTCGGCTCCGGCGATGCCGGCCTCGTCGATCTGACGTCGCGTCGCCTCCAGCGAGCGCGCGGGGAGGGAGACCACGACCATCGGACGCCCGACGCTCATCGCTCCTCGACCGTCTCCTCCACGGCCCGGCCGAGATGACGGGCCGGCGGCAGGCGCACGCCCTGGACTTGGACTCCCGCCCGGATCTCGGTGGTCGGGACCCGCCCGCCGTCGCTGGTCACGCGGACCGATTCGGCCTCCTGGGCGAACAGCGTCCGGGCGACACCGCGGTCGTCGGCGGTGAGGAGAACGAGCGGGCGGCGCTCGACCTTGATCCGTCCGACCCGGACGGAACGGACCCCGTCGACGGGGCTCGCCACGAGCACCGCGTCTCCCGGCCCGAGCTCCGATAGGTAGCGGGTAGTGCCGTCCGCCAGGAGAATGTAGGAGTGGGCCGCCCCCGCGTTCACTCGGAACGGCCGGGGCCGGCTGAAGCGTGAGCCTTCGGCCTCGCTCGCGACATGGAACAGGAAGGCGGCCGCGCTGCCGACGAGGAGTCCTTCCTCCGGTTTCAGCAGGGAGGTCGTGTCGACAATGACGCGATCCCCCACGCCCGCCGGTCCGACGGAGCGGAGGGGGAGGAGCGCCCACTCGAGGCGAGAGGGGAGCGGGCCCTCGACCATCAGCTCGAGCTGGTCGACCTCCTCCGGGGTTCGTACATCGACGATGACCAGGTCGGCGCCATGCTCGAGCGCCCCCAGCGCTCCCGGAACTTCCGCGGGCGTCCGGGCCACCGTCCACAGCACAAATCGGCGACCGCGGGCGGCGACCGCGTTCTCCAGAGGAATGAGCCGGTCGGCCGCCCACTCGATCGCGAGAGTGCCCCCCGGGGCGGTCCCGGTCAGCGCTCGGGCGAGCGCCGGCTCGGAATCCACCCGCACGACCGGGACGTTCACCCCGTCCGCGGACCGAAGCTGGCCGTCCATCTCGACGAGGATCCGATCCTCGGAGCCCGGGTCCGGCGCGTCGGTCGCGGACAGGACGAAGGTGTGGAACCCGCGCTCTCGGGCCCGGTCTCGCACGGATCGTCGCCCGGCGTCGGTCTCCGCCCGAGGGCGGATCGCGACGCGGTCCCGCGACATCGTCGACGCTCCTACCGGGTTCCGTGCAGGACCGAGGCGATGCGTCGGGCGAGGGGGGCGACCGGTCGCCGCTGGAAGAGGTTTCGGCCGATGCAGATACCCGCGCCACCGGCTTGGACACTCTCCTCGACCAGACGGAGGAATGCGCCTTCCGGTTCCACACGGACGCCGCCCCCGATGAGCAGGGGCACCGGCGTAGTGCGGCAGAGGCGACGGAAATCTTCCAGAGTGCCCGGATAGCTGGTCTTCACGATGTCCGCACCGAGGTCGGCCGCCGCTCGGGCCGCGTGTCGAAGCTCGTCGGGCGTTCCCCCGCCGTCCTTCTTCACATAGGCCATGCAGAGCAGCGGGAGTCCGAGCTGACGGCACTGGTCGACGGCCACCCCGAGGTCGCTCAGCATGTCGGCCTCCTCCGGGATCCCGAAGTTCACCTGCACTGAGAGCAGGTCGGCCCCCAGGCTGACCGCCTCCATCGCCGAACCCACGAGGACCTTCCGATTCGCCGTAGGGCCGAGGCTGGTCGAGGCCGAGACGTGGATGCCCAGCCGGGTTCCCGGGTCGAGGATCGGGGCGAGCTCTCGGACGGCTCCCTTGGTGACGATGAGCAGGTCCACGCCTCCGTCCTGAAGCTCTCGGGCCAGCGGGGCGAGCTCCTCGAGCCCGTCGATCGGGCCCATCGAGACCGCGTGGTCGAGCGGGACCGAGAACAAGCGTCGGGCCGGGTCCGGGAACAAGCGGCGCATTCGGATCGTTTTTCCGTACATCGGTTTCCCTCAGTAACTTCAACGTGGAGGGAGACGCGGAAGGGGGGCCCGGACGCGTGCGGGGCACGTCGGGACGGCGCCCTCCCGGCGCCTCCCGTTCACCAGAGCCAGGCGCTGACGGCCGAACGGCCCGGCGTAGGGCGGAACACCCGACCCGTCTCCGTCATTGCCGCTCCAAACCCCCGAGTCCTATTTAGACTTGAGCGGGGCCGCATCGCCGCCGGCGGCGGCGAGGACTCCGTCGACGAGCAACGCGTGGATGGCGAACCCCCGGAGCATCTGATCCCACATCTGCTTGCGGACCTCCGGGGTCGAGGCAAAGTTCGCGACGATCTGCCCGATCCACTCGCTGTGCTCGACGTCGGCCGTGACGTGGAGCTTGTAGTACTCGAGATGGGCGTCGTCGACGTGGTAGTGCTTCTGGAACGCCGGAAGGAGCCGGGCGCAGAGCGGAACGTTCGGAGGTTCGGACGACCCGGCCGCCGAGACGAAGAAGGGTTGCGTTCGGTTCGTGTAGATGAAATCGTCAATCGCGACCATCGTGTTGGGCAGCAGCGGCGCGTTCTGCACCGTGGCCCGCGGGAGTCCGAGCCCCTCGCAGAACCGGAGCCAGAGCTCCGGATGGCCCGGCTCCTTTCCTTTGGGGTCTCCCGCCTCCTCGACGAGCTGGTCTAGGATCATTCGGCGGAATCGGTCGTTGACCGGCTCCCAGGAACAGTTCGCGAACCGCTCGGCCATCGCGATGGGGACCGACGCGAGCCACGGGTAGAACTGGGTGACCCATGCCTGGACCAGAGGCTTGGGTACCTCCCCCTTCTCCAGACGGTCGAAGAACGGATGGGTCGCGAACGGGTGGTTGGCGAGTTTGAACCGAGTGAGCTCGTCACGGAACTTCTCGCCTTCGAAACGGACCCACGGGGCTTCGGCCATGGGTTTTCCAGCGGGCCGGTCTATTTGGTGGCCGAGGTTCCGTACGGAACCCCCCGGGTTATCGATTACCGGGTCGGTTTCCGAGGGTGTCCGGCCCGCCCCCCCCCGACCCGCTCGTTCCGGCCTACGGCCCGCTCGCCGGACTTCGCGTCCTCGAATCGGCCCGGTTCGTTGCGGGCCCTTGGGCGGCGACCTACCTCGGCGAATTCGGGGCCCGCGTCATCCACGTCGAGGGTCCCCCGTTCGAGCCACCGTACGCCGACGCGACCCGAACGCTTCGGCCACTGATCTCGGGGAGCGACCCCGGCGATCGGGTCTCCGAATCGTGGATCCAGTACTCCCGCAACAAGCTGTCCGTCGGGCTCGACGTCCGGACTCCCGAGGGGCGTGGGGTGTTCCTGGACCTCGTACGGGCCTCCGACATCTGGATCGAATCCTCTCGCCCCGGGACCTACGACCGCTTCGGGCTGTCGGACGCGGAGGTCTGGGGCGCCAATCCCCGACTGACCATCGTGCACGTCTCGGGTCACGGGCAGACGGGCGAACCGTCGCGGGTTCGGGCTCCGTCCTACGACCTTACGGCCCAGGCGTTCAGCGGGTTCCTCTCGCTGCAGGGGGATCCGGAACCCTCTCCGCCCATGCGCTCCGGCACGGCGCTGAACGACACGGTCACGGGGCTGGCGGCCGCAATGGGCGGGCTCATGGGATATTTCAGTGCCGAGCGGACGGGCCGGGGACAGTCGGTCGACGTCGCCCAGTACGAGGTGTTCTTCGTCCTGCTGGAGAATCTCGCTCTCGACTACTTCCTCCGGGGGATGGTCCGTGGTCGGCACGGGGCCGCCCACCCTCGGCTCCATCCGTACGACGTCCACCGAGCATCCGATGGATGGGTGGTGGTCGCGGCCCCGACCCCCGACGCGTGGGCGGGCCTCCGGGACCTCATCGCGTTTCACGACCCCGCCTACGACGACCGCGACTTCCGGCTCGCACACCGCGAGCCGGTGGACGCCGCGATCGCCGAGTTCTGCCGGGGTCGGACGCGGGAAGAGCTCGAGCGGCTGGGGCGGGAGCATGACGTGGCGATCAACCGGATCATGAACATCGCGGACATCGCCAACGACCCGCACTACCGCGCCCGGGGGATGTTCCTAGAATGGGAGGACCCTGTAGCCGGCCGGGTGAAGGGAGCCGGAGTGGCGCCTCGATTCTCCGAGACCCCGGGCGGCGTTTGGCGCGGCGCTCCGTGGTTGGGCCAGGACAACGTCCAAGTACTCTCCGAGATCCTGCACTACGCGCCCGAGAAGATCGCCGAGCTCGACCGCCGGGGAACGATCGGTGCCCACCCCCCCGCGGGGCGTCCCCGAACGGAACCGGCGTTCTTTTCCCGCGACGCCCAGGGATAGTCGATGGACCGATCCGAGTTGCCAACGGACCCGCTCGCGAACGAGCTGGACGCCTTCGTCGACTCTCACCACCTTTCCGAGCGAGGTCGTGCCGTGGACCGCGTACCGGAGTTCCCGCACCCGGAGTACCGGGCAATGGGGGAAGCGGGCTGGCTCGGCCTGACCACTCCCGTCGCGTTCGGCGGTCGAGGCCTGCCGGTTGCCCGCGCTGGCGCCCTCCTCTACCGGCTCGCATTCCGGAGCGGGACGATCTTCGCCAAGCTCTCGCTGCAACCCGAGTTCTCCTCCGTCCTTCGTGAGGTCGGTTCGCCGACCTTGGTCGATGAGTGGTTCCGCCCGATGGTGGCCGGCCGTCGGCTGATCTCCAACCAGATCACCGAGCCGGGAGCCGGGTCGGACGCGCTCGCGATCCAGATGGAGGCGCGCCGTGCGGACTCCGGGTACGTACTCACGGGAGAGAAGAGCGAGATCGCATTCGCCGAGGAGGCGGACGCGGCGATCGTCTACGGCCGGGTCCCGGGCGGACCGGAGGGGGTCACCGCCTTCCTCGTCCCCCAGGCCGACCCGGGCATCGTTCGACGGAAAGTGGGCACGGACCTCGGAGAACGGTGGCAACGCCGCGGGTCGGTCTCCTACCGTGGGGTCACGGTCCCGGCCACCGCACGGCTCGGGGAAGAAGGCCGTGGCTTCACCTACGTACGGACCGAACTCACGCGGGAACGGGCCCTCCTCGCGGCGATCTACCTCGGAGTGGCGAGGGCCTCCTGGGTCGAGACGGTCGAGTACGTCGGTCACCGAACCGCGTTCGGCCGGCCGTTATCGGCCAACCAGGCCGTCGCCTTCCCGCTCGTCGAAGATGGAGCACTACTGGATGCGGTCTGGCTGTACGTGCTTCGTACGCTCTCCCGGTACGACGACGGCAAGGATGTGGAAGGGGAGGCCGCTCTCGCGAAGGCGATGTCCACGCGCGTCGCGCTCAACGTGCTCGACCACGCCATCCAGTTCCACGGAGGTCACGGATACTCGGACGACCTCCCGTTCGAGCAACGGTGGCGGGATGTCCGCAGCGGTTCGATCGCCCATGGGTCCTCCGAGATCATGGACCTGGTCGCAGCGCGCAAGCTTTGGCCCCGACGCCCGCCGGCCTGATCCGACCGGCCCTTGGCCAACCACCCTACGGGCAAAGGTCGCCGAAAACCTGCCTCAATCCCCGGTTTGTCGGCCCCGGCGGGCAATGTCACGCCATCCCTCGCCGGAGGGGAATCGGCTTAACCCCCGGTGGCTCGGGGAACTGCCATGCCAGGCATTGCAACCCTCCGCGCGAACCAGAACGCCACCTTCCTAGCGACGATCACCGCCATCTCGGCCCCCCGCGAGGTCACCACCTCCCGCGGAGCTTCCCAGGTCGCCGACGCGACCCTCCAGGACGAGACGGGGACCACGACGTTGACCCTTTGGGGCGAGGACATCCAACGCTACTCCGTTGGACAGAAGGTCCAGATCACCGACGGTTGGGTCAAGGACTTCCGGGGCAAGCTCCAGGTCTCGATGGGCCGCTCCGGGAAGATCTCCGTCGTACCGTAGGGCGGTCCTGCCCTCTTCCGCGCGCCGCCGGGTTACTCCGGGGTCGCGGGTCCGGGCAAGACCCACCCCTGGATCCCGGTAAGGGACACAAATCCGAGCCGCTCCAGGATAGGGCGACTCGTTTCCCGGGCGTCCACGGTGACGTACCGGTATCCCGCGGCGCGCGCGCGTTCCGCCCTGGCGTAGACCAGGGCTCGATAGGCTCCGTGATGTCGGGCATCGGGGACGGTCCCGCCGCCCCACAGCCCGGCGAAGGAACGGCCCGGGGGCAACTCGAGCCGCCCCGTGGAGATGGGACGGCCATCCCAGTAGGCGACGAAAAGCCGCGCGGTGGGATCGTCGAGGCGCGAGCGAAATTTCTCGAGACCCTGAGGGCCGGAAGGGCCGAACGCCGCCTGGCTGACGGAGAGGGCATCTTCGAACGGGCCGGGTCCGTCGACCTCCCGAACGGTCAGGCCATGGAGGTCCGGTTCTGCCCCCTGCAGTTCGCGGAGGTCGAAGATGACCAGGGTCTCGGGTTCGTCCGGCCGAAATCCGGCCGCCTTCAGGATGGACGGGAGCTCGGCGGGTTGGTCGTGGGAGTACACTTTCCATTCGAGTTCCCGGCCGAGGGCCTCGGCCCGGCGGGATTCGGCGAGGACCGCGGCCGGTGCGGAGGCGGACGTCAGCTCAGAATAGATGATCGTATCGCCGGTGTGACGTTCCCGGACCAAGGCACCGGCTCGCTCGAAGGTGGCCCCGGAGGAGTTCGGCGGGTCCCGCCGCATCTCGCGGTCGTACTCAGCGAGCAGTTCCGTCCGCTCGGTCACAGTGGGCCTACGGCGCCGCGGACATAACGGACCCGACCACGGTCTGAGGTGGGGCTCGGGCGACCTCCGGCCCTTCTTCGGTCCGGGGCCGTTCGAACCTATCATCTATATAGGGGTACGGAGGGCATCATACACTACGAGCGAACCGCAGGCGCCCCGGGCGGAAGGTCGTTCGTGGCAACACGTCGCCGCGGGCGCGGCGGCATTGGCCGTCGGGGACCTCATTCTCGGGTTCGCCGCGTTTTCCTCGATCACCCTCGCGTCCTTGTGGTATTTCTCGTGGGAATGGATCCAATTGCGCGCCGAATACCTCGCCCACGGGCTGCCCTTCGGGGCCGGCTGGCAGCTCACGCTTGCCTGGTTCGGCGTGCTCGTCGCCTTCCCCCTGCTCGCCCTCACGATCCTTCTCGCCGTTCGGGCGATGCAACTGCCCCGCCGGGTCTACCGCCTCATCCGCGGCGGGGTTCGCCCGGTTCCTACGCCAGCCCGTCGGGCGACTCGTTCGGTGTGGGGCGGGATACGGCGTCCAGATTACGTGGCCCGGTTCTGGGCCGGCGGTCTGTAGATTTCTTGGGGGAGGTCCCCTTCGGTCCCCCAGTGGGGGCGGGGACGAGGGCGGGCTCAGCGACCGAAGAAGTACCAGCCCCAGACGAGAACGAGGACGGAACCCCAGATCACGAGCAGCGTGATGGGCATGACCTCCATCATCCGGCTGGGGTTGAACCGGTCCAACCACGAAATGTGGTTGTCCGGCGAAAATCGAATCTCGTGCATCCGGTAGGGCGCGCCCAGGTCGACCGGCAGGGTGGCGCTCGAGCGGAGGGTGACCTGGCTCGGAAGGTCGACCGTGATCGGAGGGGCCACTTGTTCGAGGTGCAACGCGGCTTCGCGCCACATCGCCTGCGCATCGTTCGTCCGATGGAGCAGCACCGTCCACACGGTCGAAGTGAGGATCCCGAGGCTTGCGAGCAACGTCGCGGCGATCGCGAACAGCAGGGCCGTTCCGAGGAGGTCGGCGATCAGGACGACGAGGCCGGTGAGGAGCACCGCGCCGATCGTGGCGAAATACGCGGTCCGAGACGCGGAAAGTTGGCTTTCCTCGTCCGAAAGTCGCTCGTACTTGTCGTGCAGCCATCGACGCTGCTCGGGGTCGAGCGTCCGGAGGTCCGTGGGTGGGTTCGGTTCCACGAGCTCGTGAGCGATTCTAGGGGTCTATACACCTTCGGCTAGGAAGTAGGCCCCCGGGGAGGAGCTTCCGACCCCGGAGCCGCTGCGGGTGAATCTGGCTCGGGACTCAGGCGGAGACCGAGCAGGAGCTCTCCCGAAACGACCATCATACGGCTGCGGAAGCCCCACGCGCCCAAGCCGCCCTCCCGCCAGCTTCGCTCCTTCGGCGCCGTCGGTCGGAATCCTCGTTCCCCGAACAGCCGCAAGGAGGCGGAGTTGTCCTCTTCCGCCGCGGCGAAGACGACCCGGGCCCCTGCGCTCCGGAAAAGATCCAAGGCGTCGTCCAGTAATCGGCGGGCGACACCACTCCGCCGGTGAGTTCGCAGGACCGCGAGGTAATAGACATACCCGACCGCCGGGTCCAGGAGCTCCAGCATCGAGACGCCGACGAGTTCGCCCGAACGCCACGCGCCCCGTACCCGCGATACCGAACGGAGGGTCCGCTTGGCGTGCCAGCGATAGATACCGGTGAACGAGTCGATGATCACGGGGACCGCGTTCTCGCGCGCCCCCCCCGTCAGCTCTGAGACAACGAGCTCTAGGGCGTCCGAGCGTGAGGCCGACACGGACCACTTCCCGGGCAGGACCGAGCGGACGCCCGCTCAGTTCCCGCTCGTTACCGCTCGAATCGGCATCCGGCCCACGACCGATACCGTCGGTGTGGCGTGCATCGTGTTCTCCTCGGCCCATTCCCGGAGGATCTCGAACAGCTGGGACAACCGCACCAGTTTCGCCGTCGCCTGGTACTCCACGCGCGGGGGGATCTCCCGGAAAGAACGGCGGGTCACGAACCCGCCCTCCACCAGAGTACGGAGGCGGAGACTGAGCGTCTTGGGCGAAAGAGCGAGGCGCCCTTGGATCTCCGTGAACCGTAACGAGGCCGGATCGGATTCCACGAGGGCCGAGAGGAGGCGGAGCATGTGCGGCTGACCCAACATCGAGAAGAGCTCGGAAACATTGCATCCGCCCCGACCGAGGTCCCCCGCCGTGCCGGCGGAAGTGCGGTGCGTCGACCCCGTAGGTTTGCGGTCCATGGCGCCCATCACTATACTTTGGGAAATTAAATGCCTTCCGATGGAGTCGCGGCCCACCGTTGGCTCCCGGTTATCGTGAATTGTCGATTCGGTCGCGCGCTGCGTCCTAGCACGGCTTCCGATATGGAAGCCTAAATACTATCTTTGGTATAGTGGCATCATGCCCGAGGCCCAAGCACTGAACTCTGCGCGGTCGCCGGATGCCGAAACGGTCCTCCCGCCCTCCCTCCTTCGCACGATCCGGGTCGTCGAAGCGGACGTGAACTCGTTGTTCACCGAGCGGTGGTCCCCACGGGCGTTCTCCGAAGAACCGATCCCTGCGGAGACCTTGCGCACGCTCTTCGAGGCGGCCCGATGGGCGCCTTCCTGTGCGAACGAACAACCGTCGTTGTTCGTCTATGCGACCTCCGCCGACGATCGCGCCCGGTTCGCCCTCGGCCTCTCTCCGTCGAACCGTGTCTGGGCCGAGCGCGCCCCTGTCTTGGCTTTCCTCTTCGCCCGGAACCGATTCGCTCAGGCGGGGCCGTACCAGGGCCATTCCAACCCCTCCTCGACCTTCGACGCCGGGGCGGCGTGGATGTCACTTGCCCTGCAGGCGCATATGGTCGGGCTCTCCACCCATGCGATGGGCGGTATCGAGCACGCGGAGGTCTACCGATTGACCGGCGTGTCGCCGACGGAGTACACGGCCGTGGTCGCCATCGCGATCGGACGGAGGGCTGACCCCAGCGCGCTGCCCGAGCCGTTGGCCGCCCGGGAGCGGCCCAGCCCCCGCCGGCCATTGAACGAGGTCGCCGTCGAGGGGCATTTCCCACCCCCGGCATAGTCCCATGCCGATCGTACGCGCAGTCTATGCCCCGAATGGGCCGAATCTGATCGCTCCGGAGCTGTTCGGAGGCGCGGGAGCGGACACCGTTCAAGATCTCGAGTCACTCGACCTCCTAGGTCGGGTCCGGCCGGACGTGATCCTCGTAGCAACCCCTCATTGGGTCTCGCGCGGGGATTTCTTGGTTCACACGGGCGAACGTCCACGCCAGCTCTACGACTTCTCTGGCTTCCCCCCGAAGTTGTCCGCCGTAAAGTACGAGCCGCCCGGCTACCCGAGGTTCGCCGAACAGCTGGTCAAGCATGGTCGATCCCTTCGGCTACCGGTAAGCGGCACCACGGAGTGGGGGCTCGACCACGGGGCTTGGGCGCCTCTTCTCCATCTCGCGCCCGGAGCTCGCATTCCGGTGATTCCCCTGTCTATCACCCCTCGGACAGCGCAGGAGCACAGGACCTGGGGTGAGGCCATCCGAACCGCGACGGATGCCACCGAGCTGAGGATCCTGTTCGTGAGCACCGGGTCGATCACGCACTCGTTCCGCCAGATGCAGACCGGTGGGGGAGCCCCCTGGCCCGCAGGTGCCGCCGCCGAGCAGGAGATCGTCCAACTGATAGTGCGGCGCCAGTACGACGCGGTCGCCAACTTCGACCCCCAGAGGTGGGCGATGCTCGAACCAGAGGGTGACCTGAACCCGTTCTTCATCATGACGGGAGCGATCGGCGCCGAGTTCCGGCCCCGACTCGTGTCGTCCCATCAGGTTTGGGGTGCCTTCGGCTCTACGATCATCGACTTCGAACCATCCTGAGAGGGCAGGACGCGACGGGCTCGTCCATCCCTTTGGGTGGTGTGAACTTGGAGCGCGAGAATGGCCCTCGCGCGGAAAGGCCGAGACCGGGAGACGTCGGCCGATGACCGCACGGCTTTCGGGCGAGGGTTGACCGATCGGTTGGGATGTATAACCGGAGGTCTTTTGAACCGACCCGAACTGCCTCGGCGATGGGCGAGCTTGTATCGAAACACTTCCAAGTTGCCGGATTCGGAACCGTTCTGACCTTGACGGCCGCACTTGCGGTCGCTGTCCTCCTGTTCTCCGGAGTATCCGGTGCGATGACGCCCGCGGGTCGGTCTGGGGCCGGTGGTTTGGGCGCGTCACCACCACCCCCTGCTACGCTCATCACGAAGAACATCTCGGTGGGGAAATCTCCGCAGGGGGTCGTGACTGACCTCGCGAACGGCCAAGTGTTCGTTGCGAACTCGGCATCGAATAATGTCACTGTGATCAAGGACGCGTCGGTCTACAAGACCATCAAGGTCGGGAAGGACCCGACTGATCCCATTTACGATCCGAAGAACACGCTAATCTACGTCCTGAATTCGGCCAACGACAGCGTCTCCGTGATCAACGGTTCGACCGACAAAGTGGTCGGGACCATCTACAAGGCCGGAGCCTACCTCAGCCGGACAGTTTACGACCCCGCCAATGGAGCAATCTACCTCCTCGCTCCGCCGTCGGCGCTTGGAACGAGCAACCTCACCCGACTTGCGACGAAAGCCCCCTGGACGTTCGCGAACATTTCCGTGGGCTCCTACGCCTTCTACCTCACTTACGACCCCGCTACACTCGACCTGGTCGTCGAGAATGTCTATCTGCACGTCGGACTGACCATTGTCAACAGCTCGACAAATGCGGTGAAGAAGGTATCCCTGACGGGCGGCTACTTCCCGGGACCCGCGGTCTACAACCCCAAGAACAAGGACCTGTACATCCTCGAATCCGGGACGGCCGCGAAGCAGAAGCACGGAAACGTCAGCGTCCTCGATTCGGCGAACGCGATCTCAAAGACCCTGGTGGTGGGACCGTACCCGACGGCCATTGCGCTGAATCCGTTCAACAACGACACATACGTGCTGAACGCCACGCTGAACGGGGCGAGTCGGACGACCAACAGCTCCGTGACTCCAATCACGTCATCGAACTCGGTCCTCACTCCGGTGAAGGTGGGGCAGGGGGCGTTCCTCGCGACGTACGACCCCACGAATCACGCCATGTACATCGAGGAAGAGTACTCGAACTTCACGGCGGTCATCTCGTACAAGAACGCCCTCTCCACCCTGACGACGAAGGGCAGCCCTGAAGCACCCTTCTACGACGCGGCGTCCGGTCAGATGCTCGTGCTCCTGGATACCGCGACCACTGTGGACGGGAAGCTCCTCGTGCTCTCCTCGCCACTCAGTGGCGCTCCCACCTTGATCCAGACCCTGACCCTCCAGAAGGACCCGTACGGTGCGGCGTATGATGCGACGTATTCGCGGGCCTATGTCTCGAACGAGGGGTCCAACTCGGTGACTACGTTCTAAGTCCGCCCGACCCCCGCGCCGAAGTGGGATGTCGACCATCGGCCGTGATCTCCGAGGGTCGGCACTGCCTTTCGTCGGCGGTCCGGTCGATTGCGAGAATAGCGGGAAAGGTGAGCCAGGTCAGTAAGACCCCGAGCCCCGCCGGTGGCGAGACGCCCTTGGGGGGGGCTTCCGACCCCTATTCTCGGCTTCTCCTCGATTCCGATACCGTAATTCCCCCCCGACATATTTACGGTGGGGTCCGGCACGGTCTATCCGACGATGACAGTCTCGGCGGCGGACCGCAGGTTAAGGGGGAGAGACCCCCCGTTCCGGGCCGCGGCGCTCCTCTTCGTCCTGGCCCTGCTCCTTCTATCCGGAACTCCCCTCGGATTCTTCAGCGCTAGCTCAGTGGCCGCCTCACCCCACGTGTCTTCGATCGCGACGGATGCAAAATTCCCCCCGCAGTCTCCCCCCGTGGCCGAGACCGTGATGGCCCAAAATCAGACGATCGGGGACCTCGCTGACTTCTGGGGAGTCGGCGTGAACCCGGCCGTTACGCTTGCGAACTCGACGAGCGAGACCCAGTCCACCCCGATCAACTGGTACACGTGGCCGGCGGGGGCGATCGCCGATACGGTCAACATCACCAGTGGAACCCTATGGACCGAGGGGTACCCCACGCAGGAAGCGACGAACGAATCACAGTTCGTCACCTGGTGCAAGTCGGTATCCTGCCACGCGATCATCTCGCTACCCGGCGAGATCGACAGTCCTGCCACAGGCGCCTACGACGTGGCGTACACGGAGCAGACGCTGGGGTTCTATCCCGCCTACTGGGAGATCGGCAACGAGCCGTACCTTTGGCTGCATTTCGGCGAGAACTGGTCGTCCTGGAAGGCCACGGACTACTCCACGGTCTCCCCGATGGAGTATGCGCTCGAGGTCCAGGCCTACGTCTCGGCGATCCGGGCCGTTGCACCCAACGCTTCGATCATCGGCCTGCCCGGAGTGGGTCACGGGAGCTCTCCGGACGGGCCCTGGATCAACGCCACCGTCGCCGTCAACGGCCCCAACATCACCGCGGTCGCGATCCACGATTACCCGGCCGAGGCGCCGGCGACCGGAACCCTCGCGAAGTTCTTCCAGACCCTGACGAACAAGGGGAGCAACATGTCGAACCGGATCCTCACCGATGAGCAGGAGGTGAAGGCCGCGTGTTCGACCTGCAGCATCAAGTTCTTGGTGGACGAGTTCGGGGCTGGGACGGGGGTGCTTGGCGCGTACCAGCCCTACATGCACACCTATCCGGAGGTCCCGTACATCACCGCCGAGCTCCTCATCATGACCGAGACGAACGTCAGCAACGCCGACGTCTTCGCCCTCCGGTCGGCCTACAACGGCTCACTGTTCAACGCCCAGGGCCTACCTCTGCCCCTCGACTCGCTCTACACCCAGATCCTTCCTCACTACGATCCCTTGCCGCTTGAGACCACCATCAACGCCACTCATGGGGCACCCAAGGTCTTCGCGGGAGTCTCCGAGAACCCGCAATCCAATTCCCTCACCCTCCTCGCGGTGAACACGAACACGGTCACTTCGGTGCAGCTCAGCGTCGCGGGGCCGATCTTTCCCCGGTCGGGGACCTACTCCATCTGGCAAGCCAACAACTCCACGAATCCGGTGAATGGCACCTTCTCCCATTCGTTCGGCTTCGAGACGACCCCCAGCTGGCTGATCCCTCCGATGGGTGTGATCCTCGTATCGGTGTGCCGCTCGAACGCCTCCCTCTCCTCGGGCGGTCAGTACCCGCTGACCTTCTGTGAGTCGGGGCTCCCGGCCGGGACCCCTTGGTCGGTAACGATCGGCACGGGCCTACCGACCTATTCGTTCACCCAAACGATCACGCTCATGGAATCTCCCGGTGCCTACGCGTACACGATCGGAACGATCGCGGGGTGGAGGATCGGGAACTCGAGCGGGTCCGTGACGGTGGCGAGCGGGCCGTCATCCATCCAGCTGCCCTGGGCCGCGGTGACGTATCCCGTGAACTTCACGGAGAGCGGTCTGCCGAACGGTACTCGTTGGTCGGTTTGGCTCGGAGATCAATCGTACGGTTCGAACTCGAGCTACTTCACCGTCTACGAGCCGAACGGGACGTACAACTACACGATCGGGATCGTCGGAGGTTGGACGACGACCCCACGGACCGGGTGGGTCTACGTGGACGTGACCCCGGTTCAGGTCGCGACCGTGTGGACCCAGGTCACCTATTCGGTCCAGTTCCATGAGGCGGGCCTTCCGGCGAGAACTTCCTGGTCGGTGAACATCTCCGGCACGACCGTCTACTCGACGACCACGACGCTGTTCGTCCAGGAGCCGAACGGGACGTACCTGTACAGCGTCGGGAGCGTACCCGGGTACACTCCGAACACGTACGGGGGCGAGGTGGTCGTGCGGAACACGGTGGCGTACGTTCCCCTGACCTGGACGAAGAACGCGAGCGTGTACTCGGTCCGGTTCAACGAGACGGGACTCGGGGCAGGGACCGTATGGAACGTCAGCCTGAACGGAACAGTGCAGCGCACCAATACCTCCACGATCACTTTCTACGTAGGCAACGGGACGCTCAACTACTCCCTCGGCGAAGCAGCGGGTTGGGCCCCCGCGAGCTATCTGGGCAGTGTGACGGTGACCGGTGCGCCGGCCACCGTGAACATCAGCTACACCCGGATCACCTACCTCGTCACCTTCAACGAGACCGGACTCCCGTACCCGCGGCCGTCAGGCAACTGGTCGGTCACGGTGAACGGGACGACCTACCTCTCCTCGACGAACCCGATCCTCACCACGCTCGAGCCGAACGGGACGTACTCGTACAAGGTGGGAGCGGAATCCGGATACACCACCTCATGGCAGGGCTCGTTCACGGTGACCGGGAGCGCCGTCGAGGTCCTGGTCTCCTTCGCCCCGACCCTCTACTACGTCGGGTTCAACTCGACCGGTCTCACCGGCGCTGAGAGTTACCGCCTCAACGTCACCGGCTACGAGTCGAAGGTGTGCTACAACGGGAACCTATGCCCGTACTCCCTCACCAACGGGACCTACTCCTACAACGCCACCCCCTCGATCAAGGGGTGGGGCATCTACCCGCTCAATCAGACCTTCACGGTCAACGGGCACTCGTTGTACATCCTCCTCAACTTCTCCCTGTTCTTCTCAGTGACATTCAACGAGATCGGACTGAGCTCCCCCTTCGACTGGACCGTACACCTCAACGGCACCGGGGCGATGGCGACCAGCCCATCCATCGGGTTTGCCGCTCCGAACGGGACCTACAACTTCTCAGTCCAGGGGATACCGGGCTTGGTGGCGACGCCCGACCAAGGGCGCATCACGGTGGCAGGGAGTTCGGTGAGCCAGACGATCCTCTTCGCGGTGGCGACCGTTCCGATCAACTTCACTGAATCCGGACTGCCGTCGGGGACGAACTGGTCGGTCGTGTTCAACCAGACGCTCTACTACTCGAACCGGGCGATCATCTCGATCCCGGTGGCGAACGGGACCGACCCGTACCGGATCGATTCCGTGGCGGGGTATCGCCCGTCGCCCCGGACCGGCGACGTGGTGGTCGACGGCACGGCGTTCTCGGTGCCCGTGACGTTCACCGTCTACGAGCAGGTCCTCCCGGTCAACTTTACCGAAACCGGACTCTCCGCGGGAACCAACTGGTCGGTCCTCCTCAACGGAAGCCTGAGCTATTCGACCGGGACGACCGTTTCGTTCATGGAGCCGAACGGGAGTTACATCTTCCAGATCGTCCCGCACACTTGGTTCACGGCGTCCCCGACGGGAGGCCAGATCACGGTGGACGGTACCGGCACATCGACCGAGGTGACGTGGACTCACGTGATCCCGGTCTTCAACGTCACGTTCACCTCCACTGGGCTCGCGAGCGGAACCAACTGGTCGGTCACGCTCGGGAATCAGACGCGGAGCTCGGACGGGGGAACGACCGTGACGTTCTCCGAACGGAACGGTACCTACGACTACCAGGTCGGGGCGGTGCAGGACTACTCCCTCGCGAATCCCTCCGGCTCCGTCGTCGTCGCCGGGGAGACCGTGGAAGTCCAACTCGATTGGAAACTGTCGACCTATGCGGTGACGTTCACCGAGACCGGGCTCCCCACCGGAACGAACTGGTCCGTTCGGATCGAAGGGACGGCTCACTTTTCGAACGGCACGGGCACGGTCACGATCCCGGAGCCCAACGGGTCCTACCCGTACACCTTCGGGATCGTTCCGGGCTATGCACCCTCGTTCCTCGGAGGGACCGTGACGGTCGCCGGGGCCGACCAGAACGTGGAGGTCTCGTTCAGTAGGGTGACGTACCCGGTGACCTTCACCGAGACCGGTCTACCCTCGGGCACCGAATGGTCGGTCGCACTCTCCGGATCCGCGCCGCAGTCCTCCGGTTCGAGCGAGATCGATTTCGAGGAACCGAACGGAACCTACACGTACACCGTCAGCGGGATTTCCGGTTGGACGACCCTCTACTACCGCGGCATCGTGACCCTTCCCGGCCAATCTGCGTTCACGGTGGCCTGGGTTCGGGTCCTCTACGCGGTAACGGTCTCGGAGACCGGTCTTCCCTCGGGGAGCACCTGGTCGGTCAACCTGAACGGCTCGGTCGTCAAGGGCACGACCACCTCGCTCGCGTTCAGGGAACCGAACGGGACGTACTCGTTCACCGTGCAGCTGCCCTCGGGGTACGGCTCCAACGTGAGCGCGGGAAGCGTGCACGTGGATGGAACCTCGGTCAAGGTCCCGCTCCTGGTGACGGCCAACCCGGCCGGGGGGAGCGGTGGAATGCTCTCGCGGACGGACGAGCAGCTCCTGGCCGTAGGGGCCGTCGTCGTGATGGTCGGCCTCGTCATGGTGTTCTGGCTGCGAAGCCGGAAGGGGCCCGACGCGCCCCCTCCGGTCCCGCCGACCGCGATCTAACCCGCGAGGCGGTTCGAGCGGGAGGACCGGCTCCGGGTCCGGAGGACCCTCCGGTGCTCACCTCCGGTGCACTACTCGAATAGAGGGGGACGCCGATGGGCTTCCCATGTCGAGCCCCCCCGTCCACATGCCCTCGTGGCACGCGTCGCCGTTCTCGTCGGTCGTGCGCGGCGCCCTGCTCCGGATCGTCCTCTCGGTGATCGTGCCCGTCGTCTGGATCAGCCTCACGCTCGTCTACGTCGCCTTCTTCGCGCCGACGTTCAGTTGGTTCCAGGACTTCGTGATCGCGGTGGTCTCGCTGCTCGTCCTCTTCGGGACCCTGGCGGCGATGTGGGTCTCCTTCGGGCTGCGCGTGGCCCGCCACTGGGCCGACTGGTAGACCGGACCGAGCCTCGCCCCGGGGCCGAGGAGCGCCGTCGAGGGGATGCCGCCGCGTCCTCGAAGACCGCGGCGATATGGCCGGACGCGACCGCGCGGACCAGCCGAGCGTGGTCCCGCTCGACCTGGGCGCCATACTCCTCCGCGAACCGGGCAAGGGCGTCATCGAGAGCGGAGGAACGACCGCAGTACCCGGCGATCCGTGCGGCGTCCCCGGTCCGGGCATGGGCGTGACCGAGGACCTGCCCGCAGGCCTCCACGTACCGAAGGAACTGCTTGCGGGTAAGCTCCTCGAGCGGGACAGACCCCTTCAGGTTCCGCATCTGCCGGACGTAGAACGAGTGCCCGTCCATCCGAGTCCAGCCGAGCAGGAGGTCGGGCGAGCTCTGGAGCGCCATCTGGGCCGTGACGACCCGCTTGCCCGGCTCGCGGGCGAGGTCCTTCGGGAGCGGCGGCAGGTACGGGGTCGCGGCCGGCCCGAGGCCCTCCTTGACCTGGAGCAGCAGCGGGTCGTCCTCCCCGTTGCCGAACAGGAGGACGACGTAGGCCCGCGCGCCCACGCTCCCCACCCCCACGATATGTTCCGCGACGTCGACGGGGTGGTAGCGGTCGAGGAGGAACCGGCGCCCGCGCGGGAGGGTCCGGGCGTACGCCCCGAGCGAAGCCAGGACCTGCCCGCGGACGTCGCGGGGAACCCGTACCTGGACCGGCGGGATCTCCCGGAATCGCCACTCGCCCTTCGGCCCCCGGTGGGCCAACCGGTTGAGCAGCGTGTCGTTCGAGCGCTGGGCCGCGGTCTCCGCCGCCCCCCACAGCACCGCGTGGGTGACCGGGTCGAGGTGCAGACCGGGGTTCCGGCGTCGCGTGAAGAGGAACTCGTACCAGATCGCGAGCGCGCCGGATTCCTCGAGCCGTCGGACGGCCCCACGGTACCCCTGGACGCAGCTGCGGACCGCTTCCGCGCGGTCCCGCCGGGACCACTCAAACTCACGGGCCGCGACGTTCACGCTCGCCACGAGCCGCTTGAGGTCCCACTCCCAGGGTCCGGTCTGCGATTCGTCGAAATCGTTCAGGTCGAACACCACGTCGCGCTCGACGGTCCCGAAGAGCCCGAAGTTCGCGAGGTGGGCGTCCCCGTCCATCAGGACGTGGATCCCGGTCACGGGGGTGTGCGCGAGGTCCCACGCCATGACGGCCGCGTTCCCGCGGTAGAACCCGAACAGGCTGGTCGCCATCCGGCCCATCCGGATGGGGATGAGGCCGGGAAGGCGCCCCTCGTTGCTCCGGGCGATCAGGTCGAGCGGGTCGGGGCGGTCCGGCGGAGCCTGCCACCGACCGTGGGCGCTTCGCGAGACCGAGTCCCGGAGGGCTTTGCCTTGGTCGTGATGTACCTCCCACGGTCGGGCGGCGGGAGGGCGACGCGCGGGCCTCGGTCCGCTACGCAGTGGGGTGGACGCGGCTCGGGGGATCGTGCCCGGAGGACCGGACCGGCCTCGTCGGGTACGTCGCGCCACCGAAATCTCCCTCCGGGGGGCGTACGGTCACGGGAGCATAAGGCGGGGCGGGCGACAGCGGAGGCCGCCCCTTCGAACGGCTGAGCGTTCGGCCCGAATCTACGTCTTGACCTCGTAGTCGAAGTAGATCCGGACGAGCGCGCGGAACTCGCTGACCTTGTTCCCTTCGATCGAGCCCTCGAGCTCCGCCACCCGGAACCACTTGAGGCCCCGCAAGGTCTTGGACGCGGTGGTCACCGCGTTCTGTACCGCGTTCGCAAAGCTCTCCGGGTCACTGCCCACCACTTCCGTCACTCGCTGGACCATTGGCGCCACCTTGGGGGGCAAACCCGCCCGGGGATATGAACGGTCACTGGGGGCCGTCGGATCCGGGCCGGCCACGGATCCCCGAGGGAGATCCTATGCCGGGGCCCGGGCGGAGGTCTACCCCTCCGCGAGGTTGTTCGGCGGTGTCGTCAGTCCGTTCGGACGTGCTCGTGGACTTCAACCTCTTCGGCGTCCACACCGATCCCCATGCGGGACAGGGACCCGAGAGTCGTGGAGAGGCTCTCCGTGGCGGGGCGGACGAGGACGAGGTCGAGGTGCGGTATCGAGACGTGGTTTTCCCAGACGTGGACGCGTTTCATGGTCGTATTAGGCCGGGCGAGTCTTTTGAGCTTATGCTGACAGAGGAAGGCGGACCGTGCGCTCGCATGGCGCGGACGGTCCGGACGGCTCCGTCGGCGGCGGTTGGGATTATTCGCTCGCCTCCCCTACGGGCCCCCAGGTGCCCCCATGAGCGACCTTGCGAAGATCGTGGAGCTGGAGCAAGTCGAAAGGTACCGTTTCGAAGCTACCTACCCCGGTGGGCTGTTCGGCCCGCTCATTGTGGACGAAGCAGCTCCCGCGGGGGGTGGTACCGGACCTGGGCCGACCCAGTCGCTGGCCACAGCCGTGGGGCACTGCATGAGCTCGACCCTCGTCAACACGCTCGAGAGGGCCCACGTCGCCGTCACCCCGATCCATACCGTGGTCGAGGTCGAGGTCGGCCGAAACGACCGGGGGCGTCTGCGGGTCCGTCGAATGGCGATCTCGATCCAGACCGCACCCGTCCACCCGGAAGACCGAGAACGGTTCGACCACTGCGTCTCCATCTTCGAGGATTTCTGCACGGTCAGTGGGGCCGTCCGGGAAGGGATACCGATCAAGACCCTGGTGGGTCCCGGGACGGCCTGACTTCGGCCTTCGGCGAGGGACTCTCGGTCGGGGAGAAACCGCTTCCACTGCCGCGAAAAGAACTATACCCTTGAACCCAACGAGAAGGTGTGAACCACCCCTTCAGTGCCCTCACAGGTCGCACGTTCCGGGTGGGCAGGTAGCTTGCCCATGACGTTCGATGAAGTGAAGATCCGGGACTTGAGCCGACCGAATTCGTCGGAGTGGACGCCGCCCATCGGTGCGATGGGGGGGCCACCGGCCCACGAGCTGTATCGCGACCTCGTAGCCCACGGAGGACTCCGGTTGATGCGGGACGAGGAGGGAAACCCCTGGGTGGAGATGCAGGACGGCGAGCGGCGACGGAGCTTCCGCGTCCCTGGGGTCGCCCTCCGCGGGGCCCTGGACCGGTTCCGCATGCGACGGAACCTGCGCCCGGCGCCCGAGTCGGACCTCGAGGATTTCGCGCGCGTCGTGGCGGCCCGCGTGTCGGACCCCGACGTCCGCCTTCCCCTGTTCGACGGGGCCTCCAGCATTCGCGCCCCCGCGGTTCCGGAACCGAGCCGCGTCACACCTCCTGAGGCCCTCCCGGGTGCCGGAGTTGATCCGGAACCGGCGGTCAGTCCTCTCGAGGCGGAACTCGCACGCGTGATCGAGGAGGTCGATGCGGTGCGCGTTGGACCCTCGCCGCCCGTCCCGGCCGCCCCCGTAGACCCACCCTGGCGGGAGACTGCCGAGGACGAGGCCCCCGCTCTTCCCGCAATGGCCACCCTCGACCCATCGATTTCGGGTGGCCGACGGACTACCTCGCTCTCCGAGGATTCCCTTCCCCGGTATCTTCGCGTCCTTCGGGGCCTCGCCTCCGGCGGAGGTTGGCTCGGTACGCTCGGAGAACTGGGTCGCCTGACCCGGGAGGACCCGGACGCCGTCTTCGGTTCCCTGTTGAAGTATCACTCGCAACTCACGCAGAACCATCTCGTGGTCGCACCGGTCGAGGTCGAGGACGGGTGGCG